>CBFCWE010000042.1:0-32879 GCA_965601435.1 uncultured Methanosarcina sp.
CTTTTTTTACATATCTTTTACATACTTTTTTTACATATCTTTTACATACTTTTTTACACACATTTTTTCATACCTCTGCAATCCTCAATGTCTGGAACTTCTCATCCTGCATCTGCCCGGAATCTGTCCCACACTTATCCTGCACCTCTCCAGCACCCCAGCTTTTGCAAGAAAATTGATAAAGATTCAATTTTACAAAAAACTTCTATAAATTGAAAGTTATAAGAAAGTAAGGGTGTAAAGCACCCCGCCTGACTCAAAATAATGGAAATTATCGAAGATCAGGCAAAAAGCACTGGCAGGGAAAAAACCTGAAAGGAAAGCTGCAGACTCAACTCATAAGAGGATGAAGCGGAAGATTCAGCCTGCCAGAGGGGCAGTCATTTAACAGGATATTCGTTAGTGAGGGAAAAAAATGCTGAACGAAAAGATGGAAGAAGCAATTAACGAACAGATTAACAAAGAAATGTATTCGTCCTATCTCTACCTTGCAATGTCGGCTTACAGCTCGGCAAAAGGGCTCCCAGGCTTTGCCCACTGGTTCAAGATCCAGGTAGAAGAAGAGACTATCCACGCAATGAAGTTCTTTGACTACCTGAACAGGCAGGGTGCAAACGTGAAGCTCAAGGAAATCCAGGAGCCTCCCATGGAATTCGGGACCCCTCTGGAAATGTTCCTTCAGACCCTGGAGCACGAACAGTTCATCACCCGCTCAATCCACGAACTTGTAGACCTCGCTATTGCCGAGAAAGACCACGCCACAAACGCCTTCCTTCAGTGGTACGTGAACGAGCAGATCGAAGAAGAAGAAAACGACAACGACATTATCGCCAAGTTGAAGCTTGTCGGAGACAACATTAACTCCCTGTACATGCTCGACAACGAACTTGCCCAGAGGCTTCCCCCCCAGCCAGCAACTCAGGGGAACGCCTGAAGAATAAAAATATTTTAATATAACTATTTTTTTTCTTTTTTTGCTGGTGGCAAACTCCAAAAACTTTGCCAGAAGATATAGATCACTATTTTTGCCTGAAATTCAAACTAAAAATGGTTAAGCTTTTGATCAATCAAGACAGTCTCGTTTTATAAACTCTGTTTACAAAATATAATTAAGGAACTACAAACATGGAGAATACTTGTTTCATTATAATGCCAATTGGAACTCAGAAGTGCGGGGATATAGAAGTTTCAGAGCAAGAACTTAAAGATAAGTACACTGATTTACTGTCAAAAGCAATAAAGCGTGCAAATCCTTCACTTAAAATTATACGTGCTGATGGAATTCCAGATCCAGGTGAGATGGTATCTCAAATAATCGAGTTATTAACTAAATGCAGGTATGTGGTTGCGGATATAACTTGCCCAAACCCAAACGTGTATTATGAACTAGGGAGAAGACATTCTATTTCTCTGAGTAGAACAATTTTAATTAAAGAAAAAAATGGCGTTACACCTCCTTTTGACATAAGAAATTTACGTCATATAGAATATGAGAACACTTCAACTGGATTGAAAAATTTATCGACGGAATTTAAAAGGGTATTTGATTTGTCTGATAAATATCCAGAAAAATATGTTAACAAAATAATCGAACTATCAAATAATTTAATAGAACATGGACAGCGGCCAGAATTCCTTACTTTTGAGATCGAACAAGTGACTTATGAGTATAATAGAGAGGATTGGTTTGAACTGAAGTACAGCACCCTTAACTTACGGGGGGAAGTATTTGTAGCATTCAAACCCAATGTTCCAAATAAATTAGCTGAACTTATTCTTGATAGTGAAAAAAGGGACACCTTAAGAGTCGGAGAAGTGCTTGATTTAGGATACGGGTATGAACTTGAACTAAAGCAAGTTGAGTTTAAAGGTAGAAAGGTTTGGGTAGAGTTTACTAAAGATGGTGAATTTGTTGATGATAATATTTTGGATCTTTCAAATGGTCCCTTAACATGGATTGTGAAACTCAGTAAAATTGAGGAAGAAGATGAAATTCCAGTGTTTAGAGTACATTTCACAAATGTGTTCAGTTCGGGGGAGGAAAATTTGGTTGAAATCCAAGGTCTTTGGTTAATAAATTATGAAAATGCATTCACAATAGAGGAAGAAGAAGAGATTGGAGATCTAATAGTCACCAAAATAGGCAAAAATTATCTGAAATTACTAAAAAAAGATAATAAAAGCTAATGATAATAGTTCTTAATCTGTTATCCCCCTAAAGAAGCTATTTTCATTAGAATTAATTGCCACGATTTTATTTTCATTAAGAAGCTTTTCGATTATCAGGTGCAGACCTCCGGAATCGAGATCCAGGGCTTTTTCAACCTGCTCAAAAGTGCAGGGCCTTCTCAGAAGCAGGGCATAGACTTCTTCTTCCAGGTCCTGGTGGCTTACCTTCGAACGCTTTTTCTTCAGGCCTTTCAGGACAAGCCTGACTTTTTCCTTCCCGAACTCTGACACAAACCTTTCCGCAATCTCCCTGAGCCTCTCTTCCGGGACAGGGATAACATAAGCTTCCGCGGGTGGGCGGCTGACTGTAAGGATTTCGATTTCATCGGGGACAATGTATTTTATCGCTTCAATCAGGGCTTCGATTTCCTCATCCGTGCTGTTCAGGGGGCTGCCGTCAGCACGCTCGAGCAGCATGACTTCGAGAGCAAGTTTTGGCCCGGCCTCCATTTTTGAAAGTTTCCGGAGCCCTTCGATGACCTCCTCAAGTTTTATCTCCGGGGCGGGCCTGTGAATTTTCTTCCAGGTATCTTCGTTTCCGGAGACAAAGGTTGCCACCACAAGGTCGGCTTCGGCAAGGTTTTCCCGGACATCGGGCCTTCCGGCAAGGGAAGAATTCGTAATAACGCAGACCGGAATTTCGCTTACTTTCCTGATTTCCCGGATGCTTTCCCCAAGCGTTAGGTTAAGGCTTGGTTCACAGGTGCCGGAAAAAGTGATGTAGTCCAGATCCTCGACATTCTTATGGAAGTTTTGCAGGCTTTCGACAACTTCCCCGGGGGTTACCCCTCCCTGCACAGCTTCAGGCCCGTAAAGCTTCTTTTCCACGTGCCCGAGCTGGCAGTAGATGCAGTCGTAGTTGCAGTTCTTTTTCGAGCCGGTGTTTTTAATCACATCGAGTCCGAGAGACCTTCCGAGCCTTCGAGAAAGAAGTGGCCCATATACGATTCTTGACTTCATTTTTCAACTCTTCCTTTCACAAAAAAGATCAGGACCTGAAAAAACGGGGAATTTAACGGGAAATCCGGTAGGGAATCTCTCCATTTTCCAGCCCGAAATTCATTTTTTAAAATTCACTTATGAATGAATTCAGAACTCATTTATGGATTCATTACTGAACTTGTTACTGAACTTGTTACTGAACTTGTTACTGAACTCATTCCTTTTCATCGCTTTCCTGAAGCCGAAGTTCCTTCAAACTTTCCGTAAGGTTCTCAAGTTCCTGTTTCAGAGAGCTTATCCGGTTGTCAAGTAAATTGACATCTGATTCGGTCCTGGACTGAGCAGGTGCGGGATAGTAATATCCGGGGTACTCACCCCGGGCAGCAAACTCTGCCCCTCTTCCGAAATTAGGGATTCTCCTGCACCGGAAACCCTGACCTGCACCACGACCCATACTAGGCCCAGCACCACGGCCAGCGCCACGACCCGTACCAGGCCCAGCGCCACGACCAGCACCACGGCCAGCGCCACGATCTGCACCTGCAGGAACTCCTGTCGTATAACCCGGGGCATCATTGCCCGAGCAGTAACCCATAGCCCTTCCTGTCATTGACCCCTGGCCCATAGGGCCTGTTCTGTCTCCGCCTGTCATTGATTCTCAACTCCTTAATTTATGGTTTTAAGTTTATTGTAAAATTTTAATAACAAATTCTAAACTCAATTTTTGCCTACGCAATTACTTCCTGACCATAGGACTTCCGCACTTCTCACATTTCATCTGGATGCAGGGCACTCCCGGAGTATGGGGAGCTTCGTGCCCGCAAACAGAGCATACACAGTTTCCTTCAGGGCCACCAAAACGACCTCCGCAACCTCTGCCCTTCCGGCCACCCACTCCGGGACCTTTACCGGCAGGACCGGTACCGTCTCCACCTACCATCCTGTAATCGCCTCCTTCTATCCTGATTGCTTTCCCATTGACGAAAGCATCGGTTATCTTTTCAAGTGCTCTTTTCAGTGTCCTTTGAAAGGTTGACTGGTGAATCTGCATTCTGGCTGCAGCGTCACTCTGGTTCAGCTTTTCCAGATGGCTGAGCCTCATGGTTTCCAGTTCGTCGATGGTTAACCTGACTTCTTCAGGGGGCTCCGAACTGTCCCCCTCCGGTTTGAAGTACCTCAAACCATGTTCAAAAGTAACCATCCGTCTTTTCCTTGGGCGCACCATTATGCATAATAATGCAAAAAGCCCATATATAGTTTTGTATTAATTCTGCCACAGCCAGTTTTTGGCTAAGTCAGATTTTGGCTCAGTTAAATATTGGCTCAGTCAGATATTGATTAAGTCAGGTCCCGGCTCAGTCAGGTTTTAATATATGAAGCCTGAAAAGCACAGTTAAATGTTAGGCGACCTGGAACTCAATATTGTAAAAAAAAGCTTCAAGTGGCTTTCCCAACAGCAAATAAGTTCCTTGAAGGAACTTTCCCGAGCCCTTTCGACCCGTGCTGTCTGGAAGCGTCCGAACCCCTACATCACCCGCCTTATCCATGAAAAGGAAGGGGCTTCCTGGAACAATTCGGTCAGGGAAACCTCCCGAGCCTGTTCAGCTCTTGCGACCGAAGGGATTGTTTTCACAGCCTCCGAAAAATGGCTCCTGAGCAAAAAAAGCGGGAACTCCTGGAATGAAGAAGTTTATGACACTGCCTATGTCCTGGCAGCCCTTGCGGACATGGAGGTAAAAGACCGCGAAGGATGCCGTTGGCTGTACGAAAACTACGGCCCTGCCTGGGAACAGGTGGGCACCACCTCCCTGATCATCACAGCCCTGCAAAAGCAAGACACACTGGCAAAAAACACAGAGTTCCGGACTTTTATCCGGGAACGTGCGGAGTGGATCCTTTCAAAGAGAGAACCCGACGGCGGCTGGAAGCATATATCCACCAGCAACCTGGCAGTCCAGGCCCTGGTCCTTGCAGGTTTCAAAAACGAAATTAAAGATACTATCCGCTGGCTCCTCGAAAATGTCCACGAAAGCGGGGCCTGGGGAAACAAAGAAGACGATGTAAACGCTACTTCCCTGACGCTTATAACCCTCGGGCTTTATGATCAGGCCTGAATAAAAGAAAAGAGAAAAAGTAGAGAAAAGGAAGGGAAAAGGAAGGGAAAAACGAGAAAGAAAAAATATATAAGCTAGAAAGGGAAAAAGAAAAAAACTAAACAGAAAAAAAATCCTGCTTTCTTTTTCGGCTTACCCTCTACTTCGCCCCTGCATGTTAATGGACTTTTGTCCTTACTACTTTTATCCTTTTTTTACATTCACATTATTCATCACAATTCGAAAACTATATATTAACATTAGACTTTTTTGCAGATTATACCAACAAACATATATAAAATGATAATATTTAATTTATAACAATTAAGCTACAACTATACAAACAAAAATATTTACATCAGTCTATTTTAGTACAAGGAGGAAACCTGATCATGTAGATCGAATGGACTCTAAATCCGTTCAGCCGGGTTAGATTCCCGGGGTTTCCGCCACGTTTTTGAATCTCGGAATGGCACTTACATGGCATTCCACTGAAATTTTTTCCAGAATACAGGAATAATTTCTGAGTCTTTCCGGGTATTTTCCAGCATATTTTGCTGCTTTTGGCATACTTTGCTGATTCCGCGCTTATGTTTTGTAAGCCGGGGTTCTTGAACGCTACTTTTAGGAAAATCCATCTGATCTTAAACTCATCACGGGGTAACACTATGGAGAAAAAACCACTCGCTTCTCTCGTATCTGCTGCCGGAGTCTGGATGTCCAGAACCGGACTGCTTCACAAAGTCAAGCACTATGAAGTCTCCCGAAGAAAAATCTATATAGAAATGGAGTGCGGCGATCAGCTTATCGTGAACAACTCCCGCAGCAGCCGCACGGCCCGGGCGCTCAGACACCACAAGTACAGGAAAACCTGCAAGCACTGCAAGGTCTCGGATGAAGATATCAACCGTTTCCTCACAAAAACCACCGAGGACAAAAGCAGCGTGAAGGTCAGGGTAATCTCTGCACCTAGAGCCAGGAAAGCAAAACCGAAATCCGTTGCAAGGGCTCCTAAAATACTTGAAAACCATGAACCTCAGGCAACAGCCCCAGGTACACCGAAACCGGCTTCAGCTGCGTCTGTTGTGTCTGCTGCATCTGTGCCAAATCCTTCAGAACCTACAATGGCATCCGTGGTATCTGCTGCGTCTGCTCCGAATCCCTCTGAATCTGCAATGGCATCCGCGGTATCTGCTGCACCCACTCAAGGTAAGGTCGTATCCGCAACGTCTTCGGTTGCATCTTCATTGAACCGGTCCGCTTCAGCACCTTCTTCCATTGCAGCCATAAAGACAACTTCACCAGCCCCCGCTCCGGCCCTGACCCTGAGCCAGAGAGGGAGACTCGAAGCCCTGTTGAGCCCGGCAGATGAAATTTCCCTGGATGGGGGCACGCCATTCAGGAAGCTGGAATCAGAGCTGGTTTCCAGGAGGAGAAAAGACCTTCAACACATGTATGCCGAAGAGCGGGAACACTACCTGGGAAAACTCGAACGCGATATCACGAAATTCTTTGTGGACAGAGGTTTCATTGAAATCAAGTCTCCGATCCTGATTCCTGCGGAATACATAGAACGTATGGGAATTAACAACGACACCGAGCTTTCCAAACAGGTCTTCAGGGTAGACCAAAAACTCTGCCTGAGACCCATGCTTGCCCCGAACCTCTACAACTACCTGCGCAAATTCGACAGGGCCCTGCCAGACCCTATAAAGATTTTCGAAGTCGGACCCTGTTACCGGAAAGAGTCCGACGGGAAAGAACACCTGGAAGAGTTCACCATGCTGAACTTCTGCCAGATGGGTGCGGGCTGCACCCGGGAGAACCTCGAGGCGCTGATCACGGAATTCCTGGACTTCATGGAGATAGACTTCGAGATCATAGGGGATTCCTGCATGGTCTACGGGGACACCCTCGACGTCATGCACGGGGACCTGGAACTTTCCTCAGCAGTTGTCGGGCCTGTCCCGATGGACCGGGACTGGGGTATTAGCAAGCCCTGGATAGGAGCAGGGTTCGGGCTCGAACGCCTCCTGAAAGTCAAGCACGATTTCAAGAATATCAAGAGGGCGTCCAGGTCAGAATCGTACTACAACGGGATTTCCACAAATCTGTAATGGCACAATCTGTAATGGCAAAATTCTGTAATGGCAAAATTCTGTAATGGCAAAGATCTGTAATGGCAAAATTCTGTAATGGCAAAGATCTGTAATGGCAAAGATCTGTAATGGCAAAAATCCCGGTTAAGATTTTATTTGAAAATGAGAGGGTGAAATTTTTGATACGGAAAATGGCGAACAATGAACTGGACAGGTTCGGGGAAAAAATAATTGAAGGCTACCGTTTATCAGACGACGAACTGAGAGCTCTTCTCTCCCTCGGATCGGAAGAAGAACTTGAGAAGCTTTACTACGTAGCGCGAAAGGTCAGGGATCATTTCTTCGGGAACAGGGTCTTCCTGAACTGTTTCATATATTTTTCTACATACTGCAAAAACCAGTGCACTTTTTGTTACTATAACTGTAAAAACGAGATCAACCGCTACCGCTTAACCCCGGAAGAGGTAAGAGAGACCTGCAAGGTCCTCAAAGGACTTGGGTTCCACATGGTCGACCTGACCATGGGTGAAGACCCCTACTACCATGACGAACCTGGCCGTTTTGTGGAGATGGTCCGCATCGTAAAAGAGGAACTTGGCCTCCCGATAATGGTATCTCCCGGAGTGATGGACAATTCCACCCTCCTCGAACTGAAAAGAAACGGGGCCAACTTCCTGGCGCTCTACCAGGAAACCTACGACAGGGAACTCTACGCAAAACTCAGGGTAGGGCAGTCCTTTGACGGCAGGGCAGGTTCCCGACTCTTCGCAAAGGAAAACGGCTACTGCGTAGAAGACGGGCTCCTGACGGGAGTGGGAAACGATATCGAATCGACCATCACGTCCCTCAGGGGCATGGAAGCAAATAACCCCGACATGGTCAGGGTCATGACATTTCTTCCCCAGGAAGGGACCCCGCTTGCCGATTTCCAGGATAGCTCAAACCTTTCCGAGCTGAAGATCATCGCAGTCCAGAGACTCATGTTCCCTGACAGGTTGATCCCGGCTTCCCTGGACCTTGAAGGCATTGACGGCATGGTCTACCGGTTGAACGCCGGGGCAAACATTGTAACATCCATCCTCCCCCCGGAATCCCAGCTCGAAGGTGTTGCCAACTACGACCGGGAACTTGAAGAACGGGACCGGAGCATCACAAGCGTGATCTCAAGGCTTGAAAGCATGGGGATGGAGCCCGCGGCTCAAGCTGATTTTGAGAAAATCCTGGGGTGCTAGGATGAAAAAGATCTGCCTGATAGGGGGGAAACTCCAGGGCTTCGAAGTTGCGTATCTTGCAAAGAAAGCTGACATGAGAACGGTCCTTGTAGACCGGAACCCAAAAGCCCTGATCCGGAACTTTGTTGACGAATTTCACTGTTTTGACATTTCCGGAGAACCTGAAAAACTAATAGAGATTTCAAAAACCGTTGATGCAGTAATCCCGGTGAACGAAAACCTGGAATGCATTAATTTTCTGGACTCGATAAAAGAAAAACTATCATGCCCTCTCCTTTTTGATTTTAACGCTTACGGGATCAGCAGGGACAAGAAAAAATCCAAGGAATATTTTGCGGCCATCGAGGTCCCCACTCCCCTTAACAGCCCTGCAGAGCCCCCCTATTTTGTAAAACCTCCCTGTGAGAGCAGCAGCGTGGGAGCCAGGATCATCTATGAAGAAGCGGAACTTCAGACCCTGGACCCCGGGATGCTGGTCGAAGAATACGTTGAAGGAGACGTTGTTTCCCTGGAAGTCATAGGGGACGGGGAGCATTTTGCCGTCGTGAAGGAAACTCTTGTCCATATCGACGGGACCTACGACTGCCACAGGGTTACCCCACTACCCTTTGACCCCAAGTTCAGGAAAATATCCCATGCCCTTGCAGCCAACCTTTCCCTGAAGGGGATCATGGACGTGGAAGCAATCGCAGGACCCCGCGGGCTGAAGGTAATTGAAATCGATGCCCGTTTCCCGAGCCAGACCCCAACAGTGGTCTACCATTCTACGGGAATAAACCTTGTTGAACTCCTTGTACAGGCATTTGAAGGAGGGATCAAGGAGATTAAGGAAATTAAGAAGCCCGAGGACCTTCCGAAAAACGATTACTGCAGCTTCGAACACCTCCTTTTAAAGAAAGAAGAGAGTGGAGACTGCATCCTTCTCCCTGCCGGAGAACAGTTCCTATCCGAAGGCAGCGAATACGGAGAATATTACAGTGAACCGGGCCTTGAGATCTTTGCGTGCAGAGGAGAAAACCCCGTATTTACCCTGATTGCCCGGGCTCCGGGCCGGGAAGAGGCAGAGTCCATAAGAAGAAGAGGGCTTTTGATTCTGGAAGAAGACTTCGGAGCAGTCGTACATCCCCCGCTTGTTGACATCACTGCTTATGAAGGTTATCAGGAGAGCTACCAGAAAAATAGAGTTACGGTAAGAAGCTGAAGGTTTCCGAAAACAAAAATGGCAATCAATGGTAAGACGGAACCTGAATGGCAGAAATAAAACCTGAAAATTGAATGGCAATTTGATTCTAAGATGGCACCTGAATGGCAAACGAAACCTGAATGGCAGAAATAAGACCTGAATGACAATTGAAACCTGAAGAGAGGTAAAAAATGGCACTTTTAACCCCAGAAGATCTGGAAAATATCAACAGGCGGCTCGAGGAAGCTGATGCCGCCGTAAGGAGAGCTACCGGACTTGATATAAAGGAGGTCTGCAAGGCCCTCTACAAAACCAGGCCCTGTACTGAAACAGTAGGTATAGTCCCGATAACGTCCGGAAACGGGATCATCGGGAGTTTCTCGGAATCCCTGCTAGCAATAATTGAATATTTCGGGCTTGACGGTTTTATCGCGGAGATGCCGGATGTGAGCGGTTACTATCAGGCGGTAAAGGATGAAGCAACTATCATCCTGATGGCCGACGACAACACCTTCCTTGCCCACAACCTGGAAAACGGCAAAATAGCAAACAACCAGCCCTGCACCGGCATCATCTATGCGGAAATTGTCTCCAGCTACCTGCATGCCGATTCAAAGGATGTCCTGGCCCTCGGGCTCGGAAGGGTCGGTCTCCCGGGAGTTGCCCACCTTGTGAAGAAAGGCTTCAACGTTTACGGCCACGACCCGGACGAGAAGCTCCTCAAAAGAGCGGTTTCCGAGTTGGGGATCACCCCCTACGACCCTGACGCCGAAAACCCGAAGAAATTCTCCATGATTTTCGAAGCCACCCCCTGCGCAAACACCATCCCCGAATCCGCCCTTGCAGAAAAATGCCTGATCTCCACCCCGGGAATCCCCTGTGGGATTTCGGAAGAACTCAGGAAAAAATACAACGTCGAGATTGTGATGGAACCCCTCGGCGTCGGGACGGCTTCGATGCTGTATTCTGTGTTTGACTGAAGGCCCGATTCACCCGAGTTACACTTCCCGAATTGCGCCAGCAGAGTTGCGGCTCTGCAGTGCGCGTCCTTTTCGGGAGCTAAGCTCCCTCAAGAGGACTGGCTATAAGAAAAAGAAAAGATCGTAGGAGTAAAACTCCCAGGGATCTTATTTTGCGTCCTTGATCTGGAGTTTGGCCATCTCGATAGCACCTTCGGGGCAGATGTTTACGCAGCGGCGGCAGCTTGTTCCCAGGCATTTCTGGCTGTCGTATCTGGCTGTCCGGTTGCCTTCGGCGTCTTCGATGATTTCGATGGCGTTTTCGGGGCATTCTTTTTCGCATTTGTGGCAGTAGATGCACTTGCTAACAGGGACTTCGAGGATGATGCCGATTTCTTTGAGGATGGCAAGGCCTTCTGCTCCGACTTCTTCGATGTCTTTGCTGACCCGGCGTTCGATTGAGGCGTGTTCCAGGGTTTCGGGGAGGACGGGGATGCCGTACATTTCTAGCATCTGGTTGTACATTTCAAGGGGCATGCCCTGGGTCCAGTAGGAGAGTTCGCAGAGATAGAAGTTGTTGAAGGTTTCGCTGGTTGCCATCATGAGGTGGTCGGCAGTGATCCTTTTGGCGATCTTGATAACGTCTTCGAGTCTGGACCTGTCCATTACCAGTTCCCGGGCAAGGGCAAGGGAAGTGTTCCCGAACTGAACAATATTCTTTGCAAAACCAGGGGCAGCCCCTAGCTGACGGGCATCTTCGGCATCTGCATAAGCCCCGGAGGCTCCGGACATGTAAGCGTATTCCAGGTCTTCATACTTGATGCCGGAGTCCACGATAAGGGTAAGGTGGGCTGCCCTTATAGCTCCGATTGCTTTTCCGGCTTCTTCCACATCCTTTTCGTTGATTTCGATATCAGGGCCAAGGACCAGTTTGCCGTTTGGCAGGAACGGGGACTTTTCGATAAGGCCGCTTTTCAGTGCCAGGGCAAAAGCCGAGATCACACCGGTACCCGTTATGCCCACAGCTTCGTAGCCGTAGAACTCCTTTATGTCCCCGGTGAGAGGATTAATGAGATAAGCGTCCCTTTTTTCCATCTCCTTGTCAAGGACAATAATCCTCCAGTACTCCCCTTCGGGCTTTACATCGCAAATTGCTCCGGGGCTTGCGAGCATCCCGCAGCTAATTCCCTGTCCTTCGATGGCAGGACCTGCAGCTGCACTTGCCGTGATAATCCGCTCCCCGATCTTCAGGGCCATCTCGGCATTTGTCCCGTAATCAGTAACAAGAGCAGGTTTAGTCTGGTTCAGGAAGTCAGTTTCAAGCATCATTGCCAGGGCGTCTGCCCCGATCTCGTGCTTGATTGCGGGAGGGACGATAACTTCGCAGTTCGGCATTTCCAGGTCTTTAAAGAGCTCGGAAGCCGGGAACACACGGGCGTCTCTTTTTACATTTTCCACGCCCAGCTTTTTCTGCTTGTTTTCTCCGGCGTATGCAAGGTCCCTGATTTCGATGTTCTGGAAAAGGGAAAGCTGGATAGGGTTTCCGCAGACAGCCAGCCGCTTTACTTCGGAGAAGTCAATATCGAATTTAAAGAACATTCTCCTGATGGTTTCCAGCATCACCGCATGGGCTACGTCCTCTCCGGTTGAGATCGCAAAGTCAAGGTGATCCATGACATTTCCACCGGGCAGGGGGTGCCCCATGGTAATAACCGTTTTAATGGTTTCTTTCGTTTCAAGCTCAATAAGCTGTGCTCGAAAACCGCTCGTACCCAAATCAAGTGCTATGCCGTACATTTTTTTATTCTCCTTAATATTTGCCCGAACTGTGCATAATTTCGAGGCATCCGGCACTCTGGATTGCCCCTAAAGGATTGGAAATAAGAAGGGAAAGAATTCAAACCCGAATACTGGAACAGCAAGGTTTAATTTATATGGCCCTCTATTTATATAACAGACAGTATATAGTAGTATACCGACCTGATTTTGCTTTCAATCATTGATAATTATTAAGCTCTTTATTGTAATTATTAAGCTCTTTATTGTAATTATTAAGCTCTTTATCCAATTATTAAGCTCTTTATGGCAATTCCCTTTCCATTAATGAAAAGCCTTTTTGTTCCGATAATTTTTTTAATTGGACCTGAAGCTTCAACAAAAAACTCATAAGTTAACTACAACTATAACTTCCCAATCCACTACAGCTTATTCTTTCAATCGACATTTCCAATTCGATTTTTCACTTAGAGTTTTCCAATCAGTTTAGCAATTATATCAACTGTTCAATTAACTATTTCAATTCAATTTTATTTTATATTTATGTTTTCATGTCTTAGTCTTTAGTTAAGCCAGCAGATCATTATATACATTAATTTTTCCATAGATATCAGACAGATATAACAAATGTACTTGTTTTCAGAGAATTTAAGATCAATCGGAATTAAAATTGACAGATATTTATAATATAACGTTTAATCAATATATAATAATACATATTTATTTATACTATGATTTTTTGATATTAGTCGCTGTTCTTTATACTAGAGAGAGGGAAATAAATGACAGAATACACACCAAAAGAAAGATTATATCGTGCATTAAGGAAACAGCCAGTTGACAGAATGCCTTCCGCCTGCTTCACACAGACGGCAACTGTTGAGCAGATGGAAGCTTGCGGAGCCCACTGGCCTGAAGCCCATGAAGACGCAGAGAAAATGGCAACTCTTGCGGAAGCTGGGCACACAGAAATCGGTTTTGAAGCTGTGAGAGTACCTTTTGACATTACCGCTGAAGCCGAGCTCTTCGGTTGCGGTATCAAAGCCGGCGACCACAAGCAACAGCCTTCAGTCATCAAGCACAGCGTAAAGAACCTGGAAGACCTCGACAAGATAAGAGACTATAGCCTTGACGAAGGTAGGGTATCCGAGGTCCTCAAAGCAGTCAAAATCCTCAGTGAAAAATACGGGAAAGAACTCCCGGTCATCGGATCCATGATCGGTCCTTTTTCCCTTGCCCAGCACATCAATGGAGATGCCTGGTTCGGGAACCTTTTCACAGGAGAACCCATTGTCGCCGAACTCCTCGACTTCTGCGCTGACTTCAACGTAGCATATGCAAAGGCAATGGTCGAAAACGGGGCAGACACCCTGTCCATCATTGACCCCACCGCAAGCTACGAACTCATCGGTGGAGAATTCTACGAGAAGTTTGCTCTCCCCTACCAGAAGAGGCTCGTGGACGCCATGAAGGAACTCGATGTAGCCTCCGTCCTCCACATCTGCGGTAACACCACCAACGGGCTTGCAATCATGGAAAAGACAGGCGTGGAAGGAATCAGCGTGGACCAGAGAGTTGACATCGCAACCGCAAAGGGCAACGTTGAAAACGCACTCATTATCGGAAACCTTGACCCTGTAGCAACCCTCTGGAACGGCACTCCCGAAACCGTCGCCGAAGAATCCAAGAAGATCCTCGACGCAGGAGTCGGACTGCTTGCCCCTGGCTGTGGGATTGTCAGCATGACCCCGACCGCCAACCTTCAGAAGATGGTCGAGTGTACCATCAACTACAAATACTGAATAAATTGAACTGAAAAAATGTAACGTCGGCTCTGAAGCCGACACTCTTTTTTTTAAATTTGCAGGGGAAGGCACTTTAAAGAAGAGCTATTTTGAGATAATGGATCCTCTGAGAAAAATGAATTCTCTGAGAAAATGGATCCTCTGAGAAAAATGAATTCTCAGCTACTTTTACAAAAGCTTCTGCTGGAGCTTGCGGCTTTCAACCTCCACATACCTCCTTCCCGCCGGAAGAGGGAATAAACTCCTATTTATACATATCCATTTAATGGCCATTAAGACTGCATCAAATGGATGTGCTTCTGGTTAGTGTTCAGGCAGGTATGAAGATAAGGATAAAACCGAAGCATTAAAGATATGATATAAATAATTTTTGTTTGAACATACAGTTTAGTTAGTTTCAGAACCTGTCCGGACAAAAAATAGGAAGGTTTTCACCTGAACATTTATCACAAAAAAGATTAAAAATATATTAATCCATTATAAGATTAATAAATATAGTAATCGCTTATATAGTAGAAGACTAGTGTTTAACATAAGTAATTGCTTTTAAGATAGAGAGTGATTACAGGGCAACGATATAGTTGGGATATATCGAGAAACCTGTTCATCCGTCAGGAAATAACAGGTGAAAATATAGGATAAGAGTATCCAGAAAACCAATGTAAAAATCTGTTCACTATATGCACAGGACCCTCATTCAGAAAATGAATCTCATGTAAAGGAATTTCAAAATGGCAAAACTCAGAAAAACCCATTCTGAGGAAATTCCGATATGGCAAAATAATGGGAACGAATTTTCTGAGAAGAAATTCCAAAAGGCATTGAACGGAAAACTGAGCAAATAAGAACCCCACTCAAATCGGCTACCGGAAGGTATAGGTAGCGGAGCTTATGAGAACCCTACTCAGGTCGGCTACTGGAAGGTATAGATAATAGAAGGTAGCGGAGCGTGAATCGTTCCTCAGAGCATGAGTCGTTTTTATATGTATCAGTAAGCATTGCGTTGCCTAGAGAAACTGCGTGATAACGGAGTTTTAAATGGAGGATTAAAAATGGCAAACGAAGAAATGTTTGACAAGCTTCGCGACTCTATCGTTAATCAGGATGTCGCAGGATGTGTACAGTTAACCCAGGAAGCTCTTTCTGCTGGAATCCCGGCACTCGAGATCATCACAAAGGGCCTTTCCGTAGGGATGAAGATCATCGGAGACAAGTTTGAAGCCGCCGAAATCTTCCTGCCCCAGATAATGATGTCTGCAAAAGCAATGACCGGTGCAATGGAAATCCTTACTCCTGAACTTGAAAAGACCAGGAAGGAAGGAGAAGAAACCGGACTTGCAATTACTTTTGTTGCAGAAGGGGACATCCACGACATTGGACACCGCCTTGTCTCAACCATGCTCGGAGCAAATGGTTTCGATATCCTTGACCTCGGAACCGATGTCCTCAACGAGACCGTTGTGGAAGAGGCTGCAAAGCACAAGGGAGAAAAAGTCATTCTTGTAGGTTCCGCCCTTATGACCACCTCCATGCTCGGCCAGAAGGACCTCATGGACCTGCTCAGGGAAGAAAACCTGAGAGACAGTGTAAAGTGCATGTTCGGAGGAGCCCCTGTTTCTGACGGCTGGATCACCGAAATCGGAGCAGACGCAACCGCAGAGAACGCTGCAGAAGCCGCAAAAGTAGCTCTTGATGTTATGAAATAAACGGGGGAACCAGATATGACATTCAGAAAATCATTTGATTGCTACGATTTCTACGACAGAGCAAAAGTCGGAGAGAAGTGCACCCAGGACGACTGGGACCTCATGAAAATCCCAATGAAGGCAATGGAGCTCAAGCAGAAGTACGGGCTTGACTTCAAGGGAGAATTTGTCCCCACGGACAAGGAAATGATGGGAAAGCTCTTCAATGCCGGCTTTGAGATGCTCCTGGACCTCGGTATCTACTGTACCGACACTCACAGGATCGTCAAGTACACCGAAGACGAAATCTGGGACGCAATCAACAACGTCCAGAAGGAATTCACCCTTGGGACCGGCAGGGACGCAGTCCGCGTCTCCAAGAGAGAAGTAGGTGACAAGAAGAAGCCGATCATCCAGGGAGGTCCTACCGGATCCCCGATCTCCGAAGACGTCTTCATGCCTGTCCACATGAGCTACGCCCTGGAAAAGGAAGTCGACACCATTGTAGACGGTGTTATGACCTCCGTCCGCGGCAAGCCCCCAATTCCGGGAAGCCCCTATGAAGTCCTGGCATCAAAGACCGAAACCAGGCTCATCAAGCAGGCAGCAGCAATGGCCGGCAGGCCAGGCATGGGCATATAGGGCCCTGAGACCTCCCTGTCCGCTCAGGGAAACATTGCATCTGACTGCTACGGTGGACAGATCTCCTCTGACAGCCACGAAGTCTCCCAGCTCAACGAGCTGAAGATCGACCTCGATGCAATCGCAGTAATTGCTCACTACAAGGGCAACAGCGATATTATCATGGACGAACAGATGCCAATCTTCGGCGGATACGCCGGCGGTATCGAAGAGACCACCATCGTGGACATTGCAACCCACATCAACGCATTCGTCATGAGCAGCGCAAGCTGGCACCTTGACGGTCCTGTCCACATCCGCTGGGGATCCACAAACACCAGGGAAACCCTCACAATCGCAGGGTGGGCATGTGCAACCATCTCCGAGTTTACAGACATCCTCTCCGGGAACCAGTACTACCCATGTGCAGGCCCCTGTACCGAGATGTGTCTCCTCGAGGCTTCCGCCCAGTCCATGACTGACACCTCTTCAGGCCGTGAGATCCTCTCCGGTGTGGCAGCAGCAAAGGGTGTCGTCACCGACAAGACCACTGGTATGGAAGCCAGGATGATGGGAGAAGTCGCAAGGGCAACCACAGGCATGGAAATCGCAGAAGTCAACGGAATACTCGACAAGCTCGTCGGCCTCTACGAGAAGAACTATGCAAGCGCACCCGGAGGCAAGACCTTCCAGGAATGCTACGACGTTAAGACCATCACCCCAACCGAAGAGTACGTGCAGGTCTACAACGGCGCAAGGAAACAACTCGAAGACCTCGGACTTGTCTTCTAAACTGACAATACCTAAGGCAATAAACCCGGGCCGGCGAGATTGCCTCGCCGGCTAATTTTTTTTAAAAACATGGGCGAAACCCTTAAATACGTCAGATCCGTTTGATACGGAATATTTTTAAGGAATAGACAACGTAATGCAAAAAAACACTGTTTAAAAACATATCGGGGGATATGAGAAAATGGACATCTGGACGATCATAAACGGTACGATATATCTCCTTGCTTTTGCATTGATGGCCTGGGTTTTGCTGGACGCCAGCAAGATTTCGAAAAAAAGCTGAATGAGAGAGGGATAATATGTCTGAAAACTCTGAATCTGCCAGCCTAGTGAAGACTCTGCGCCCATTCCACGTATGGGCTCTTGGAGTTGGGATCGTGCTGGTCGGAGAGTACATGGGCTGGAACTTCACCGTCGCAAAAGGAGGAGTTCTGGGTTCCCTGCTTGCCATGCTGGTTGCAGGAACCATGTATGTTATAATTTCTCTCTGTGCCAGTGAACTCGGATCAGCCACAAAACTTGCAGGAGGACCCTACGATTGGGCAAGACTATTTATAGGACCCGGAGCAGCCGCCAGTGTCGGGCTTGCGGTGTACATGGAATACATCGCTCTTGAAGCTGCGGACGCTA
This sequence comes from uncultured Methanosarcina sp., assembly GCA_965601435.1. Taxonomy (GTDB): domain Archaea; phylum Halobacteriota; class Methanosarcinia; order Methanosarcinales; family Methanosarcinaceae; genus MTP4. The sequence goes on from CBFCWE010000042.1 coordinate 18,047, forward strand.
TTGTGGTCGCATTTATTGCGTCGGAGGTATTTCCACAGTTACAGGTTTTCCCTGTGACACTGCTAGTTATTGCACTATTGACATTTATTAACTACCGGGGTGTGGTTGCAGCTTTAACCCTGAACTTCTTCCTGACCATGATAGCCTTCATTGCAATCGTGGTATTCTTCTTCGGAACTACCTTCGGAATAGTGGACATCCACCCTGAATATCTCTTCCAGGGGGCGATGCCAAACGGCATGATAGGCCTGTTTGCAGCGTTGCAATTCGGGCCGTGGTTCTACCTTGGAATAGAAGGGGCTGCGATGTGTGCCGAAGAATGTAAGCACCCGTCAAGGGCAGTCCCGCTCGGACAGCAGGCAGGGATGATCACTCTCCTGATAGGAGCAGCTATGACCCTATACCTCTGTTCAGTGTTGATCCCCGCGAACATGCTTGGAGTTTCCGTGTATCCGCTCTTTGAAGCGGCACAGAACAGCGGCATATTCATATTTGTCGCCCTCCTGGGACTCGGGACGCTCCTGACCTGCCTTGCAAGTGCAAACGGCTGTGTCTGTGACTCTTCACGCTCCTGGTTCGCACTTTCCAGGGACCACTACGTATCTTCCTGGTTCTCGGCGGTGCACCCGAAGTACAATACCCCTTACAGGGCTGTGATCTTCACAGTGCCGGTAGCAATCGGCTTTGCTTTCAGCGGTTTCCTGGACCAGGTCATTACCTTCTCCATCGTCTCGGGGCTGCTCTGCTATGTGCTGATACCCTTCGCCCTGATCCGTTTCAGGACACTCTTCCCGGAGACCACAAGCAAAGTCCGTCCCTTTGCAGGACCCCTCCAGCCCTACATCGCCTACTTTGCTATCGCAATTGCCATTACGATCCTTTCAACCCTCTTCTGGGGCTATAAGTATAACCTGATCTTCGGGTTCGTATTCTACGGCATTGCATACTTCTACTTCAGCCACAAGCACAAGACTTCAAAGGCAGAAAACAACTGGGCTGAAATGGGCTGGCCCGAACCCAAAGGTTCGGAAAATGCGAGGATAGGAAAGGAGGCGATTGGCGTTGAGTTCAGCAACGATTAACCAGGAGATGGAAAACAAGTACCACAGCAAACTGACCGGAGACAGTGTCCTGGTTGCAGGAATGCTCTTACTGCTTGTAAGCGTAGAACTCTTTGTGATCGGGAAGATCCTCGTAGCTACATGGGAGATCGCATCTAGTTTCTTCTATCTCTACGTAATCTTCTTCGGGCTGATAGTTGTAGTCGAAACGATAGGTTGCCTGCGGGTACGGGACTCCATCAAGAAGCACATGTTTGAGTTCGCCTACTACGATTGAGGAGGCTGAAAGAAATGGCAGAAATTACCAAGAAAGAAAAAAGAACCCTTGCAGAGGCCTTTGACATCATATTCATATTTGTCCTGGCCTTCGCCTGCGTCGTGGTTCCCACGGTGCTCCAGGGAGCAGTGCTCGTTTCCTGGGACGAAGGTGGGGCAGGCATAGGCTTCGTCTGGGACCCGGTAGGCTTCTTCAGCTTCTTGCTTGTAATCATCGCATTCTTTGTGGTGATCCTCCACCACTCGGTGAAGCACTACAAGTACTGAAGAATAGTATGAATTGAAGAATAGTTAATGAATTGAAGAATAGTTAATGAATTGAAGAATAGTTAATGAATTGAAGAATAGGATGTTGAACTGCCTGAAGGAGGGTTCAGGCAGTCAAAGTTTTTTTTGAAATTCTGGTTTTGAAATTCTGGCTTTTGGAATTCTGGTTTTGAAATTCTGATTTTGAAATTCTGGCTTTTGGAATTTCCCGGCAGATCCAACTGTTTTCATAGAACTGCTTCAAAAGCCCGGTTATTTGATAAGCAAGATCTCCCTGAACCAGGAGGGATTCAGGGAATTTTGAGGGAGTTTTTGTGGAATTTTAAAGGAGACTCCTGAATGAAGGGCACCTGCTCAAGGGAATTCAGGCCCTTTACCACTCAATAGAGATATTTTCAGACCCTTCTACGAAGATCCGTAGAACCCGGGCCCTAATATCCCTTTACAGAAGGTATTTTCGGACCTCTAGTATCCTGAGGAGCCCATACCCAAGAAGTACCTTATGTTATACTAAAATAGTATTGTATAAATAAGTTACGCCTTGAAGTTTAGGATGTAAGGATATAATATATATATTTTGTGTATAGGGAAATTTGAGAACCGAATTGTATATATAAGAGATTATTGAGACCCGATAAATGACCAAAAGTATTATAAATACATAATCCACAAATAAAAAAAATTAAGAGAAATGAGAAATAAGATACTCGAGCTGGATCCTTTCGTTTGCTGCATCCACCATACGGGCATCAGCCTCCGCAATTTTCACCAGCATGCGGGCAATATTCTCATCCGGCCCCCCGGAATCTGCAAGGGCTTCGGAGAGCCCTTCAAGGACCTCAATTCCGGAAAAACCCTTTTCTATAAGCATTTCGTCAATAAGCTTGCGCCCCCGGGTAAAGTCCCCGGAAAGAGCGGCTTCAAGCAGTTTGTCTATTGTTTCATCCCTGCCTTTAACAGTAACCTCGTAGACGTTCTCCTCCGTAATTTCAGCCCCCTCCGCCCTGAGAAAAGCAAGCTGAAGAGTCTGGACCGCCCTTGCAACGTTCCCTCTTGAAAAATAGAGGACCGCGTCCAGGGTCCCTTCCGAACAGCTGAGCTCTTCAGCCTCGGCTATCTTCTCAAGATAGGGTTTCAAAGAGGCATCGGAAACATAGGTGAAAAAGAGCTGCAAGCCTCTGGAACGGAGAGGAGGAATCAGTTTTGAAGGCCGTGTTGTGGAGAGAATAAAACGGCAGGTAGAAGTATATTTTTCCATAATGCGCCTGAGGGCATGTTGAGCATCGGAACTAAGAGACTCGGCGTTGTCAATGTAAATGAGCTTGTAGTCCGCATCAAGGGAAGCCATTCCTGCGTATTCGTTAATGATTTGCTTGAAAATATCGATTACGCTTTTGTAGATCTTTTTCGGGTCATCGGTCCCGATAATCCGGACAAAACGCCTGTCCCGGACAAGGTAACGTTTACCCTGGTCGAAAAAGTCCGAGGCATTGAAATAGGTAAAGTTGTTTTCCCAGGTTTCCCCGTAGAGTTCCCGGGCAAGAGCAAGAGCTGCAGTCGTTTTTCCCGAATTTTCCGGACCGTGGAAAACAAGGTGGGGCAGGTTCCCGGACTGCAGCAGCTCAGAGAGGGTGTCAACCGAATGTTCGTTTCCAAGCAGTTCTTTCAGGGCAACTACCCTGTATTTCAACGTCCAGAGATCCTGCATCTTAGCACCTTGTTATTTTGCGTTCTTTCGATCCGTCTATCTGTTTTTCTGCGATTTTTTAGTCCGTTTTTTCGCAACTTTTTATTCACTTTTCTGCAATCAGCTATTTCCTGCGGCCCTTATAATTTATTTTCCATAAAGCCCGGTTCACTCGTCAGCGGAGATTTCCCCTTTACGAGAGGCAGAGGCGTCACCTGCTTCGAGCATTTCCTTAATCACCACTCCGTAGACCGGTCTTGCAATCACCACACCGATGAACACACCGATGATTGTGGTTATGGCAAAGCCCTTCAGGGCTCCAAAGCCCATCACGACCAGGGGGGACATGGCAATGATAGTGGTTGCAGCAGCCCCGAAAATGATTCCAAAGGCTTTCCCGATCCTTGAGACAAAGACCTTTGTTGGTGGAAGCTTGCCTTCGTAAAGCACCTCGTCGGTGATGATAACCAGGTGGTCAATCCCTGTCCCTATGGCTGCGATGATACCTGCTATTGCCGCCAGGTCCATCTGCCAGCCGATGGCCGCAGCGACCCCGAGGATCATTATCACTTCACTGATGGAAGTCCCTACCATGGGTATGAGGATCTCAGGTCTCCGGTACCTGCGGAAAACCACCCCTGCCACGGCTAAAAGGGAAAGAAGGCCTGCGATCAGGGCTTCAGTCTTGAACTGCTCCCCGAGAGATGCGTCCACATGTCCGGAACCTACAAGCACCACGTTCACAGGGAGAGCCCCTGCCCTAAGGTGTATCTGGAGTGCCTGAGCCTGCGCCTTGGCTTCCTCATCGCCACCGGTGGAAGCTTGCCAGGAGTAGATAGGAGCTTCTTTTAGCTGGGATGCAGCGGAATAGCTAAGGGGAGCGCTGTAGACCACGTTTTCGTCCAGGTACATGGTAAGGTAGTGAGCACTCGGGTTATCAACTGCCCCGGTTTCGATTGCGACTTTCTGGAGAGCGAGCGCCCCGTCCTCGTTCAGGGTAAAGGGTGTATTCCACTGGTTATCGTGGAAACCGGGTATCCCTACGCTTACTATGGAATCCCCGTAAAGCACATGCCGGGTCTCAGTTCCTGTAGTATTGATCCTGATCTCGAATTTCCCGGGCTTTTCGGCAATGTCCTTTGCGGTTGCCAGGTCTATGCCTGCAAAGTCAATGAGGATGTAGTCTTCCCCGACCGTCCGGACAGGGATATCTTTCAGGCCAAGGGCATTGAGCTTGTCATTAAGGATTTCCCGGGTCAGGTCCCGGGTCTGAACACTTACACCTTCCTTGTAGCTGGAAGTCCCTTCTTCGTTCTTGAGGATTGAACCGCCTACCTTTGCCATGAGGGCTTCGAGTTCCTCTTCAGAAACAGCAGTCCTGATTTCATAGACAAGCCCTTCCCCTTCGTCAAAAGTAATGACTTCGGAATCCAGAGAGCGTGCCAGGTAGAGCCGGATAAGACCTTCCTTGCTGGTAAAGATGGTAACCTGGGTGGTTTCCTGGTTCAGTCTGTCCACACTGACCTGCCCGAGTTCCAGAAGCTCGAGTTCGGAGCTACTGACCGGGACATCCGTGGTGAACGTAATGGAGTTGTCGGTTTCGGAAAGGCCGTTATCTTCCAGCTTGTTTTCCGTTATCGTGATGGGGGCTCCGATGACCGGTCCCACCATTTCACTGACAATTATCCCGGAATCCGCATCCACCTGGACCAGAGCACCCTGCAGTTTAATCTGGAGCCAGGACCCGCCTTCCATGTCAAGCCCGTAGTTCAGGTTTGAGGTCGTGCCTTCTCCGGAGGAATATCCGGGGTGGATTGCAATAATAGAGGCCAGCAGGGCAATAATAAAGATGATAACTCTCACATTTTTAAAGAGACTTTTTGCGTCGCTCATCTGTTAAACCTCCCTCTGAATTCGGGTTTCAGGACATACCAGCGCAAAATTCCCGTGTTCAGGAGCCAGGTATTCATCAGGTCCGCAGCCAGCCCTATGATCAGGACGCCGGAGATCTGCGAGAGCAGGGTTATCTGCGTGAAGGAGGGAATGATCAGGTAGGGGAAGGTGGAGACTGCATACATCACCACGAGGGCTGCAAGGGTGGTGGTGGTCATGGTAATCCCGGTCTGCATTGCCCGGGAGACCTTCTCTTCCACCGTGCCCCGGCGCTTCAGCACCCTGTTGGTAAGCAGGATATCACTGTCCACGGAATAACCGATAAGCATGAGGAGGGCTGCAACCGTCCCCAGGGAGAGCTCGATCCCTGCGATCCGCATGAAAGCTGCGGCAATCACTATGTCCGAGAGAGCCGAAAGTACCACTGCAAAAGAGGGGACAGGGCTCCTGAAGATCAGGAAGACCACAATGGCCATCCCTATAAAGGAGATTAAAAGAGCCTGGAGAGCCTGGACCTGCAGGTCTTTTCCGTACACCGGCCCTATCTGCTTGATTTCCACATTGGAATAACGACTCATTACATCGTCTTCTAGCTGGCGCTGTTCCTCACTATCCATGACACCGAACTGCATGATAACCCTGTTACCTGCCTGCCGGGCATCCATTATCGGATAATCGGAATACAGTTCCTCAAGCTCAGCAGGGGAATCGGTCGTCCCCATCGAAATCTGGGTACCTCCCTGAAACTCCATGCCAAGGAGCAAAGGCGACCCGCTGCTTGCGAAAGAAACCAGCAGTATCGCTAAAGAAACCGCGAATACTGCAAGAGGAATTGCCAGCAACTGGCGATTATCGTGACCCTTCACGAAGGAATCTAAAAAATCAGTAAAACCTGTTGCCATAATTTAATACTCCGGATGAATGCATCTATTATTTCCTTGAACTTATCCGAATCTGTTTTTTATAATCCAAATTGATAAGCCGAATTGAGAATCCATTTATAATCCAAGTTTATAATCCGAGTTTATTATCCAAGTTTATAATTCGAGTTTATTATCCAAGTTTATAATCCAAGTTTATTATTCAAGTTTATAATCCGAGTTTATAATCCGAGTTTATAATCCGAGTTTATAATCCGAGTTTATAATCCAAGTTTATAATCCGAGTTTGTAGTACTAAACATACCCGGCAACTCCGGAATCGTCCAGAAAAAATTTCCGATTACGGTTCCGGAAATAAGTTATCAACACATCTTAATAATGCTGATGAATTTGATCTGTTTCAATTCTGTACTCTCATCGATTATATCAATTCTTCCTCTCTAAAGCAAAGATTCATGTCATTTAAAATTAATCTCAAAAATGGTACAAGTTCTAACGTCACAACTATATATACGAGTTACTGTTCATTAAAAATAATGACGGAAAGACCATCCCTTGACGAATACTTCCTCGAAATCGCCTTCGTGGTAGGCAAACGGGCCACCTGCCTCAGGAACAACGTGGGGGCGGTGATTGTCCGGGACAAGCGCATCCTTTCAACCGGATACAATGGTGCCCCAAGTGGCATGGATCACTGCCTGGACATAGGCTGCGTCCGGGAACTGGAAAACATCCCATCGGGCACACGGCACGAGAAATGTCGGGCTGTGCATGCAGAGCAAAACGCTATCATTCAGGCCGCCCTCCACGGTGTGAGCATTGCCGGGGCAACCCTCTACTGCACCCACCAGCCCTGCATCCTCTGCGCAAAAATGATAATCAATTCAAACATCAAAAAAGTTGTGTACTCAACCCCTTACCCGGACAGCGATTCCCTGAACTATTTCAGGGATGCGGGAGTGGAATTCGAGTACATACCCTTTGAAGAAGAAAAAATTTCGGACTGAAAAAGAGAAAAGCCTGGCTTTTCAGCTTATTTTTTCAAAAGGCAGCGGAGCCCTTTTTTGATAACGTCAAACTCTTCCGGACGGTAGATCTCCTTGATGCCGGTTTTTTCCTCGCAATAATAATTAAGACCCCTGATAACGACCACAGGAACGCCGCCGTTGCCTTCTCCCATCAGGAGGTTTGCGGCTCCTGCAAGCTCATCAGCAACGGCTTCCTCGGAAATCTCCAGGGTTTTCCCGAAGAGGTCTTTTTCCCCAATCCAGCTTTTGAAGGGCTTAATTTTGTAGAGCCCGATGGCAACTCCTGTCTGTCCGACCTTGAATGCCCGGCCGTTAGTGTCCGTGACAATCACGCTGAGCTTTTTCCCGCTAAGGGTTTCAAGCCTCTCTCCGATTTTTGCAACACTGACATCCGGATTTTCGGGGGTGTTTAGCAGCAACTCACCCTCGACGTTTGAGTCGTCAATCCCCGCATTTACGCAGGTGTGCCCTGCAAGAGTCGTTGCGAGAATGAAAGGGCCCTCTACCAGGACTTCCCTGCTCCGGGAAAGAACCGCCTGGACAAAACGCGGGTCCTGCCCGTTCCTGGATGCAAGCTCAAGTGCCCGTTCCCCTGGGGTAATATCCTCAAGCCTGAAAGTCAGGCCTTCGGCTTTTCCGACTATTGTGGAGGCGATGATAACTATGTCCTGGTCCTCAAAAACGATATTTTCACAGATAATGGAGGGGAGGTCAGCCCCCTTCCGAATCAGGGGGATATTTTCTACAGCTATGGCTTCGAATTTCAAGCAGGTTCCTCAAAGTTTTGTTAGGGTTGTAAGAGTATTAGTATAAGACATGGGAAATAATATATGAAAGGTATGCAATGGATATATGAGGAGTATATGAGAGTCATATGACATATGAAAAACATATGATGAGATATTTAAATCAGGGTAAAGTGCCCCACAGTTGAGAATAATTTTGATTAGTAAAGGCACTAAACATAAATAAGACCATCTATATACTACTTTTTGCGGCGATGATGAGAGTTACCCCGACCGAGCAAAGTATGACGAGAACTATTTCCTGATGCCGCACTTTTCTCAAACTTTACATGCCCATACCTGAGGTCAGGGCTTCAGGGCCAGACCAGCGCCTCGTGGTCAAACCGGCACCCGTGTTTTCCCTTAGCTTTGCATTACAAATGCCAGCTAATGCCAGCTAATGCCAGCTAATGCCAGCTAATGCCAGCTAATGCCAGCTGAAAATCCGATACATTTGAGCATTCTTATTTAGTTTGCCGTCCAAAACTTTTAGGGTGAAAAAATGAGTCAGTATGAACTTGACGTAATAATACAGAAAATTCAGGACAAAAGCCCCTTCGAGCACAAAGACAATATAAAGAGCAGAACAAGGACCCTAAAAATCATCATATCCAGGCTTTATTACTCTATGAACTATACAAAAGAGCCCCAGGCAACCCGGGAAAAGGTTACGAAACTTTTGCTCTACCACGGGCAGTTCAGCAAAGAAGAAATGGATAAACTCTTCGATCATGTATCCAGGCGGCAGACCACCGATTATTCAGAAGAATTCCTGAAACAGCACCCTGAACTCGTAAAACCCGAAGGTTCGAAAGGCAAGGGAGCCCCTGATAACAAGGGAATACAAGAAGAAAAAACCGAAGAAATAAAATACATTTTCCCTCATTATACATGATATATTGAAAAAAATCAAAAAAGAAATTAATGAAAACAAAAACGAAATTAAGAAAAATGAAAAGTAAGGACTTGATGAAAAGGTAGGGACTAAAAAGAAGTTGCCCTAAATCACCGAGTCTTTTTGAAAATTACTCGATATCTATCTTTTTCTTGGGCTCTTCGAGCTGGAGTTTCGGAATTGTTATTGTCAGGACCCCGTTTTCCATTTTTGCAGTTGCTTTTTCGTCCGTCACGTTGGTTGGCAGGCGGACCGCCCGGTAAAAGCGCGTGTAAGCCCGCTCCCGGCGCAGGTAGCCTTCTTCTTCGGTTTCCTTTTCCCGGCCGCATTTTGCGCTGATCTCAAGCATGTCTTCTTTTACGTTTATTTCAATATCTTTCTTATCGACTCCCGGAAGGTCGGTGGTAACTACGAGTTTGTTGTCTTCTTCCATGATGTCAATGGCAGGAGCGTATACTTTACCCCCGGCCCACTCTTCAACTGGCATGAACTCTTCAAACAGCTGGTTCAGGCGATCCTGTGTCCTCTTAATCTCATCAAACGGATCCCAGCGCACAGGACCTCCGGAAGGTCTTCTGACAGGCCATCTAACCATAAAAATACCCCCTTAAATGAAGTGATAACGTTCAATATTTGAATACATTGAGAGCAAATATATAGGTTTTCTGAAAAAATATAATTATGATGCCAAATTGAAAAGAAAAAAATAAAAAAAGTTATCGAACGAAAAAGCTACAAAAGAAAAAAGTTACAGAAAGAAAAAAATTCCCGAAATTCGAAAATCCGGGAATAACAACACAGAATATAAGGCAATTATTCAGCCTTTATAAGCATCCCGACAAGGTCCGAAGCTTTCACAACGCCCATGGAACCATTTTTAACAGACTCCTCATCAAAGGCCCCTGCGTCATCCGGCTCTTCCTTGTCGGTCCTGTAGACCGCGAAAGGCACAGGGTCCGGAGTATGGGTCTTTAAGGAGATGGGGGTCGGGTGGTCGGGCATTACAAGGATGGTAAAAGGCTCATCAGAGGCTTTGGCATGCTCAAGGATGGGAGCGACGATCCTGCGGTCAAAATCCTCAACCGCTTTTAGTTTTTTCTCAAGACTTCCTTCGTGTCCGGCCTCGTCCGGAGCTTCTACATGGACAAAAACGAGATCCAGGGTCTCGAAAGCTTCGATTGCGGCGCGAGCTTTTCCCTCATAGTTTGTGTCCAGGTAACCGGTGGCTCCCGGGACTTCTATTACTTCCAGCCCTGCATAGATCCCTATTCCTTTCAGGAGGTCCACCGCCGAGATCACGGCTCCTTTCTTCCCGTAAAGCTCCTTGAAGGAGGTGAACCGAGGAGCATGTCCCTGGCCCCAGACCCAGATGGAATTGGCCGGGTTTTTGCCTTCCTCGGCCCTCTTCAGGTTCACCGGGTGCAGTTCCAGGATCTCCCTGGAAGCCTCCATAAGGTCCCTGAAGAAATCCTCTTCCGCACCTTTAGGGAGATGTTCCGCCGCCCTTTCCCCGGTCACATCATGGGGAGGGGTGCATTCCATTTCGATACCCCGGTCCCCTCTGGCTACCAGGAGGTGCCTGTAGCTTATTCCGGGGTAGAACTTAAGTTCCTCAGTCCTTAATTCCGAATCAAGGGTCTCAATAAGGGTTTTCGCTTCATCACTGCTTATGTGTCCTGCACTGTAATCCTTTACCAGTCCGTTTTCGATTGTCACGAGGTTGCACCTGAAAGCCACATCGTCCGCGGCAAGAGCCACTCCCATGCTCGCAGCTTCCAGAGGAGCCCGACCTGAATAGTAGACTGCAGGGTCATAACCTATAATGGACATGTTTGCCACATCACTGCCGGGGGGAAAACCTTCCGGCACGGTTCTTGCAAGCCCTGCTTTTCCGCGGGCTGCGATGGAATCCATGGCTGGGGTACTGGCTGCCTGGAGGATTGTCTTTCCACCCAGATCCTCAAGAGGATAATCCGCCATTCCATCTCCTATAAGTACGGCGTATTTCATTGCTTCACCTGTTTTCAACTGTTTTACTCTCTTTCACTTGGGGATAAGATATATCCCTTTCTACCGTTCCCTTCTACAAGGCACTGCAAAGCCTGCCTGCAGGAGATTTTCCGAGATTTCAATCCTGCACTTTGCTATACTTTGTTTTACACAAATGTTATAATATAGTACCTATATCCTATACAGGAAATGCTTGCAGCGTAAATTATATTAATCTGCAAAAAGAGCCGGCATATAAATGTCCGTTCAGAAAAAAACCGTATCAGAGAAAGGGAAACTGCAAACAGGAAAGATAAGCATTGAATAAATTCCAGAATTGAATAAATTCCAGAGAATGATGCCAATTAGAATAAACTTGCTAAAAATAAATCATTAAATGGTTAAGATTAAAAATATTTATATTTAAATCCTGAAATGTGATTCGATCATGAGACTTGTGATGAAATTTGGAGGAAGTTCCGTAGGCGACGGAAAGAAGATCCGTCATGTTGCCCAGCTCCTCATGAAGTACTATGAGGAAGGCAACCAGCTCGTGGTGGTAACTTCGGCACTCGGCGGAGTGACCGATACGCTCATGGAAAATGCAAACTTTGCTTCCACAAAGGGCAAAGTAACTCTTGTGAAGGAGTTTAAGACAGAGCTGACAAACAAACACCACGAAGCCGTTAAGGAAGCCATTGAAAACCCCAAAATCGCAGAAGAAGTCCTCAGGATCCTTGACATCCGCATTGAAGAACTTGAAAAAGCTCTGATCGGGATTTGCTACCTTGGAGAACTTACTCCAAGGTCCATTGACTACATCTCATCCTACGGGGAACGCCTGGCAGCCCCTATCATATCCGGAGCAATCCGCTCTCTCGGAATCTCCTCCACGGAATACACGGGAGGCGAAGCAGGGATCATAACCACTGGAGATTACGGAAACGCCCGGCCTCTTGAAAAGACATACGAGTTAGTGGAAAAACGGCTGAGTTGCCGGCTTGAGTCCCAGATCCAGGTGGTCACAGGCTTTATCGGGGAAAACGAAGACGGGATCATTACGACCCTTGGCCGGAGCGGCTCGGACTTCTCGGCATCCATCCTTGGCGCTTCCCTGAAAGCTGATGAAATTTGGCTCTGGAAAGAAGTAAACGGAATAATGACCACCGACCCCAGAATCGTAACCGAAGCCAAGACCATCCCCCGGATTTCCTACTCCGAAGCCATGGAGCTTTCTTACTTCGGGGCAAATGTGCTCCACCCGCGATCAATTGAACCTGCAATGCGCGAGCACATCCCTGTCCGGGTCAAGAACACTTTCGACCCCCTGTTCGAAGGTACCCTTGTGGTTGCGGACAAGTTCCAGTGCAAGCACGTGGTAAAAGCGGTAAGCCTGATCAAGAATGTAGCTCTTATCAACATCTCAGGGGCCGAAATGGCGGGCACAATAGGCACCGTTGCAAGGCTCTTTACTACCCTTGCAAACGCAGGCGTGAACATCGTCATGATCAGCCAGGGCTCTTCTGAGTCCAACCTCTCCTTCGTGGTCAGTGAAGCCCATGTGGAAAAGGCCGTAAAAGCTCTCCACAGGGAGTTTAACCGAAAAATCGTCCGGGATATCATTTCGGACAAAGAAGTCTGCGTGGTTGCCGTGGTCGGCGCGGGCATGGCCGGAACCCCGGGAGTGGCAAAGCGAGTCTTTGGGGCTCTAGGGAATTCCATGATCAACATCATCATGATTAGCCAGGGCTCTTCCCAGTACAACATCTCCTTCGTGGTCCGGGAAAAAGACGCAATCCCTGCGGTCAGGACCTTGCATCAGGAATTCGAACTTTACAACGGAAACGGGATCTAATATCAAATTGAACGGCACGGCAAGAGGTCAGAGAGTGAGCGAAAAACACCTTACATACGCAGAATCAGGCGTTGACATCAGGAAAGAAGAAGAGACCATTAAAGCCCTGACAGGCAAACTCAGCTATGTACGGGAAGGCATCGGCGCCCCCTTAACGGGGATCGGGCACTACGCAGGCCTCCTGGACTTCGGGGAATATGCCCTTGCCCTGGCAACGGACGGGGTAGGCTCGAAAGTCCTCATCGCAAACGAGATGCGGAGCTGGAACACCGTGGGAATCGACTGCATCGCCATGAACGTAAACGACCTCCTTGCCATAGGGGCCGAACCCATGGCTTTTGTGGACTATCTGGCTCTGGAAAAGCATGATGAGGCCTTCGCTGAGCAGATAGGAGAGGGGCTTTTGAAAGGAGCCGAAATCTCCAGGATGTCCATCGTGGGAGGAGAAACCGCAACCCTGCCCGACATTATCAAAGGTTTCGACCTTGCAGGTACCTGTCTTGGAATGGTTAAGAAAGGTGAGATCATAACCGGGGAAAAAGTGCAGGTAGGAGACGTTATTGTAGGAGTCCCGAGCAACGGGGTACACAGCAACGGCTACACACTTGTCAGGAAGATCATTGAAGAGTCAAAATACTCCTATCAGGACCCCTGCCCCTATGATGCTTCAAAGACCATAGGAGCAGACCTTCTTATCCCAACCAGGATCTATATAGAAGTCCTGGACGTCCTCAAAGAATGCGAAGTCCACGGGCTTGCCCACATCACGGGCAGCGGGCTTTTGAAGCTAAAAAGAGTGACAAAACTCGGTTTCGACTTTTACGACCCCCTGGAACCCCAGGAAGTCTTCAAGTTCCTCCAGAAAGAAGGCGGAGTCGAAGACCTGGAGATGTACAAGACCTTCAACATGGGTATGGGTTTCCTGTTCATCCTCCCGGAAAAAGATGCAGCAAAAGCCGCAGAAATCACCGGCGGAAAAATAGTCGGGAAAATCGTGGAAAACGGGATCAGGGTCAGAGACCTGGTAATAGAATAAGTAAGTGCAAAACTAATGAGTGTAAAACTCGGTTTTGAAAGTCAACTTAGAGGAAAGTGAGGGTAAAACTCTTTTCCCCTATGTTGAAATTTTTTTAGAATATACCTGCTTTTAGAATTTACCTGCTTTTAGAATTTACCTGCTTTTAGAATTCACTTTTTCCACATATCAAGGAAGCTGCCTGGCGGTTTTTTGGAGCTTTCAGGAGGCTTGCTTTTCTTCAATGAGGAAATCACCTTTTCCTCCTCCTTCTCCCTGAGCCGATTGATCTCCTTTATGCTATCCTCGTTGTCTACGGTCAGGACAAAAGTCCCATAGCAGGGCTTTGTATAGGTGAAGATCAAAGCACTGCCTTTAGCCCCCAGAGCAATGGGCGGAACTCCTATTATGTGGTAGTCCCTGAAGATCTTGTAGCCGGGGGAAACATAGTAAACCTCGTCCGAGTTTTCCTTAATGTACTCTCTGGCATCCTTATAGGTCGTCCGATCCAGGAGGATCTCGTACTTCATCTGCTCAATACAGCTCATTTGGATATCTCCTCCAGCACCTTATCCAGCTTTTTCTTGAGCTGAACGGGATTGTGAGCGGCTTTTTCGATAATTTGATCACACTCGAACTCGATGGTTTCCGCCAGAGCCTCGGCGTTCCTTCCAAAGACTATGGAGTACAGTTTAGCCTCGGAAAGGGCGCTCATTGTAGCGGCATAGGTCATTCCGGCATCGTTATGCATAAAAGCAAAGCAGATGTCGAAATCCGCTCTTTTCTCAATAACGTCCTTCAGGGTTTTATCAAGATTCACCAGCTTTTTTACATAATAACTGTCGGAATCAGAGACTCTCAAAAGCTTGGTTGCTGCACCTGTCCCGGCAACGGTTACATCGAATCCTGAGTTAGTCAGCTTATGGGAAAGATACAGAGCAATGCTGGTTTGAATTGGGACCTCAGGGCATCCCATCATGAGGAGCACTTTTACGCCGGTCATAACATTTCATCTCGGATGTATTTTTATCTGTAAGAATGTTATCTGTAAGAATGTTATCTGTAAGAATGTTATCTGTAAGAATGTTATCTGTAAGAATGTTATCTGTAAGAATGTTATCTGTAAGAATGTTATCTGTAAGAATGTTATCTGTAAGAATGTTATCTGTAAGAATGTTATCTGTAAGAATGTTATCTGTAA
>CBFCWE010000043.1:0-32125 GCA_965601435.1 uncultured Methanosarcina sp.
GAAAAATTTAACCTGCTTTATGCCAAAAGCAGGCTGGTTTCGTTGTTCAGGCTCATGAAGTCTGCGGTTATTATGAGTTTGGTAATGTTACCTTCGCTGCTCACTTCATAGCTGACATTTCGCTCGCTGCAGTTTGCCTGCATTGTTGCGATCTTTTCCGTAAGCTCGGGTTCGGGGTTCTGGAAGATGGTTGTCTGGCTGTAACTCCCGTCATCGAGTTTTCTGAGGTCTTTGTAGTACTGGGCGAAGGGGACTTCTTCAAACCCTGTGTTTGTGAAGACTTCCTGGTAGATGCTGTCTTCCGGAGACGCCAGGTTCAGGAGGTAATCATATTCGTGGGCAGAAGTTGTGTTTCCTTCCATGACGTCGATTACGCTTTCAACATTCTGGCGGGAACCGAGGATCACGGGACTTCCGACAACGTTCCAGATGTCGTAAGTGTTGTTGGTCCTGGCAAGGAGCTGGTAACCGCTGTAATCGACGGCTCCCCAGGGCATAATAATCTGCTGCTCAGGGATCTGGTGAAGTTCAAAACCTTTCCCGTCGGCGTAATTTGCACTGTACCTTTTCGTAACTTCGGCACCATAGAAGTTATTTATCATTTCCATGTCTCCGAGGCCCATTTCAAAGGGTGTGCCTTCCGTTTTTTGGAGGTCAACATAGAGGGCGTTGACCGGTCCCCCAGGTGACATTTCCAGCCCGTCGGCAAGGGAATTAAATTCATGCTGGACCTGCTTTCCAGGGACCTGGTAGAATGCGATAATCTGGGCTTCCTCTGTTCCTTCTCCAGGAACCGGGGTATCTTTTTCCCCATCTGTTTTAGAGTTAGTATTGACTAAGACCACAAAGACTGATAGAAACATCGTTGCGGCCAGGAAAATGGCCAAATATTTCTGGTTTTTTGTTGCTGGGTCCTTTTTCTTTTTCATTAGTGACTCCTCATAACATCAGGTAAATTACTCTTGAAGGTAAAAACATACATCTGGTATCTAAATTTATTGGCATGAAAAATTTTTCGTATTTGTTTTTCCTGAATTCAGAAAATGGTTTGAATTGATTTTTTGAATTGATTTTTTGAATTGATTTTTTGAATTGATTTTTTGAATTGATTTTTTGAATTGAATTTTAAGTTAAATGCAAAAACTGAAGCTAAAATTGGAGCTAAAAATTGAAGCTAAAAATAAAGATAAGAGTCAAAAGCTAAAGTTACATATAAAGTTTTATGGATTTCGGGGTTTCCCGAATTTAATCCATCGTGAGGATCTTTAGCACGTTGGTACCTCCCGGTTTTCCGGAGGCTGGGCCCTGGGTGTAGATTACAAGGTCTCCTGTATTTGCTAAGCCGAGCTCTTTTGCTTTTTCCGTGGCTTTTTCCTCCCAGCCTTCAATCGGGTCTTTGACATAGATCGGGTAGACCCCATAGGAAAGGGAGAGGCAACTGCAGGTTTTCGGGAAGCGGCTGAAAGCCAGGATCCAGGGTTCGGGTTTGAAACGGGAGATCCTGCGCGGGGTTGCTCCACTCCGGGTCGGGGTAAGGATGGCTGCCACGGGAAGTTTCTGGAGTGCTTCGTGGACCTGGAGGGTTATAACTTCGTCCACGGACATTTCCCTTGCCAGGATACCCTGAAGAATCGTATCGAGCCCCCATTTCGTCTTGACGCGCCAGTTCTCGGTGGCTTTTGCGATTTTTGCCATCATCTCTACGGTTTCTGCCGGGTAGCTTCCGACTGCGGTTTCTTCCGAGAGCATTACCGCATCCGTTCCGTCCAGGATGGCGTTGGCAACGTCAGTTGCTTCGGCTCTGGTGGGGCGGATGTTATCGGTCATGGAGATCAACATCTGGGTGGCCGTGATCACCGGGATTCCGAGGAGTTTGGCTTTGTAAATGAGTTCCTTCTGGACCGACGGCATCTCCTGAATCGGGATTTCCACCCCGAGGTCTCCCCTTGCAACCATCAGGGCATCGGCTTCTTCCAGGATCCCGTCTATGTTCTTGACCGCCTGCCCGCGTTCGATCTTGGCAACGATGTAGACCGCTTTTCCCCGGTCTGCCGCAAAGTTCCGGACCTTCCGGATGTCCTCGGCTTTTTCCACGAAAGAGACGCTGAAGGTGTCCACTCCTTCCTCAAGGGCAAACTCCATGATTTCAAGGTCTCTCTCCGTCACGGTGTCCATGAATATCTTTGCCCCGGGTAGGTTCAGCCCTTTGTGGGAAAAGAGTTCCCCTCCTATAAGGACCTCGCAGAGCACGTCCTTTCCGGAAACCTCGAGACAGCGGAGCTGTATGAAGCCGTCCCTCAGGTAAATGAGGCTTCCTTTCTCCACACTCTCCGGGAGCTGTTCATAGTTCACAGGGATGCGTTCTTCAGTGCCCGGGACATCTTCGACGGTCAGGGTGACCCTTTGCCCCTTGTGAAGCATAATGGGTTCTTTTTCAAGCTTGCCTATGCGGATTTTGGGGCCCGGGAGGTCTGCAAGGATGGCTACGACCCGGTCAAGTTCTTCCGCGACCTTGCGGACTCGCCCGATCATCTCTCCGTGACTCTCGAAGTCTCCGTGGGCAAAGTTGATCCTTGCCACGTTCATGCCTTTTAGCATCATTTCCCTGAGCATGCTCTCGGAAGAGGAGGCAGGGCCTATGGTGCATACGATCTTTGTCTTGTGGTCCGGAAATTGCATATTTTCACGGCCTTTCAATGTTCAAAGTCTTTTTTCAAAGCCTTTTTTCAAAGCCGTTTTTGGGATATTTATTCTTTCAATTACATGATGCCCTTAAGGTCCGGGCATTATCGGTAATTATGATTATTCGCCTTTATAGATTTTCAGGGCTTCTTCCACGCTTGTGTTTTCCACTGTTATTGCATATATGGAGTTGCACATGCGGATGGCTTCGTCCAGAGTTTTTTGGTGGACGTTTCTGCCGGTTGCGTTTCCTTCTGCTCCCGATACGTGGATCTGGGCGTGGAGTTTCTTCAGGAAGGCTTCGGGGTCGTCGCTTGAACCGCCGGCACAGACCACCTTAGAGCGTCCTGCTGCCTTTACGGCTTCCTTGAAGACCTCGGCGGAGTCTTCTCCTTCCTTTTTCGGGTAGTTGACCTTCACGAAGTCGGCTCCCAGGCAGGCTCCTACCCCGGTTGCTCCGGCGATCAGGTGCGGGTCCTTCTCGTCTGCCACGGCTTCCCCACGAGGGTAGATCCAGAGCACTGTGACCATCCCATGCTGGTGGGCGTCGTAAACGACCTGTGCGGCCTGTACGAGCATCTCGGCTTCGAACTCGCTGCCCAGGTAGATGGTGTACCCGACTCCCATTATCTTGAGCTCGCTGTTTTCCTTAAACTCAGCAACCTGGTCAACGTCAAGCCAGAGGTTGCTGAAGGGGTCTGATTGTGCGGTTTTCACGAGATGGGTCTTGGAATTCACCTTCACGAGATAGGGTATGTTGGGATAGTCCATGCCGTAGCGAGCAATCAGGCCGAGCTGAGTTGCAAAGACTCCGATCTTGCTTCCGGCTGCGATCTTAAAAAGGTGCTCGGGGTCAGCGTCGTCTTCAGGGATGCCTTCTCCGAAAAAGTCGTCGTTTAAGTGTTCAACCTTCTGGTCTCCCGCAAAAAGCATGAGCCTGCCGGTTTCCCTGGTGATTTCCATATAATTTTTTACGTATGTTTCGCGCATAGCTTTCGGGACGTCTAAAGGTACGATTACATCCTCACTTTTAATTGAAACCATGTATGTAAACCTCATTTTGATTGATGCTGTTATGATCCTTTGTAAGATTGATGCTAGTAGATACTTTGAAACCGTATTTATCTATATCTTTTCAACTGGCTTAATTATTTTTACAAAAACGTGTTCTATAGGGTATATCTGTGTTAATAATCAGGGCCAGAGCCGGAAGCAAAAGGGGTTTTAGTCAGTTATCATGTGATTGAATCCGATTCTGGTAATGAAACTCTAAATTTAAGGCTGACCGGGTAAAATCCCCGCGATATTCTTTAAATTTTCCCTTTTTGCTGCTAGTTTATAAATGTCAATGACTTTCGAATGTCCCCACTTTTCTACATTATGAATATTCTCTTTGGAATTATTAAGTATTTCGGGAGTTTGAATACACAGGCAGTTGATGTAAACCTTGTTGATTGAGATGGTAGGTGATATGGTGGTTGAAAGGGAGGTGTGGCATAAGAATGACATGTTTCGCAATGGGGATCATTGTCATAAGATTATATGGTTCTTAGAAGATTATGTGGTCATTGAAGTGGTCATAAAAATGGTGTGTGCTCCGAAATGGGAAATGTAACTCTAAAAAAGTAGAATTCTAACAAAACAGGATTTACGCCGCCAGCAGGGCTCGAACCTACGACATTCTGGTTAACAGCCAGACACTCTACCAACTGAGTTATGGCGGCATTTCGGTTGGGAACTGGCTCTCTAAAAGAGCTTTTCCTTGAATTGTACTGTCCTGAACCGTAGAGGCTTGAAATGCACGGACTTGAATCGTCCGGAAGTGCTTATACGGGTGTTTTTCAGGCTCTCGTACTATTGAGTTTTTCAATAAATAGTTTATGGTGGGCCTGACCGGATTTGAACCAGCGACCACTCGGTTATGAGCCGAGCGCTCTAACCGGACTGAGCTACAGGCCCCCAGCGCTTCTGATAGTTTTTGAACTGCTTGAAAAAGCGTTATAAAAATTGTGAAAGACTTACGCCGCCAGCAGGGCTCGAACCTACGACATTCTGGTTAACAGCCAGACACTCTACCAACTGAGTTATGGCGGCTCTTGGTATCGGGTGTGCCCTTTTTTGCTCACCCTGTCGCGAACATTCCTAAAGCGATAATAGTATTTATATATTGCGCCTTGGGGGGCATCTCTGGGGAAATTTCGGCCAAACAACTTCAGACTGCAGAGATGTGTGGATTGTGGACGATTTCTCCCTGCCTCAGCGTCGCAATCTGTTTCTAATTATCTCTCTTGTACTCCCCTGAGTGGGGTGTGCTGTTCCGAGTTATGCCCTTCTGGTTCAGGTTCCTTAGCTGCATACCAAAACTTATATGCTTTTGAGAATAATATATAATATTACGTTTGCATTGTTGTGCGACGTAATGGACAGGTTTGGTCTCGGAACGGTTTTGTTCCGGTCAATTTAATCTGCTTTATGCTGAAACCTGCCCGGGGGAATTTGAATCGTGTGGAGCCAGGGACTATCGGCTCATGCGCGCCTTTCGAACAGTTGAGGATCTGGGGACAGTGCTTTTCCAGTACTTTCAGGTACTATTTCAGAGCAGTGTGACCTTTTTCGATTTGAGCAGTATACGGCTTTTTACGGTGCTGTTTCGAGCTTTTTGGTTCTGTTCCGGTCCGACCGCTAAAAATGGATCTAAGGGGGTTTATTAAACGAAATATCTTAAAACATGCCCAAAATGTAATGCCAAACTGAAAATGAGTGCAAGTGGGGAACTCCAGTACTGTCCTATCTGCAAATACTGGACACGAATAGGTACTGCAAGACTTGACTCAATTATGATTTACGAATGAGGGCCCTTAAATGGATGAATCCAATACCTCCGTTTACTGCAGCACATGCGAAACTCGCCTGAAACGTCAGGTGGTAGGTTCAAACGTTCTCTACTACTGCCGTAAATGCGGGCGCATGAGTTCGGCTGCCTGCCTGTTTGAAACGTCCGGTGTACTTAAAGAGCAGGTGTCTGTAAGCGGGATTAGTACTCTCACTAATATGGAATGTGCTGAGAGTAACCCGGAGTTTGTGACTGAAAGTTAATTCCGGAAAATATATCTTACAGTTCGGGCCGATCGAAAAATAATATAGTTTTGAAGATGAGCAATAAAAGGCTCTTGCCTTTCAATACCTTCTTTCAACTTTTTTGAGGTTCTTTCTCTTCTTTAAGCTTCTCTTATCAGTTTGGACTTTTTTGAAGAAAAAGAGTTTGAATAAATAAAGTTTCGAAGAAAAAGAGTTGAAGAAAAAAAGGCTTGAAAAAATCTGGTATGATTTTCTATTTTGTAAAAGGTGAGGGGCATGAGAATCCGAATATCTCATTCCCCTGCTTTGAGTACTTTGCAGACGTTTTCTACTTCACCCCTGAACTCGTCCTGGCTTATTTCGTGGAGGCCTGCAAGGTACATGGCCCCGCCTGCGCCTGCTCCCTCTTTGATCGTCCCCGCTTCGTACCTGTGGAGCCCTTTCAGGGTAGATTTCCCAAATCCGGGGTCTGCAACATAGACGGGCACGCCCAGATCTTTGGTAAGTTCCATAAAGTTTGCCGATTTGTCTTCAACCACATAGCGGGTGGTAGCAATGGAGATATTTTCGGTGTTGATTCCCAGATGCTTGATCAGGGCATAGACAGCTGCCATCTGGGTCCCTCCCCCGAGAACAACCTTAACACCTTTTTCCTGGAATCCTGCAGCAAGGCCGACCACTGCAGGCATCATGGGGTCTCCCATGCAGGCGATGGCTTTCATGGGGTCGTCTTTCAGGCTCCCAAAGGTCAGACCTGAGGCTTCCAGCCCTTCGGCAACTATCCTGTTTTTCAGTTCCAGAGGGTTTTCGTCTGCGCTGCTGCTGACATTCCCATCATAACCAAGCGCACTCAAGACCCCCTTGGCAGTAGTCGTCCCGCCAGGAATGCTTTCTCCTATGACCACGTGGTCGGTGTGGTCCCTGAGCCTCTTGGCCAGGAACTTTCCGCGTTCGTAGATGCCCTGCACATCCCTTACAGCAACAGCTTCCCGGATGTCTTCTCCAGGCTTTGCTTTCAGGTCGATGCATGGAACTTCCGGAGTCACGATAAGGCCGGAATTTACAAAATGGTAAGGAACCCCGGTGAGCTTCAGCGCCGAGCGGGTCATGATAGCAGGGGTCGGGGTGTCATAGGGGGGCGTCATGGGCAGTACGGGCACACTGATTATGTTCCCCGTTTCCATGAGTTCCGCGTCCCCAGCAGGTGTATAATCCGTGAGTTCGGCAGTTTTTCCTGCGGCTGAAAGCTTCGGGATGTGCGCGGTCTTCGTGGTCGAAAGCACGCATAAGAACAACGGTTTTTTAGGTTTCGCTGGTATTTCCGGTTCAATCCAGGCCATATCATATCTCCTTTATAGGTAAAATTAACTCCAGATAAATTTTCAATAAATATGTGATATTTCTTAC
Organism: uncultured Methanosarcina sp.; assembly: GCA_965601435.1. Taxonomy (GTDB): domain Archaea; phylum Halobacteriota; class Methanosarcinia; order Methanosarcinales; family Methanosarcinaceae; genus MTP4. The sequence goes on from CBFCWE010000043.1 coordinate 7,168, forward strand.
TTCATTTCGACTGTACTTCGCACTCATAGTGTGATTTAATAGTGTGATTTCTGTGATTTTTGGATTAGTGCCTTAAGGGTGAATACAAATAATATAGGAGGGATTTATCGACTAAATAATATTTAATCTTAATCAACAATAAAATAATATTTACTCATGATAAAGTTAACTTTACTTTATTTTTGCTTAATTCCGACTTCATGTGGCTAATTTCTTTTTGACGTCAAATAAAGATCAATTGCGTATACTTTTAGTCAGTGTCCCTGTCAGTATTCCTTGACCTTCTGGCTTTCCGTTCCTCCGTCTGATTTCTACCCGCTTGCCTGATTTACCCTTGCCTGATTTACTGGCCGATTTACTGGCTGACCGATCCCGGTGGATGATACCGATAAAACAATAATCTCTCGTGTTATATATATCAAAAGATATGTTCTTTAATTTATATAAATATTTTTATTTATACAGAGTTTTATTTTTTCGCTTTATGGCCAAATGCCAACGTTTAAAAAAAGAAGTTTTCCTGTGAATCGGGATGTCCTCCGGAGGACACCCTCAATTCCAGTTTCAATAATATGTTTCGCATGCCCCGGTTTCCCGGGGCAGGCTGTTGAAGTAAAAAGTTTTATTCAGTAGGTCCTTGCCACATACACGCGGGTTTTGGTCTCTTCGCCGCAGATAGGGCATTTTCCTTCATCTGTTCCTTCCTGGTCCAGGGGAATGCCGAGAATTCCGGCTCCGATGCGGTCTTCCATAGCAAGTCCGCAGTCCTTCTTGCCGCACCAGTGGATGGTAGGTACGCCTTTCGGGAGTTTTTCCTTGACTTCCTCGAGGTCTGAGCAGGCAAAGATCCGGCTTTCAAGTTCTGCTTTCGCCTTTTCATAGAGGCTGGTGTGGATCGCTTCGAACCTGGAAAGCACTCCGGTTTCAATTTCCGGGAGGGGGATCTGCTCTTTTTCTCCCGTGTCTCTCCGGACTGCAACTGCCACGTTGTTCTGCAGGTCGCGGGGGCCGATTTCAAGGCGCAGCGGTACTCCTTTCATTTCCCACCTGTAGTACTTTGCTCCGGGCCGAAGGTCACTTGAATCGATTTCTACCCTGACGCCGACCCTCTTCAGCCGGGCCTGGACGTCTTTGCAGGCTGCCATGACTTCTTCTGCACCTTTCTTGAAAATGATCGGGATGATCACTGCCTGGACAGGGGCGATCTCCGGGGGCAGGACCAGGCCTTTGTCGTCTCCGTGGATGGAGATGGTCGCTGCAATGGACCGCTCGGAAATTCCGTAGCAGGTCTGGTGGGCGTAACGCTGTTCCCCATCAGGGTCCTCATAGGTGATGTCAAAGGTCTTTGCGAAGTTGTCCCCGAGGTGGTGGCAGGTCCCTATCTGGAGGGTCTTTCCGTCCGGCATCATGGCGTCAATGGCATCTGTATAGTCGGCTCCCGGAAACTTGTCCCATTCGGGGCGCCTCGAACGGAGCACAGGGACCCCAAGCCTACGGTATATCTCGGTGTAAAGCTCCACTGCTTCCTTTACCTGGGCTTCGGCATCTTCCCAGGTGGCGTGTACTGTATGAGCTTCCTTGAAAGAGGTAATCTCCCTGAGCCGGATCAGGGGGCGGGTGTGTTTTGTCTCATAGCGGAAGGTGTTTACTACCTGGTAGAGCTTGAGGGGAAAATCCGCATGGGATCTGATCCATATCTTGTACATGGGGTAAATAGCAGTCTCGCTGGTGGGGCGAAGCGCCAGGGGGACGTCCAGGGGGTCTTTTCCTCCGTGGGTCACCCAGTAAACCTCATCTTCGAAGCCTTTGATATGCTCGGCTTCCTTCATGAACTCGTTTTCAGGGATAAGCAGGGGGAAGAGGGTTTCCTGGTGTCCGCTTTCGTCAAGGATTTCCCGGATAATCCCATAAGTGCTCCTTCGAATGGCGAAACCAAAGGGGTACCAGACGTAGAGCCCCTTTACCGGGTAGCGGACGTCCATGATCTCGGCCATCCACAGGAGGTCGTTGTACCAATCGCTAAATTCCTCTTTTGGAGGGAGTGCTGCTTCTTTTTCACTTTCTACCATAGCTTCACCGTATTACCGTAATATCAATTAATTCTTATGATGGATTCAAATTGTGAAGGGTGTAAACGTACTATTAAAGGGTTATTAAAGGGTTAAAATGTAATTTCGGAAGGGGTGCAAACTTAACCGTGAAGGATGCAAGTGCATATATAGGGACAAATGTAGTGTTTTGTTTTTAGATAAAAGCTGGTATACAGGGATAAAAGTTGACAACTATTTGAGTGGATACTGGAGCCATACGGGTACAATATTAGCACTATATGTAGTACTGCGCGAGCACTTTACGAGAACTATGCGGGCTTTCTGGTCCCCGGCTCCTTTCCGAACTACTGAATAATCGGGAAAAAAGAATTAGTCTCCTCCGAGAGGCTTGATATTGTCCGAGACATCCATTTCCAGTTCGGATTTATCAACATCGAATACGACCATACCTGTGTTGAGCTTTTCGATTTCTTCCTTAGTGAGTTTGCATTCCCTGACTTTCTTTGAAATTATCGCACTGTTTCCCATGGGGTCTTCGATTATGACCGTAATCGTTCTTTTGCCCTCTAGCACTTCTTCGAGCATGCAGAGAAGCTCCTGGCTGCGGGAGAACCTTTCTTCGTCATCTTTTACCCATCTACCTGCCATTTTCAGGACATCCCGGACCCGCTGCAGTACACCTTCTATGTTCGTTATGTATGAGTCCGAAACTGTTCCAGGCTCGATATTGATCCCCATTTCCGGGATGCGGATGGTGCCTGAGGTCGAACGTATGACCCTTGCGTCCAGGTCTTCCGGGCTTTCAACTGTCAGTTCATAACGCACAGGCTCTTTGCTTGTGAGGATCATGGTGTCTGCAAAGCGAAAACTGCATTTACAATTCGCACTTATGTACATGACATCCCCGAAATATGGGATATTATCCCTCTGCCAGTGCATTATCATTTCACTGTGGCAGAGTGGGCAGGAGACCCGGGTCTCAAAACTTTCTTGTGTAAAAAAATCTTTGTTCAATATCTTCCACCAATGAGTTTGGATCTGTCTATTTTTACGCCCGTGGGGGTTACGATCACAGTACTTCCTTTAACTCCTGCAATGTCTCCGTGGACGTCAACCACTACATCTTTAAGCTCTTTTAAAACCCTATCCCTCAGCAGTTCGTCACTCCGGATGTTCGAAATGTCGATCATCAGGATGTTCCCGTTGTACACTTCCTGTTTCAGTGCGGCTACCTGGTTGATGTTCGTTATTTCTGCAATTTTTATGTAGGTTTCCGCAGGTTCGTCCTCAAGGACCTCCTCATACTTGCTGAGGTCAATTTCCGTGTAGTCGTCGGCACTGGTCGCGCTTTTTACGTTGCCGCCAAGGATCTTGTCTATGAGTTTCGCCATCTATGCACGCCTTTTCTATTTTTTTTAATTTAGATAGTACTTCCCTATATTGATATCTATAACTAATTAAATTTACTGTTAAAAAAGTCCCTGATTCCCTTCACATAAGATGTCCTTTTTTGGGTTGTGTCCGGGTTGTTTTCAGGTCTGGTTGTTTTCAGGTCTGGTCGTTTTCAGGTCTGATCGTTTTCAGGTCTTCTTCTGGAGCCCTTAGCCCCGTATTTGGGGGCCGGGTCTTCTCACATTTCCAGGTTCCAGAGTTTATCTCCAACATAAGTAATTGATTTGACTGCTTTTCCGGAATCTGTTTCTGTCATCCTGGACCCGTCAATCAGGGCTCTCCCTATCGCAAGGGCTTTCCCGTGGGTCTCTTCTACGATGATTACCAGTTCCCCTTCTTTTATTTCCGGGTCTGCGTTTACGATTCCGGGGCTCATAATGTCCGCACCTTTAGAAACAAAACGGACTGCCCCTTTATCCACGACAACAAGACGCTGTTTGAGCCCCAGTTCAAGGGCTCCACGGACGGTAGGGAAAAGCTTTCCTTCCACTTCAAAAATCAGGGGTCTGCCTCCCACCAGGATGAGGGTGTATTCGTCCGTGGTGAGCTTTTCGAAGCTGCTGTCGGCAAGTCCGGATATTCCGTCCCCGAAAAGGGAAACAAGTTCCTTTACAAGTTTGTTCTTCGCATTTTTCCTTAGTTGAACTCTGGCTTTTACTTTCAACCAATCACCCAAATATCAAAAAATTCTGTATTGCTATAGCATAGGGGTTTTTGGCTTTTTAAAGCTTGTGCGAAGTTTTTGCAACTTCCTTTATTCTTTCCGGGGCAAGGTTTCTTGTCTCCTTTCTCTGAGTTCCTTATTTTCCTCCGGTATTTTTTGCCCCGGAGCTCTTGCTTTTGTCTACTCAATATTCACTCAAGCAAGTCAATCAATTTTTACAAAAAGCATCAAGAGAAGTGCCAGGGCACTTCCCAGGAAAACCTCTTCGTAACTGAAATGGCCCAGGAAGAGGCTCCCTAACACGGGGACCAGGCCCAGGCCTGCATAGATTCCTGTGTTGAAAAGGCCCATTGCAAAGCCGCTGGAGCTGATCCGGGAGACGGCAGTGACAAGGCCAACCACTGCGGCTCCTCCACCTGCCCCTATCAGGGCAAAAGCCAGAAGGGGCACCTTTACGGAAAGCAGGATCCCCGCAACTGCAAAAGTTATACCTATCCTGATTATGCTTTTATATCCTGCCTTAGTCCTGCCTGCAGCCAGGGAACTCAGCATTGCGGCCAGGTATGAAGCAGAAATCGCAATCCCCAGTTCCGGTTTTGTCAGGAAGTCCGCACTGTATTCCGGGAAATTTGCAGTCAGCAGTCCGGTGGTCCCGTAAAGCAGGACTGAAGTACTCCAGATTTTTCCAAAGCTCCTTCCGAAAAGTGCTTCGCAGCTTTTTTTCAGCTGAAGGCCAAGTTCGGAGAAGAAGGGCATACCCTGTTTCTTTTTGGCAGGACTGGCTTTTCGAAAACCTGTGGATTGGTTTATTGCATTTCCCCCGGATGTAAGAAGTTCTCCGGTTTGTGTGAAAAGGAATGCAGTGGAAAGCCCCGCCAGCAGGGTGAAGATTCCGATTGCGGTTTTAATATCCTTTCCTGCGAGTAGCCCCGCTAAAAGGACCCCGGCTGCAAGCCCGGCATTTAGCAGGAAATTGAACTCTCCCAGGCTGCGTTTGCTGTCTTTCCATTCGGCTATCATGGAAAAGGCTGCCGGGAAAAATGCCCCGCAGCCCATACCCTCAACAAACCTGGAAATCCCCAGGACCCAGAGGTTGTCTGATAGGAATATGGAAAGGCCCGAGAGGGCAGTCAGCAGGATTCCGAGTCCCGCAACTTTCAGGTTCCCCATTCTGTCTGCAAGGATCCCGAAGGGAAGAAGGGTGAGAAATGCCCCCAGAAAATATCCGGAATAGATCAGGTTCGAGGCTGCGGCAGAGTTTGCGCTCCCTCCTGCAAGTTCCGGAAGGACAGGAATTGCTGCATTGCAGAGCCCCTGGACTGCAAAGACCGAGGAGTAGAGTATAAGTTTTTTTGAGTTCATAGGTTATTCATTCTGATTTTTCTTTTTTTCACTTCTATTTCTTCTTTCTTCATTCCATTTTCCTATCATTCTTTCAGGAAAAATGCCCCTGTTAGGATGCAGCCGTTTGCCAGGAAGATTTCTTCCAGGCTCAGGATACCTGTAAAAAGTCCTGCTGCGATCGGGGCAAGGGAAAGCCCTGCATAGATTGTGGTATTAAAGAGCCCCATGGCAAGGCCTCTGTCTATGTCCATTCGGGCAAAGGCCAGGGAGAACCCCACAATGGCAATTCCGGAGCCTCCTCCCAGGCAGGAAAAGCCGGGGAAAGGGTACTGGACTGCAAGAAAGGCTCCCAGTGCAGAAAAAGCAATCCCTACCCTTATCATGGTTTTTTCTCCTATGGAAAAGCGGCCTATAAGGATTGAGGTTATCATGGCACAGATGTAGAGGCTTGCAATGGAACTTCCAAGCTGAGCTTTTGTCAGGAAGTTTGCACTGTAGTCCGGGTAGTAGGCTATGAGAATTCCTATCCCTCCGTTCAGGAGCACGGAAAGGAGCAGTATTCTGGAATTTCTTCCCTGGAAAATGGCAGTAAGGTTCCGAAAGGCGGGTTTGAAGGAATCTGAAAAGTAATCCTGTCGGTTTCCTTTATTTTGGTTTCCTGTAATGCTGTTTTCCGTGGCTCCGTTTTCTGTGGTTTTCTTCCCTGCATGAGCCGGATTTCTAAGTTCCTGGCTCCTGGGCAGAATGAGCAGGATAAGGAGAAATGACATGAACGTGAAGATGAAAATTGCCCCTTTCAGGTAGGTTTCGGCCAGCAGCCCTGAAAAAAGGGTGCCTGCGGCAAGTCCGGCGTTGAGCAAAAAGGTAAATTCTCCCATGTAGCGGCCCGGATTCCGGTATTCCGAAAGGGTGGAAAAGGCTGCCGGGAAAAATGCTCCGCATGCCAAGCCTTCCACAAACCTTGCGAGCAGAAGGACCCAGAGGTTTTCGGTAAGCAGCATGGTCAGGCCCGAACCTGCTGTAAGGAGGATGCCGAGCCCTATGAACCTGAGGTTTCCGAACCTGTCTGACAGGATGCCGAAAGGGAGCATTGTTGCGAGGGCTCCCAGGAAATATGCCGAAAAGAGAAGGCTGGAAGCAAATGCTCCGAAACTACTGTGGTCCTGGGCTGCAAGTTCCGGGAGGATGGGGATTACGGCATTTGAAAGCCCCATGATTGTGAGAACCGTTGTATATATCAAAAACCTATCAGGGTTCATGGCACTTACACCCTGTTGATGGGGTAAATAATCCTTTCGCTTCTTCCTTTTTTTTCCATTGTAATACCTGTGAAACGCGGGGAAGGGCCTGGTAACTTATAAACTAAAGTTCGATGGATGGACATGGAAGCCTTTGAGTTTTTATCTCTGAGGTGGTTCATAATTATTAATAAGAACTTATGCATTCTTCTATATTTTAACTGTCTAATAATAAATCAAAACTTTTGATTATTTTGGGTCCGTATTTATACATCCACTGAATATATGCTGTTTATATACATGTTCTACTTTTAATAATATTAATTATTGAAATTGGTTTCATCCGAACACATCTAGTAAATATATTTGTAATATTGTAGGTTTTATCGTCAGTTTTGCTCATGATACTTTTTATTTATAATAAATTGAAGAAAATGGATAGCTATTTATACAATAAATCGGCATAGAATATATTGTGAGCGGGAAACTTTTTTCACATACCATACCCCCCACTCCCCATATGACCCCCCACTCCCCAACCCGCTCACAATCCCTTTACTAAAGTTTGACGAAAGTTAAACTTTGGGTTGGCTAAAGTTAAACCGATTTCAAGGTGCTTTTTTTGAATCCGCTTGTTTTTAGTTATTTGCTTGTTTTTAGTTATTTTTTCCTTCCCAAAATAGAGACTCATGGCAGAAACTTATATAATTTATTTTTAATGTAGATGTTACGATTTCCATGTTAACTGACAAGATTCCTCGTCGTGTTCTTCTCTTTATCCTGATTACTTTTTCACACCGGGGTAGGGTAGACTGCTTCATTCCCGGGTAAACATTTTTGAACTTTTTTTGGAAACATTGTAGAATATCGGTCCCAAAAGTTCTACTGTAGGGCAGAATTTCTTCAATAAGAACCCTGTTGAAAAATAGTAGCTCTGCTGTTCTATTTTGCTTTTTGCTTTTCCGGGTAAAAAAGGGGGCGAGGTGGCGGGCCGGAGCCCGGATCTTTCGGTATTTTTACCTTCTCACCTTTAAAAGAAGCCTCCCCCGATTATCAGGGGGAGTATAGGATTGCAGCCATGTTTACTACTTTGATCAGGGCGTTGAGGGCAGGCCCCGAGGTGTCTTTGAAAGGGTCGCCTACGGTGTCTCCGACAATGGCAGCTTTGTGAGCTTTCGAGCCTTTCCCGCCGTATGCCCCGTCTTCAATGAGTTTTTTCGCGTTGTCCCAGGCTCCTCCGCCGTTGTCCATCATGAGGGCTAACATGAGCCCTGCGGCAATGATGCCGATCAGGAATCCGGCAAGGGCTTTCGGGCCGAGGACCAATCCAACGAGCAGGGGTACTACCACTGTCAGGAAGCCGGGTATTGCCATCTCATGGAGTGCCGCCTTTGTTACGATATCGACACAGTGTCCGTATTCGGGTTTTGTCGTCCCTTCCATGATGTCGGGGATTGCCCTAAACTGCCTTAGGACTTCGTTTACAACTTCAAAAGCTGCTTTTCCGACCGCACTCATGGTAACTGCGCTGAACACGAAGGGCAGCAAGGCTCCGAGGAAAAGCCCGACAAGCCCAACGGGGTCATCAAGGCTCAGGGCCTGATCTCCGAGCTTTACCTTGATGCGGTAATCTGCGAAAAGGGCAAGTGCACCCAGGGCAGCCGAACCTATGGCATATCCTTTGTTAACTGCCTTTGTGGTGTTGCCTACGGCGTCCTGGTCATCCGTAACCTTCCTGACTTCGGCCGGAAGCTTTGCCATCTGTGCGATCCCTCCGGCGTTGTTCATGATTGGGCCGTAAGAGTCCTGGGCAATGATCATACCTGTGGTGGAGAGCATTTCAACGGCTGCAATGGCAATCCCGTAAAGCCCTATGCTGGAGTCTGCAGCTTCTCCTACGATAAAGTATGAAACCAGGATTTCGACTACGATCACTACCGTGGGCATGAGGGTGCTCTCAAAGCCCATGGACAATCCTGCGATCTGTTGGTTGCAGCCCCGGTCTCGGATGCGGGTGCAATGCTTTCCACGGCTCTGTGTTAATCTGATACGGGGTTATTGGATATTTTTCACACTTTTGTTTGGCGCTTTTTTTGTCTAAATGTATGTGGGATTGGGGTACAGGGGGCTGAGAACATGGGCTGAAAACGGTTAATGGGTAAAGAATTTTGCTTTTGCTGTCTCTCTTTTTCTGCCTATTTTTTATATATGATAAACTAGGTAATAGGTTGCTCTATTCCTTTAATAGAGGGCGGATTAAGGTTCTTCATCCGGTGTGCATCTCCTGGAAATTTATACTGTACCCAAACGGTAAGCAAAATTGAAAAATACAACAGTAATTTATAAAAATATTTGGATAATGATCTCAAGATAACATATAAATAAGATAATTGTAACTACGTCTGTGCTCATGGTGAAATATTAAGTGTCATGAGGAACTGAAATTGACAGCTTCCTCGGATTTTCAATCAGAAAAACGAATATGAATTTATATATCAAGACTCAATTCAATACTACATAATCTATTTCGGAGTGTTAAAAACCCAAATGTACTTTTTATGTAGTTCTCCGGCAGGATGGTTGAACTTATGGATATGTTAATTTACCTTGCACCAATATGTGCCCTAATTGGTCTGGTTTTTGCAGGTGTGTCCTACAGAAATGTCCAAAAAGAAGGCGAAGGAAACGATCTAATCAAAAAAATAACCGCGTCAATTCACGGTGGGGCCATGGTCTACCTTAATAGGCAATACCGTGCAATCGCTGTTTTTGTCGTTATACTTGCAATTGTAATCGCATTAATTTTGCCAAATGGCTCCCTCACTGCGTTATGTTTTGTTCTTGGTGCAGTGCTTTCCGCGACGGCTGGATATATAGGGATGTTTACAGCTACCAGTGCGAATGGGCGGACCACAAATGCTGCCACAAAGGGTATTGGTCCGGCTTTTAAGGTTTCATTTGCGTCAGGCACCGTTATGGGAATGAGTGTCGTAGGTCTCGGTCTCTTAGGACTGTCCTCCTTATTCATATTCATCACAAGTGTTTTTACAGACCTGGATACCTTAACCGCTGTGAACATTCTGGCAGGCTTTTCACTCGGAGCTTCCTCCATTGCTCTCTTTGCCCGTGTCGGTGGCGGAATATTTACCAAAGCGGCTGATGTCGGGGCAGACCTTGTAGGAAAGGTTGAAGCCGGAATCCCCGAAGACGACCCGAGAAACCCGGCCGTAATTGCTGACAACGTCGGAGATAATGTCGGGGACATTGCCGGAATGGGTGCCGACCTTTACGAATCATATGTCGGTTCAATCCTTGCAACAATGCTTCTTGCAGCCGCAACAGCAGCAACTACTTTCCCCGGAATCGAGGTTCAGAACGTTATTCTGGTGCCTTTGCTAATTTCGGCCCTTGGAATTCTTGCATCCATCATCGGTACTTTTTTCGTCCGTACAAACAAGACAGAATCTTCTGCAATCCACAGAGCTTTTAATTCCGGCTTAATAGTTGCAATCGCTATTGCAGTCATTGTATCATACTTCGTTACGGATATGCTTCTCGGGGATTACGGATTGAATGTCTTCTTTGCAACGGTTGCAGGGCTTCTCTCAGGTTTCCTAATCGGGCAGATCACCGAGTACTACACATCATATGAACGGAAGCCAACTCTTATGATTGCAAATTCCTGTGAAACCGGCTCGGCTACAAACATCATCACAGGTTTTTCAAAGGGAATGGAATCAACTCTATGGCCTGTAATCATTATCTCTATTACAATCTATATTGCATTCCAGCTCTCCGGTCTCTACGGCATAGCTATTGCAGCCGTGGGGATGCTCGCAACCCTCGGTATCTCCCTCTCAGTCGATGCATACGGTCCTGTAGCAGATAATGCCGGCGGGATTGCAGAGATGTCCCACCAGAAAGAAGAAGTCCGTGAGATCACTGATACCCTTGATGCAGTAGGAAACACCACTGCAGCTATCGGGAAAGGTTTTGCAATTGGCTCTGCAGCTCTTACCGCACTTGCCCTCTTTTCCTCATATGGGATTGCAGTGGGTCTCGAATCCATTGACGTTATGGACTCCAGTGTGTTTATCGGGCTTACTATCGGTGCGATGCTTCCGTACCTTTTCTCCTCTATGACTATCCTGGCAGTCGGAAAAGCTGCAGGTGAGGTCGTAGTTGAAGTTAGGAGGCAGTTTAAAGAGATCGCAGGTCTGATGGAAGGAAAAGCTGAACCTGATTACGAGAAATGTATTGCAATCTCAACCCACTCTGCCCTGAAAGAGATGATCGCACCCGGTGTGCTGGCCGTCGTAGCCCCGCTTTTAGTCGGGCTTGTACTTGGCCCTGGCGCACTTGGCGGACTCCTTGCAGGTTCTGTGGTTTCAGGTTTCATGCTCGCAATCACGATGTCCAACGCCGGCGGCGCATGGGACAACGCAAAGAAGTATATTGAACTCGGAAACTACGGTGGAAAAGGTTCCGGTGCTCACATGGCGGGTGTCACCGGTGATACTGTGGGAGATCCTTTCAAGGACACAGCAGGTCCTGCAATCAACATCCTCATTAAGCTCATGACAATTGTGGCTGTTGTATTTGCACCCCTGTTTATCCTGTAATTTCTCCCTTTTTTCCCCTTTTTTCCCCTTTTTTATTTTTTTTATTTTTTCAAAGTTTGTTCTGCTTGATGTTTCTTCTCTGCTTGATGTTTCTTCTCTGCTTGATGTTTCTTCTCTGCTTGATTTTTTTCCCTGCTTGATGTTTCTTCTCTGCTTGATGTTTCTTCTCTGCTTGATGTTTCTTCTCTGCTTGATTTTTTTCCCTGCTTGATGTTTCTTCTCTGCTTGATTTTTTTCCCTGCTGTCATTCCTGGATATTCGGAGATTTCCCAATATCATTCGCTTAAATTTCGGGTTCAATAAAAAATGATATCCAAAATCTGCCCGATGGCAAATTAATTCTATCAGATGGTAGGTTATTTCAAAAACAGGTACAATTACAGGATATCGAGCATCCGATGAAAAATATTATTTCCAGGGGCAAGCGGTTAAAATTATCGTTTCGTGAGTTTTCGCTTGACCCTGAAAGTATCTGAGGCTGGGAGTCCGGGTGTGGTGGATCCGGGTGCGGTGGATCCGGGTGTGGTCGGGGTTTACCCCTGGGTTTCCCTCGCTTTCTCTATATCTGCTGCTCCCGGGTGAGACACCACTTCTTTATGCAAAATTATTGAGCGTGAGAAAAAGGCTGCGGCTTTTTCCGGAGGTCCGTTTTTTTAGGGGGCGAGTTTCAGTTCACGCCCCTTACCTGGAGCAGCTGGAATTCTATTTCGTCCGGGACTGTGGCCAGGAAGACAAAGGCGTTATAGCCCAGTTTCTGGACCTCTTTGATTGCCATTGCCTGGGGTTCGGTCAGGTCTTTTGAGTCGCTTACGATGCAGAAGGATTTCCTGCTTCCCGTGTTCACCAGGAAATTAAAGACTTCTGCATGGGTATTCAGGAAAGCGACCAGGTTTTTCAACTCTTCCCAGGTCCTGCACATGTGGATGTTCTTGGAGCCCATGTTTTCCACGTACCAGTCCCGGCTCACGTACGAATAGGAGGCGTACTGTTCGTTCAATTCCTCGTAAGCTTTGAATATTTTGTTGATTTCCGTTCTCAGGTTTACCCATTTCCAGTTTTGCGTCTTGAAATAGCGGGCTGCCACGATTTCAAAGATTGCCTGCTTGTCTTCGCATTCGAGTTTCATTTTCTTCACACCTGAAATGTTTTATTCTATCCATGTTTGAATTTCAGAGGACATGTTTGAAGGTCGTGTTTGAATGTTAGAGGATCTGTTTGAAGATCATTTTTGAATGTTAGAGGACATGTTTGAAGGTCATTTTTGAATGTTAGAGGACATGTTCGAAGGTCATGTTTGAATTTCAGAGGACATGTTTGAAGGTCAGTTTTGGCCTGTTTTTCCCGGGAAGAGGGAATTTCCTGCTGGGGCTTGTGTCAATTAAAACCTTTTAGGATTCTCCGTGGAACTTTTCCGGAATATGTGCGGAATTTTTCCGGAACTATCCGTTGCTTACGTCAGAAATATGTCCTCCTTTTTGGCTCAGAACTCGTCGTCCTGGGCGTAGCTCCTGTTAAAACGAAGTGCCAGTTCCGCTCTTTCGAGCTCTCGTCCCAGATAGGCTGCGTGGTCGAGGCGGGAAATAAGTTCGAGTTCGAGCAGGGTGTCCATTACTTCTCTTGCGCTTTCTCCTGCCACGGAGGTTTTTTCATGTTCAGCCACGATAAGCCCGCCGTTTCCGCGAACCCTGTCCGGCACTATCCAGATGCGTATGGGGCCTGCGGGGTCTAAGCGCCAGTTTTTCGAAGCCTTTGCCTGAACTGCATTTTCGGGCAGGGGGCCGTCCGGACGCCTGCGTTTTTCCTTGATCCGGAGGAGGTCGAGTCCCAGGTCTTTGGGGGAGCTTTCCCTTGTTTTTGAAAGTTGCATCATTTCGGAAGCCCTTTTCAGCTCTTCTATGGAACCCTGGGCTTTGTCACTGAATTCGGGGGTAAAGAGAATGCTTGCCCCGACTTCGGCTCCGATCCCGCAAAGTGCGGCGTTGACGCCGATGGTGTCCACATCCATTAGCTCTGTTACGTTTCCCACCCCGAAGAATACGGGGATTTCCGGGTAGGCTCTGTGGAAATCACGGTAGCGGACAATTGACTCCGTAATGTTGTGCCCGATTGGGTCAAGGACAGGGTCTGCAATAAGTTTTTCAATCCCCAAGTTGCGGGCTGCTTCGATGTTCCGGACAAGGCTTTCCAGGCTTTCTCCCTCATCCGGGATTACCACGGCGGAAGCTCTGGCTTTTGCCACTGCGGGCCCTGCGGTTTCCATGTTCGTCCCGTTCAGGCTCAGGACCAGGTCTGCCCCGGCTTCGATTCCTTCTTTGATCAGTACGGGGTCGAGGGTGTCGATGCTAATCGGAACTCCTGTACGGGTTTTTGCCAGGGCAACCGTCCTGCCGACCTGCCCGGGCTCGGTGTTCAGGGAAGCTCCAAGGTCGATGATGTCCGAACCCCGGGCGATAAATGCTTCGATTCTCCTTTCAAGGGTTCCTGGATCAAGTTCGGTAGCTCCTACAATTTCCCCCATGACCTTCATGCGAGCTCCGCCTCCGAGTTTGACTTCCCTTAAGGTCAGGAGGGGCCGGGCATTTTTTTCGGCTTCCCCTAGGAGCTTCAGGGCCATTTCCCTTCGCACGTCTGCAAGGAGTTCACAGGCAGGGACGGTTTTCGAAAACTCCACTTTCCCGGCAAAGGGGAGCACGAAACTAAGGTCATAGGCGTGCTTTGGGCCGAGCCGGATTTTGCACCCGAGTTCCTCCGAAACTTTTGAAAAGTCGCCTGCAACCAGCCCCGGTACCAGAATCAGCTCGATTTTTTTTGAAAAATTCGCTTCCTGAAAGGCTTTTAATACTTTTTTAGGGGTAATGAAGGCGGCGATGTCTATGTCAACAACAAGGACGTCGGCTTTTTTCCCGGCCGCTTTCCTTACGGTATTTTCTGCAAGCCTTCCGGTTGCAATTAAAGTATTCATGTTTTTTACATAGAACCGCTAATAAAAAAGAGTATCTATTCAGGAAAAACCCGTACTCCTGCTTACAGCTGCTTCCCCTGTTCGAAAGAGTTTTCCCTGCTCTTTTGCGTCTTACCTTTGCATTGTCGCAGGGATTGGAACCTTCCGGACCCGAAGCGGAGTTTCCGGGCTTTTGCCTGAACCTGTTTTAGTTTATGAAGTCAATGATCGAATTGTCGTTCTTTTTTCTTATTTCACCCATTTCTCCCCTTCTGGAGTCCTGGTTCACTCTTCCTAACCTCTTTGCCCGGAAGGCTTCGGCTTCGCTCTGGGGTTCCAGGATTCCGGCACCTGCCTGGGGGCCGAGGATCTGGGCTGACTGGACACCGGTCATGATTGCCATAACACGGACCTTGCCCTCGTAATCGTCCCTGATTCTTGCACCCCAGATGACATTGGCGTTGGATGAAAGTTCGTAGGTGAGCATGGAGGCAATTTCTTCGGCTTCCTTCAGGCTCAGGTCCGGTCCTCCGGTCACATGCACCAGGCTTCCGCTTGCACCCTTGTAATCGACGTCAAGCAGGGGGTGGTTCAGGGCAGTCCGTACTACTTCGGTGCTCTTGTCCTGGCTCTTGGACTCGCCCACGAGCATTACGGCAACCCCGCCGCAGCTCATGATGGTCCTGATGTCGGCGTAGTCGAGGTTTATCAGGGAAGGCACGGTGATGGTTTCGGTTATGCCTTTCACGGTTTCGGAAATGAGCTGGTCCATGACGGAGAAGGCCTGGTCGATTGGCAGGTTGGGCACGTAGTTGAGCAGCCTGTTGTTGTCCAGGACGATCACGGTGTCCGCTGCCCGGCGGAGGTCTTCAAGCCCTTCTTCTGCCTTGACAGTGCGGGCTCTCTCAACCCTGAAGGGGCTGGAGACCATGCCTACTACGATGGCTCCCTGCTCTTTTGCGACTTCTGCGACTACAGGGGCAACTCCGGTCCCGGTACCTCCACCGAGGCCTGCGGTAACGAATACGAGGTCAGCGTCTTTTAATACTTCTTCAAGAGTGCCTCTTGCAAGTTCGGCGGCTTTTTTCCCGGTTTCGGGGTAACCTCCGGCTCCCAGACCCCTTGTGAGGGTTTTTCCCACCAGGATCTTCTTGTCAGCCCTTACATTGTCCAGGTGCTGCTTGTCAGTGTTGATGCAGACGGTTTCCGCACCTTCGATCCCTATATTGTAGAGTCGGTTTATGGTGTTGTTTCCGGCACCCCCGCAGCCTACGATCATGATCCTCGGCTGGCCGAATTCATCAAAATCTTCCTCGGATGCCGCTTTTTTCCGGAATTCCTTCTCTTTTTCAGTATATTTCATTGCTTCCTGTACTATAGATTGCAATTAATCCCCTCGGCTGGATATTTTTTAATAATTGTGTTCCTACAACTCCCCACCCTATGTTCAGGAGGTCACTTATTTTGGAATACTATTGAGTGAATTTGAGAGATAACTAATATATCATATACAAATATTTTCATACTTCTGCTTTAAAAAATTGACATTAAACTGAATTTAAATATTTTGGACCTATTTAAGGATTATACTTAATTTGTATATCAAGTTTATATATGTCACCCATACATTTTATATACGGTTCCTTTTCCCATCCAGAATCCCGTGGGTTTTGGAGAATGTTAACCGGTGATGTGCCGAAAAGGTTATATGCGATTGTCGACACCTCCCACGAAATATCTTGTTTCTAAGGGAACTTTCTCTGTCCTGACATGTCAGGGCAATTTTTTTGTTTGTTCGTTTATTTATATTTTTTACGTTTTTTTTATTTAATATGTATACTATCACTTCTATTTTTGTTCGAATCCCGGGACATTTAAGTCCAGAATTTTGAATTTGATTAAAATCGTTGATATTACTGGTATTTAAATAGAATCCTTAAATTTATATGCTTTGTGGTACCTGCCAAAAATTTAAAGGTAATCTTTCAATTTTTATTGAATTTCTCTCAACTTACTACAAATTCTTGTCGAAATATATAGTCACATATATAATTCTTTATGGCTCAACTTTCCCCTTTTATTGTATTCTATTGCTTCTAAATTATATCCTTAAGTTCCTTCACTTCATCGGCTGTATCAATGTCTCAATGTAAAATCATGTTATCTTTGATCTTCTTTTATTTCTAAAATAGTCTGAAAATGTAATAATTGTCTAAAAATGTAATAATTGTCTAAAAATGTAAAATCATATCTAAATATAAACTTGTATGAAAATTTAACACTCAGGTGGGAAGTTCCCTTTTTCGACAGCTGTAGCTGGCAGGGGTAGCTCATGCGTAACAATTCAAATAGTAATCTGGGAAAGCTTTAAAACCTGAAAACTATTCCTACTTTATCAAACTTCTCAATGGGGCTAAAATAGTGTTAAAAGCGTTAATTTTTGATATGGACGGCGTCCTTGTGGATTCAATGCCCTTTCATGCGGCTGCCTGGAAAAGAGCTTTTCTGGAAATGGGCATGAATATCCGGGATGAAGATATCTATGCAATCGAAGGTTCAAACCCTAACTCCGGGTTGCCCCTGCTTATCAGATGTGCAGGGGAAGATCCTGAAGCTTTTGATTTTGAAGAAATCACCGCAATCTATCATCAGGAGTTTGCGAAGATCTTTGAGCTAAAGGCTTTCGAAGGTATGAAAGAGTGCCTTGAAATCCTGAAAAGCCGCTACCTCCTCTCAGTGGTCTCTGGCTCGGATAGGTTGATAGTTAACGGAATCTTGAGCCAGCTTTTTCCGGGGGTCTTCGATGCCGTGGTCACGGGAGATGATGTTATTCATGCAAAGCCCAATCCCGATCCCTTCCTGAAAGCTGTCGAACTCCTGCAGGTCAGGAAAGAAGAATGCCTGGTAATTGAAAATGCCATTTTTGGGGTTGAATCGGCAAAGAGGGCGGACATTTACTGCATCGGAGTTCCCACATATGTCGATTTTGAGCAGCTGGATATGGCTGACCTTGTTGTAGGGGACCACAGGGAACTCATGGAGCATCTGCTGGGTCTGGAATCTTCTCCTTCTATCTAATAACTTTGAAAACAGCTTAAATCGCTTTAAAATGGCTAATAACTTTGAAAACAGCTCAAATCGCTTTAAAATGGCTAATAACTTTGAAAACAGCTCAAATCGCTTTAAAATGGCTAATAACTTTGAAAACGGCTTAAATCGCTTTAAAATGGCTAATAACTTCGAAAACAGCTTAAATCGCTTTAAAATGGCTCTAATTACTTTTAATACAGTTCTACTTCATATTCTAAATATGTTCTTCTTGTAAAAATTCTGTTTTATGAAAAAAGAAATAAGGTAAAAGAAAAGTGGTGACTCTCCCGGGGGAGGTCACAGCAACCTTACGGTTTCCAGGTTTGTAAGTGCCCTGGTCTCGATCTTCAGTTTCTTGTAAATCGAGCTTGCAAGGTCGATACAGGCCTTTTCTTCCCCGTGTTCGGTGAAGACCCTTTCGGGGCGGGGTTGCATCTTCTTGATGTAGTCCATGAGCTGCCTTCTGTCCGAGTGTCCGGAAAAACCGTCCACAACCTGCACTTCCATGTTCATCTTGAGGATTTCGGTGCTTCCGTTCTTTCCGGTCATGGGGATTTCCTTCCATCCTTTCTGGATCCGGCGCCCGGTTGTCCCGTCAGCCTGGTACCCGACGAATACAAGGGTGTTGCGGGCGTCTTCTGCAAAATTCCTGAAGTATTCCATAACCGGCCCGCCGTTCATCATACCGGAGGTGGAGAGGATAACGCAGGGGTGCGGGTTCTGGATGATCTTCTGGCGCATATCGTGGGAATCCACTGGCTTGAAACACTCTGCAAGGAAGGGGTTCTGGCCCTTCTGGAAGATCAGTTTCCTCAGGTCGTTATTCAGGTATTCGGGGTGAGTCGCATGGATTGCGGTGGCTTCCCAGATCATCCCGTCCAGATAGACAGGGATATTGGGGATGATTCCTTTCCTTATGGACTCCTCGAGCACGATCATGACTTCCTGGCTGCGTCCTACCGCAAAAGCCGGGATCAAGACAAGCCCTCCCCTCTCAATGGTTTCCTTAACAACCCGCTGGAGGTTCTTTTCAGAGTCCCTGAGAGCTGGCTGGAAGGCGTTCGCATTCCCGTATGTGGCTTCCGAAATGACGGTTTCAACCCTCGGGAACCTATTGACTGCAGGGTCAAAGAGCCTGGTCTTTTCGTACTTGTAGTCCCCGGTGAAGACCACGTTGTGGAGCCCGTCCCCAATATGGAAGTGGGAAATTGCTGAGCCCAGGATGTGGCCTGCGTTGTGGAAGGTCAATTTGATGTCAGGGGCGATGTCCGTAACCTCTTCGTAGTCCAGGGGGAGGGTGTGTTTGAGGGTTTTTGTGATCATCGCAGATTCGTAGGGGATCTTCTTCCCTTCTTTTGCTGCCACGTCGATGTAGTCGAGCTGGAGCAGCACCATCAGGTCCCTGGTGGGGGGGGTACAATAAACAGGCCCCTCATAACCGTACTTGAAAAGCAGCGGGACCAGGCCCTGGTGGTCCAGGTGGGCGTGAGTTACTATCACGGCATCGATCTGGTTAAGGGGGAAAACTTCCGGGACATAGAGGAAAGGGGTCATGTTCTCGTCGGAACCTACGTTGACTCCGCAGTCGATCAGGATCCTGGAATCCGGAGTTGAGAGCAGGAAACAGCTTCTTCCGACTTCCTTGCATCCCCCGAGTGCAGTTACCCTGACCCACTGGTCTTTTGATGTACACTCCCTGTGTATCTTCCTCCCCACGGATTTCAGGATTTCCTTCCTTTCCTTGAGGTTGTTCCTCATGAATTCTCTAATGTTCTTAACAGTACGGGATTTGATGGGTGGAGTCCTGGCAACTTTGGGGATCCAACCTATCTGTTTTGTGATCTCACGGAGGGTTGCACCGTGCTTTCCGATGACAAGTCCCGGTTTTTCGGCTTCGATTATTACTTCTCCGGAGTCAGGATCAAAATAGTAACTTGAGATTACGGATTCTTTTGGAACAACTTCTTCGATGATAGAAATAGAGTCTTCGGGAGTTGCAAGCACCCTCGGGTCCGGGCGCATGGCAATGCGTGTCCGGAGTTCCTTTGCCAGGTTGCGGATGATGTTTCCGTCGTCAGCGAATTTGCGGGGTTCTTCTGTATAAAGTACGAGCTGGGGCCCCTCGAATTCGACGTCGGTTATCGTAACTCCTGCCGGCAGATTTCTCTCAATTTTCTTTTTGAGGTCTAATAGCACGTCTTCAATAGGCATTAAAAATCTTCCTTTTTGTCAAAAAATCAAAAAATGTAAAATGATGGAAAAAAATTGTATTGGTAAAAAGATGTTAGTTTATATTTTAAAATAAACAACCAATAGTTTTATTTTTTTGGTTAGTTGAATGATGCCCTCTTAGCCTTTATGACTTCTGGATCCAGCCTTGTGAATGTCTCCTTTGTGATTACAACCGCATCAACATTTTCTCCGGAAGCGGAGTCCCTTTTCATTGAGTTGTGGATCGCCCGGACTGCAAGGTCAAGCCCTTCCTCTACTGTCATGTCTTCCCTGTAGTGGTCTTCAAGGACACCATAAGCCATGGGTGAACCGGAACCTGTGGCTGAGATCTTTGTCTCTTCAATGCTTCCTCCCAGCGGGTCCAGGGAATAAATGGAAGGCCCATTCTTGTCCATGCCTCCGATAAGGAGCTGAACCATCATTGGGTAATAGCGGTTTGCACTAAGTAAGTTGGACATCAAAGTGGTGATCCCTTTGATTGTCATGGATTCGTCTCTGCGCATCTTATAGAGTTTCGACTCCACACTGATAAGCCGGACCAGCTGCTGGGCGTCGCCGACAGAACCGGCAGTTGTCATCCCAACCAGGTCGTCTATCTGGTAAACTTTCTTCGCAGTTTTACTTGCAATGAAGTTCCCCATTGTGGCTCTCTGCTCGCTT
The DNA here is from genome assembly GCA_965601435.1 of uncultured Methanosarcina sp. Classification (GTDB taxonomy): domain Archaea; phylum Halobacteriota; class Methanosarcinia; order Methanosarcinales; family Methanosarcinaceae; genus MTP4. The sequence continues at coordinate 27,462 of CBFCWE010000043.1, forward strand.
GCGAGCACTATACCGTCGGTACATACTACTCCTACGGTAGTTGTGCCTTTCAGATATTTCTCATTATCCATAAACATACCCTCATAATTAAACTTTAAAATGAGAAAATGTTGCTAAAAAAAATGTTTTGGTTGAGGTGAGCATTTTTAGCTTGAATTACAGGATTCGGCAATTCAATTCTTAGTTTGAACTGCAAGATTTAGCAACCCATTATCTCATTATTAATTTCGATATATATAACTTTTCCTCTGATTTTTTTAACAATAGTGTTTTAATTTATCTTCAAGAGGCTGCTTCCGAAAAATTCTTTGGAATTTTTACTTGTCTCACAATGACTTGTCTCACAAATGCAACCTGCAGGTTTCCTGCAAAGGCCTTTCCGGGAAAGCAACTTTTTAGAAGTGTTTTTTATAAATTCGTTTTAGAACCGTTTGATATGACCGTCTTATAGGGCCTTTCCGCAGAACCGTTTGATACAACCTTCTTATAGAACCTTTTCGCAGAGATTCAACCGTCTCATAAAAACGTTCTATGCAGGTGCGCTTTAATTAGCAGGAAATTTCCTCTATTTCTTCTGCGAGTTTTTCAACTCTCCGGGTCACTTCTTTGCCGATATGCCTTTTTTGCATTCTGGCGGCCCTTTCTTCAATCGTTATCCTTCTCGTGCCCCCGACAAGGTTATCGGCGTGGGCGACGATCTTTTCTTCCAGGCTCCGGGGGAAATAATCATTGGCTGGAAGCCCGACCTCTTCTGCTTCCTCCTCTGAAATCCCGGCTCCGATATGTCTTTTTATGATTTCTGCAATTTTCGGGTCAAGCCCCAGTTCCCTGGCCAGCTCAAATCCTTCAACAGCATGGGAAATTCCGTGCGTTCTGCAGCGCCCAAGATCGTGCATCAGGGCTCCTGCCTCCACCAGCCGGATGTCCACTTCCTTTCCGTTTGCCCTGATTTTCTCTGCGATTTCAACAGCCAGTGAAGCTACTGTCTTGCAGTGTTCTATTACTTTCGGGGAACAACCTGCCTCTTCGAGTATCCTGATTGCTCTTGCTCTTGAGATCAATACTCGAGACTCCTTTCAGGCGGAACTCAGGGCATCCAGGCGTTTTTTAAGGACTTCTACAAAGGCGTTGTTGTTATAGTAGGTAAGGTCTTCTCCGCACATCGGGCAGAGAAACTCGGTTTCCGTGGCTTCGTCAAAGAGGAGGCGAACACAGCCCTGGGGGCAGACATAAAATACGTTGCCTTCTTCGAAATCGAGGCGGGTTTTCAGGTTTCTCATCAGCTTTTTCTTTTCCCTCATCAGCTGGTGTTCGATGTCCGAAAAGTTGAGGTGCCAGAGGTATGTAAGCCAACCGCTGTTGGAATCCCGCTCCCTTGCAACTATTGCAAATTTGTTTTCGTAAAGTATGAATAGAGTTCTTCTTACCGTATTTAGCAAAACCCCGCTTTTTTCTGCAATTTCTTCGTCCGTAACTTCGCCTTCGGGCATGTTCTCAATCATTTTGAGCCCTTCTTCCCCTACAAGGCTCATAAGGTACCCTCGAATAACCTTATCTTTTAAGTCGACCAACATGTTCACCTCGTGAATCCTTATATGAATGGGACATACCAGTATTAAAGTTTACATTCCGGACCTTTTCCGGAGCTTTCCTCGGCCCGGGGTATTCCGGTATGCAGAAGCATACCCCTGCTTCAGGTTTTTCCAGCAGGGCTCAGGTACTCCCCCTGTTTTTCCATTTCTCTGTCAATAAAATCTTTTATTCTCTCTGCCCCCGCTTTAAGGGTGCGAAGGGCTTCTTCCCCTGTTGGGGCACATGCGAAGAGAGACGTCAGCGGCCCGTCAGGCCCGGCAACGGGTCCCGGGCATGGGATGTCTGCACTTTCTTCCCTGAGGATGACGTCCATGAGTGTTCGGTCTATAAAAAGTTCTCGATCCGAATAGAGAACTCCCCTGACAGCAAAGCGTTTTGCTGAGGGTTTTTCCGGAAGCTCCCCGCGGAAACAGTTTACATGGGCTTCGAAAAGGTTCAGGTCCGTGGCTCTTTCAACCGTATCCAGGCTTCCCTGGAACCTGGGGTTTATTTCAAGCACTACCGGCCCTTTTTCCGTCAGCAAGAAGTCCACGCCGTTCGAACCCAGGAGCCCGAATTCGAGCATCAGTTCCTCTGCCAGTTTTTCCATTTCCCCTGCATGTTCTGTCCTGAAAGGGGTAACGTTCCCGCAGTAGGCATAAGGCATCCTCGAAAGCCATGGGGTCCCTATAAGCTGTTTGTTTACGGCCAGGGACATGGCTTCTTTTTCCGTTGCAAGTAAGGAAACGCTTGAAGGGGTACCTTCAAGGAATTCCTGCACCATTATGTCCGTTTCTCCTGTCGGGTCCAGAAGTGAAAACTCCTCAAGCACGGCCCGGAATTCTTCCTGGTTTCTGGCAACCCTGTTAAATATTCCTCCCCCTCCTGCTGCAGGCTTGAGCATTACCGGAAATTCGATTGCATCGGTTTCTTCCGGGGAATAGCATGCAGGATGTGGGATTCCCAGGGCTTCAATCCTTTTTGCCAGGCGTCGCTTGTCAGAAGCTTCTTTTACGGCTTCGGGGCTGCTGGCAAGCACGGGGCAGGGGAAATTCCGACAGTCGAGGTATTCAAGCCCTGACCCCGGGACCACAGCATCGAAATCCAGGCCGAAGTCTTCCATCTGCTCCAGGATGCGTGCAGGGTCAAGTTTCCGAAGCTCTCTCGGGTCCCTGCACTCAAGCAGGGCCGAAGCGTATGTAGCTTTTCGAAGGTCATGGTCCCTGAAGGCGTCAATGGAGCAGACAGTATATCCTGCCCTTTTTGCGGAACATACAATGTTGCGGGTGTCAAAGCCGATAACCAGGATATTCTGCATATTTTTCCCTTTCTCTTTCCTCTAATTTTTTTTCCCGGATTTTTTTTCAGGGTTTTGTTTTCCCTATTTTATTTTTTCCGGATCTCATTTTAGGTCTTTCATTTTTACTGTCAGTCTTTTTTTCTGAGGAAAGTCGCAGCCTTACAGGGCAAAAAGCCCGTAAATGGTTTTCAGAACAGGGATCTCGCTCCCGGCTTTGGCACTGAAGGAAACCGGTTTTTTTATGGCAACGGTTTCATAGGTCATGGGGTCAAGCACCAGGATTGCGTGTTCTTCGATGGAGACCAGCACGGCCATGACCGCCTCGTTGATATGTGCCACCTTTTCCGCACCTTTGAGTTCCTCCGCAGGGATTGTGAAGCGGGACCCGTCTTCCAGATATATGCCATTAATCCTTTTCCCGGAATTCTTGATTTCGATTACTTTTTCCCTGTACCTTATTACGTCCCCGGACCGAAACTCGGGCAGGCGCATGGAATATGTTATTCGGTAGACGTTTTTTCCGTCTTTCATTCCCACGAGGCTCGGGGATTCGGAATAGCTGCCCCCCATTTCCGAGGCAATGAGCCGGCAGACCTGTTTGCTGGCGTTCATGGAACCCATGTAAAGGTCTGCCCCTTCTTTGAGTTCCTGGGTGTCGGTGATGAAGGCAAGGCGATCTCCTTTTTTCTTCATCTGCTGCATGGTTTCCCTTGCTATTGCAACGGAACGCCTCTTCTCCTCTTCGGTGGGGAGTCTCCCTGCTGCCCGGACCTGGATAATTGCTTCAAAGTACCCGCCGGCTTCCCTGCTGCACATGTCGCAGGCTTCCCTGCGGACCCTTACCTCGGTTTCGGCTTCGGCATGTACGTTTTCTCCTCTTACCAGGGCATCGACCTCCGCCCTCACAATATATATGTAAGGGGTAAGCTGCCGGGGTTCAAGGTAGATTTCGATATCCTCTGCTTCCGCGTGGATTAAGAGGGCGTTTTCTACGTCTTTCTCCACCACTTCTTCCAGTTTGCCAAAATCTTCCCAGCGGCTTTTGTGAAAGTACGCACCGCAGCGGGAACAGATTTTCAGGCTTATGACCAGGGGAAGTTCGATAAGTTTGAAGTTTTCAAAGAAGCAGTCCCTGCAAACGGAATCAAGGAGTTTCTCACATTCTCTGCCGCATTTCGGGCACATTACATAATTCATCTGTAATCCTTGCTAAAATGTCCTTTGGCTTTTCGTTCGGGAAATAAGGCTTATATGAGAACCTGAACGATCCACCAGTTTAAGTACGGTTATACTATTTAACTGTAAGGAGTGACTACTCCCTCGACTAAATCGCGGTTTTCTCCTAACCCCTTACGCCCCGCTTTTTGTAAAGTCCCTTTGAATGAGCCAATCCCTGCACGGCGGGTTTCTTTGCACGACAAGGAAAACTTTGTTCGGAACCGGAACTTTGTTCGGAAATTGTTGTTTAAAAAAATGGAGGTTCGTTTTTGGGTCGTTTTTTGAATTTGAAATCGGGGGCCAGACCCTCCGGAACTTTCTTTTGTAATTGTATTAATACACGCTGCAAATGCAGAAATAACTGAAAAATAACTTAAAAAACAGAAAAAGAATCCGTGTCAGGGTGACACGGACGCTGCTAGGTTTTCAAATTTGTTTTCTGATTACTGGGGTGGCCAGTTCTTTTCCATCCATCCGGGTATTCTGCCGGAGTCCATGGGGCCTACCTTGATGCTTGCGCTGAGTGAGTCCTCAAGGTCTCCCTGCAGGCGAGCTGAAAGCCCTGGAATGATAA
>CBFCWE010000044.1:0-31819 GCA_965601435.1 uncultured Methanosarcina sp.
AACTTTTTATATTTTTATAAAAATAGAATTATTGGGAGTAATTGTCGGACAGCCTCTTGCGTAAGCAAGCGGCCTTTTCCTTAATTTTTTGAAAAAAGTGATTGCAAAATAAACTTCGGTTATTAGATTTTCTTTTCATCAACTCATTTTATGTCAATGTTCTGCTTTTTAATCATAAACATACTTTTGGGAACTTTCATATTATTTTTAGTCATTTAGATCTTCTTTATGGAAAAGCCGGTCGTCTTCGACGACCGGTGAGAGCGTCGGTACCTGGAAAGCAAATCGAAAAAAGGTTTTAGAGAATAGCCGATGGGGTAATTGAGCTTACTCGGTCTTGGTTTTTGAATTAGATCCAGCTTTCCGTCGTTCTTCTGAAAAATGGTTGTCTACTGCTGCATTCTTTCGAATGGTTGAAATTAATTTTAGTGTCCCGTTGATCGATTGAAAAATGATTTTTTAATTTTTCAACATTTTGTTCGGTCCGGAGAGGAAGGATACTCCTGGTTTTGCCTTATTAATCGTGATATTCTCAAGGAGTTTAGTCTGGATTTCCCGGTTTTTTAACCCCTTTTTTCCGTAATTGAGTTCTTTTTACCCCATTTGTCATGATTTATATTTATAATTTATTTTCAGTGCGAATATATTTATATACTTATGATATTTAGTAACCCTTGCACAGAACAATAGTTTTCTGCGCTCAACAGGCCGGATGGTAAAGGTTTTTGAAAACCCCGGAAGTTTGGGTTGTTCCAATATCCTATCCGTAGCAAAAATACCCTAAAAAGAGGAGTTTTTCCTCCCCTCAATAAATTTCTTTCAATATATTTCCCTAAAATTTCCGTAAAATCCCCTTTATCATATATCTTCATTAACATATTTTATAAGAAGTGAGTATCAAAATGTTCTTGAAAAAAAACGGTCTTGTCGAGAAAATTCGTGAAACGCCGTTGACACTTGGAGACATCTCCGAAGACGTATTCGGAGGCATCAGCACCGGTAACATCTTTTTACACAAGGTGGGCTTCCCGGGGAAAAACGACCCGCAGGCCATGTTCATGTGCGAAGGGCTCTGTGTGGCCGTAAACATAGAACCGGAACTGGTCTATCCCTATGTTTCCGGGACCCTTGCCGGAAAATTCGCAGTCCGTTCTTCACCTTATGGTTTTATGCTGCCTTACGAGTTTTCAGGTAGTGGAGTCCGAAAGGTTTGCAGGGTAATTCCTCCTTCCGAACTACAGGAAAAATATCCGCTTGCTTACTACCAGGTGATGGATTTCAAGAAGCTTTTCCACCATGACGCCTCCCCGCTTGATTCTGCTGACTATTACAGCGTGAGGGGAAGAAAGGTTATGGAGTACCTCAAAACCCCGAAAATCATCATTAACGAAGGCTACCGCCTGCAGGCCGCTTACGATCCCATCGGAAACCACGTTTTCAGGGAAGGCTGCGGGATTGTCCTCAAAGACCCTAAAAAGTACCTCTACGTAACAGCAATCCTGAACAGTCCGCTTGCAAAGCTCTTCCCCGCGCTCTGCAAAAATGAAAAGTTTTACCCGGTTTCTCTGACCCCTGCGGTCCTGAAGCGCTTCCCGATTGCATTTCCGGAAGACCGTCGCGTCGAAAACCTGGTCAGCACGCTTTCCAGCTACCTCATTTACCTCCACGAGCAGCAGTATGCGGCGAAAGAAGCCGAAAATTCCGGCTGGCTTGATGAACTCACAGAACTCACAGGTTTCTACGAAGAACTTGCAAACCTCCTGGTCATGGACACCTATCTTGGAAAGGACACGGCCCCGCGCTTTCTGGAAATCCTGGAAGAAAACATCCACCCATTTGCCAGTGGCATGGAATTCGAAAACGACGGAAGCCTGCTGGCTGCAATGCACTGCATAAAGCAGAAGCTTCTGGGCACGTGCGATTTCGAAAAATGCAGGCTTGACGTCGGGATTCCCGACCTCCTGAGCTTCCCGTAAACAGTAGAGGCTACTGAAAAAAGACACCAAATAAAGACGCTAAATAAAGTCCCCTTGCTGCGGGGATTTTTACCGGTTAGGGTTTCCTCCTTCCCTAACCATTTCCTCTAATTACTTTCAAGGGGAATTTTTCCCGGAAGATCTTCTTTCACTCCTTTTGAACCCATTTTCTGGATTTTGGACTTTTTTTCTCTGTTACCGTTCAACCTTTTCCAGATTCAGCCTGCTGCATTCCTTCCCTGAAACGGTGGACTGAGGCATACAGGAGGGTTATAATACCTGTATTGATCATCAGGATCCCGGAATACCCGGCTTCTGATCCCAGGTCAGGTCCTTTCCCCCAGATCTCCATTACGAAGTTCAGAAGGCCCATAATCAGAGGCGTGAATATAAGGATTCTTCCCATTGTTTCCAGGGCTTCCAGTTTCTCCTCAGATCCCATGTGTCTGTATAGTCCTTTATTCCTCTTTTTTCCCTTTTCTTCTTCTTTATTCTCTCTTATTTTTCTTTCATCCGATATTATTTTTCCCCCCGGCTCCATTTTTTATATTTGGCGCTTTCCATAAATGCAAATGATTTTATATGCGTAGTTTCCGTATAACACTTATATTAATTGGGTAGTGTTTGGTCTCAATTTCCAGGGGCTTAATGTCGGTGTCGATGAATGAATAAAAAAGGAAAAAGGGGGAAAACGTATAATTTTGCAAATTCATCCTGCCGCAGTTCCGTATATGGGTGCCCTGGTTTTTTCGGCTTTTGTCTCATTTCTCCTGGCCTATAAGGCATACCTGACCTTTGACTACCGCAGGGTGCGGTTTGCAAAGTATTTCATTTTTCTCATGCTCTGCATGGCTGAGTGGACTGTATTTTACGCAGGGGAGGTGGGCTTCATCGGTGCGGAGGCCAAGTTTCTCTGTACCCGGCTCTCATATCCAGGGAATGCTTTTCTTTCTGTGATGTGGTTTATGTTTGCGGCTGAGTACTGTGATATGGGCCGAAACTTCATCCGCAGGTTTGAAAAGTTCTTTTTTATCGAGCCCGTACTGTCGGTACTTGCAGTTAATACCAACAGTCTTCACTGGCTTTATTATAGCGGCTATTCCGTTGAAACTTTTGGGGAAGTTCCCATACTCATACTTGAACACGGGCCACTTTTCCGTATACTTTATGTTTATTCCTTTTCTTTAAGCCTGCTCGGAATTTTTTTCTTTGTCATCAAGTTTATCCGTTCGAGTCCGGCTTTAAAGCCCCAGCTGGGGATCCTTACGTTCGGGGCTTTTCTGCCAATTTGTGGTAATGTACTCTATGTAAAGAACATCGGTCCCTTTGCCTTCATAGACCCGACCGCTTTTTCCTTTGCCATTGCAGGGCTGTTCTTTTTCTGGGGAACCCGGGAGGAGGAGTTCCTCAACCTTGTCCCTATTGCCCGGGAAAATGTAATCGAGACCATGAAAGAAGGGTATATTGTGCTGGACACGGAAGGAAATATCGCTGATATCAACCCTGCGGCTCTGGACCTGGCAGGCAAGAGCAGGAAATTCGCTCTCGGAAAAAATGTGAAGGAAATTTTTAGGGAACATTCGGATTCTTTTTCAGGATATGGTTGGGAAGAGGATTTTTCTAAGGAAGTTTCCACAAAAAAAGGCTCGAATGAAATCTTCTTTAACGTAACAGTTTCTCCTATCCGTTTTGAGGGTAGTGTAGAGGGAAGACTGGTCATAATCCGGGACGTTACGGAGGCATACCTGTATAGAGAAGTCTTAAAGGAAGCCAATAACAAGATAAACCTCATGAGCAGTATCACTCGCCATGATATCCTTAACCAGGTCAACGTGCTTTCCGGGTATATGGAACTACTTTCCGAAAGACTGCCTGCAAACCTCATAAACGATCCTAAAGCCGAAAAGTATCTGAACAACCTCAAAAAAAGCATTGAAACGATCCATTCCCAGATTCTGTTTACCGGGGACTACCAGGACCTTGGAGTAGAGTCTCCGGTCTGGCAATCTGTCCACAGCACGGCAAATGAAGCCGCATTTGCTTTTTCAAACACAGGGATTAAATTTTCCATACAGGAAGGGGATATGGAAGTATACGCTGATCCCCTTTTTCAGAAAGCATTCTATAACCTTTTTGACAATGCCCTTTCCCACGGGGAATCCGTATCAGAGATTTCTGTCACTTTCCGGGAAGCCGGGGAAAAGGCTGTAATCGAAGTCCTGGACAATGGAGTTGGCATCCCCGCGGACATGAAAAAAACCATTTTCGAAAAGTCCGTCGGGAAAAACACAGGGCTCGGGCTCTTCCTCGTAAAAAACATCTTCTCAATCACGGGAATGGAAATCAGGGAAACAGGGTACGAAGGGAAGGGCGCAAGGTTCGAGATCACCGTCCCGCCGGGAAACTGGAGACCAGCCGGAACTGACCGGAGCCTGGACCTGGAGTCAATCGAAAATGAACTTAGTTTTGAATCGGTTTCTGAACCGGAGTTAAGTCCTGATTGGACCGGAATCTGAAACAAGCTCAAGGGATGGTTGCCTTGTCTGAGAAATGTTTCACAGGCCCTTATATAGTCACCACTTTAAATAATGCGACATTTTATGAGTAAATGGTTGGTCTTCCCAAAATTCCGCCAGTTCTTCAATTAACACTTTAATATTTATGAACGATTTTATTGATGTTCGCAGTTCTCTTGTTCTTTTCCAACAAAATTCTGTAGGATTCCTATCAGGTGTAGCTGGAGGAAAATAGAATACTTGTAACCAATGCTTATTATTTTGATAAAATTCATATGCCCTTTTTGACCTATGCCAGGTAGCTCTATCCACAATCAGAAATATCTTTGTCCCTATATTCCTTTTAAAATCAATCAAGGATTTTAAAAATGAATCCGTATTCTGTGTTTTCCCTAAATCAGACCAATAAAAATCTCCGTTTTCAGTATAGAATCCACCGATATTGACTTTTGATTTTGAACCACCTGTGAATTTAATCGGCTTTGAACCTTTAAGTGCCCAACATCTTAATCTATTCGAATCTACACAGAAGTTACATTCATCATGGGTTACAAATATATGATTGGGATTCATCATTTTTTTTTTGAATTTCAGCAATAAATTCACTTGTTAGTTCCGCATTTCTTCTTTTGGATCTTGGGCGACATGTTATTTTTCTGAACCCTAAATCCTTAATAATCTGTCTCATTCTTGATGCTGAATACAATATACCAAAATTCTCATTAACGAATTGAATGGCATCTTTTGTTTGCCAACCACGAGAATAACCATCTTCTGTTGGTACTGGCATTGACATTGCTTTTTCTAACTCAGAAAGCTGTTCTAATGTCAAATTGGATTTTCTTCCCCGACCTGATTTACATTTTAAATTGAGAGAAACATCTTCTTCGGCACGTTTTAGCCAGCGGTAAACTGTAGAACGGTTTACTGAAAAATCCTCTGCAACTTTTTCTGGACTCACTTTCTCTTTTACTAACAATAAAGCTTGAAGTCTTATCTTTTCATCTTTATCGGAAGAATTACTGATTGCATTAGCAATTTCTTTTATTGAGAACATCCTCAATCTCATAATTATATAAATATAATAAACTGATATATAACTGTTGCATTATATGTAGGCGTGACTATATATTACTGCCCCTTAAAACCTTTTTTCAATTAGAATGTAATAGGAGTTCCTCCGCCAGCTTGCCTGGCGGCCCTCACAAAAAGAAAGAGAAAAGAGAAATTGTAAAGAACAATTGAAATGAATATTTACAGATTGCATTTGTTTCTATTTTTCACTCTTGTTTTTTTTCACACTGATTTTATTTTTTTGTCTCCTCTCTTCTTCTAACTTCTTTTTTGCCTTTTTCTCTTCTTTTTATTTTGTCTAAGCTTTATTCTGCAAAAGCCAGCCGCCTTCGGCGCCCGGAACAAAAACGACACGAGATGACCAGTTCAGGTTGTATGGGGCATAACCAGGAATTCAGAGCAAGCTCTACTCTTTTTTACTTAAAAATATCAATCGAATAATACAGGACGACAGATCTCGGTTTCTATTATCTTAGAATTCCGGGTTTCAGGATTCCATTTTTCATTATTTCAGTTTTCAGTCTTCAGTTTTTCCCGGACTCGGCTTGAACACCCCCTCATAGACCGTTCCCATACGCATTACTTTTCCCATCCCGAATTCCACTTCTTCAAGTCCTGCTTTTTTCGTCAGGGTCCTGATCTCTTCTACGGGAAGTTCGAATCCTTTTTCGTCAATTGGCTCTCTTATGAATACGACTCCGCTCTTTTTCAGTTTGGATGCCAGAGTATTCATGATATCCTGTTTTTCATGTTCGGATACATGGTGAAAGGCGAAGTGGATGAGTATGGCATCGAAAGAGGAAGCTGGTATCTCCATTTTTCGCACGTCCCCTTCCAGGATTTCGATGTTATTGAATTTCTGCAGCCTTTTCCTGGCTTTTGAAATGTAGTATTCGGAGATATCTATGCAGGTCAGTTTCCCCTCTTTTGAAAGTATTTTTGCAAGGTGCCTTGTGCAGACCCCTCCTCCACTTCCGAACTCCAGCACTTTTTCGTTTCCTTTTAATGGAAGTTTCATGAGATACGTTTTGTACATGGGTGCATGGGACATTATCCGATATTCCAGGATTTCTTCCATTATTTTTTCTAAGAGACCTGGATTTTCAAAATTCATTTTTTTCACCTTCGAAGTAAGCCGGGCAGAAAGCTGGTATCTCCTTGATTTTTAATTTGACTTATTCCTGGGTTCTTCTTTACTGATAAGGGATAGCTTCTGTTAGGGATAGCTTCTGTTTATAGGTTTAATATTTTTTATATTTTTCATACTCATGTTGTTTTTTTGGATATTTACTTAATTTTCTTCATAATTCTTTATACTATATTTTATTTCTACTTTGTCAATATTTATTTAGGTTTAAAGTCAATTATATTTTAAGGTTAAAGGTTGTGGTGACGTGAGTACAGGAAATTCCCGATCATCTGGATAATTTTTTCCCTTGTTTTTCGATTTTTACCTTTCTTTTATTTTTACTTTGTTCTCTCATTTTACCATGTGTTTCTATTTTTATATTCTTTGTTATATTTTATCGATTTCGACATCTTATATTCTGTAAAAACTTTATAATCTGTTCAATCTGTTTTTCCGGGTAATTATGGGCTTTTTTTAATGACATGAAGGTTTGTGAAGCTTTAAATTAATTTTAAAAGCTTTTTCATTCTTTACTATTTATAAACATCTCTATATATATCCAGCTTTATTAAAGTATCTTTATATTTTCACTCTGTCAAGAGTGAATTGATTAAAATTTCCTAAACTAAAGAAGTACTCCCTGTTTCCCTATTAACAAGGAGTTCTCCCTGTTTCCCTATGAGGAGGTATGAAATGAAAAAATTGAATAGTCTGTTCACAATGGCTCTTGTTCTGATAGCCCTGGTCCCTGCGGCTTCAGCACTTGAAGAAGTCGACCTGGTTGCAGGCCAGAACATAGACGCCGGAAACATAACAGTATGGAACGACCTGGAAAACCTTTCAGTTAAGTACGCCGCAGAAGACGGCTGGGTTATTACCGAAACACATCTCGCTGTTGCCAACAGCCTTGATGGGATCCCAACTACCAAAAAGGGCAGTCCTATTCCGGGACAATTTGCTCTCACCGATACCCATGACCCTGCGGTGACAGAGTATACTTACACAATTAGCCTTGATGAACTTGGTATCGATCCGAATGAACTTGAGGATGACGATACTCTCTTCATCGCCACCCATGCAGTAGTTCAGAAAACCGAAGTAATCACCCCTGCTCCCTATTATGCATCTGTGGTTATTGACTATAACCAGGGACTTGAAAAGGACGGATCTGCGGTCTCAGATGCACGCTCTGTTCCGGAACAGGGACTGGTCTATGAAACCGGGCGAAATGAATCAAATTTCTTCAGCCTCGGGTTTGGCGGCAACCTTACCGTTGAATTCGCATGTCCGATCAGGAATGGTGAAGGCAATGACCTGAAGATCATCGAAGACACCTGGGGCAGCTACCCTGCTGAAACAGCTGAAGTCTATGCAAGTCAGGATGGAGAGCTGTGGACATACCTTGGCGAAGCCAATAACACTCAGAGAGACCCGGTTAATTACATCCACACGGTTTCCGAATTTGACCTGGGAGGAATGGAAAACGCAAAATACATCAAAATCGTTGATACCTCCGATCCCTCTGTACATAACTCCAACGCCGACGGGTACGACCTGAACGCTATACAGTCCTTGCAGGATTGCATTGAAGTTACGGAGGAAACTGCCTGGGGCAATGGAACTCCTTTCCTTGAAAAGGGAAATTGGGCAATGTACTTTACATATGACATTGGAGAAACCACTGTTTCCTTCCCGGTTAATGGCAATGCATACGTCGGGTATGAAGATCGGCAGGCCGGCGATTTTGACTACAACGACTTTGGAATGAACATGCAGGTTGAGGAAAAGTATACCGGAACTGCACTTTCTTCAATTTACATGGAATTCGAGGCTGTTGCTCACAAAGCCGGGGATAAGCACGATATCCACATCTTGCGCAACCTCTCCGACAGTACTGAGTATACCTACACCATCAGCAGGAGCACCGCTGCTGAGGGCACAGAAACTCCAGAGGGGGTCTATTCCGGAGCCGGAGACTTTGACTCAGTGCTCTTTGACTCTTCCTACTTCACGGCAGGGGACAATGTCAGCATTCTGGTCGAAATCACTTCCAGTGACGACATGTATGACGAAACCCCAGTTTCTCCCAGGTTTGATCTTAATCCGCTCTTTGCGTTTTACGACCCCTGGATGAACGACCGCTCAATCGGTAATGTTGAACGCCATATCCCTGACATGCAGCCGGCAACTTCAAAACTTCCGGGTTACGAAGGCGGGTATGACGTCCCGTACATCGTTATCGTGCCGTACACCGACTGGCCGGCCCCTGGTGAAGCAGTTACCGTAACAGGTCCGTATCCTGACTTTGGTGAGTACTATCAGACTGAGGATTCAAGCTACGAAAACTGGTTTGTACCCACCCCGTAACTGCCAGCAGGCCGGATAAAAATTTCTCAAAAAAGGGCTCAAAAGCCCTTCCCAACTTTTTCTTTTTAAATTCTTAGTTCTTTAATACCCTCTTTTTCCATGATCTGTTTTTCTACTTCCTATAAAGCCCATAAGCTCTCATTTCTTTATCGGGGAGAATTATGGATGGTGCAGCCACCGCTTTTATCCTTACAACCCTTGCCGGGCTTTCCACTGGAATCGGGAGTCTGATCGCTTTTTTTATCCCGTACCCGAAAAAGACCCATCTGTCGCTCCTTCTCGGCTTTGCAGCCGGGGCCATGCTTTACCTCTCTTTTGCGGAACTCCTGGCAGACTCCGTGGAAAGTGCGGGGTTTTTCCGGGGGAATGCAGCGTTTTTCCTGGGGCTGCTTGGGATGGGGGTCCTGGACCGGTTTGTCTGGCACGTCCATCTGGATACCCTGCCTGATGGAAACTTTCAAACGGGAGTTGAGGCTGAAAGCCAGAAACTCCGGAAGGCCGGCTTGCTCACTGCTGCGGGAATTGCCATGCATAATTTTCCGGAAGGCATGGCAGTGCTTGTGGCCTCAATGGGTTCGCCTTACCTGGGGCTTTCCGTAGCTGTAGCCGTGGCAATACATAATATCCCCGAGGGAATTGCGGTTTCGGTCCCTATCTATTATGCAAGCGGGGACCGGAAAAAAGCGTTTACCTATTCCTTCCTTGCCGGGCTTGCCGAGCCTCTCGGGGCAGCGCTTGGCTATCTGCTTCTCTTTCGCTTTTTGAGCCCTGAAATACTCTCCCTTGTGCTGGGGGCGGTAGGAGGGATTATGGTGTTTATTTGTTTTGACGAACTGCTGCCCATCGCCATGAAGTACGGGGACGAGCACCTGGCATTCTCAGGCCTTGTCTGCGGGATGGCTGTAGTAGCCCTGAGCCTCTACCTTCTGGGTTGAAATTTTCTACCCTGCATTGAAGGTCCGGATAATACTCAGATATCTTTTTTACTCTCCGGGCGTGCAGGGCGCTTTCCCGTGCCCAAGTTCTAATAAATATTTACTTTCAGGTGATTTATTTTTTTTATATATGTTTCAGTTTTTTTAAGCTTTTATTTTCAGATCTTTTTCTCTGGATAAGCTCTTTAAATAATGTTTTATGAATATTCTGGAATCCTGTTCCCCGTAAACCTGGTGATTATTTTTTTATTTTTATTATACAGACATTTAGTATATTATATGAATTTATTAAAAATATTTTAGTATTATAATTTCCATATATATTCATATCCATGTGGTATTTACATGGTTTATTCACCCGGTTCATTCGGATGATTTATTCGTTTGACTGTGTGATTTTTGCTTTCTATACCTGGTTGGAGTCAATCGGTGCTTGTCGAATAAAAGGGGAAGGACTGGAAAGCTGTTATTCCGGAAAATAACAGCCCCGGTAATACGGTTCGGTCCCGCCAGGAGGGTGGGGTTCAGCATGATAGGGAAGAAAAAAAGGCTCACTGAAAAAAGCAGGGAGGAATGGGACAATGAAGGGCTCTACTGGGCTCAGCGGGGCTTTCCCGAGAAAGCTATAAACTGCTATGACAGGGCGATCGGGCTTGACCCCCGCGACAAATTCCCCTGGCAGCACAAAGCCAACGCTCTCCGGCACCTGAAGCGTTTTAAAGAAGCAATCCAGTGCTACGACCGGGTGCTCAAAATCGATCCCCATTACCTGGCTGCCCTGAACTGGAAGGGCTGGTGCCTCTATTTCCTTGAGAAATACGAGGAAGCTTCTCCTTTTTTTGACAGGGCGCTTGAAATTGATGTTCGGGACGTAAGTGCCCTGGACGGGAAGGGCTGGTGCCTTTACCACCTCGGGCAATATGAATTTGCCGTGTCCTGTTTTTCCAGGGCGGTAAGGGTGGACTCCTCCTTCGAAGACGCTTTTACGGGCTTTGGCTGGGCTCTCTATAACCTCGAGCGGTATAAGGAAGCGCTTTCTGCTTTTGAAAATGCTGTCCGGCTCAACCCCATGTCCGTGACCGCTCTTTCCGGGCAGGCCTGGTCCCTGTACAGGCTCGGGCGTTATGATGAGGCAGTACCCTGTTTTTCCAGGCTGTTTTCCAGGGATGAGAGTTCAGCAGAGGTGCTTTCTGCACAGGGCTGGTCCCTTTACCATCTTAAAAGTTATGAAGAGGCTCTTTCCTGTTTTGACGTTGCACTTGAAACCGACCGGAAGGATGCCAGTGCCCTGGACGGGAAAGGCTGGGTCCTTTTCCGGCTTAAATCTTTCTCAGCTTCCCTGCGTTGCTTTGACCGGGCTCTTAAAATCGAGTCCAACCGCTCAACAGCCCTCAACGGGAAAGCCCGGGTCCTGCACCGGCAGAAGCACTACAAAGAAGCCCTTCGTTACGTTGGCCGGGCGCTAAATTCCGATCCCGCCTATGCTTCAGCCTGGGACCACAGGGGCCTCCTCCTGCACAAACTGCAGCGATATGAAGAAGCAGTCCTGGCTTACGAGCATGCCCTCGAACTGAAACCCGTTTACCCTGAGGCCCTGGAGCATATGGGTGATGCTTATTTTGAAAGCGGAAATTATTCAGCAGCCCTCAGGTGCTATGAAAAATTCCTTGAGTACGGTCCGGCTAATGCAAGGGCAGCTGAGCGCAAGAGGCTTGCATTCCGGAAACTCGAAGAAGGTGCCGGGAACGAGCAGTTGGCCCGGCGTACCGATCCTGTGTCCGAAATAAATGAGGCCCGAAGCCTGCAGGAAATGGCTGCGGTTTCAAATCCTTCCGGGACTTCCGAATCAGGTTTGAATTTTTTCTCCAGGATCCGCAATTACGTTAAGAATGTGGGCAAGTAATGGGTTTCAGGTTCAAGGCTTGCAGGAAAATTCCTGTTCATTAAGGCTTTAAACCGAGTTATTGCCCATATACACTCCTTCAGCTTTAGAACTTGAATTTTTCCTCAAAATGCAGGGTAATAACCCCAATATAATTTTGAACAATTAAGCTTTCGTTTCTCTTTTCAGGATCGATATGTACGGAAAGACATAGTGTGAGAAATAAATTTATATACAAATGTCCTATGTAACTAATAAAACATTTTGTAGTTCTGAATTCTTACAGTTATTCCGGCGCTAAATGTCGGGCCAATACATATTGAAAATAAGAAGGTTATTTTATAAGTCTGGAAATCCACCCCGTTGCACTTCCTTACATGGGAGCACTTATTTTTTCAGGTTTCCTGTCCCTCATACTTGCGATAAAAGCTTACAGGGCCTTCAATTACCGCAGGATGCCTTTTGCCAAATATTTTGTCCTGATCATGCTCAGCATGGCTATATGGTCTTTTAATTATGCTTTTGAGGTCGGGTTCGTTGAAATCGAATACAAGTACTTTTTTGCCCGCCTGGAATATTTAGGAATGGCCTTTGCCCCTGTAGCCTGGTTTTTGTTTGCTGCTGAGTATTCCGGAATTTTCAGGACGTTTACGCGCAGGCACGAAAAAATATTTTTTGTGATCCCCGTTTTTACAATCCTTTCTATGCTCACGAACAGCTTGCATGGGCTTCATTTCACAAGTTATTCCCTGGATACCTCCGGGGGGTTTCCCCTGATCGTATTCCAGCATGGGCCCTTTTTCTGGCTTTTCTACATTTATTCCTTCTTTTTCATTTTCCTGGGAATTCTTTTCTTTTTCAGGCAATTTGTCCGCCTGACGGTCCCTTATCGGGCTCAGGCAGCAATTGCTCTCACTGCAGCCTGTATCCCGGTTCTGGGTAATTTGCTTCATATCGCAGACATCGGTCCCTTTGAATTTTTTGACCCCACCCCCTTTTCCTTTACCATCACCGGAATGATTCTTTTCTGGGGATCAATGCAGTACGAGTTTCTGAACATTATCCCGATTGCAAGGGAAAACGTTATTGAATCAATGAGCGACGGTTACGTTGTGGTGGATCTCTCCAATTTTATTGTCGACATCAATGAAGCTGCGCTGCTGCTTAAGGGTAAAACGAGAAAAGAAGCAATTGGGAAAAGCTTGTATGAATTTTTCGGGGAAGAAATTACCCTCTTTTCCGGAGACGTGCCTGAGGGCAGTTTCAGCAGGGATTTTTCCCTTAAAGACGGGGCACAGCCAGGGTATTTCACTCTCACCGTAACCCCTCTCGAACACAAGAATGCTTCGGAAGGCAGACTGGTCATGATCCATGATATTACGGAGATCTATCGGTATCAGGAAGCTTTGAAACAGGCCAACAAGAAGATCAACCTTATGAGCAACATCACCAGGCACGATATACTTAACCAGGTTAACGTGCTTTCCGGGTACACCGAACTTATCTCCGAAATGCTGCCTCCGGATGTTAAGGAGGATCCCCGGATTAGCAGGTACCTGAAAAACCTCAATAAGGGCATCGAAACAATCCACAACCAGATCATCTTCACAAAGGACTACCAGGACCTTGGTGTTGTTTCTCCTACCTGGCAGTCCGTAACCGGGGCTATAAGAGAAGCAGCTTTTGCTTTTTCAGGCCAGGGGATTAATTTTCCCATAGAGGACAGTTCCCTGGAAGTGTATGCTGATCCCCTGCTCAGGAAAGCCTTTTACAATCTCTTTGACAACGCAAGGGCCCACGGGGAATCGGTAACAGAGATTTCCTGCAGTTACCGGACGGAAGGAGAAAATATTGTAATCGAAATCCGGGACAACGGCGTGGGAGTGCCGGAAGATATGAAGGAACTGATTTTTGAGAAATCAGTAGGGAAAAACACCGGGCTCGGGCTTTTCCTGGTAAGAGGAATTCTCTCTATTACGGGCATGGATATTCAAGAAACCGGCAAAGAAGGAGCTGGGGCGAAGTTTGAAATCACCATTCCCGCTGGAAACTGGCGGCAAGTCAGTCCTGATCTGAAAACCACCTCTGGAATCACCACTGGAATCACCGCTGGAAACCTCAATTAATTCAAAGACAGAGAGTCCAGGTAATTCAAAAATGAAGCCCTACCGGTTCAAAGATACAGGAATGTTAACAGGACCAGGAGTACTGTTGATCCCACCACCAGTATCAAAAGTTTGTTGTGTTTTTTCTCAGTTTTTTCAGGGTTCTTTCCCACTTCAAGAATTGCTTCCATGCTTAAGCCCGCACCTACCCCGATTGAAAGGCCTATGGCTACCCCTTCCAGGGAGTTGCTTATGGATGGTCCGAGGATAAAAAGTCCGTAGAGGAGCCCGAGGGCTGTAAATGCTGCAAAAGATGTAACCATCCACTGTGGCTTTTCCGGTTTGTCGGGGTCCCGTTCATTCTGTTTTTTCATTTTCCCTTTTCCCACCCATTTGATTCTAATTTAATTCGCCAAGTTATTTTTGTAAGTTACTTTTTTGAGAGTGTCTTTATTTATATGTTTTTGCAGCTATTATCATATAATTGAAATCCGTGATCGTCTGAAAAGACCTTTTTGAAGCATCCCGTTTATCTTATTTTCCGGGAGGATACATGAACGAGTTTACCCTGAAAGAGAGATTCGAAAAAGTGCTAAAAGGAGAGGCAGTGGATAAGGTTCCTGTCTGTTCCATAACCCAGACCGGGATTGTCGAACTCATGGAAATGACCGGAGCATACTGGCCCGAGGCTAATTACGATGCCGAAAAGATGGCTGCTCTGGCCCTTGCAGGGCACGAAATCGCGGGGTTTGAAAATGTACGCTGCCCCTTCTGCACGACCGTGCTTGCGGAGACCCTTGGCTGCACCGTGGACGAGGGGACTGTGGACATCCAGCCTTACGTGAGGGATTTCCCCATTAAGAAAAAGGCTGATGTGAAGGATTTTGCAATTCCTGCCGATTTTCTCGAAAGCAGGCGGACAGCCGCAGTACTGGACGCTGTTGAAATCATGAAGAAGAAAGCAGGTGAGGACGTACCTGTGGTCGCGGGGCTTGTGGGGCCTGCAGGGCTTGCTTCCATGCTTGCCGGAATGAAGAATTACCTGATGTGGTTTGTGAGCAAACCCGAAGTCGTGGAAGACCTTCTTGCTGTTTTGATGGAAGCATGTATCGAATATGCAAACTCCCTCCTTGAGCGGGGTGCCGATGCAGTTGTCCTGATTGATTCTGAAGCAGGGCCCGATATTATTGCTCCCCGGATGTTCGAAACTTCGGTCTACCCACTGTACAGGAAATTCTGCAACAGGGTAGAAGGATTAAAAATTATCCATATGTGTGGGGATGCCACCGCTGTTCTGGACACGCTGGCAGAGTCCGGTTTCGAGGGCATTAGCATAGAGGAGAAGGTGGGTGTCAGTTTCGCAAGAGATATAGTGGGAAGCAGGGTGAGGCTTATCGGAAACGTCTCGCCTTCAGATACCCTGCTGACAAGAGGGCCGGACATTGTGGCCATGGAAGCCAGGAACTGTCTCGAAGACGGAATTGATATCCTGGCTCCAGGGTGCGGACTTGCCCCCCACACCCCCCTGGAAAACATAAAAGCCTTTGTAAGAGCCCGGGACGAGTACTACTTGAAGTGAGCCGTTAAAAATAAATCGTAGGTTTTTCAAATTGAACTGTCAGGAGGGATTTCCAGGGGCAGATGCTCCTGGCTTCCTTTTTCCTTTTTTCCGGAATCTTTTAGGCTCACCACTGCGGCTGATGCCATTATAAGGATGCACCCGACAAGGGTGTTTGGGGATAAGGCTATACCCAGCACCGCGATGTCAAAAAATACCCCGCTTACGGGTTCTATCAGGGCAAGCAGGCTCCCTGTCTGGGTTTCAAGGTTTGCAAACCCTATTATGGTAAAGATCTCCCCAAGGCCTATGGAGACTATCCCGAAGGCCATGAGCACGGGCACATTGTCCGAAAGGACTGCAGGGGAAACGTTGAATGCGAAAGGGCTGAGGAGCAAAAAGGCAATTGCCATGGGCCAGAAGACCATTCCCAGTTCCGGGTATTCCGTCTTCAGGATTTTTACGTTTATTATCATGGCTGCAAAAACAATTCCCGAAAGCATCCCGGCTGCTATTCCGAGCATGTAGGTTCCTGTAAGTTCGATTCCCGAAAAGCCTCCTTCCGGTTTTACTACCAGGTAGACCCCCGTAATTGCAACAAAAAGGGCAGCTATGCTTTCCTTTCCTATCTTTTCGTTCAGGATAAAAGGAGAAGCCAGCATCACATAGATAGGGGCCGTATACTGGAGCAGGATTGCAATGGATACGCAGGTAATCTTAAGGCAGGTAAAGTAGAGCAGCATGCAGGCTACGACCAGAGTCCCCTGCAGGAGCAGATAGCCTTTGTTTTTCTTTTTTTTCAGCCGGAGTTCGGAGGTTTTTCCCCTGAGCACTATATAGGTGAATAAGAAGAGCAGGCCAAAGAGCAGCCTGTAAAAGACCGTGGAATATATGGACATGTCATGGATGCGGGCAATGAACAGTCCGTTCATGCTGTAAAACACACAGCCGATAAGCACTGCCATGTGTGCTTTTTTGCTCTCCAGGAACATTTCAGATTGATATACATATAGAATTTATATATCTGTTGGAAGAGTGTTCATTATCGGCTAACGTTCAACAGGTATGGCCTCTCCGGATTAAAAAGATTTGTCCAGTTGAAAAACCGGTTCATCCAGGTCAAAGGAATGGCAAAAAATCACTTTAAAGCGATCAGGGACAGGATCCCTGAAATTATTGAAAGTTCAGGCCGAGAATGCACTGTCATAAATATTAAATGATTCCGAGTTCCTGCCTGAACTTGAAAAAAAGTTCTCCGAAGAACTGGATGAATGTCTTGAGAGCAAGGATCCGGAAGAGCTCGTTTACCTCCTCGAGGTTATTTACAGGATTGCTGAATTGAAAAGCTTCTCAAAGGAAGAACTGGAAACAATCAGGGTGAAGAAGAAAGAGACGAGAGGTGGATTTGAAGAGAATCTGTTCCTGCAGAAAGTATAAGTGAAATAGTAAAAATGAATGAAATAAAGGACTCCCCATAAAAAATCTGTCATTTTCCGGGGCCGGTCCTTTTTTGCTTTTCAGTTCTATTCTGCCTTTAGTTCTATTCTGCCTTTAGTTCTATTCTGCCTTTAGTTCCTCTTTTTTCTCCCTGCTGCAATGAAGTATGCCATTGTTACTGAAGTGGCTGCAATAAAGCTTCCGATGGGTGATTCTTTTGCCTCACTTTCGCTTTCAGGAGTTTCCCCTCCGGAGGCTTCTCCTCCCGCAGGCCCTTCTGCAGTGAAGAGGTAAATGTCCGTTGACCCGCTGCGCTTGTCCTGCCAGACAATCTTGTTGCCGTCAATTGCAGGTTTGCTCTGGTATGCGGAAGCGGTAGAGACGGTTTTGACTGTTTCCGAGGAAATGTCATAAATGTAAATATTGGTGCCATCCCCTCTTGAATCCGTCCAGATAATTCTTCCTTCCGATATTGCAGGGTCTTTCTGGGCGGATGAATGGGTTGAAACTGCGAGTTCTTTCCCCGTGGAAATTTCGTACATGTATATATCGAGGTTCCCGTTACGCCTGTCCTCCCATACTATATAATCCCCGTCAACTGCCGGTCTCGACTGGTCCGCAGGGTCCTCCACAACAGGGCTTTCTTTTCCCGTAGAGATGTCGTACATGTAGATGTCATCGTTCCCGTTCCGGGTGTCCGTCCAGACGATTATGTTTTCCCCTACATCAGGCTGGGTCTGGTCATCGGTGTTTGTTGTCACCCGGGTTTCCGTTCCGGACCCAAGGTCGTACATGTAGATGTCCAGGTGCTGGTTGCGCCTGTCTGTCCAGGCGATTGTGTTTTCCCAGATTGCAGGTTCTGTCTGGTCTTTGCTGTCTGTGGTGATCTGGGTCTCTTTTCCGGAATCAAGGTCATACAGGTAAATATCGAAGTTCTTGCGTCGGTCATCAGCAACAACCAGGTGCTTGCCTGAGACTGCAGGGTCAATCTCGTCCCTGGAACCCGAAAATATGGGAACTTCCGTTCTTCCGGCCGAGAGGTCATACATGTAGATGTCGAAGCTGTCATCCCTCTCATCCTGCCAGACAATGTAATCTCCCGTGATTACCGGGAAAAACTGGTTCCCGTACTCTGAAATGATCTCCGTTTCCGTTCCTTCCAGGGCTACTCCGGCAGCGGAAGTTGCGGACGCGGCCAGTACGATCCCCGAAAAAACAAGTACAATTAGAATAAATGAAACTCTATTCCGACTCAACTCAAACACTCCGTTATTCCCACCAGGGAATTTTAATAGCTGGTATGTCTAATGGGCAAAATAATACTTTTATAGTATATTCCACCTAACTTTTTAAGTAATTTCCCAAAAATAACTGAATCGATATTCAAATTTTGTCGGAAGTAAAAGCTTTTGGAGTTGCAGAATAATTTTCAGGTTGAAGTTAGAGGTGTACCTTAATAATTAAGTTACAGTTTTGTTCAGTTACAGTTTTGTTCAGTTACAGTTTTTTGATTTCTACCCTATTCTTTGTCAGGTTCCCCAGTTTCCCTAAAAACTCTTCTTCCATTCCCTGTATTATTTCAAAGGTGAATTCTACCACATCCGAGTACTCTTCTCCCGAAATTTCCCCATACTCCCCTATGAGATTCCTTACTTTCTGGATTTCCGGATACCCGGTGCGTGTGCTGAACCGGACTTTTTCGAACACTTCCACAGTTCCTGCTACCTCGATTGCTGCGGTTGCCGTTTCCCTATATGCCCTTGAAAGCCCTCCGTATCCAAGTTTTATCCCTCCGAAATAACGGGTTACAACGATGGCGGCATTCCGGATTTCTTTTAATTCAAGGACTTTGAAGACAGGTTTTCCTGAACTCCCTGCAGGTTCTCCGTCATCATCATATTTGAGGGCAAAAAAGTTCTTATTTTTTACGAGGTAGGCTGAAACGTTGTGGTTTGCATCAGGGTGGAGTTCTTTAATCTCTTTGACGAAAGCTTTCGCTTCATCCTCACTTTTCACTGGCCTGGCATAAGCTATGAACACGGAGTTTTTGAATTCTTTTCTTGCTTCTCCGGGGTTTTTCAGTGTTTTGTAACTTGCCACATGAATCCTCTTGTAAGTCTTTTGTGCTCCAGGGTCGGAGAGTTTCAGTTTCAGGTTCCAATTTGAAGGTGAGTGTCTATTAAAAGCAAGATTGATGGGCTTCATAATTATTCTATGTTATATAGGTGGTATGCCCATGGATCTCTAATAATTATGGATAAGTATGCGCTTTCGACACGAATCTAATATATATTAATGAATAATTAAATAAATAAGTGTAAGATTCCCACAGTCAATATTATTAACCCTCTTATTATTTCTCCCTTCTTATTTAATTGTACTCAGGCTTCTCATTGGTAAAAATCGAAAAGTTTTAATGTAATCAACTTTTCATGCCTAAGTGTTCCTTATTTTTTTAGTTGTTTATATAAAAAGAATAGAATTTTCAGAGGTTTGATTATGACGAAAATGTTAAAGATCTTGGCCCTGCTCCTCGTTGTCACGACAGTTGTCTTTGCAGCTGGCTGTTCCGAACAGGCCGAAGAAGTAGATGAAGATGTAGTTGAAGAGCCTGAAGAGGCTCCAGTTGAAAACGTAACCGAAGACGTTGCCGCTGAAAACGTAACCGAAGATGTTGTCGCTGAAGAAGTAACAGAAGAGCCTGTCACTGAAGATGCAGCAGAAGAGCCTGTCACTGAAGATGCAGCAGAAGAACCTGCAGCTGAAGAAGTGGCAGAATAAACTGCAATTGAAGAAACTGTATTAATAAATCGTTATAATGTAGCCATTTAATGGCTACAATTTTCTTTTTTAGAAAACTAACTTCATTTTTATTGACTTTGTTTTATTGACTTTGTTTTATTGACTTTGTTTTATTGACTCTATTTTATTGACTTTATTTTTATCGATTCTATTTTATTGTGTCTGATTTTATGTGTGCTAACTTTTCTCAAATAAAGCATTTTTTAGTATTTATAGTAATCATAGTTTCTCAGGAAGATATGTACTATGTAAAATAATTGTAATTTACTGTTTGCATCATTTTAAAACTTGATACAAACTTGATTATCTTATAAAAATGGGCGTAGGTGTGACAGTTAATAAGAAGAGTGGAGTTTGCCGGGGGCAATTTTCTCTGTAATTATTGTAAGCTTTGTTTCAATCGCAATGAGAGGTACGGCGATTTCTCAGGTTTTTCTCTCAGACCTTTTGGTGAGATTGGAGAATCAGTTGTATGTTTTCATTTCTTGAGGAAATGTACAATCCGGGTATGATAGTCCAGACAAAAGAAAATAACCATCATAAGATAACCGTCATTCAGCACCTACTTATTAACCGTCCTAAATAATAAAATAATTATACAATAAAGATGTATTTCTTTACTTAATTACTTATGCATATATATTATGTAGTCCTATTAAAGTTTACTATATTTTAAAAAGAGATTTTCAGAGGTACGATTATGACAAAAATGCTTAAGATCTTAGCACTTCTCCTTGTTATCACGACAGTTGTCTTTGCAGCCGGCTGTGCCGAACAGGGCGAAGAGGGTGCAGAAGGTGCAGTAGAGGAAATGCCTACTTATTATGTAGGCACGGAAGCTCAGTTCCCTCCCTTTGAAATTGTGGATAATGCGGGTAATGTCATCGGTTTTGACGTTGACCTTATGAATGCAATTGCAGAAGACCAGGGTTTCAAGGTTATCTACCAGGACCAGGACTTTTCAGGCCTTATCCCCGCCCTTCAGACCGGAAACATTGACATCATCGCCTCCGGGATGACCATCACCGAAGAACGTGAAGGACAGGTTGACTTCAGTGAACCTTACATTAACGCAGGGCTGGCTCTCGCAGTTACGGTTAACAATGATGAAATCACATCTGTTGAGGACCTCCAGGGAAAGACCCTTGCTGTCCAGACCGGATCCACAGGGTACTTTAAGGCAGAAGAACTCAAGGAAGCCGGGATTGTGGCAGAAATCAAGGACTTCCCCCACGTCAACGAAGCAATTGAAGAAGTCAGGATTGGCGGCGCAGATGCCATGATCAACGATCTGCCCGTGACCAACGCTTTCATCGCTGCACAGCCGGGTATCATCAAGATCGTAGGCGAGCCCCTGAACAGTGAATCCTACGGATTTGCCGTAAGGGAAGGAAACACCGAACTTATTGAGAAGATCAATACCGGGCTCCAGAATGTCAGGGACAACGGCGAGTATGATGAACTCATATCCAAGCTCCCGATGTACATGGAAGAAGAAGAAGTTGCAGAAGAGAACGTAACTGAAGAAGTCGTTTCCGAGTAATTTTTTCTAAGCATAACTTTTTGTTATGCTTACTTTTTTCTCTTTTAGTCTAGTTTTTTTCATTCTGTTGAGGATTTTTCTCAAATCATTTAATTTATATAATTGGAAAGTCTAAAGCACCTATATATTTCTGTAAAACAGGTATTTGTGAATGTGGAAAAGTTTTAGGGAAAAGTTTTCAATTAATACAGGTGTTGCTGTGTTTTTACGGGATTTAGGCACTGAAAAGGGTGTTTTTCCCGTTCGAGATCCATTGTTCCGGTATCTTATTTATAACAGCTAATGCCCCAACAGGTGTCTTATTTATGGCAAGATCCAATTTACCCAACAGAATTAAAAACTTATAAAAATTTGAGGTCAGAGTTTTGTCTCTTTTAGTGTCTTACCTTGAACACGCCGTTGCTGTATTTCCAAGTTTGTTAAGGGGTGCGGTAATTACCATAGAGGTTACAACCTTTTCAATCTTCTTTGGACTCATTCTCGGCACAATCGCAGCTTTTGGAAAACTTTCAAAAAGATCGATTTTCAAAGTTCCCAGTATCGTATACATTGATTTTATCCGGGGGACACCCCTCTTCGTACAGATTCTGCTCTTCTATTACGGTATCCCGGGGTTGATAACGGCTGCTACGGGGCAGGTGTTCAGGATCGACCCAATAATTGCCGGGATCGTGGTTTGCAGTATCAACAGCGGAGCCTATAACGCAGAGATCGTACGTGCGGGGATAAAGTCCGTAGACAGGGGGCAGATGGAAGCTGCCCGTTCCCTCGGGATGACTGAAAGGCAGGCGATGAAGGATGTCATCATGCCACAGGCTGTAAAGCTGATTATTCCCCCGCTTGGAAACGAGTTCATTGCGCTTTTGAAAGACTCTTCCCTGCTTGCAATCATCAGCGTGCACGAACTTTCAAAGAATGGGATGCTCTATGTCTCAAAGACCTTTGCGGCGTTTCCAACATACATTTCGGTTGCCCTCGTGTACCTGGCGCTGACCATGGGAATTTCCCGTATACTTGCATATATCGAGAGGAGGCTTGGTGTAAGTGATAGAAGTGAATAATCTTCACAAACATTTTGGAAAGCTTGAGGTCCTCAAAGGGATCACGGAAAGGATAAAAGAAAGGGAAGTGGTCTGTGTGATCGGACCTTCCGGTTCCGGGAAAAGTACTTTCCTCCGCTGCCTGAACCTTCTCGAAACCCCCACCGCAGGAGAAATCAGGATCAACGGGGAGCTTGTCACTGACCCCAAAATCGATATAAACAAAATCCGCGAGGAAGTCGGGATGGTCTTTCAGCGCTTCAACCTCTTCCCCCACATGACTGCCCTTAAAAACGTAGCTCTCCCCCCTATGAGGGTAAGGGGGCTTTCTGAAAAGGAAGCCTATGAGCGCGCCCGCGACCTCCTGAAAAAGGTTGGCCTGGAAGACAAAGCCAACGTCTATCCAAGTTCCCTCTCGGGCGGCCAGCAGCAGAGGGTCGCAATCGCAAGAGCCCTTGCCATGCGCCCGAAAATCATGCTCTTTGACGAACCCACTTCCGCCCTTGACCCCGAAATGGTGGGGGAGGTCTTGAACGTCATGAAAGACCTCGCAAAAGAAGGCATGACCATGGTCGTCGTGACCCACGAAATGGGCTTTGCCCGGGAAGTCGGGGACCGCGTGCTCTTCATGGACGAAGGCGTCATTGTCGAAAAAGGAACCCCTGATGAGATCTTCTTCAACGCCCAGAACGAGAGAACAAAGTCTTTTTTGAGTAAGATTTTGTGATTATTTTTTCAGAGTGAATTTAATAATTCACCTGATTTTTTAACTTTATACTCTGGTTTTTCTCATAACTCATCGCTCATCACTAATAACTCGTTACTCGTGACTCATAAGTCGTGACTCATAAGTCGTGACTCATAAGTCGTGACTCATTTTCAGACTCTCTTTTTCTCTGCCGAATATATTTAATCTGTTATTATATGCAGCAGTGGGCAGGATGCTTAGCAAACATTTTTATGGACTAAGCAGTTTTTAGTATTATTCTTCGAGGCCAAAAAATGATAAACACTCTTAAAGCCTACATCGACCTCACCAGAGCCCACTTTCTTCCGGCCTGGCCCCTTATCTTCTGCTCGGGCCTGGTCCTTGCTTTTGAGAACTACGGGGGCTTTTCCTGGCCTCTGACCATCAAAGCGGGACTGATCGGACTTTTTGGTTTTGAAGCCGGTTTTGTTCTCAACGATTATGTGGACCGGGACCGGGATAAGCTGGATGTGGAACATGCCCTAACGAAATACTGGAGACCTTTCAAGAAGAGACCCATCTCCTCAGGGCAGATTTCTTCGAAGAGCGCCCTCCGGACGTTTCTCCTGCTTGCAGGGATTACTTCCTTGCTGATTTTCACGCTTCCTTTCCCGAATTCTCTCTACGTCTTTGCCATCATGCTCTACTCTTACGGGATCGAGGCTTTTTACCAGGTTAAAAAAAGGGACCAGAAATACCCGATAGCCCAGCTTCTGGGAAGGACGGATTTTACCCTCTTCCCGGTTGCAGGCTACCTCTGCTACGGGCAGCCTGACATGACCGTAATGCTCTACATGCTCTTCTTCTATCCCTGGACAATGGCACATCTGGCAGTAAACGACTTTGCCGATATCGCAAATGACCGGGCCCGGGGCATGAAGTCCATAACCGTGCTTTACGGGGCTAAGGGGACTCTTTACTGGATTGCAGGTTTTACGCTCCTGCACTTCCTTGCAGCGGTCCCGTTTCTGGGGCAGCTCGGGACAACAGCGATGTACGGCTTTATGCTGGGCGCTGGCCTGATCGTAATTGCTAACTATAAGCTCCTGAAAGAAAAGAGTCCGAAGGCGGGCCTGTTTACCCTTCCCCTCTATCACGCCTCACTGCTTGTCTATGCGGTTTCGATTATCCTTGACTATGCGTTCTAATTTTTTTCTTATTTTTTTTATTTCTCTGTTTTTTTCTGCCGGGCTGGCTGCGGGATACGGCGATGTTTCTCCCCCCTCCCTTTTCCCCTTCGTTTCCCCTACCTCGTTTAATTCTTCCGCCGGCACAGCCTCAGGGTGTGGCAGCGCAGGCTTCCTCCTCCTGCACGGAGGGCTTCCGGGTGGAAGGGGATGATTTCCACGGCTTCTTCTGCAAGGGCTTCTTTTGTTTTGTCGTCAAGGGCTATGTCGTAGTGGAAGATAGTTCCGCTTTCCAGGGGTACGAAAGAGCAGGCAAGGCGACTTTGCTCGGAGTCTGAGACCGGGATTATTTCCATATCCCTCTGCTGCACAAATTCCTTGAAATCGATCTTTTCCCTGGAGTCCCGGGTGAAGAGGCAGGTCTCTTCAAAGGCGGGCATGTATGCCAGGGCAAGGTCTTCCCTGATCCTGTTGAAAATTGTGTCCGGGTGCATGTAGCGGCGGGCTTTGGGGGTACGGACATAGATCACTTCTTTAAACTCGTTAAGAATGTTTGAGACGAATTCCATGACAAAAGGATAGGTGTGTCTCTCGGTTTCCGCAACGAAGATGGTATCCCTTGAAAGAAGGAGGCAGCCTTCGAAAAAACCGTTGCTGCTTTTGAACTCGTTCAGGATGGGAATGCCAAGGTTGTTCAGGGCCTCTTTTACTACAACTTCCTCATTTTCCCTCGCCGGAGGGCGCATTCTTGAAACCATGGCCCCTTTTTCGGAGATCACTGCCGTATCGTGCAGGAAAGTCAGGTTGGGCATTTTCCCGATCAGGGCTTTGTTTTCTTCCACATATTCAGCGAGTTCATGGACTTTTACTCCATTTGACTCGAGCAGTTCCCTGTACTGCCGGTGCTCTTCTATATATCCACGGATGTCCGGGACTTCATCATAAAGCCAGTACCTGTAATTGGATTCGTTTATCAGGGAGAGTTCTTCTCCCGGGGTATGCAAAATTGCACTTTTCAGTCTTCCTAGTTCATCACAGCCATAGTCGATACATGGTTCGGTTTTTTTCTCGTTGTTAATTTTTCCTATCTGACAACTCATTCTTAACCCCCCGTTTTCTGATTTATCAGATGTGTTTCTCAGGTGTTTTTCTCAGGTGCGTTATCAGGTGTTTTTCTCAGAGGTGCTTCCTTGCCAGGATTATGGCATTGGTCCGGTCTTCACTCAGGAATTTCCTGAGGATTTCAAAACCCCCTTTATTCAGGAACGTGCTGATCTGTTCAAAGGTATATTTGTAGGTGAACCCCATCTTGATGGCATCCCCTTCTTTGAATTTCACGGTGCCGGGGCCAATCCTTATCTCCGTATCATTTAGGATTTGCAGGGTCTTGTGGGTTCTGTACAGGGGGCCTGTCCCTGATTCTACGTGAGAGAGCAACAGCTCGAATTCAAAGTCTTCGGGGGCCATTCCGTAGTGAAGCAGCGGATACATGTTGAAGAGTGCATTTTCCCTCGAAGAATATGTCGCAAGGACCTTATTTCTCACGGACTTCGCTTCATCACTTCCGTCAAGGGTGGGGAAGATGTGGGCATCAAACATGAAGAGGTCTCCTGATTCCAGGTTTTCTCCTACCAGTTTCAGGATAAAATCCGGTTCATAGTTACAAAAAGTATTTCCCAGGATGCAAAACAGGACTGGAAGTTGCCAGTGTTTTTTCAGGAACGGCATTTCCTCGATAAAGCCTACGATCCCTTTTTTTTCGACAGGGAGGTCCTGAACTTTTTCGAGGGCAATATCCACCATCCGGGAATTTATATCGATGGGATAGTAGTGGATTGGTCTTATTCTCCCGGACCCGAAGGCTCCTTCTTCAGATTCGCGTTTGACCTCTTCTTCATTTTTCTTTATCAATCCATTAAGGATAATCCTTTCCTTTTCCCCGTTTCCTACCCCGATGCTTGCAAGGTTCATACCTGTGGGAATGAACTTCACTATCGAGACAAGATTTTCCTCAAGCAGGGCTTTGAGCTTTCGGGCCACGGGAAATGTCCTGGACTCGTCTAGATTTAACCAGTTTCGGGCTCCTCCGACGCCTGTGTACAGGAAGTAATCGGGAAGTTCGTGCTTTTTGAGGCTTTCATACAGTTTTTCTTCAAGGCCTTCTTCGTCGATCATTACTACCTTCAGTTCGTTCCCTGAATCCTTTTTTAATTGTCCCGTGCCCTGCATCCTGTCTCTCCTTCTGTTCCGTCTTTATTTTCCCGTTTTGTCTTTATCTTCCTTTTCTGTTTTTCATCTTCCCGTTTTGTCTTTATCTTCCTTTTTTGTTTTTCATCTTCCTTCTTTGTTTTTATTTTCCCTGCAGGTCCTGTCTTCTTAATTCTGACAATATCCTTATTTACACTTCGGGTATCTCATTCAAGCGACTCTTTAAAGCACTGCTGACATTCCATCCTTAGTGCTTTCAGGGGGTCCATTCCTTTGTTCACCCCTACGCTGTAAGCATAGCCCCGACACCCGATACACTCGTTAAGGTGTTTGCAGTCCCCACACCTGCCTTCAAGGACTTTGTCGATGTTTCGGACGTAGCTGAAGAGTTCGGAATCGAAAATATCTTTCAGGCTCGTTTTGTTCACGTTGCAGGGATATTCCCCGTTAACCTTCAGGGCAGGGTGCTCGTCCAGCTTGGTCGGGGCGCAGGGCCTGACGTTCCCGTCTATGGTTATGTAGAGGCTGTAGAGGTGCTGCAGGCAGCCGCTTGCGGTGATCGGCGTGTAAGGCAGCCAGTCATACCCGTAGTATTTCCGGTCTATGTCAAGCAGTTTCATCTTGTATGCCTGGATCTCTTCGGCGCTGAGCATCTTGTCCGCAAGTTCATCGTTCGCTCTGCCCGTGGGGGTCAGGATTTCCATGTTCGGGAAAATGTTGTTCCGCCGGCAAAAGTGCCAGATTTCCTCTATTTCCCCGAGGTTCAGCCTGTTGCTCACAAAGGAAACTCCCAGCCTGAGTTTTCCCGGTTCGGCAGGTTTGGTAAAACCGGCATCCATGAGGTTTGAAAGCCCCCTGCGGATCTCGGCTGCCGCACCTTCCCGGCCTGCCAGATAGTCCTGTACTTCAGGCTTGAGGGAATCGAGTTTTCCCATTATCGAGACGTTGTGTTCGTAAAGGAACTTTGCAAGGTCCCTTGTCATCAAAACAGTATTTGAAAACATCATGGGTATGATCCCGAGGGAGTCGATGTAAGCAATCAATTCCCGGAAATCCGGGTAAAGAGTAGGTTCTCCTCCCCCGATCACGACCACGGACCTTATCCCAAGTTCCTTTGCTTCGGAAATAACCCGTTTCAACACATCGAAATCAGCTATTTTTACCGAATCCCCTCCGCTCTGTGCATAGCAGTAGCGGCAGCGGAGATTGCATGAAGTGTTTGTCTCAAGGCGTATTGCCAGAAGCCGGTCCGAGTCCCTGGCTTCATAGGCTTCCTCTGCCCCGTACATGTACCCTCTCAGAATCGGAGGTGGTGAAAAAAAGTTCTCTTTATCCGGATTAATATGTTCATCCCCCAACATATTTTAAAATTGTAAGCGACTGAAAAATATACGGGACTCATTAAATAATTTGTTCACCTTGTTTAATAAGTTTTGCCCCTAAGAGAGGGAATATAGAAACTGCGTACTTATCAAGTTGTAAGAAACTAAGTGTTTCTTTATAAAAATAGATCAATCTTTTTACTGTTTGGCCTGGCATAAAATTATATACCCTTCTCCATATGTTGTTTCCCTAAATGGAGAAAAAAACGTTAGCTTATCTCGCTGCATTCTTCAATGCCGTTTTTATCGGTCTAACCTTCTTATTTACCAAACAGTCCCTGGCTTTTGCAGCGCCCTTCACGACCCTGGCTTTCAGGTTCGTGCTCTCTTTTGCGTTTATGGTCCTGCTGCTTAAATTCGGGCTCATAAACGTAAAGCTTGATTTGAAGAGGAGCCAGTTTAAAGACCTGCTTCTTTTGTCCACCTTTCAGCCGGTTCTCTTTTTCTCCTTCCAGGCGCTGGGCTTGCTGTATATTTCCTCTTCCGAGGCCGGGGTTATCAATGCCCTGATCCCGGTATCTGTGGGAATCTTAGGTATGTTTTTCCTGGGGGAGAAACTTACCCCAAAACAGTTCGGATCTTTTTTCGTATCCATAGTCGGCATCGTATTCCTTTTTGTAATGAATGGAGGCAGCGGTGCTTTCAATGCCGAAGGCGTGTTTCTGACCCTTTTGTCTGTGGTTTCCACTTCTCTTTACATAATTACCGGCAGGAAGCTTTCAAAAAGTTTTGATCCCATGACCCTGACTTTCGGGATGATGGCAAACGGGGCTCTCATGTTCTTGCTGCTGGCCCTCGGTCTTGAGCACCTAACTCTTCAGGCTACCCTCTTGCTGTTGCACAATTCGGAGTTCATGTTCGGGATGCTTTATCTGGGTCTTTTTACCTCGGTTGGCACATCTTTTTTGACCATTTACAGCCTTGGGGAACTGGAAGCTTCCAGGTCAGCCGTGTTCATGAACCTCTGCCCGGTTATGGCAATTGTTGCAGGTGTCTTTGTGCTGCATGAGGAATTCGGGTATTATCATCTCATTGGAAGCTTCCTCATTATTTCCGGGGTCCTGATGGCCAGTTTTTCGGAGATAAATAATTAAGGAGATATGGAAAAAATAGCTGAAAAAATAGCTGAAAAAATAGCTGAAAAAGAGGACATTAAATTTGTTGAATAACAGGCTCAAATAAATGGAAGTACACACAGCATTTTCATGATAAAGAAGTTCACTGCAATAACTGAATACAAATGGATTTGATCCAAAATATAGTGATGGGTTAAGTTGCTGCGAGGTGAATGCATTAAATGGCGACTTACTTTTCCTATCACTATTTCTTGGATTTAAGGTCAACTAAGAAATTTGTTGGTCAGATCTAATGTGTTGGTCAACTAAGAAATTTGTTGGTCAGGTCTGATTTATTGGTAAGATACTTCTTACTCTTCGTCTCCTGCACAGCCGCAGGAAACGTTTCCTTTCAAAATTTCTTTCCAGTCTCCGATAACGTCATGGGTCCAGCAGTCGTCGGCTCCTGCGGCTTCCCGCATGACCAGGGCAAAAATGTATGACAGTTCCTTGACCGTGGCCCCGGCTTCGAGGGCGCCTTTGAAGTGCTTCAAGACGCAGGGTTTTGACCTGCCCTTAATCGACAGGGCAAAGCAAATGAACTGGTAGGTTTTTTCGTCAATCATCCGTTTTTCAGAGTAGAGCTTATCGATTTCGTCAAGTTTCTCGGTGAACTCCGGGAAAAATTCTTCCAGCATTCTCATTGGGATCGCTCCTTTTTTTATCTTGGGTACTTCGATGTTAACGGTGTTAAGTGCATTTCTTAATTGCTATGGCATTTTTGTTATTTAAGTTTATTTCAAATATCTTTGAAACGTACCTTTTTAAACAGTTATAATTTGCAAAGATAATA
The DNA here is from genome assembly GCA_965601435.1 of uncultured Methanosarcina sp. Lineage (GTDB taxonomy): Archaea > Halobacteriota > Methanosarcinia > Methanosarcinales > Methanosarcinaceae > MTP4. Next base: position 29,738 of record CBFCWE010000044.1, read on the forward strand.
TTGTATTTATTTTTTATTTCCTTATCAGTTTTTTTCCCGATTTGTAACTATCTGGATGTCTAACCTGAATATATTTATATATGTTTTTAATTTTTTTATGCTTAAACTATTTATTTGTAGTTATGTTTAAATTATATGACTTATTTTCTTTATATTATAAGTTACACTGGCAAATTTCTGGGTAAATAGGTGAGATTGTATTAGATGGACGACAGGCAGAAGACTACATGGTGAGGTAGTAAACCGGATTCGTTGATTAATAGAAATTTTGTCATTTCAAGTCTGAGCAACATTTCTCTCATTCGGCCCTGTTATTGTTCGGAAAAGTCGTTGTTTCTTTTCTTTTCATCCAGAATAGTTATTGTAACTACTGATAGAGGTGTTTCTTTTTGGAAAACAGAAAAAATCATAACATTTTGAAAATTTCGATCACGATTTCTTTGATATTTTTTTTAATATGTGCCGCTGCGGCAGAAGCTCCAACCGAGTTTGCTGCTGAAGATTCCCTATTCTACGTTAATGAAACCGGGTCTATTCAGGAGGCCATCAACGCCGCCAGTCCCGGCGATACGATCATTGTGGAGAGCGGGACATATTATGAAAATGTTGATGTGAACAAAACCGGGATTATCCTGCAGGGCATGGATACGGATTCTGGCCTTCCTGTGGTTAACGGAACTGGAGGGGATTTCTGCATCAAATTGAGCGAAGATAACTGTACGCTTGAGGGGTTCAATGTGACCGGTGCGGATGAAGTCGGGATATGGGTGGCTTCGAGTGGTAATACGATTTCGGATAATATTGTATGTTCCGAAACCTATGGTTTTTATGTGGATGCCTCGGGGTATGACTTTTTTGAAGGCTATGATTCCGGTCTCGAATACAACGCTTCCAACAATACGTTTACCGACAACACGGTGTATAATAACGGTAATAACGATTACGATTGTTATGGAATTTACCTGTACAAATCAGGATTTAATGAGTTTACCGGCAATATGGTAAGTAATGATGGGAATTCCGATGACTATTGTTACGGAATTTGCCTTGAGGATTATTGCAACTCCAACGTGTTTACTGACAACACTTTGAGCAATGCCGGTGATTCCGATGACGAATGTTATGGAATTTACCTTGAGGATTATTGCAACTCCAACGAGTTTACAGGCAACACTTTGAGCAATACCGGTGAGTCTGATGAAGACTGTTATGGAATTTACCTTTACTATGAATGCAATTCCAACGTGTTTACTGAGAACACTTTGAGCAATGCCGGTGATTCCGATTACGACTGTTACGGAATTTACCTTGATGATTATTGCAACTCCAACGAGTTTGCCGGCAACATGATAAGTAATGATGGGAATTCCGATTACTATTATTACGGAATCTGCCTGGAGGATTATTGCGATTCCAATGTGTTTACCGGCAACACTTTGAGCAATAACGGCGAGTCTGATGAAGACTGTTACGAAATTTACCTTTACTATGAATGCAATTCCAACGTGTTTACTGAGAACACTTTGAGCAATAACGGCGAGTCTGATGAAGACTGTTATGGAATTTACCTTTACTATGAATGCAATTCCAACGTGTTTACTGAGAACACTTTGAGCAATGCCGGTGATTCCGATTACGACTGTTACGGAATCTACTTGGAGGATTATTGCAACTCCAACGAGTTTACCGGCAACACCTTGAGCAATAAAGGTGATTCCGATGAATATTGTTGCGGAATTTACCTTGAATATGAATGCAACTTCAACGAGTTTACTGAGAACACTTTGAGCAATGCCGGTGATTCAGATTACGATTGTTACGGAATTTACCTTTACGATTATTGTGAGATGAACACTTTCTCCGGAAACGTTATTTGTGGAAACCTCATCTTACCCGTTTACGGGGGGGAGTCGGACAACTTCTGGAGTACCTCCGATCAATACTCCCTGAACGAAGCCGATTACCAGTGGATCAACATCACGCAGGAGGACCTGGACTGGAGTAATTCGGATGATGATAATTGTTCGGAATAGGACTTACGCAGTTGAAATGCCGAAAAGTTAATGTCATTTAAAATATAAT
>CBFCWE010000045.1:0-31409 GCA_965601435.1 uncultured Methanosarcina sp.
TGTTGAGCTTCTGGTTAGCTTACTTTGTTGAGCTTCTGGTTAGCTTACTTTGTTGAGCTTACGCGGGGGTGTTACCAGGCTTGAGGGAGTCAGACCTGATTTTTTAACTTATCGGGATTACAAGCCTGAAACCGTTAAAGGACTCCACCATAACTGGCAGGCCATACACTGTTTCGATAACATCGGGAGTGATAATATCAGGGCCTCCCCTGGCATAGATTTCCCCGTTCTTGATGATCAGGAAACTGTCAGCGTAGCGGAGGGCCATGTTGATGTCGTGCATGGTCAGGACCACGGAGATGCCCTTGGCTTTTGCGATCCCCCGGACGGTATCCAGGATATCGACCTGGTTTTTGAGGTCCAGGTTGCTGGTGGGTTCGTCAAGAAGGATAAGTTCGGGCTCCTGGACAAGGGCTCTTGCAATTGCTACCTTTTGAAGTTCACCCCCGCTCAACTGGTCAATGTAGCGAAGAGCCAGGTCTTCGAGGCCCAGTGCGTTTACCGTTTCCTCAACGATTTCCCGGTCCCGAGCTTTCACGCTCCAACCAATACGGGGCTTGCGGCCAAGAAGAATCGCATCAAAGGCCGTAAGCCGTCCCGTTTCTGAGCGCTGGGCAACATAGCCGAGCCGCTTTGCGACCTCGTCCCTGGAAAGGGTGTGCAGGTTTTCCCCCTGCACCATTACAAGCCCCCTCTTCGGCTTCAGGATCGAATTTATGCAGCGGAGAAGCGTGGACTTCCCGACCCCATTAGGGCCAAGCACGACCATTACTTCTCCGGGCAGGACTCCGAAATCAATACCTCTCAAAATTTCCCTTGTACCGTAATCAAACCCAAGATTTTGAACTTCAAGCATCAATGTCTATACCCCCTGACAAGCAGGTAGAGAAAAAGGGGTGCTCCCATGAATGCAGTCAATATGGCGACGGGAAGCACATGAGGCGCCATCATCATCCGGGCTGCGGTGTCCGACGCGAGCAGCAAAAGCCCACCCACAAGGCAGGAAGCCGGGAGCAGGAAGCGCTGGTCATCCCCCACGAACCGACGGGAGATGTGCGGACAGACAAGCCCCACAAAACCAATAACACCAAGAAACGCAACGATAAATGCAGTCACCAGGGAAGCTGCGAGCATACCCCAGAGCCGGATCTTTTCCACATCCACTCCGAGCCCTTTGGCGGTCTCGTCCCCGGCGTCAATAGCATTGTAATTCCAGCAGTTCAGGTAGAAATACAACAGTGAAGGAAGCACCACTGCCGAGATGACCGCAAGGTCTCCCCAGTCAGCCCTTCCTACGTCTCCGAAGGACCAGAAGACAACCGCTGCAAGCTGGACATCATCCGCAAAATATTGCAGGAACATTGTCCCTGCCGTAAAGAGGGAAGAAAGAGCAACCCCCGTCAGGATCATCACTTCAGGAGAAGCCCCCTTATACTTTGCAATCGCCAGCAGTATGAAGGTAGTAAGCATGGAGAAAAGGAAGGCAACGGCGGTGGTGATATACGGGTTGTTCAGCATTATCGCATCCGCCCCGGTGCTCCGCATGGTGCCCGAACCGAGAACAATTACGGAAAAAGCCGCTCCGAAAGCAGCGGCATGCGAGATCCCCAGGGTGTAAGGCGAACCCAGGGGGTTCCTGAGAATGGACTGCAGGGAAACCCCGGCAACCGAAAGCCCCACCCCTGCCACAATCGCGGTGAGAGCCCTGGGTAGCCGGATCTGCCAGATAATCGCGTTCGAAAAATCACCCATGTCCACTCCGAGAAGCACTCTTGCGACATCCGGGACTGAGATGTCTGCAGACCCTACAGCTATTGAATGAAGAAAAAGCAGGATCAGCAGGAAAATTGAGAGGAAAATAAATGTGAATTTCCTCCCTATATACCTGGAGTAGGCGGAAGAAACCGCATCTCCCCCTAATTTTGCCCCGGATTCGTTTGTCTTATTCATTCCAGCAGTCTTGGTCAGGTCCATTGTAGCAGCCTTTATTGAGTCATTAAAGATTAAAGGAGGGTTAAAGGAAGATTAAGAAGGAAAGTTACCGGGGGCCTTTAAGCCCTTATCCGGTCACTCAAGAGAAAGTTTTCCGTATCCTCCCTTGAACCCGATTTCCATCATTTCGTACACATCTTCCCCATTCTCTTCAAAGAGGAAAGTATAGATTTCATCGGTCTTTGCGTCAATATCAATATCAGCAAACTGGTCCGGGTACACAATAGTCCCTGCGTAGTAGGCATCCGCAAGTACGGAACCATGGTTAGAACTGTACCAGTTGTAAGGCAGGATGCCGTAGACCTCCCCCTCCTTCACTGCAGTCAGAGTCTGGTAGGCAGGGTCTTCTTTAAGTTCATCCAGCGCTGAAGGCGTTGTCTGGTAAGTGGACAGGTCAACGAAAAGAATGCCAGGGTCCCATTCCATTATTGCTTCCTTTGAGGCATCGGCATGGTCCGTACCCATCTCACCCGCAACGTTCTTCGCATTTATGAACATGAAAGGCGGGTAGGTAGGTTCTGTAGACTGGAAACCGTGCGGGCCCGCGTAGGCAATTCCACCCACAAAAACACTCATTTTTTCCTCGTAAGGGATATCCGAAGTACGGGACCCCAGGTCGGCGATAGCGGCATCAAAGAAATCGATGATTTCTTCTGCCCTTTCCTCCCTGTCCATGACCTCTCCCATGATCCTGAGAGAACTGTACATGTCTTCACGGTAGACTCCAAGGTTCCCGTAATTAAGTGCAACCACCGGAATGCCTGTCTTGGCCGAAAACTCATCAGCATCTGCGGGGGAAAGCACATAGGTCCAGAAAATCACATCAGGCTCGGCTGCAACGACCTTTTCGGGATCGGTGTTCCCGCGGAATTCCCCGATAAGGGGCATTTCCTGGAGCCAGGGGTTTGCGATTGCATAGGGCCGGCGGTTTTCGTCCTTCCGGAGTTCGATATCTTCTACCCCCACCACAGCATCCTGAGCCCCCAGGTAGCAAAGATAGCGGAGGGCTCCTGCCCCCTGGCAAACGACTTTTTCAGGGTTTTTCGGGACGGTTACCGCCCGCCCAAGCCCATCCGTGATAGTTATCATTTCCGTGTCCGAACTGGCATCGGAACTTTTGGCAGCTTTGTGCCCGCTTTCATCCCCGGCATCCGACTCGGAAGAGGAGCCAACACACCCGGCTGACACACATGCCGCCACCAGCACAAGTACGAGGAGAACACACAGATATTTTTTATGAATCACACAAACCAACTCCATATTCCATGAACACAACATGCGTTTCATGACCGGAAGAACTTTCAGATCAGATTTAGTTAAAAACCTGCAACAATCATATGTACATAAAAATTCTTATGTTTCTGCAATATAAAAATTTAAATTTTAGTAATACCAAGTTATATGGATAATTGTGTTAATGTATAAAACTTACGATTTAGTTAGGGATTAATAAAAATAAATAATCAATAAATGAGGGGTAGTAATAAACACCGTTAACATAAAACACCGGGGTATTAAAAACAGAATATATAAAGAAAAGGAAAAAGGTGACAGGAACAAAGGTTGCCAAAGCAAGAAGTGCAGTGCCAAAAGCACAGAAACAGAAAAAAACACAAAAGAAACAGAAAAAACAGAAAAAACACAAAGGAGACAGAAAAAGATATCAGCAATATTTCCTGAAAAAAGGATTAAAAAGGCCGCCTGCCGGAAAGGCAAGAAGACCCTTAAAAATTCGAATTATGTTTCGAAATTACCTGGTAATCATCATTTCAGCGGTCTCAGGCTTGTAGAGCCATTCCTTGGGGAGTACCTTTTCCTGGTGGTAGTACTTAACAAGTCTGCGGATCTTGGATTCGGTCAGCTGGAGAGAACGCTTGTTGTGGACGTCCTTCTTGTTAATTGCAAGGTGCTTCCTGAGTCCGAGGGCCTTGACGATCAGGTTGTAGAGGTCTTCAGGGACATTTGGAGCAACATTGTTTTCCTTGAGGATAGCTGTGATCTTCTTGCCTGTGAGAAGTTTCACATCAGGAACTCCGTAGCGGTCCCTCAGGATCATTCCGATTTCTGAGGTTGCTACACCCTGTTTCCAGAGGTCAAGCACTACTCCGGTAGCCTCTTCCGCACTAACCTTGCACCACTCGGGCATTTCGGTCCTGTTGGGTCTGGTAGATGAAGACTTACCTTTACTTCTTGTATGCATTTTAGCCATGTGTCATTCTCCTGATATCGATTGATCAGCACCCGGAGGTCCATGTTCCGGGCTGAAGTTATATCTTTACCGATTATAACGGACCAATTACACCGATCGGGAGATTTTTTTTCCGTCACAGCAACTACTGCCGTATGACTTTTTACAGGATAAGTATTCCTGAATAAAGCGGGAGTTTTTCGGTAAAAGCGACTTTAGTAAGCTCAGCATGTAATATATACTTTGCGTTGAGGGAGAAGGCAGGGGAAGCGGCGAGAGAACCTCTTTTCCGGGATGAAAAAATTATTTCTTGCAGCACTCTTCAAGATTATCGCCCTTAACTAAGGAAGGAGAGATACTGAGGAAAGAGAGAAACTTTCCCCGAAGCTCAGGAAGGTCCCCAGAGACTCAGGACTATTCGAGCCCCTCCCGGATTGACCTGCCTGTAAACCGATTCCACCTGGGCATCCCTGAGGGCCTGTGCCTCTGAGAAATCTTCAGCCTCAACCATGCCCGAAATGGTCCGGTTGATTTCCCCGGAAAACTCGGCTTCAAGCTCTGTCCTTATTTCCTCCTCAAGAATGGAGAGCAAGAGGTCCTGAAGTACCGGGAGGTCGGAAGCTGAGACATTTTCGGAAGTGATTCCGGATTCAAATTTAAAATCGGCTTCAAGCATTTCCGCGAAGAAAACCAGGAACGCTTCTTCCGGGCTTTCGGAGCTCACGGCTCCGGGACTTTCCGGAATCCCGTAGAGCAGCGTCTGCATGGACTCATCTGCATCCTCTCCGAAAACCGAGCCGAAATATTCCGATGGGAAAAGAAGTTCCGATACCGCCCTTGCCCCTTCAAGAGCAGCGGCATCAAGGACGGAATCAAAAGCTACAGAAAGGTTTTCCACGGCTTCCCCCTCGGAAACATTGAGGGAACTTACCAGGAAGGTATCACTCACAGGACTGAAGATAGCTTCTCTTGAAGGGGCATAGGTGCCAGGAGGCATGGAAAGCTTTGCACTCTGCCGGATCGCATTGGCCGGCGCTTCATCCCCGATGATAAGTTCGCTCCCGAGAGGAAAGGCTTTCACAGGATACCAATATGCTTCAAAGCGATAGGAGAACCTCCCTGCAAGTTCCCGGTCAAGGTAAGCCGTGACAACATCCGAAACCCTTGCGTTATAATCGGCAGCAAGGGGATTGAGAGGAACGGAAGAGCCACTGTCCGAAAGCATAAGGGAAAGGGCAAGGTATTCTGCAGTCAGGTCGGCAAAAGTCCGGTGCTTCTGCTCTTTTCCAAAAAGGGTGCGCACAGGACTTTCAACCACGGAATTTTCGGGCAGGTCAAGCCCTAACACCGAAAAAGGAGAGATTTCATAATCAAAATCTTCAAACTTACAGGAGAGAAGCGTCTCCAGCAGGTGAGAATCCATTTCAGAGCCTGCCGTATAATAAGCCGCTTCATACTGCCCTCCTGCCTGCAGGGAAGGCATAAGCAGGACTCCCGCAAGCGAGATCAGCACAAGCAAAAAAAGGGCATCAAAGACAGTGGAATAACCGGATGAATCCCCCGCCCGGAGTTTTCTGCCTTCCGAGATTTTCCCTATCTTCCGGCTCAGAACCGTCAATTTCCTGTCTGTCAATTATTCCAACCCTCCAATAATCTTATCCAATGCTCTCCGGCTCTTCGCCACTCATTTATTTTAATCAGATCTGGAAATTAAATCCGAAATTAAATCCAGAGTATTTCATTTACTACGGATCCCCTTTTCAGACCCACCCCGGTTGATAGAGTACAACTGTCAGAGTCCCGGGGACCGATTCCGCAGGGTTCAATTCGATAACCACCGGTATGGAGGCAGCTATACGGTCCGTTTCTTCAAGGAAAAAAACAGGGTCTCTGTCATCTGGAATAATCTCCCATTTCCATTTTCCATCCAGAGTCCTGACCTCAATAAGGAAAACATAATTTCCCGAAAAAGCCGCAAAAAGCCTTTCCCTTTCAACCTCCCCCCCAGAGCCTGAAAGTCCGTCGAGAGTCTCGGCAGAGAGGAGGTCAGGATTTTCAGCCCTCAGGATGGGGGCTCCTGCAAGGGACTCGGCCAGGAGAGAAGCGCTTTCGTAGTGTTCAAGGGCAAAGGAACGGTCCTCGTAGCCCAGATAACCCTGGGAGAGCAGGGCGGCAAAGACAACAAAACCGATTACAGCGAGAGCTGTAGAAAGGAGGTCAGCCTGAGGCTCGAGCACCCCACTTTCGTTCCAGAACAGCCCGGTAAAGGATTTTCCGGAAAGCTTGTCCGGAATTTTTCCTGAAATTTTTTCAGGAAATTTTTCAAGAACCTTCCCGTTAACAAAAGAAAAATCATTGATAGATAAGGATACACGCAAAACCCGACACCTCCTCCCCTTCTTTAACATAAATGAATTCCTTCTTTATGGAGACAGCTTTAGCAACTTCCAGCTCCTTTTCCTCGGCACCGACATCCGAAAGATACTTTGTTATTTCCGAATAGTCCGCAAGCAGAGGATCTTCCCCATCCCCTTCTGCCCCGAACCTTTCAAGGAGCTTTCCCCGCAGAGCAGTTTCATTAAAAGGCAAAACCCTGAAAGCAAAAGGTTTTATTGCCCTGATCGTTTTTCCGTCAATTTCGGTTTCCAGCCGGAAGTATTCCCCGGAGACGTATGCATCGACTTCCCGCTCAAAAGGAGAAGCCTGAAACCTGTCAAATCCTTCAAAATGGTAGAGGACCTCAGAGAACTCACCCTGGAAACTTCCGGCTCCGACCTCATCCACGGCAGCTTTGAAGTCCCTGGCAACGGCATCAAGCTCTTCTCCTGCTTCAAAGTCTCTGAAACCGGCCCCCAGTTGAAAAAGAGCGGAAAAAAGGACGGCGCTTGCAAGAATAAGGGCTGCTTTCGATATCAAGAAATCCGCCCATGCAGATTCGTCCTCCAGAATTTTCCTCAGCGAATGCCCCTTGACCCTGAAAGTCATATCCCACCTACCGCATCTTCATCTACTCCCTCATCTACTTCTTCATCTGCTCCCTGCAAACCTTCACTTTCGTTTCCGGAAACCAGCGCGAATAACCTCCCCGTTTCAGGTTCAATGGCGGTTTTAAGAATCAGCCTGTGCCGTCCGGGACCAAAAATTGCAGGCCCTTTCATGGTCGGACCCGAAAAGCTTGCGGATGAAGCGTAAAAACTGTCCCGTCCTCCCGTGCTCACATAATAATTATGGGCATCTGCCGGCCATTCTCCTTCCCTTCCCGGAAGGGCTCCAAAACCGACTTTTACATTGTAAGGGACCCTGAACTCAAGAGTGATTTCACTGCCCTCCCCCCGAAGCGAGAGTTGTTCGGCCGCAACTGTGAGTTTCGAAACTTCAGCCACAACTTCCCGATCCCTATCTTCTACCATAAACCCGGAGAGGGAAATTGAGGAAAGCACCAGAAGAGCGGCAAAAAGCAAAGCTCCCACCGAAAGCCTGAAAGGCAGTCCGAAAACTGCAGATTCGTCACCTGAAATGGATACGCCTACAAACGAAACCTGACCAGCCGTAACTCTACCCCCACTCTTTGAATCCCTGAAATTACGGAATAAGAATATACAAAGTTTGCAATAAGTATATAAAAATTTTTACAGCCGAAAAAGATTTAATAATTAAAAGAAGGTTGGAAGGAAAAAAGAAAGGGCAGAAAATTAAAAGAAAAAAGGAAAGCAGAGAAAGCGGAGAAAATGAAGAAGACAAAAAACAAAGAAATAGAAGGAAGAAGAAAACAAAGAAAACAAAAGAAATCGAAGGAAGAAGAAAACAAAAGAAATCAAAGAAAATATGTAACAAAATATTAAAGATAAAAAGTCCTGCGGCTTTACTGCCGCGAGACCTTTCCAATAACTTCTTCCACCGTAAGAAGTTCCTGTTCTCCGGATTTCATGTCTTTCAGGGTTAGTTTTCCGGCTTCGAGTTCCTTTTCTCCTACAATTACCACATAGTCGGCACCGATGTTGTTTGCGAAAGTGAGCTGGGTCTTGAAGTTGCGCTCCATCAGGTCTATGTGCACGGGCACGTATTCCCTGAGCTTGTTTGCGAGCTTTACGGCTTCCAGGTGGGTTACGGGCTTTGAAACAAGTACCAGTTTCTTCGGCTCTTCTGGAACGAGTTCGCAGATTTCCATGATCCTATCAAAGCCGATTCCGAAACCTGTCGAAGGCACGTCGCCGCCGCCAAAAAGCTGGATCAACTGGTAGGAGCCCCCGCCACAGACTTGCTTCTGGGCACCCAGGCCTTCACCGTAGACTTCAAAGACCATTCCGGTGTAATAATCAAGTCCTCGAGCAATCCCAAAGTCCAGGGAATACTCAACACCGTACGCGTCAAGGAGCTCCAGAGTCTTTTCGAAACTATCAAGTTCGGGGATGGTTCCTACGATTTCCTTTACCTGTGGGAGAATTCCCTTGCCTTCCAGTTTGATCAGCCTGAAAAGGTTTGATTTCAGAGTTTCGCTGGCATCGATCTCTTCGAGCAAGGATTCGAGCCCCTCATACTCTTTCTTGTCCACAAGCCGCATTATCTTGCTCACGTTCTCGGAGTCAAGTTCCTGCAAAATAGTGCGGATCACGGCCAGATTCCCGATTTTCAGGTCGCCTTTGATCCCTGCAGCCTTTAACATTGCATTTGCCAGGGCAATGACCTCGGCATCTGAATCGGGCTTTTTGGTCCCGATAAGCTCCACTCCGAACTGCCAGAATTCTCTGAAACGACCCTTTTGAGGGCGCTCGTAGCGGAAGCAGTTTTCAAAATAGAACAGCTTCAAGGGTTTTGGGAGGGCCTGCAGTTCATTCACATACATGCGCATGACAGGAGCCGTGAGTTCGGGCCTGAGGGTCATGGCTCTACCGCCCTTGTCCATGAAGTTGTAGAGTTCTCCTATGATCCCTTCCCCTGACTTCAGGGTGAAGAGGTCCAGATGTTCGAACGTGGGAGTAATGACCTCGCTGTAGCCCCAGTTGCGGGCAACGTCCCTCATTATGCTTTCCACGTACCTTCGCCGGGAAGTATTGGCAGGTAAAAAGTCCCGGGTCCCTCTTGGCCTATTGACTGTCATTTTTAAAAGCACCTGAATTCGATCGAATTAAACGAAATTATCGGAAATTAAACAACCGCTAAATAGAATTTATCTTTGATAAATAATCGGTAAATGAAATATTATGTGAACCAAATCCAAATATTATATAAATGGGATAATGTACAGATGGATTTCGGATGGTAGTACTTAAAAACAAGCTATTTTACCTTTTCGATGTTTGCCCCAAACCCTTAAACAGAGGGATATCGAACACTCACGAAAACAAGGTATAAACACAGAAATAGTATATTAATTTTGTAAAATAAAGTAGAATGGATTCCAACAGGCATATTTTTCGAGATCAAACAATCTCAAAGCAAATAAAGGCAAGTTTAAACTTACTAATATAATAAACAACTTAATATACCTGATTCACTGTAAATATTTGCGATTAACGTGTCAGAGCAAAGAAGTGTACCTGTAAGGGAGCATCTGCTGAATCTGGAACCCTGCCGACATGGAGGGCTTATCCAGGAAACTTCGGAGAAATACGGGATTCCCGAAAGTGAAATTCTTGATTTTAGTGCAAACTTTAACCCGTTGGGAAGCCCCTTTGAATATTCAGGAAGTGGACTGGACTTTGATGAGATTATAAAAAATAGTCTCGGAAAAATGCTGGAATACCCTGACAACAGATATCTGGAGTTCCGGGAAGCCGCGGCCAAATTTGTGGGACTTGGAGTAGCCTCCGAGAATATCATCCCGGGAAACGGCTCTACAGAAATCATCCGGCTCCTCGTTGAATGTGTGATTGAAAAGGGAGACAAAGTCCTCATCCCATGGCCCACGTTCGGAGAATACGAAATGCAGTGCCGGATAATGGGGGCTGAGATCGAATACCCTTCTCAGGAAGAAATTGAAACCCTTCCGGACGAAGTCCTGGAAAAGGCAAAAATCCTGTTTATATGCAACCCGAACAATCCCACCGGAAAACTGCGCACCAGAACCCAGCTGAAAGCCCTTGCAGAGCGCTGCAGGGCTCACAAAACCCTACTTTACGTAGATGAGGCCTTTATCGACCTGTCTGACCCCGCTCAGAGTGTGGCAGACCTCGCGGCTTCCAACGACTATGTCTTTGTAATGCGCTCGCTTACCAAAGCCTTTGCAATTCCTGGTGTCAGGATGGGCTTTGGGATTGCTTCCCCCGGAATGGCTGGAATCCTGAATAAGGCCCGACTTTCCTGGAACCTGGGGACAATCGCAAATGCTATCGGAGTCGCCCTCCTGAAGATGGAAGGCGGGCCCTGCAGCCAGTACCTTGAAGAATCAAGAGTCGCAATCAGGGAAGAAGGAAGGCTCCTGAAAGCAAAACTTGACAGAATCAGGGGTTTTGAGGTCGGCGAGGTAAACGTCAATTATATCTTTGTCAACATCAGCGGGTTCATGCTTGACTCAGGGGAACTGAGCAAGCGCCTGGCAGCCCGTGGAGTCCTGGTCAGGGACTGTGCCAACTTCCAGTGCCTGGGCAAGGATTTCATAAGAGTTGCAGTCCGGCCCGCAGAAGAAAACGAGAAGCTCATATCCGCAATAGGAGAAGTGATTACCGAGTGGGGCAGGGAACAGGCGAAGCAGGAACTCCAGAATGTCATTGAAAAAGCGGCCGAAGAAGGAATAGGTGGTCGAAAGACCTGCGAATACTACCCCTGTCACTTTGAAGGTCAGAACTGTACTTTCTGCTTCTGTCCATTCTATCCCTGTGAGGATGAGAGAACAGGCGGAAAATGGATAAAGAGTTCCAGAGGCGGAAAAGTCTGGAGTTGCGTAGACTGCCACCTTGTCCACAAAACGGAAATCGCCCAGCAGGTCCTGGACTGTCTCATGCATGAAGGCGATACACAGGAGCTCGTGAAAGTTGCCTGGAAAAAGGTGATGGAGCCCATTTTATGATAATTCCGGACAGCGGACATCTTGCGCTGGTACTCCTGCTCGCCGCGGTTCTCGACGTTGTGTTCGGGGAGCCCCCGGCAGCCGTACATCCCGTAGTCTGGATAGGGAAACTGATCGGTGTCCTGAAAAAAGCGGCCCCGAAAACCCACAGGAAGCTATACGGGGTTGCAATGGCGCTTTCCTGCGTCCTGTTTGCAGCCCTACTGGGTTATTCGGCGATCTACATTGCAGCTCTCCCCTGGATGCCAGGAATTCTCGGGTTTCTGATCGAAGCTTACTTCCTGAAAGCAACCTTTGCCATCCGCTGTCTTCTCACCCCCGCCCGGGACATATACAAAAACCTTGAGAAAGGGAAGCTGGAAGCAGTCAGGGAACTACTCCCGATCTACGTGAGCCGGGACCCTGCAAAGCTGAACAGGACCCAGATGTCATCGGCAGTTGTAGAGTCCGTTTCCGAAAATTTCGTAGACGGCATCCTGAGCCCTATATTTTATTACGCCCTTTTCGGAGAGCTAGGGTTAGTAGCCGCATACGCATACAAAGCCATAAATACCCTTGACTCTATGGTAGGCTACAAGACCGAACCATACAGGGAACTCGGATACTTTTCGGCAAAGTCCGACGATGTGCTTAACTGGATTCCCGCTCGTATTTCCGTGTTTTTTATCCTTATTGCAGCTTTTTTTATTGCTCTGATCCCGAGAAATGAAGGAAAGGTAAACCCTCTGGAAAGCATAAAAAGCGCTATAAAAGACGGAGCAAAGACCCCTTCTCCGAATTCAGGATACCCCATGGCAGCCACTGCCGGAGCCCTCGGAGTGAAGCTCGAAAAGCCTGGCAATTATGTGCTTGGAGCTGCGTATTCTCCCACGGAAGTAAAAGATATAAAAAGGGCATCCCAATTGATAGCAATCGCATCAGGGTTCTCAATTGCCGTCTTTGCGGCAGTGATCCAGATCCCTGGGATCCATCTATCAGCGATTCTGTATCTGTGACCTGCAGAACCCGGATAGTATTTACCAGAATCAATAGTATCTGAAGATTATTTACCTGAAGATTATTTACCTGAAGATTATTTACCAGGATATCGTAAAACTGTGAATAATCGGGATGAAAAAACCTCTGAATTTTTGCAGAAAAACCGGGATTTCAATTGATTCAAGAAATTCGGATCATGTTCCCCCAACAGAAATTCCTGACAATTATTGACATTGTAAGACCCATGCATCTAGACCTGAGATGTTAAGGGGCAAATCAGTCAGGATAAACATTTAAACTGATACTAACCGTTTTGATATATAAAACGGAATAAACATTAAAAGTAATATTAACCGTTTTGAGAACTCTCGAAGTGATCATTATGAAGTTATCCGATATTGAGGAGAGGGACCTGAAAAAAGGGCAGCCTGAACAGATAGAGGAAAAAGCTACCATTGACATCCTCGACGTTCTGGCAGAAGAAGGCATCAGCGTACAGGACCTTGCAGATACGGCTCTCGAAATGTACGTCCCGCACCCGGGGCTCGAGACCAGGGAAAAAGCCGAGGCGTTGTTTAAAAGGGAACTCAAATTTGCCCTTTCGGACCCGAACCTCTGCCTCCTGATCTACTCGGGGATTTTGCTGGAAAGAGAAGGCAGAGCAGGGACCCTTCCGAACCTTAGCAAAAAATCCTATGAAAAAGACCTGTCTTTTATCATCGCAGACGAGGTGCTGGGCAACAGCATCGCTAACTACATTAGCGGGTCCAAAGGGACTTTTGAATTCGTGAGGTTCGATAAGCAAAAACCGGGAATCCTTGCAAAGCTCGGGCCTTTCATGGATGACGTGATAGGAGGGGTGATAGGAGGAGTATCTTCCAACATGTATTCGCGAGGTATGTCAGACTGTAAGAGCAGTGACTGAAAAAACGGACGGTGAAGCAGATGAATTCTTATCTACTTGCTTTTAAGTCAGGCTTTGGTTTCCTTTCCACGATTCCAGTGGGAATCAGCATGGAAGGGATCGACGCGCTTATGAAAAAGATCTATTTTTACCCCGTTGTGGGAGCCATACTCGGATTGCTTATCGGGGCAGTCGCATATATCGGGCAGGCAGTTTTTCCGGATACTATAATCGCCGCCCTGATTATGGCATTTACATATTATTTTACAGGCTTTAATCACCTTGACGGGGTAACGGATATAGGGGACGGTTTCATGGCTCACGGGTCCCCTGAAAAGAAAATAAAGGCTTTGAAAGACACAAACCTCGGGACCGGAGGGGTATCTTCCTGTATTCTTTTGTTGTTAGTGTTCTACGCTTCGATAAGAGCTGTTCAGGCCGAAGGCATAGTTACTTTCGGGCCCGATTTGCCCTTGCTAATGTTTTTATCTCTGTTTATAGCAGAGGTCAGCGCCAAACAGTCCATGCTCACTATTGCAGCATTCGGAAAGCCCATACCCCCCCAGGGAGACCAGGCATATCCCGGCCTTGGAAGCATGACCATAGACGGCGCAACTAAAAAGAATTTCATTATAGGCTTTGTCTTCGGAGCGATTGTATGTTTCCTGGCCATGGGGTTCATCGGACTGCTTCCGTACCTTGCAGCCTGCGGCTCAGCCCTCGTGCTCCTGAACCGGAGCTATGCTCATTTCGGGGGCCTGAACGGCGACGGGATCGGCATGGCAAACGAAATTGGCAGGGTAGTTGCCCTGATTACTATCGCAGTTATCCTGAAACTATCTATAAACGTAAACCCGGGAGGATTATGAATGGACGCTATTGTAATGGCAGGGGGACTGGGCCAGAGGCTCGGAATGGGGGAAAAGCCCTGTATTGAACTACTTGGGAAACCACTTATCTCATACGTGATCGATACCCTGAGTGCCGCAAAGAATATAGACAAGATCTTCGTAGCAGTCTCACCGGTCACTCCCAGGACCGAGATCATGCTCCAGGAACGCTATAAAGGCGAAGTAGGGGTAATCCGGACCTTTGGAGGAAATTATGTGGGAGACATGATCCATGCCGTGGAAACTTCCGGAGCAAAGGGACCCGTAATGATTATCATGTCAGACCTGCCTCTCATTGATTCAGGAATGATAGACTCGGTCATAGAAAAGTATGAGGAAGCAGGGACTCCTGCCCTTTCGGTTTATGTCCCGATCAACGTCTGCAAGGAAGCAGGCATCAGACCGGATACCGTCTTTAACAAGGAAGGAAAACTGATCGTGCCGACGGGAGTGAACATCCTGGACAGTTCGAATATCAGACAAGAACAGGAAGACTTTAATCTGATACTGAATAATCCCAAACTAGCAATGAATGTGAATACAGTTAAGGACCTGCAGCGCTGCAAGGAACTGCTGCAATGTGCAAATTATAAAAATTGCTAGAGGTGTTATATATTCTAACCTTAAAAAAACTGGAATTATGCCGTGATGGAAAAAAAATCCTGCGCGGGGTCAACCTGGAAGTTGGAAACCAGGAGATTCACAGCATCATTGGTGCAAACGGTGCGGGAAAAAGTACGCTTGCCTATACCCTGATGGGACTTCAGGGCTATGAACAAAATGAAGGCAGCATTATTTTTGATGGGGAAGACATCGCGGAACTTTCAATCACGGAACGTGCAAAAAAAGGCATAACCCTTGCCTGGCAGGAACCAGCCCGCTTCGAAGGGCTCAAAGTAAGGGACTACCTTGCAATCGGAGCAAGAGACAACGGCGGCATCACGGAAGAGGAGCTAAAAGATGCCCTCTGCAAAGTCGACCTGAACCCCGAAAAGTATCTGGACAGGGAAGTAGGGGAAGCCCTCAGCGGAGGTGAAAGGAAGAGGATCGAACTTGCTTCCATCATCACCATGAAGCCGAGACTTGCCATCCTCGACGAACCTGACTCGGGAATCGACGTAGTCTCCCTGAAGGAAATAGTAAACCTGATAAAGGCACTCAAGGAAAACGGCTCTTCGGTGCTTGTGATCACACACAGGGAAGAAATCGCAGCTGCCTCGGACAAAGCATCCCTCATGTGTGAAGGGGTTATCCTGAGGAGCGGAGACCCCCTGGAGATCAGCGAATTTTTCAAAAACAGGTGTATCCCCTGTGACAACAGGATATATCCCCTGAAGGAGAACTAACGATGACCCTTACAAAACTGGACATGCTTTCCAAAGATACGGAAGATATGAACGCAGCCTACGCTGCGGCCGGGGGAAACTCTGAAGTTCTGCACAATCACGAAATGTCCAGCCTCGTAGTTAGCGGAAACAAAGTGCTCAGCGCAAACGGGACCGAAGGAATTGTGCTTGAAAAACAGGAAACAGAACACGGCGTAGCTATCAAAATGACCATCCAGAAGGGGTACAAAATCCCCCTCCCCGTCCACCTCTGCTTCGGTTTGATCCCGAAAGATGGAATCCAGGAAATTAAGATGGACTTCGTAGCCGAAGAGGATTCCGAAGTAGAGCTTATTGCCCACTGCACCTTCCCAAATGCTGTAAAGGTCGTCCACAAAATGGACGCTAAGATGGTCATCGGAAAGAACGCTTCCCTAAAATACACCGAAACCCACTTTCATGGCCCCCACGGAGGCATCGAGGTGCTCCCGAAAGCCTACGTAAAAATAGAGGAAGGAGGCAAGTACTATACGAATTTCACCCTCATTTCCGGGAGAGTGGGCTTCCTTGAATTTGACTACAGCGTGGACGCGGAAAAAGATTCCATCTGCGAAATGGTCACAAAGGTCTACGGGAAAGCCGACGATAAAATAAAGATTCTTGAGAAAATCGCCCTGAACGGGGAAAACGCAAGAAGCGTCATCAAAAGCAGGCTTGCCATCACCGACAACGCGATATCCGAATTCAGGGGAATCACCGAAGGCCATGCCCCCAGAGCCCGCGGGCACGTGGACTGCATGGAAGTCATTCAGGGCAACGCAAAAGCCGAAGCCGTACCCATCGTCCGTGTCGACAACCCCCTTGCAAAAGTCACTCACGAAGCCGCCATCGGCTGCGTGGACAAAAAGGAGGTCGAGACTCTCATGGCCCGCGGCCTCGAAGAAGATGATGCAATAGATATAATCGTGAAGGGAATGCTTGCCTGAGGGCAGTATTCTCTTTTTCACCCCTCAAGAATTCGAATTTCATACCGCCGGCCGGAAAAGATTCGATTAAAATTGAAGGGATTCAAAACAGGAGTTGAGAACATAAACAGCTATGTTACTATCCTTGGAAAAAAGTATTTCGAGAAAAACCTCCGGCTGATCACAGGCAAAAAGGACGTTAGTTGCCACACGGAAAACATCCCTGAAGAAATGCTCCTTTTGTGCGAAACCATCGAAGACCCCCTGAGGCTTCCTTACATGCTGGAAACCTTTTACACAATGCAGATTAAGAACGAAAAAGCCTTTCATTTTTCCCTGCTCCGTGTTCAGGTTGATTCGGACCTCAGGATGCATGAGGACATCCAGAAGTGCCAGCAAAGGAAATATGTTGCAGAAACCCTTGAGAAATTGCTCTACGGGGAACTGATGCTCGGTGGAGAAGTCCCGGAAATCGAAGATACTTATTAAACTACCTTTTTTACTACTTTTTTAACTACTTTTTTAACTACCTTTTTAAAGATACCACTCTTAAATTCAAGAATTTCCATAATCCGGAATTCAGTTCAACCATCCATCCAGGAACCTTTTCATCCCCTTTTTACAGGCACACATTTAAAAAACGTATATTGTTTCGACCCATATTTCAGGGATTTTATTCTCAGAGGCTGCTTAATCCATAAAAGAAGCAGTTAAATCTCGTTTTCACGGACAAAATAAAAACACAGTAGTAAAAAATAAAATTAGGAAGAATATAAATAAATACATTGATCCTAAAGATATTAAGCAGGGGAAATTAAAGCCCGGAAAAACGGAACTTTCCGGCACAACCTTTTGACAGAAAGCCATCAAGGGACATAAGGAAAACGAACCGTGAGACCCACAATATATTAAGAAAACATGCATAAAACCCCGGTTCGTAAAAAGAATTCGCCGGCAATCAGACATAGCAGATGGAGAGGGGGATGATACCGGACCAGAGATTAGCCAGCGCATATCTTAGTGGGAACTGTAGAGACGGACTGGAAAGCCGGGTTCTGACAAAAACACTGAACAGCGGGAAGGAAGATCCTCACGACTTTAGAGGCACTCATACGAGCTAGTCACACTGAACCAGTAAGACACTAAGTGGGGCATCACTGAGCCAGTAAGACATCTGAGTGAGGCACCACCAGCCAGTAAGGCATCTAAGTGGGGCATATTGAACCATTGAGGCATTCCCGCCCGAATAATATCAGCCTGAAAAGGGGGCTTAAAATGGCAAGCAAAGAAGAACTGATCCAAGAACTTACAGATGCAATCATATCCTGCAAAAAAGACAGGGTACTTGAGGCCGTAGAAAAGGCAAAAGGAGTGATGGAACCGTCCGAGATTATCGAAAAAGGGCTTGCGGCCGGAATGAACGAGGTAGGTACCCTTTTTGAGAGGGGAAAACTCTTTCTGCCACACGTTATGATGGCCGCAGACGCCATGACGGCAGGGGTCCAGGTCCTTGAGGCCGACATGCCTGCAGGGGAACAGAAAAAGAAAATGGGCGTCATCGTGAACGGGACTGTGGAAGGAGATGTGCACGACATAGGGAAGTCGATTGTTTCAACAATGCTCCAATCCGCAGGCTTCGAAGTGCACGACATCGGTCGGGATGTCCCGATCCGGGATTTTGTGAACAAAGCAAAAGAAGTGAATGCTGACATGATAGGACTCTCTGCCCTTATGACCACCACCCTGCCGGGGCAGAAAGAAGTGATCGAGCTCCTCAAGGAAGAAGGAATGAGAGACAGGGTAAAAGTCATGGTAGGGGGAGCCCCTGCAACCCAGGCCTGGGCTGACAAGATAAGCGCAGACTGTTATGCTGAAAACGCAAGCGAAGCCGTTGCAAAAGCAAAGGAGCTCATAGTCGGGAAGTAATGGACCTTATATTCAAAAAGGAGGTGAAAGAAAATGGCAACGGAATATGCGTTGAGAATGGGAGACGGAAAGAGGATCTTCCTGAGCAAAGAAAAGATTCTGGAGGAGCTTGAAGCGGGGTCTGCTGATGCTGCAGATCTGGGAGAAATCCCTGCTCTCAGCGGGAATGAAATCGACAAGGTCGCAGAAATCCTGATGATGCCGGGCAAAACCGTAAGTGTGGAACAGGGCATGGAAGTACCTGTTACCCACGACATAGGGACCCTCAGGATCGACGGGGACCAGGGGAACAGCGGTGTGGGCATTCCCTCCAGCCGCCTGGTCGGCTGTATGATGCACGAGAGGGCTTTTGGGGCCGACACCATGGAACTGGGCCACATTGACTACAGTTACAAGCCTGTTAAGCCTGTTATCTCAAACGAGTGCCAGGCAATGGAAGTCTGCCAGCAGAATATGATCGTGCCGCTATTCTACGGGGCAATGCCGAACATGGGGCTGTACTACACTCCTGACGGCCCATTCGAAAATCCAGGGGACCTCATGAAGGCTTTCAAGATTCAGGAAGCCTGGGATTCCATGGAACATTCCGCAGAGCACCTCACCAGAGACACCATCTGGATCATGCAGAGGCTCATGGCAAGCGGGTCCGACGGTGTGAACTTCGATACCATTGGGGCAGCAGGAGATGGAGACTTCTTCGGATCCCTCCACGCAATCGAAGCTCTTCGGAAGGAATTCCCGAACATCTACATCGAAGCCGGCATGGCAGGAGAATGCGTTCTTGGGATGCATGGGGAACTTAAGTACGACGGCACAACCCTTGCAGGACTCTGGCCGCACCAGCAGGCGCCCCTTGCCGCAAAGGCGGGAGCAAGCGTCTTCGGACCTGTCTGCAACACCAATACCAGCAAGACATCTCCCTGGAACCTTGGCCGCGCGGTCACCTTCATGAAGGCAGCTGTGAAAGCTTCCACAATCCCCTGCCACGTGGACATGGGAATGGGAGTGGGCGGAATTCCGATGCTTGAGACCCCACCCATTGATGCGGTGACCAGGGCAAGCAAGGCAATGGTCGAGGTTGCAGGCGTAGACGGCATATAGATAGGAGTCGGCGACCCGATGGGTATGCCGATTTCCCACATTATGGCTTCCGGTATGACCGGGATCAGAGCAGCAGGAGACCTTGTAGCAAGGATGGAGTTCTCAAAGAACATGAGAATTGGCGAAGCAAAGGAATACGTTGCAAAGAAACTCGGCGTTAGCACCATGGACCTCTCGGACGAGCACGTAATGCGAGAACTCCGTGAAGAACTTGACATCGGTGTAATCACCTCCGTGGCAGGCGCAGCAAAGGGCATTGCCGCAAAGATGAACATCGAAAAGCTGCTCGATACAAAGATAAACTCCTGTGACCTCTTCAGAAAACAGATTGCATAAATTGAAAACCTGAGAATTGTTTCCGGAAATAAATTCAAGAAAAAAATATAAGGAAAACATATATACACGAACCGATAAAATAAAAATAGATCAAGTATTATAAAAATCCCCGATGAGATTCGGGAAAAAGGGGCAAATCCGTAAAGGGAAGTGGGATTCCGTTGAAAAGCTCCACAGGTTCTTCTGTACAATAACGTAAGTGGGGACCGGAGGAACTTTTTGAAAAATATAATTGATGCCAGTAGCTTAGGCTATACAATCCATAAGCCATACGATCCAGAGACTTGCCCTGCCGCAGATGAGAACCGAATGGAAATAAGAAGAAAATCCGATGAAAAAGGAGAGAGAAAATGGCACAATGTAACGCATTTGCAGGATTCGACTATCTTGAAGGCGTGGAACTGAACCTCTTTACCACAGACGAGCTCAAGGCAATCCACTACGCCACAATGGAAGTCTTAATGAACCCGGGTATCCAGGTATCAGACCAGGAAGCAAGGCAGCTATTCAAGGAAAACGGCTGTGAGGTCAATGAGAAGACCCAGGTTGTTAAAATTCCGGAATACCTGGTAAGAAGAGCTCTTCAGCTCGCACCGTCCAGGTTCGTGCTCTGGGGGCGCAACAAGAAGTACAATACTGTCCAGGAATCAGGAGGAAAGGTACATTGGACCTGCTTTGGCACGGGGGTCAAGATGTGCCGGTACCAGGACGGGAAATACGTAACTGTGGACTCCGTGGAACAGGACATTGCGGATATCGCAAAACTCTGTGACTGGGCAGAAAACATCGACTACTACTCCCTGCCAGTCTCGGCGAGGGACTGGGCAGGCAAAGGAGCCCAGGACGTCCACGAGACATTCACTCCGTTAACCAACACCCAGAAACACTTCCACCACATCGATCCCGTGGGCGAGAACGTGGAGTACTACTGGGACATCGCAAAAGCCTTCTACGGAGGGGACGAAGAAGAAACCCGCCGAAAACCGATCTTCTCCATGCTGCTCTGCCCGACTAGCCCACTGGAACTCAGCGTCAACGCCTGCCAGGTCATCATCAAGGGTGCCCGTCTGGGAATCCCGGTAAACGTCCTGAGTATGGCAATGTCCGGAGGGTCATCTCCCGTCTATCTTGCAGGGACGCTTGTGACCCACAACGCCGAAGTCCTTTCCGGAATAGTGCTTGCCCAGCTCACAGTGCCCGGGTCAGCCGTCTGGTACGGAAGTTCCACCACAACCTTCGACCTGAAGAAGGGTACTGCACCTGTCGGATCTCCTGAACTTGGCCTGATCAGTGGAGCTGTCGCAAAACTCGCACAGTTCTACGGTCTTCCTGCATTCGTGGCAGGCACTTAGTCTGACGCCAAGGTCCCGGACGACCAGGCAGGGCACGAAAAAACCATGACCTGTCTCCTTCCAGCCCTCTCTGGTGCAAACACCCTCTACGGTGCCGGGATGCTTGAGCTTGGTATGACCTTCTCCATGGAACAGCTGGTAATCGACAACGACATCATCAAGATGACCAAAAAGGCAATGAAAGGAATCCCTGTCAACACCGAGACCCTTGCAGTTGAGTCCATCCAGAAAGTAGGCATAGGAAACAATTTCCTGGCTCTCAAACAAACAAGAATGCTTGTGGACTACCCTTCCGATCCTATGATCATCGACAGGATGATGTTTGGGGACTGGGAGCACGCGGGCTCCAAGGACCTGGCAGCCGTGGCAAACGAGAAGGTCCTGGACGTCATGAAACACCACGAGGTCCCGCCAATCGACGCCGACATCCTCAAGGACATGCAGGCAGTCGTGGACAGAGCTGACAAGGCCTTCAGGGAGGGATAAAAATGGCAAACAAAGAAGAAATCATCGCCAAAGCAAAAGAAGCAATTACCGAATATGATGATGAAATGGCAGAAGAAGCCGCAAACGAGGCTCTCAAAGAAGGAATAGACCCTGTGGAAATCATCGAGCACGGCTTTACGGAGGGCATGCAGGAAGTAGGAGAACAGTTCGAACAGGGAACAGTTTTCCTTCCCCACGTGCTTGCTGCAGCCGAGGCAATGAAAGCAGGAATCGAAGTTATGAAACCGGAGATGGAGAGAAGGAAATCCAAAACAGAAAAGAAAGGAACAATCGTCATCGGGACCATCGAAGGAGATATCCACTCCATAGGAAAGGACATCGTTGCTTCCATGCTCAACATCGCAGGCTTTGAGGTGATTGATCTCGGAAGAGACGTGCCCATCAAGACCTTCATTGAAAAAGCAAAGGAACTCAAGCCTGAATTCGTTGCGAGCTCCGCCCTCATGACCACCACCATGGTTAACCAGATCCAGATCGAGGAACAGCTCAAAGAAGCAGGTATCCGCGACCAGGTAAGGACAATGGTCGGGGGGGCTCCGGTTACTCAGGACTGGGCTGACAAGATAGGGTCCAATATCTACGGGGAAAATGCCACTGACGCCGTGAACAAGATAAAAGCGGCATTGGGATTCTAAAAAGATTAAAGAGCGGAAAGTTCCGGGAAAATTCAGGGCAATTCAAGGCTGGCTCCGGGGGAGCATCCGGGAATTGCCCCCGGACATCCTGCCCTGAAAGAATCAGTTCATGAAAACGGAGCGGGGCATGAAAATAAATAAGGTCATAAAAGGGAGGAGTTGGAGTGGATCTGAAAGCTTTGAAAAAGCAGGAAAGCAAACGAAAAATCAGTAAAGGGTACATGTGGGCCCTTTTCTGTGCCGTCTTCTGGGGAATCTGGTACCTGCCGGGCACTGTTGTCTGGGTACTGAACCCCTTTGACGAAATGTTCGGAGCCGTTGCAGAGACCAATGGGGATGCTGTATCCCTGGTTGTAACTGCAGTCCTGATCACCGCATTCAATGCACTTACGGTCATGCTTGCCCTTATGGTCTGGAATGGGGTGCTGCAAAAATTCGGGGAACTGGGCCGTACACTAAAGGAGTTCAATCCCTGTTCCAAGTGGTTCTTCCTTGCCTCGATCTTCGGGGGTCCGGTTGCGATTCTTGGGTCCTTTATGGCAATGGGATTTATCGGCGGCGCATTTGCCGCGGTTGCTGCCCTTCTCTATCCTGTGATAGGGTCCGTGCTTGCATATTACTGGTACGGGGAAAAAATTACAAAGAGAGCTGCAATCGGGATTTTAGTTATTATTCTTGGAGGAATTACGATCTTTGGCGGCGGGCTCATTACCGAGCTTGGTGCAGGAGAAGTCCCCTGGATCGGATACCTGGGCGGGCTGATGGCAGCTGCAGGCTGGGGAATTGAAGGAGCGATCGCAGGTAAGGGACTTGACATTGCCGAGCCTGATGTGGGGCTGACCCTCAGGTTTGTTGGAGAAAACATTATCTGGTGGATCCTTATCGTGCCGATTCTGGCAATAGTCGGCTTCCCGATGTATTCCTTTGCATTCCAGGCCTTTGAGCCTCTGACCCTGCTGGTCCTTATCTTTGCAGGAATTACCTTCGGGTTCTGTTATGTCTGCTGGTACAAGTCTTTCCCCCTGATAGGAGTCGGGAGAGGGCAGGGCATAGGAAACCTCTACGGACTCTGTGCCATTATCTTCATCTTCCTCTTCTTCGGGGATGTGCCCCAGTGGACAATCCTGCTTGGAGGTGCGCTCTGTGTTGCCGGGAGTTTCATCATGTTCACGGAAGAAGCCGGAGAACTTGAAACCCTGAGAGGTGAGTGAAATGGGAAACCGACCGTTAAAATTCAGGATTCTGGAACTTTTCCTCGACGAAAAAGAACACTGGAACTATGAGATAGTTTCAAAGATAATGGAAGAGTACGGGATGAAGGGAGATTACCACAGGGACAGCATCAACTTCGATATCATCGAACTGGCATCCGGAGGAATGCTGAAAGATATAGAACAAAAAGTGGATGAAGAGGGGATCTACAAAAAAGGTTTCCTTCTGCACAGGTACATGATTACGGACTTCGGAAAAGTCCGGGGTTCGGACGCATGTCTGAGATACGTGTAAAAGTGAAACGGAGGGGTTAATATGGTACAAACAGAAGCCGCAATGGAAGCCTACAATGCCTACTGGGCAAATTCCTTCATACCTGCCGGGGACATTATGTGGATGATCTTAATCCTGATCCTGGCAGTGATTGCACTCTGGCAGGCCAGGACCTTTGTGTCCCAGTTCTGAGCATTCGACAAAGTTCAAGACTTACGGTAAAGTTCTAAGCCTTAGGTGAAGTTCAGAGGGCTTACGGTAAAGTTCTAAGCCTTAGGTGAAGTTCTGAGCTTTCGGAAAATTCTTGAGCTTTCAGGAAAAAACAAAAAAGTATTGAAGGCACTTCCAACCACTCCTTAAGTAAATGCCACCGGGAAGAATATCTTCGAGAGTGAAGGGGCTGTTGCCCCATAGCCCCTGGCAAAGCGGAGCTTATGCCCTTAAGAAAATGGAGACAGGGGAAGACACGGACTGCATCCGAAAAATGCATACAATTTACGGGAAGTTCACAGGAGGTACCAGTCCGTATCGTCAACTGAGACGTCTTCCCGGAGACCAACCGTCCTCCCGGGAAGCTTTAAAGCTTCTGCAATTGCATCGGAAAAGTCCTGCAGGTACTCTTTGCAGGAGAGACTGTTGTAGATGAAGGATTTTTCGGGCTGGAGCATACTCCGGATTGTGGCTTCCCTGGGGACCAGAGACACTTCCACATCCACCATTTCCAGAGCCTTTTCCATGGCAGTCCGGAAATCCCCGATACAGTAAGCAATCCTGTGCCCGTAATTATCCCGGGTCTTTTCGAGATAACAGGCAAGCCTTTCACTTTCTATTTTTATAAAATCTCTTTTGATCTGCGTCACGTTACATTTTCCCATCATGAATTTGTAGTGCATGAAAGGGTACTGAGTGTCAAGTTCCCTCGGGGCAACCCCACAGGTCCCGAAAGTCACAACGTGCACATCTTCAGGTTTTGCAATCCCGAAGATGATCCGGTCGAATTTTTTATGTGATGGGCTTTTATGGTAGGGTTTCCTCTTTGCACAGGGAACAAAAATACAGATTTCCCTGAAAGGGGCTTCGTATTCGTTCAAAATCCACTCATTGGCCCTTACCATATCCGGGTGATAAATAATTCTCTCGTTATCAAGAGGCTCGGAAGAGCGTTCATCTTCAGGAATAATCGGCTTCATAAATTCCAGGGCTATTGATCAGAGAAATTATATATATAATTTTGTGATTGAGCATAGCAATTGAGAATGTGAGCTTTTGTGCAAACAGCGCAAAACAATAATATAATAAAAGAGCCTAAAAGTGTTAACATAAATAAGTTAATAAATATATTCATCACCAATGATAACCAGGCAACAAAATTGGTGCTCAAAAAGATAATGGAGTGCAATTTTAGCCAGTACAAAGGTTAAAACACAGAAAAACCTGAAAAAAGGTAAACTGCTAAGTGGTCTTATGGCAAATTCAATTCATGAGATGATAAGAGCAAGCTTCAGATGCGAAGACATGGTAAAATGTGTGCTTGGTTTGAAGTCCCTTGACATCGATGCATACAAAGCCCTGCTCACTTCCGGCCCCCTAACAGCCGAAAACCTGGGTGAAATCCTTAACAGAGAAAGAAGCACTGCATACCGTTCCCTTCAAAGCCTGATAGCCTGTGGTGTTGTTTACCGGGAAACCCGGTCCATCGAAAGCGGAGGATACTATTACGAATACGTGGCAATCGAACCCCAGGAAATGAAAACGATGGTCAAGAAAAACGTTGATGAATGGTACGAACAGATGAATGATTTGATTGAAAAAATGGATGACAAAATGGATGTTCTCATCATGAGAATGGAAGATAAGGAAAAATGAACCCGAAAACTCAGAGGGGATATTTTCGGATATGCAGTCTTTAACAGTTACAGATATATAAATCATAAAAAACCTGGATATACATACCATATTGCGAAAGAATTTTTGAATACATTACAGGAATTTTCAATTTAAAATATATACAGTTAAATTATAAAAGTCAAGAGAGTTTAGAAAGGATTCCAGAAAGAAAAAAGGAATTTTAAGAAAGAAAAAAGGAATTTTAAGAAAGAAAAAAAGAAAGGAAAGCAGCCGAAGAATAATTTCGGCAAGCCTGAAAAAGAATTCAGCTTCCTTTCACTGTTATAATCCGTCTACAAATTCGCCCATTCGATCGATAGCTTTTTTAAGGTCATCCAGGGACGCTGCATAAGCGCAGCGGAGGAAACCTTCCCCGGCTTCTCCGAAGACATCCCCCGGGATTACAACAACTCTCTTTTCGTTCAGAAGCCGTTCTGAAAATTCACAGGAGGAAAGGCCAGTAGCCCCTACATATGGGAAGGCGTAGAAAGCTCCTTTGGGAGTAAAGCAGTCGATGCCTATCCTGTCAAAGCCCCTGACGATGAAGTGCCTGCGCCGGTCGTATTCCCGGACCATCCTTTCCATTTCGTCTTTCCCGTTCCGGAGGGCTTCAAGAGCCCCTATCTGAGCGGTTATGGGGGCGCAAAGCATGGAGTACTGGTGGATCATCATCATTGAACGGATGATCTCGGGAGCGGCCATTGCAAAACCGAGTCTCATGCCTGTCATTGCATATGCCTTGGAAAAGCCGTTCAGCATGACGGTCCGCTCTTTCATACCCTCAAGAGAAGAGAAGGGAATATGCTTGCCTTCATAGGTAAGGCATTCGTAAACCTCATCCGAGATCACGAAAAGGTCATGTTCCGCCACAAGGTCAGCGATGTCCTCAAGGTCCTCCCGGGTCATGACAGCCCCTGTGGGGTTGTTCGGGAAATTGAGCACAATTGCCCGGGTCTTGCTGGTGATAGCAGGTTTAAGGACTTCTGCGGTGAGACGGAATTCATCCCCCCGGTGTGTGGAAACGACCACAGGCTTGCCGCCCGCCAGGACCACCGCAGGAACGTATGCCACGTAGGCAGGCTGAACCACAATGACCTCGTCTCCGGGGTTTACCACTGCCCTGAGTGCAATGTCAATAGCTTCGCTAACCCCGGTGGTAACCAGAATCTCGGATGCAGGGTCATAGTCCAGGCCATAGCGCCTGTAATAAGTCCTTGAAAGTTCATCCCTGAGTTCCGGAAGCCCGTAATTGGAAGTGTAGGAAGTCTGCCCTTTTTCGAGAGAGTGGATGCACATTTCCCTGATGTGCCAGGGAGTAATGAAATCCGGCTCCCCCACGCCAAGGGAGATGACATCCTCAAGCCCGGAAACCAGATCAAAAAAACGGCGTATCCCCGAAGGGGGCACATTTTTAACTATTTCCGCAACAAATTTTGAAGGATCACATGGAGGTCTCAAGAAAACACCCCGATCAAAAATTATATGAATAAAACAAATTATGAAAAGGAATAGAAGGATCAGGCTTATCAGAATATTCTCATCAGAGCGAGACCGGGAGCCGTTTAATTGCTTCCGGTTCGTGGAGAATTACCCCATCTTCCTTATAGGTCTTCAACACGAAATGCGTTGCCGTGTTCTGCACCTGGTCAAGGGTCGCAATTTTTTCTGCCACGAAAAAGGCCACGTCCTTCATGGACCTACCCCTAACAGTAAGGGATATATCATAGTCCCCGGACAAAAGCCGAACAGATCGGACCTCTGGGAATTTATAGATCCTTTCTGCAATTACCTGATATCCCTGGTTACGCTCCAACGTGACCTTCAGTTCAATCACGGCGTAGACGTAGTTTTCTCCAACCAGGTCCCAGTCAATAATGGATTTATAGTGCCGGATAACTCCTGTCTCCTCGAGTTTTGCAATTGCCTGAGAAACTTCCTGTGCAGTCATATCGGTAAGTGCTGCAATTTCATCAGAGTTTGCTCTCGCATCGTTTTCAAGAATTTCCAGAATGTGTCTTATCTTTTCATCCATTGATAGTCACCGGCACGAAGTTATTTCAAAAATTTATGTTTGATCCCTGGAGAGGGACCAGGTCCTGAAAAGAATTACTCTATCAGGACAGCGTTTACGACTCCTTCCTGTCCCGGCCTGCTCGTTACCCTTGCAGTACCGAGAGGGGTCTTAATGACAGAGCCCTTGGTCAGGATGTTACGCCTGATGTAGTGTTTGTTTGCAGTGTTGTCGACAACGGTTTCGATAGTTGTGACCGCTGTTTTACCGTCGTTCGGGTTCGTTACGTTTGCCAGATTTGACTGAAGGAGTCTTACCTTTCTGTTGCCACCCATAGTGGGGACATTCTTCCGCTTAACGTCGCTGATACGGGTATCCGCAGATTCACGGCCCATCTCAAACTTACGCTTCCCGCGGGCAGCTGTGACCTTCCCACCAGTCGCCTTCCTTCTGGAACTGCCTTGCCATCTCATATTATCGCCTCATGAATGTATTAAAATTCTATATATGTTTCATCTAATGCTTTTAATGCCTTAACTCTACAAATATGCATTATGTAATTAGTTTAGGTTATCCCGATAGTAAATATCCTGTAATCTGGAGATCCCGATCAGGGCAAAAGTATGCCGTTAAGTAGCTTAATTGCCCTGATAATATATTAATTGTATGAACAGGAGTATTTAATAAGAGTATTTGCTACGGACATATCATTACAAATAGAATCGTATAAGAACTTTGCGATCAGGCATCCGAATAATTCCCGGATTTGCCCCCAAACCCCAGGCACGACATGTCTCCGAAGGGCAATGCGCCTGAAGAGGAGCAAAGTACAAGTATAAAAATCAATGCATAATAAGTTGTTAACTCTGAAAATCCGTAAAACCGCACGGATTTAAAAAACAAACTAATCGAAAAACAAACTAAATCAAAAACAAACTAAATCAAAAACAGCGGATTAAGGAGAGAATATAATGGTCACGGAAATTTCTATAGATAGCATATGCGGACACACGACAAAGATTATTGCCACAAAGGAAGGCAAAAAAACTCACGTGCATATCAAAACGACCTGTGAAAAACTCAGAAACTGGGGGACCAAATTTGACTTTGAGATGAATGATCTCATGGGGGGGCAGGACAGTATCCTTTCCAAAAAATCCGCTGAGAACCCGATTACTCCCACCTGCCTTGTCCCTGCAGCCGTTATGAATGCCTGCTGGCTGGAAAACGGCATGATCTCGAAGAATCTCGCCAGGGAAAAGGGAAAGATGCAGATTATTTTTGACAAACTCGAGTAAGGTCCTAACAGGCAGGAGTGGGCTTTCATCCGATAAAACTTTTTTCATAAGCATCTATGAACCTGGTCCGGAGCTAAAAAATACTTCAAGGCCAGGCGCTTCCTTTGAAAATTTGTCAGGGGAAGACTGTGGAAAAAATAAATATCGAAATATTTATATCTGAAACGGTTGTGGATAGTTTATCCAAAACAGAACAATGATCGATATAAAATATATATTATTAATAGTTACAGTTCAGCAAATTTGAAACCCGAGTGAGAAATATGGATATCAAGGAAATCAACAATTACGGCCAGGAACTGATAGCCCGTCTGAACCTCAAGACCTCCCCGGTGGCAGTAAAATTGATACCTGCAGGGGGAGAAGTTCCCAAAGAAGTTAAGAAGGTGGGAGAAACCATGCGCCACTGCCAGATGATCGACAGGGTTAGGAGAACAGGGGAAGAGTTTTACTCCCTGGTCGAAGACCAGATGTGCAAGGGAGGAGCCGCTTCCATGGGACTCGGCACGATGCCAGGAAAGGTAGGAAGCGGAGAGTTCTACTACAAAGGCCTGAACCACTTCAGCAACATCAATGCCGCCCGCCGCACTGTTGAAAACGCACCCATGCTTCCCCCCAACAGCACCGAAGCGGTCCTGTACGGAGCCCTTGATAAAGCTAGCTTTGAACCTGATGTCGCAGTGGTCATCTGCAACCCCAGGCAGATCATGCTGCTCACCCAGGCAATCATGTACAAGCGCGGAGGTCGCCTGGAAGTCGGTTTTGCCGGAAAGCAGAGCGTCTGTTCCGACGGAGTAGTGCAGGCCTACAAAGACGGCCAGGTAGGGATCACAGTAGGCTGCAGCGGAAGTCGTGCCTATACAGAAATTGCCGATGAGGAAATGACAATCGGCGTCCCCGTGGAACTCCTGCCAGATATCACTGAAGCCCTGGCAAAAATCTGTCCGAATTAAATGTAAGGGGGCTACCCCCTTAATCCCTTCATTACGACTTATTATTTTAAAACCCAGCTTCAGACGATTTTATCTGGGCCATATTTCCGATAAACCTGTTTTTTAACTATTTCTCCCCACCCCGACTTCCAAAAAACGACCCTCAAACTACTTTTTACGTTCCTTCTCCCCAGAAACCCACACATTATACATCCCAAGACAGGAAATGCTTGAAGAACCTAATATTCAGGGCAGGAAGTAAATGAATTGAGGAAGCCAATGAATTATATACTAAAAGAGAAAATTTGAGGCAAATGACCTATTACATAGCAGATTCGGCAGTTTTCATAATGGGCAACTGCGACATCGACAGTTCCCTCCTTATCACCATCCCATCAGTTGAGGACGAGTTGAAGAGCAGGGATGCCATCCTCCGCTTTGACCTGGCAAAGGAAGGAGGGCTCAGAGTTGAATGGCCCGAACCCGAAATGGTAAAAGCTGTCAGGGAAAAGGCAGAGCATACCAGGGATTCGGAAGAACTTTCAAAAACCGATCTGGAAGTCCTTGCAAAAGCCCTGGAACACAAAGAAAAAGCGGTCCTTTTGACAGATGACTACGCCGTGCAGAACGTTGCCGTGCAACTCGGAATTGAGGTAAAGCCAATAGCCCAGAAAAAAATAAGGGATCTCATAATCTGGCAAAAGCAGTGTATAGGCTGCAAACAGACTTTTGAGAGAGGAGATGTCTGCCCGGTTTGCGGATCACCCCTCAAGAAGAAAAGAAAGACAAAGCTCTGATGAAAAGGGGAAGAAAAAGATATAACGCTTGGTAGTGTAATAATGCTTGTAGCTGAGTATTAAAATACCAGGATTACATTTTTCAGGCAGTATTTGCAAGGCAAGCCGGAAATAAGCCGGAAGAAAGAGCTAAAAAAATACTGCATACCAAAACAAAAAAACAATATTCAGGTGGGAATGGAGGAATGAAGAACATAGAAGATTTGATCCAGAAAGCTGTTGAACTTCAGAACAACGGGCTTGTAAGCGGCCAGATTGCCGACGAACTCAATGTTTCCAGGGAAACAGTGACCTGGCTTTTAACCCGCTCGAAAAAAGACGTTACAGCTCCCGCACCGAAGGATATTTCCGTAAACTGGAGCAGCATCGGGAAAAGTGCTACAAGGCTCCACTACATATCCCTTGCCCTCTGCGACATGGTGCTTGAGACCCTGGAAAAAACAAACACCGAAGTAGATGTAGTCGTAGGAGTTGCTGCCAGCGGAGTCCCCCTTGCAAGCATGATGGCAAACGAACTGGGAGCAGACTTTGCCCTCTACCATTCCCGTAAAGCACAGGACGTTGTCCAGCCCGGCCATAAAGGAACCATCAGCCGCAACTTCGGAAGCGTTGCAGGCAAGAACTGCGTGATCGTTGATGATGTGATCACGACTGGCTCCACAACCACGGAAGTGGTAGAACACCTGCGGG
This sequence comes from uncultured Methanosarcina sp., assembly GCA_965601435.1. Lineage (GTDB taxonomy): Archaea > Halobacteriota > Methanosarcinia > Methanosarcinales > Methanosarcinaceae > MTP4. The sequence goes on from CBFCWE010000045.1 coordinate 31,206, forward strand.
AAATGGACGCAAAACCGAGAGTCGTAGTGGTCCTCGTAGACAAAAAAGGCTCGGATACAATAGCCAACGTACCCATACAGTCCCTGGTGAGGATTGTGAGGGTGGACTGAAAGAAAAAACTAACTTTTACTTCTTTTTTTATTTTTTGCTTCTTTTTGGTTTCAATTCTTTTTGGTTTCAATTCTTTTTGGTTTCAATTCTTTT
>CBFCWE010000046.1:0-31371 GCA_965601435.1 uncultured Methanosarcina sp.
AATCAGGGAAAAGTAATCAGGGAAAAGTAATCAGGGAAAAGTAATCAGGGAAAAGTAATCAGGGAAAAGGAATTAAAACTATACTGAGCCCTGAAAAAGGACTCAGATAGGGCATGCAATCGATCTTGAGGATTTTAATACTTTTTTTGCCTGGGCTTCGGTAAGTCCGGCTCCCATTGCGATCTGCATGGCTGTTTCGTCGGTTATGAGGTCTTCAGGGGCATGGGCGTCCGTATTAACCACCAGGACGGCATCGACTTCAAGAGCCAGGCGTGCAACGTGACCGTTGGTCCTGTTGTGCCCGTTCCGGGCGGTCAGTTCCAGGGAAACATCATTTCCGGCTGCGGTTTCGACGTCTTCCAGGGAGATCAGGCCGGGGTGCGCCAGGACGTCAACATACTGGCAGGCAACAGCAGCCGCATTTGTCCCGGGGGCAACAGGCTCTGTGGTGGTTTCCCCGTGTACGACCACAATCTCTGCCCCGAGTTCTTTTGCTTTCTTTGCCATGGGGGCGATTTTCCGGGGCGGCACATGGGTCAGCTCAACACCTGACATGACCTTGATATCCCATTCATCCTCAAGGTACTTTGCCTTCTGGGAGGCTTCAACGAGTTGTTCGAGATTTGTATAATCAGCATGGTCTGTAATCGCAATGGCTGTATAGCCTTTTATCACAGCCCTGCGGACCAGTTCGCTGGGGATCAGTTCCCCGTCACTGAAAATCGAGTGTGTGTGCAGGTCAATCAAAAGAATCACCATTTTTCGGGAATTTCGTTATATGCTGTTTACTGTTTATTTTTTTGCACATTTTATTTTATTTTATTTTATTTTTTCGTTTTATACTTATATGTATAAATTGCGAACTCCCCTATTTAATATCTTATTCAAACCTTTCCAAGCCTTTCCTCTACATCTGCAAAGGCGAAGTTCGGCTTTACGTCCTGAATTTTGATCTTAACTTTCTCCCCTACCTCGACTTCCTTTACGAAGACCACGAAGCCGTCGACGAGCACAGCCCCGTCTCCGCTGGAACCGAGTTTTTCGATCTCGACGGTGAACTCGTCTCCCCGCCTCATCGGTGCGGTCAGGAACTTCTTCCCGATGACATAGGTCTCTGCACTCTGGGACCTCGACGCCTTGGGGGAATAGGCTGTAGTCTTCACGAAATTATCCCTCACCTTATCCATGTAGTCTTTGAACATGTCCCCCTGGAAGACCTTTACCACGAAATTTCCATTCGGTTTCAGGATCTTCTTTGCGCATTCCAGCGCAGAGGTGGTAAGTTCGATGGACCGTGCATGGTCATAGGACCAGTTCCCCGACAGGTTAGGCGCCGCATCACAAATAACGACATCTGCACCCTTTGTTCCGACTATCTCGATGATCTTCTTTATCGTCGAATCCGCGTTTATGTCTCCCCGGATAGTCTCCACTCCATCGATTGGCGCGATCCTCTGGAGGTCCACGCCCAGGACTTTCCCTCCGGAAAGCTCCTTTGCGACCTGCAGCCACCCGCCGGGCGCAGCACCTAAATCCACAACCGAGTTCCCACGATAAATGAGCTTGTACTTTTCATTGATCTGCTTAAGCTTAAAGGAAGCCCTGGACCGGTAGCCTTCCTCTTTAGCCTGATGATAATAATAATCTCGTCTGTCTCTTGCCATGATTGTATTTCCCTGCACTGAAAGGTGATATAGATTGCGCAAAATCCGTTTTAAAGATTAATTATACGTGCATATAATTCAGTTATTAAATATATAATTTCTGTTATGAATTCCTTTGTCAGCATCGGAAGCACGAGGTCATTTTTTCTAGTTTTCCCCAACTAAAAAAATCAAAACAACCGTATTACCGTATTTCGTGTGTCTGTCACGCACGCCCTGACGTGCGGCCTGTCCCTAATACACCATAAAAACAGAATCAACTAAAACTCATGACCCCTCGAATTTCCCTTCTTTTTTGATTTTTGTAAGGGGTGAAGTTATCTTTTGTTCAGTCGAACAAAGGATGTTATGAACCACTTCACGGAGGGAAAAGAAGGAGGAGAATTGTGCTGCTATGTTTGTGATTGCTTCTTTCAAGATGCAGGTCGGATCAGGCCGCTTGCAATCAAAAGGGAACAATAACGACCGGATAAATTATTCCGGTTGGCTGGCTGGATGGCTTTTAGTCCTCTTGAGGGAGCGCAGCGACCGAAAAGGACCGCGCACTGCCGAGCCGCAACTCGGCTGGCGCAACTCGGCTGGCGAAGCAGAATTCGGCCTTCAAAGTAGATACCTGCGGCAACTCAATACGTTTCTCATTACCTCGTCACCACTTATTTTCTCCAGTTTGAGGTCCATTGACTTTTCGATAACCTCTATATCAAAGGGCAGGCGCTTTTCGACTTCTCTCAGGAGCTGGGACTCCCCGCTCATTATGACGCAGTCAACAGGGGCGTTTTCTTCGAGAATTTTGTTTACGGTTTCCATGACTTTTGCAAGGTGGTGGGCAATGTCTTCTTCCCTGAGGCGTTCGAAGCGGCGCTGGGAAAAGCCTCCTTTGGTGTGTTTTTCCTTGACGCTGCTGCGGACGAGTTCTTCAGCGTCAAAGGCCAGGCGGTCGGGGGCAAAACCTACGAATGACTCCCCGGCGTGAAGAAGGAGGATAAGAATGCGGCATTCGGCTTCCAGGTTTCCTTCCAGGGCGCCTGTCTCAAAGTGGTCCTTAAAGTACCAGGCAGAAGTCATTATCGGGATGGAAGGAACTATTGCTTCTGAGATCATGCGGTGGATGTCGTAGAACAGGACGAGGCCGGTTTCAGGGTTAAGCCTTTCCAGAAGGACACGGGGCTCTTCGTCGAGATAGGAGATGATTTTTTCACTCAGGACATCCGACAGGGCAGTTCCTGGAGGCAGATAAACGGTAAGCAGGTCTTCTCCAGGGGTGCGGAAGGAAGAGAGCTTGGAGAAATAAGCCTCCATGGCAGAAGGACTGAGGGTCTCTATCCCGCGGAACTCGAACTTTTCGGGAGCCTCCGCCCGGATGGTTTCGAGTTCGTGGTTGAGGGTCTGCATTTTGACAAGCTCCTGGTTCAGCCGGGATTCGGCTTCCTGTCTGGCAGCGACCGCATCCCTTGCCAGGATTTCTTTTTTTGAGAGCTGGATTTCCATGGTCTTCAAGTCGATTTCCATCTCCACAAGATGGGAATTGAGCCTGTCGATCTCAAGTTCGAGCTGGTCTTTCCCGGAGACTTTTCCGAAAAGGCTGCCAAGACTCTTTTTTACCTCTCCGGTAACCTCTTTTTTGCCGTCTTTCGGCTGGGATTTGCCGTTCTTTCCACCCGGACTTGCATTTTTCTTCAAACCTTTTTTATCAATCATCTGCCTACCTGCCTGCACCTTAATAATGCGAAATACTGTGACCCGGAACACTGATTGGAACACTGATTGGAACACCGATTAATTGTGAACACTTTAAACACCGTGCCATCATTTTTGAAAATAGTTCAGGCCGGTTCCTGTGATCTTATTAACTCTTTGATCTGAAAAACTCTCTGATCTGATAAACCCTTTGATTTTACCAATCTTTGATTTTACCAATCTTTGATTTTACCAATCTTTGATCTGATCAACTTACATATTAGAAAGCATAACCTCTATATCTTTTTTAATCGCTCTTCATATTTCGAAAGTTTTAAGAATATCATATTTAATGTCTTTCTGTTTTCAAGATTTTTTTTCAAAAAAGCCATCCAATTTTATACTGATTTAATTCCTACTGATCATTTCGGTGCCAAAATGAAAAGCCCAGCGGAAGATTCCCATAACAATTCAGGCCACAACCATTCAGGTTGCAATCATCCAGGTCACCCTGAAAGGAGGAGTTCGGGACAGGAATGTCCCGGCTCCAAAAATAGCCCTGAAATAAACAGTCCGGACCTGATGGGTCTGAATAACGAAAAAACGGTTCATTGCAACTCTTCAAACTCTAACAAAACTCAACACATTCAAAATGCCCAAAACGTTCATAATACCCAAGACATTCAAAATACCCAAAACGTTCATAATACCCAACAAATTCAAAATACTCACCCGACACTCTGGATTCAGGGGCAGAAAAGTTCTTCCCTGGCCGGGAAAACTGTTGTCCTCGGAGTGACTGGCAGCATTGCAGCTGTCAGGGTGGTGGAACTTGCCCGGGAACTGATCCGGAATGGAGCGGAAGTCCATGCGGTCATGACCGATGCGGCCAGGCATATTCTTCATCCCGACGCCCTGTACTACGCCACCGGGACCCCCGTGATCACGGAACTGGGAGGCAGGGTCGAACATGTGGAATTTTGTGGGCTCAAAGGAAGGGCAGACCTCCTCCTTATAGCCCCTGCAACCGCAAATACCATCGGGAAAATCGCTCACGGGATCGACGACACATCGGTTACCTCCTTTGCCACAACGGCACTTGGCTCAAACGTCCGGGTTATGATAGTTCCGGCAATGCACGAGTCCATGTACCGGCACCCTGCAGTTGTGGAAAACATCCGGAAACTAAAAGGATGGGGAATACCCTTCGTGGGACCCAAAATCGAAGAGGGGATTGCGAAAATTTCCCCTAATGAAGAAATAGTACTTGAAACGGAAAGGGCACTTTGCGGGGAAGAGTTAAAAGGGAAGCGAATCCTCATCACCAGTGGTTCCACCGCTGAAAGCCTTGATCCGATCCGCATTCTTACGAACCGTGCCTCTGGAAAAACGGGAAGGGAACTTGCCCTTGAAGCCTATAGGAAGGGGGCGGAAGTCACCCTCGTGCACCGGGACAGGCTCGGGTTTTCCGGGATTATGGAGATCTTTGCCGAAAGCGCTGAGGAAATGACCGAAGCCGTACAAAAGGAGCTGGAAAAAGGGTACGACGTCCTGATAAGCTCGGCTGCTATTGCCGACTACACCGTCGAACAGGCTCCAGAAAAAATCAAATCTGGAGGGGAGCTTGAACTGAAACTGCACCCCACCCGCAAACTTATAAAAGAATGCCGGGAAAGGCACCCCACCCTTTTGATCGTGGGCTTTAAAGCCGAAACCGGAGTTCCGGGAGAAGAACTGCTCCGAAGAGCAGTCGCAACTCTGGAAAGTTCAAAGCTGGACATGATAGCTGCAAACGACGTCTTGAAAGGCGGAATGGGCACGGAAGAGAACGAAATTTACCTTATAAGGAAGGGGAAAAGCGACCCTCTCCATGTAAGCGGAAACAAGCGAAAAATCGCGGCCTCTATCCTGAAAGAGGTAGCCGGGATTCTGATTCCGCAAAAATGAGCTAAAAAAGGCGTTTTATATGTATAAATACGAAAAAGAAAGGGCAGACGTTTCAGCAAAAGCTTATGCTCCCGGGCACATCACAGGTTTTTTTCAGATCCACGAGCATGAAGACGCACACCATAAAGGTTCTACCGGCTGTGGGATCGTCCTGAACGGGGGAGTGACCACCGAGGTAAAGGTGGGGGAATCGGTGGCCGAAACCGAGATCTTCCTGAATGGGAAAAGAGTCGAAGGCAAAACCACCAGGACTGTACTCGATCTGATAACTGAAGTACCTGTCAGGGTTAAAAGCTGGGCTGAAATTCCGGTAGGTTGCGGGTTTGGAGCTTCCGGAGCCGGAGCCATCGGAGCCGCCTATGCCCTCAACAGGGCACTGTCCCTGAACCACACGGCAAAAGATCTTACCGAATATGCTCATGTGGCCGAAGTAGTCAACAGGAGCGGACTCGGGGATATTGCAGCCCAGTCCAACGGAGGGGTGGTGATAAGGCTCAGGCCGGGGGGGCCTTTTTTTGGCAGCGTGGACAGGATTCCCGCACCTGAAGCTCAGGTCTTTTGCATCGTGCTTGGGGAAATTTCCACAGATACCGTGCTGAGCGACGAAGCTACAGCCAGCAAGATCAACGCAGCCGGAAGAGCTGCAATGTCCGAACTGCTTGAAAAGCCCACCCTGGAGAACTTCATGCTCCATGCAAAGGACTTTGCCAGCAAAACAGGTCTCCTGAGTGACCGGGCAAGGGACGTTATCGAAGCCGTAGAAGCCGCAAACTGTGGGTATGCCTCCCAGGCAATGCTCGGGGATACGATTTTTGCAGTCAATCCCGACGGTCAGGAATTCGAGCTCTACGAAACCCTCGAGGAATTTGGGGAAGTTCTTGAATTCGGGGTCAGCACCTGCGTACCAAAACTGATTGTTGAATAACTTCCCCTTTTTGAGTGATATCGGGAGGGAGGGGAAACCAGTTTTACTTTACAGGTTTAACTTTTTTTCGAGCCGCAGAAATCCTGAACCAGGGCTGAAAATGACTTTTTTCAGGGAGCACCACAGCTTAAATAGTATTGGATTGCAAAAGGTATTAGTGTTATATAAATAAAAGAATGTGTATAAACAAGACATTCGCTGCTTTTTTGGATCTTCATGAAGAATTAATAGGGAGATTCCGGGAAAGAAAACAACATATTTCAAAGAGTATATTGCATTTTATTCACCGAGCGGAAGGTAAGATTCATGGATCTTAATGACGACTGGGAAGACAAAGGCAACTCAAAACCGATTAACCCGCTTAATAAAATACCTGAATCTATAGGCCCGATTATCCGCATAATCGCGATAATCTTCACGATCCTTATCGTCTTTTCCGTAGCCTTTGGGTCGATTTTCGTATCCATTGGCGCAGGAGAGGTAGGAGTGAAATTCAGCCAGTTCGGAGGGGTACAGTCCGATGAACTCGGAGAAGGGTTGCACATTGTACCGCCCTGGATATCGGTAACCAAGTATTCCGTGCAGAGCCAGGTCTATACTATGAGTTCTCAGGCTTCTGAAGGGGAAAGGGTGGGAGATGACCGGATCAATGCCCTGACCTCTGAAGGTTTGACCCTTGGCATGGATATTTCGATCCGTTACAGACTGATTCCTGCGGATGCAAGCAGTGTGCACCAGAAACTTGGTCCCTCTTATGCTGAAAAGATCCTGCGGCCTACCATCAAGTCCGTGATCAGAGAAGTGGTCTCAAGGCATACGGCCATGGAAATCTATGGGACGCAGAGGCAGCTTGTGGCAGAAGAGATGCAAAACGAGCTTGAAGCTCGCCTGACTGATGACGGGTTTATTGTCGAGGAAGTCCTGCTCCGGAACGTGCAGCTCCCGGAAAGGGTTGCAACGGCAATCGAAGAGAAACTCCAGGCTGACCAGGAAGCCCAGAGGATGATTTTCGTGAAACAGAAGGAAGAACTCGAGGCTGAGAGGAAGATCATCGAATCCAACGGGGTAGCCAATGCCACGATCATCAGGGCTCGCGGGGAAGCTGAATCCCTCAGGATCATCAATGAGGAAATCAAGAAAAACCCTGACCTCATCAACTACAAATATATCCAGATGCTTGAAGGCCAGGACCTCCAGACCATGATCGTCCCGACCGACCAGGGGATCATCCTGGATGCCACGAACGCGTAAAACATCAGCCGGAAAATGTTGGTATGAATATATACCTGTTAACAAAACGGCTAATAACCTATAACAAAACGGCTAATTCACAAAATAATGTAAAAGGAAAAAAATTGTAAAATAAGTACAAAAGGTAAGCGACCGATATGACTGACATACCCCCAGACCACCCGAGGTACGAATCCCTGCTCGCCCGTGAAAAGGTTGCAGCCGGGGTAAAGATGGGATTTACCAGCATCCAGGGGCTAATCGCCCAGGGAAGAGGCGAAAGCTTTGACTATTTGCTGGGTGAACGGAGCACGGAATCAGCCCTCTATGCCGAGCGAGCGGCTGTGGCCGCCCTCCTCCTTGCAGAGAACCCTGTGATCTCCGTAAACGGAAACGTTGCGGCTCTTGCTCCGGAAAAAGTTGTTGCCCTGGCAGACCTTACCGGGGCAAAGATCGAGGTTAACCTCTTTCACAGGACCGAGACCAGGATGCACCTGATAATCGAACAGCTAAAGGCCTGCGGGGCATCTGAGGTACTCGGGAAAAACCCGGATGCCAGCCTTGACCTTTCCCATGACAGGAGGCTGGTGGAGAGTAAAGGGATCTACAGCGCAGACGTCGTGCTCGTGCCCCTTGAAGACGGTGACCGCTGTGAAAAACTGGTGGAAATGGAAAAAATTGTCATAACAATCGACTTGAACCCCCTTTCCCGGACCTCCAGGATGGCCACGATCTCAATTGTAGACAACCTGACCCGGGCTCTCGAGAATATGGCAAAGTTTGCGGGGGAAATGAGGGACGAAAGGAAGGACGAACTTGTAAACCTGATCACGTCTTACGACAACAAAAAGGTCCTTTCCGAAGCCATTTCCGAAATCCAGGAACACCTCAAAAACCTGGCTGTGGAAGTGGAATATTGAAAGCCTGAGTGGAATACTTAACTTAAACGGAATACTGAACCCGGAAACAGTATTCTGAATACTTAAACGGAATACTGAATCCGGAAACGGTACCTTGAAAACTTAAATAGCTGCTGAGTGCAGACCCGGGATGCCAAAAACAGGGTGATGTAAATGGAACTGATAGAAAAGACCCGGGAATTCGTGACCATTTTCCTTGAAGATGAGCCGAGTTCCCACGATATGTCCCACATCAACAGGGTGGAAGCCCTCTGCATGGAAATCCGGGAAGAAGAAGGTGGGGATCCCCTGGTCCTCCACCTGGCAGCCCTGCTCCACGACGTGGGGGTAATAAAGGAACACGAGGACGGAGGGGACCACGCCGAGTACAGTGTGGAAATTGCCTCTGAATTCCTGGGAAAAGCGGGCGTTCCGGAAAAAGTTATCGAAGAGGTTACGTACTGCATCCGGACCCACCGCTTTAGCGGAGGGCACAGCCCAAAAACCGTTGAAGCCCGGATTTTGCAGGACGCCGACCGGCTCGATGCTCTGGGAGCTATTGGGATTTTCAGGGCAGTCCTTTCCATGGGAGCCCTCAGGATGCTCAAGCACACCACGGGAATCGATAAGGGGGCGTCCAAAAAAACCGTGTACAAAAAAGACCCTGTTGCTGGCTTTAACGAATACATGCATTACAAGCCTTTCACAATCCCCGAAAAACTGAATACTGATTCCGCAAAAAGGATCGGCGAAGAAAGGCTGAAGATCATGCGCCTGTACCTCGAGGCTCTGAACCGGGAAGCAGGACCGGAAGGAAACAGGCCATGATAAGATAAATCTCCTTTTTTTATCCGGACAGGCATTGCATTAACTTTTAAAGTTACTGTGGAAACCTTGAAAGGTAATGCCATAACTTTTAAAGTTACTGTGGAAACCTTGAAAGGTAATGCCATAACTTTTAAAGTTACTGTGGAAACCTTATTCGTAACTCTCCCAGCCACAAAACCAGCAACAACTTTTTTATGATAAGGTCTTAAATTCCTGTTCAATATTTAATTGAAGTTGGGTTCCCATTCGAATTCCGGAAATAAATAGAATTCAAGATCCAAAAAAGTTTCACAGACCAATCAGGTGTGATCAAATGGCTGACATAATCATAAAGAATGCTTACGTTTTAACGATGGATCCCGGGGCAGGCGACCTCAAGCAGGGATACGTCGCAGTCGAAGACGGGAAGATAACGGAAATCGGAGAAAGTACGGGCGAAAGTGCCGACACCGTGATCGATGCGAAAGGCTCGGTGCTGATGCCGGGGCTTGTAAACACCCACAACCACGCAGGTATGACCCTTTTCAGGGGATATGCCGACGACCTCCAGCTTGCCGACTGGCTCCAGGAACACATCTGGCCAGCAGAAGCCAAACTCCAGGCATCGGACGTTTACGCGGGCACGATGCTTGCCTGTCTGGAGATGATCAGGTCAGGGACAACCTCTTTTGCAGACATGTACTTCTTCATGGACGAAACCGCAAAAGCGGTGGAAGAAACCGGGCTTAGGGCTGCCCTTTCCCACGGCATGATTGAGCTCTGGAATGAAGAGAAAGGAGCAGCCGACCTCAAGGAAGGCAAGCGCTTTGTCCGGGAATGGAAAGGGGCAGCTAACGGCAGGATCACTCCCATGTACGGGCCCCACGCCCCGAACACCTGCTCGAAGGAGTTCCTTACGAAAGTCAGGGAAGAAGCGGACAAAGACGGAGTTGGCATCCACATCCACGTCCTGGAAACCGAAACAGAGCTGAATGAGATGAAAGGGCGCTACGGGAAGTGTTCCGTGAACATGCTCGAAGACATCGGCTTCTTTGGCCCGGACGTGCTTGCAGCCCACTGCGTCTGGCTCTCGGACGGGGATATCGAAATCCTGAGGAAAAGAGGAGTCAACGTCTCCCACAACGCAGTAAGCAACATGAAACTGGCTTCAGGGATCGCCCCGGTCCACAAGATGCTCGACAGAGGGGTGAACGTAAGCCTTGGGACAGACGGCTGCGCCTCCAACAACAACCTGGACATTTTCGAGGAGATGAAAACCGCAGCCCTGCTCCACAAGGTAAACACCTTCGACCCCACAGTCCTCCCTGCCCGGAAGGTGCTGGAGATGGCAACCGTAAACGGGGCAAAGGTAATCGACCCCGAGACCGGTATGCTGAAAGTCGGGAAGAAAGCGGACATGATCCTGGTGGACATGAAAAAACCGCATCTCACCCCTCTCTTCGACGTTCCTTCACACCTTGTATACTCCGCAAACGGCTGCGATGTCCGGACCACTATTGCGGACGGGAAAGTCCTGATGGACGATTACAAAGTGCTTGCACTGGATGAGGAAAAAGTGCTCGAAGAAGCCCGGAAAGCTACCGAAGCCCTCGTGGACAGGGTCAACGCCTGAAATTATCCCGGGGCACCGGAAAGATAAATACACAAAAACTGAAATTAACCACCATTCAGGTTTAATTTACTGCCGCTTAATCACTGGCAAACCGAACTAAATACTACTTATCCGTTTAACCGCTTATCCGATATCAACGGGATTACCATGAACGAAAAAGAACTCATAGAATCCGGGAACATGAAGATGGAATGGGCCAGGAACCACATGCCTGTGCTCGCAATTATCAGGGAACAGTTCATAGAAGAAAAACCCCTGAAAGGACACACCATCGGGATGGCCCTCCACGTGGAAGCAAAGACTGCTGTCCTGGTGGAAACCCTTGCAGCAGGGGGCGCAAAAGTAGCGATCACGGGCTGCAACCCCCTAAGCACCCAGGACGACGTTGCCATGGCGCTTGACACCAGGGAAAACGTTTCCTGTTTTTCAAGATACGGGTGCAGTTCCCAGGAGTATTACGACGCCATTGATAAGGTGCTGGACTTCGAACCCGACATCACCATAGATGACGGGGCAGACCTGATATTCAAGCTCCACACGGAAAGGACCGACCTCCTCCCCAATATCCTGGGTGGCTGTGAGGAGACCACAACAGGGGTCCACAGGCTGCACGCGATGGATAAAGAAGGGGCCCTGAAGATGCCCGTCATTGCCGTAAACGACGCCATGACAAAGTACCTCTTTGACAACCGCTACGGGACAGGGCAGTCAGCCTGGGACGGGATCAACCGGACCACAAACCTCCTGGTAGCTGGCAAAAACGTGGTCGTGGGTGGCTACGGCTGGTGCGGAAGGGGAGTTGCCATGCGGGCAGCAGGCCTCGGGGCAAACGTCATCGTCACGGAAGTCGATCCCATCAGGGCTCTTGAAGCCCGGATGGACGGGTACAGGCCCATGAAAATGAGCGAAGCTGCAAAGCTCGGGGACATTTTCGTGACAACCACCGGAAACAGGGATATCCTTACCGAAGAACACTTCAAAGTCATGCGGGACGGGGCAATCCTTGCAAACTCCGGGCACTTCAACGTGGAAATTGACATGGTAGCCCTGGCATCCCTTGCAAAATCCGTCAGGACCGTCCGGCAGAACATCAAGGAATACGATATAGGGAACCGTCGGATCAACGTAATTGCCGATGGCAGGCTCGTGAACCTTGCAGCAGGCGACGGGCACCCTGCCGAAGTCATGGACATGAGCTTTGCCGACCAGGCCCTCTGCGTCCGCCACATCGCCGAAAACAAGCTTTTGAACGGCGTCCACCGGGTCCCCCTGGAGCTCGATACCTACGTTGCAAAACTAAAGCTCGAGTCCATGGGCATCAGCATAGACGAATTCACCCGGGAACAGGAAAAGTACATGAACGGCTGGGAGTGCGGGACATAATTTGCAAAAGAAGCAAAAGAGATTATTTTCAGTAACCCTGTATTTCTGACCCTTTTGCAGTGAATACTGAATTGCTTTCCCTTTTTTGGAAAAGTAACAGTATTTACTGCATTTCTTTTCAAATTATTTTCAGTGAAAAGTGTCTATTTTTTTGAGTTGTTGTAGACTATAAGCCCGCAATCTTTCAACTGTGGGATGCACATGGTTCACTTTAGAAATATTCTACAAAACAAATCGAGTTCTTATTTTGGCATGAAAGGTCTAAATTCTTTTTTATTAAGAAAATTATATATAAAATCGGAACTATAAGAAACTACATCACTCCTTCGAGATCTGTTGCAAGATACTATGGGGGCTACTTTTTAAAATAGAGGAAATTGGGATGTAAACAAAACAGCTAGGAGCTTAAAACGCTGGCAATGAATTGGCTAAAAACCGAATCTTACAAGTCAAATATTTTGTTGCCAGGCTCCTGAATTTGAAAAACGAACTTGATATTCTTCAAATAACAGGCACAAAAATATGAAAGTACAATCTGAAAGTACCTGCAGAGCTACAGGACTTTCATGTTATAAATCACAAGGTATCCCCTGCTTGATATTACAGGGACTTCAGAAAAGTTTGCCATACCTCAGAAATGCAAAGTGATTCTTGGGGACAAAACAAAAATTTTCAGGAAAATTCTTGATGATCGGAATGGGTGTGGGATGAGAGAAAAACTGAGAAATTCTGGCATTGATATTATTGGAGATGTGCCCTGGGGAACGCATTTCTGCCAGTTCTACCGGACCAGGGACGATTTAATGGAAATACTTGTCCCGTACTTTAAAGCAGGGCTGGAGAATAACGAATTCTGTATCTGGGTCTCATCAAATCCCCTGGAAGTGAAAGAGGCAAAAGAAGCCCTTAGAGAGGTTGTATCTGATTTTGATTTTTATCTGGAAAAAGGGCAAATCGAAATTATTCCTTACACTCACTGGTATGTAAAAGAAGGTGTTTTTGAGCCTGAGTGGATCTTAAAAGGCTGGATTGAAAAACATAATCAGGCCCTGGCCAGTGGCTACGACGGTTTGAGGTTGAGCGGGAATACTTTCTGGCTGGAAAAAAAGGATTGGAATAATTTTCTTGCACATGAGGCAGAAGTGGATGGAGTAATTGGCACCTATCATATGATGGTCCTATGCGCCCATTCCCTCGACAGGTGCAGCGCAACCGAGATTCTCGACGTAGTCACAAACCATCAATTCTCTTTGATCAAAAAGGACGGAAAATGGGTGCAGATAGAAAGTTCCGGGCGAAAGCGGGCCGAAGAGGCGCTTCGTCAGAGTGAACAGCGTGTCGGGTTAAAGCTGGTGGACGTTCTCTCGCCTGCCCGGGAGATGATAAACCTTGGGCTTGCTGATATCGTTGATTCCCGGGCGATCCAGTCCCTCATGGATGATTTCTATAAGCTTGCCCACATTCCCATAGGCATAATAGATCTCAAAGGTAATGTTCTGGTAGGCGTTGGATGGCAGGATATCTGCACCAAATTCCACAGGGCTCACCCCGAAGCCTGCAAGTATTGTGTGGAAAGCGACACAAAGCTATCCACGGGCGTTGCGCCGGGAAAGTTTAAACTGTACAGGTGCAAGAACAATATGTGGGACATAGCGACTCCCATCATGGTGGATGACCGGCACGTCGGCAATATTTTTTTAGGGCAGTTCTTTTTTGAAGACGAGCCCCTGGACTATGAACTTTTCCGGTCCCAGGCAAGGAAATACGGCTTTAATGAGGGGGAATACATAGCAGCGCTTGAAAAAGTTCCACGGTTAAGCAGGGAGGCTGTGAACACAATCATGGCTTTCTTCATGAACCTTGCCAACATGATCTCACAGCTAAGCTATAGCAATATCAAGCTGGCCCAGTCGCTGGTGGAACGCGAGGTTCTGGTGGATGCGCTGCAGGAGAGCGAGGGGCGGTTCAGGACGGTCCTTGAGAACTCACTCGATGCGGCGTACCGGAAAAACCTCCAGACTGACAGCTATGATTACATGAGTCCTGCGGTAGAGCAGATCACTGGCTTCTCTGTCCGGGAGATGAGTGCGATGAGCACAAATGAAGTTTTTGATCACATTCATCCCGACGACCGCCCCCTGGTTACTGCGGAACTGGCCCAGGCATTCGATGCAGGCCATGGAACCCTTGAGTACCGGTTCAGGTGCAAGGACGGTAAATACCGCTGGTTCGCCGATCACTTCATGGTGAGCAAGGATCAGAATGGCAGTCCCCTCTTCAGAGGAGGTATCGTCCGGGACATTACCGAGCACAAGCAGGCTGAAGAAATACTGATAAGAAGCGAGAATAAATTCCGTACATTGGCTGAAAATTCTCCTGACATAATTGTCCGATTTGACAGGCAAAAGCGACATATATATGCCAATCCCGCTGCTATGGAACCTTCTGGGCACCCTCTGGAAGAAATGATTGGTAAAACTAATAGTGAACTGGGAATGAACCCTGAGCAGGTAAAGTTCTGGGAAGGTCATTATGAAAATGTTTTTACCACAGGCAAACCCGAAACAATGGAATTCCAGTATACGTCGCCTCAAGGAAAAGAATACTACTTCAATACACGAATAGTACCTGAGTTTGTTGGCGGCGAAGTGACTTCAGTTCTTGCCATTTCCCGTGATATTACGGATATAAAAGAAGCAGAAGCCAGGTTGAAAGGGGCATATGAAAATTTAGAAAAATTAGTTGAAGAACGAACAACTCAGCTTGAGAAGGCTTATAACTCGTTGAAAGAAAGTGAAAAAGGTCTTGCTGAAGCTCAAAAGATGGCTCACATTGGAAATTGGGAATGGGATATTGCAAATGATAAAGCATACTGGTCTGAAGAAATGTATCTTATTTTCGGACGTGACCCCCGGGAATTGGCACCATCTTACAATGAATATTTAAGCTACATACATCCTGCTGATCGAGACTACTTTGATAATGTCACTAAGAAAGCTGTAAATGGAGTGCCTTATAGCATTGATCACAGGATTATTTTAGCTAACGGGGAAGAACGCACAGTTTACATACAATCAGAAGTTATTTCTAACGAAGCTGATCTCCCTATTCGAATAAAGGGAATAGTTCAGGATATTACCGAACGTAAAAAAGCTGAAAAAGCTCTGATAAATCTTGAGACTGCCCGCAAAAAGGAAATTCATCACAGAATTAAGAACAACCTGCAGGTAATTTCGTCCCTTCTTGACCTTCAGGCTGAAAAGTTCAACAACAGAGAATATGTAGAGGATTCGGAAGTTCTGAAAGCTTTCAGGGAAAGCCAGGACAGGGTAATGTCCATTGCCCTGATCCACGAAGAGCTGCACGAAGGCAAAGGAAGCGGGACACTTAATTTTTCACCATACCTGAAGAGGGTTGCCAGGAACCTTTTCCAGACTTATACACTTGGAAATGCTGATACAAGATTGAATCTCGATCTGGAGGAAAATATTTTCTTTGACATGGATATTGCAGTTCCATTGGGCATAATCATCAATGAACTTGTTTCAAACTCTCTCAAGTACGCATTTAAAGGTAAGGATGGGGGAGTAATCCAGATCAAACTTTACAGGAAAGAAATCGCAAAATGTACAAATGATGCAGGATGTACAAACAACGCAGGATGTACAAACTATATAAAGGAAAGCAAAAATGAAGGGGACAAAGGCACTAATTTTGTTCTAACAGTTTCGGATAATGGGGTGGGTATGCCTGAAAACTTTAATCCGGAAAATTCTGATACTCTCGGCATACAGCTGGTGTCCATCCTGGTAGGTCAGTTAGATGGCGAACTTGAGTTAAAAAGAGATTCCGGAACACAATTCATTATAAGGTTCACAGTAGCAGAAAAGCAGTAATAATCTTCTTCCGTAAATTTTATTTATCGGTCATGTTTTTTAAATAGTGAGCCTCGAACGGCAAGAGTGACCATGAAAATATTTATACTCTCCCGTAGGAAGATATTCACTTAACTGATTCACTTAACTGATTCACTTAACTGATTCACTTAACTGATCCATAACTAAGTTATTCATATATACTAAGTGGTTTATTTTTGGAGGGGGATCGCCCGGAACTTGATGCGCCACCTTTGAAATAGGGCCAGACACATTCGTTCACAAGGACATGTAAAAAATCATCTCGTTTTCTTGGGCCTACTTTATAAAAAGTGAAAATTCTCTTACTTATAACTTTCCAGCAAAAGGGCCGAAAATCGGGATAAAAATTCAAACTTGACTAATATATTTGTACTCAAATCAATTAAATCCGTAAAATAATGTCCAAACCATCAAAAACTATATATACAATAGCTATAATTAGAGGGTTGCACCGGTGTGAGAAGTACACCTCGATCTCGGGGAAAAATGTGCTTTGGACGCCGTTGGAATGTCAGTATCTGAATAAACAGAAGGGGCCCGTAGCTCAGTCAGGCAGAGCGTCTGGCTTTTAACCAGACGGCCTAGGGTTCAAATCCCTACGGGCTCGCCATACTTCACTAGCCAAATTACGCTAAAACCCACCGGAACGGCCATCCGTGAGGGTATGCTTGGGCAATGCTTTTTGATACGTTTTGTTTTTGGAGGAAAGGATTTGATAAAATTCAGTCTGCTCGACCATGAGTTAGTCCCTAAACATGAGATCATGTCTGAGGGTGAGTTAAAGTCTGTTTTAAGCAAGTATTCCATTGAAAAGGAGCAACTGCCAAAAATTAAAGTTCAGGACCCTGTTATAAAGGAGATAGGAGCCACAGTAGGGGAAGTTGTAAAGATTGCGAAAAAGAGTCATACTGCAGGGGAGGCAGACTATTACAGGCTCGTAATTGAGTGATTTCGGGGGAGTTTAACAGTTACGTAATTTAAATTTTCCATATTTATACACCTTTTTGAATCAATGCGCCGGCCTTACTGAATGAATATTCATAGGCTGTTCACAAAATTTGGAAAATTATTGATTATCGATTTTCACCGCAACTTAATGCAAAGAGGGTGCTATCATCGCTTTAGATAACAGTATACTGTCGCAGGCTTATTTTACACGGGATAAGATAGTGCAGCACCATATCGACTCATTCAACAAATTCATAGATCATGGGCTGCAGAAGATCATTGATGAGCAGAATATAATAGAAACGGACATTGAGGACACCTATCTCAAACTTGGTAGGATCCGGGTAGAGCATCCGGTGGTGAAGGAAGCCGATGGGGCAATCGAGAAACTTTACCCCAACGAAGGCAGACTCCGGAACCTCTCTTACTCTGGTCCCCTTTACCTGGAGATGAGTGTTGTCAAGGAAGGGATTGAATCCGAGGTATTGGAGGCAAAAATCGGGCAACTCCCTGTTATGACCAAGTCAAAGATTTGTAACCTCCTTGGACTGAGCGATTCCGAAAAGGTCCGCTATGGTGAAGATCCCCTTGACTCTGGGGGGTATTTCATCATCGGAGGGACTGAAAGAGTTGTCATGACCCTTGAAGACCTTGCCCCGAACAAGATTCTTGTGGAGTACGGGGAACGCTACGGCGACAACATCGAAGTTGCAAAGGTCTTCTCCCAGAAGCGGGGGTACAGAGCCCTCGTAATCGTGGAAAGAGGCCGAAAATCCCTGCTTGAAGTGTCCTTCCCTTCTATTTCTGGAAGGGTATTCTTCATCACCCTGATGCGGGCTCTCGGCGTTGTTACTGACGAAGACATCGTAAACGCAGTTTCAAGTGATCCGGAGATCATCAAGTTCATGCTGGAAAACCTTGAAGAAGCCGAAGTCGAGACCCAGCAAGAAGCAATCGAAAAGATAGGGGCGAGGGTTGCAGCGGGGCAAGCCAAGGAATACCAGATCAAGAGGGCAAACTACGTTATTGACAGGTATCTCTTCCCCCACCTTGGGAACGACATGACCGACAGGATCCCAAAGGCTCATTTCCTGGCAAGGATGGCAGAGTCCTGCTTCGAACTGGCGCTTGGCAAAAGGGCTCAAGACGACAAGGACCACTATGCCAACAAACGGCTGAAACTTGCGGGAGACCTGATGGAAGACCTCTTCAGGGTATCCTTCAACCGGCTGGCAAGGGACATCAAGTACCAGCTAGAGCGCGCAAACATGAGGAACAGGGAACTCAACGTAGCTACAATTGTCCGGGCAGACGTCCTGACAGACCGCCTGCAGCACCCCCTGGCAACCGGAAATTGGGTCGGGGGGAGGACCGGGGTTTCCCAGCTCCTTGACAGGAACGACTATATTTCTACCCTTTCTCACCTGCGGCGTGTAATCTCCCCGCTTTCCCGGGCTCAGCCTCACTTTGAAGCCAGAGACCTGCACCCTACTCAGTGGGGAAGGCTCTGTCCCTCTGAGACTCCCGAAGGTCCCAACTGTGGACTGGTGAAGAACTTCGCCCAGATGGTGGAGCTGTCCACGGGCACGGAAGAGATCGACAGCATAAAGAAAATACTCTATGACTTCAACGTCGAGCCTGTAGTCATCAAGGTACCCGAGGTGCCTGCAGCCCTTGATCTGGAAATTTCCGAATTTGAAGAAGAGGTCGTAGAAGAGCTGGAAGTAGTGCCCGAGGGGGACAAGTTTAAAGATGACGATTATTTGGATTATTCGGGCGATAACCTGGAAGAAGGCGGGTCGATATTAAATGACTAAAGCAAAAGTATTCATCAACGGAGAGCTTGTCGGAACCCATGACAACCCTGCGGAACTGGTGGAAGAACTCCGAAAAATGAGACGTCAGGGTTTCATCTCCAAGCAGGTCAACATAGCCCTGAACGACAACACCAGGGAAGTAGTCATAAGCTCCGATATGGGAAGGGCCAGAAGGCCTCTGGTAGTTGTGGAAAACGGGGTTCCACTGGTTACGGAAGAGCAGATTGTGAAACTGAGGAATAAAGAAATCAGCTTTGAGGACCTGGTAAAGGAAGGTTGTGTGGAGTATCTGGACGCTGAGGAAGAGGAAAACGCCTACATTTCCCTCTACGAGTCCCACCTGAACGAAAGGCATACCCACATGGAACTTGATCCCGAACTCATGCTCGGGATCTGCACGGGGATGGTCCCGCATCCGGAACACAACGCTTCCCCGCGTAACACAATGGGGGCAGCGATGATCAAGCAGTGTATCGGGGTTTCCACGGCGAACCAGAAACTCCGGCCCGATACCCGTGCCCACGTCCTGCACTACCCACAGAGGGCAATGACAAGGACAAGGACCTGTGAAGCCATAGGTTTTGATGACAGGCCTGCAGGCCAGAACTTTGTGGTGGCAATCCTTTCCTATGAGGGGTACAACATTGAAGATGCCCTGATTTTCAACAGGGGGTCAATTGATAGAGGCCTCGGAAGAAGTCACTTCCTCAGGACATTTGAGGGTGAAGAACGGAGATACCCGGGCGGCCAGGAAGACAAGTTCGAGATTCCCGACTCTGAATTCCGTGGAGCTCGCAGTGCAGATGCCTATGCGAACCTGGACATTGACGGGCTTGTAAACCCTGAGACCCCTGTGGGCCCTAACGACGTGCTTATCGGAAAGACCAGTCCCCCGAGGTTCCTGGAAGAGCCTTCGGAATTCGGGATTGCCGTGGAGCAGCGGAGGGAAAGTTCGATTACCATGCGGTCCAACGAAAAGGGAATCGTGGACACAGTCATTCTTACAGAATCCATCAACGGGACTCGCCTTGCCAAAGTCAAGGTCAGGGACGAGAGGATCCCGGATATCGGGGACAAGTTTGCATCCCGGCACGGGCAGAAAGGAGTTATAGGGCTGAAAGTCCCGATCGCCGACATGCCCTTCACGGAATCGGGTCTGTCTCCCGACCTTATGATCAACCCGCATGCCATTCCTTCCCGTATGACTGTCGGGCACGTGCTTGAAATGATCGGGGGAAAAGTCGGGTCCATGGAAGGCAGAAGGGTGGACGCTACAGCCTTTTCCGGAGAAAATGAAGAAGACTTAAGGGACGCTCTGAAAAGCCACGGTTTTGCCCATACCGGTAAAGAGGTATTCTACGATGGCGCAACCGGCAGAATGATCCCTGCTGATGTCTTTGTTGGAGTAATCCTTTATCAGAAACTGCACCACATGGTTACTTCCAAGATGCACGCCCGTTCCCGCGGTCCCGTGCAGGTGCTTACCCGCCAGCCCACCGAAGGTAGGGCAAGGGAAGGAGGTCTGAGGTTCGGAGAAATGGAGCGTGACGTGCTGGTAGGGCACGGGGCTGCCATGTCCCTGAAAGAAAGGCTGCTGGACGAGTCGGACAAGGTTGTGGAACTTGTCTGCTCTCATTGCGGTATGATAGCAACTTTTGACAAGCAAAGGAACGTCTCTTTCTGTGCTGCCTGCGGGGCTGACACGGATATCTACCCTGTGGAGATGAGCTACGCATTCAAACTGTTACTGGACGAAATCAAGTCCCTGGGTGTTGCACCCAGGCTCAATTTGGAAGATGCGGTATGAGGTGAGGTGAAAATATGGCAAACGTCCCTCCAATTCCGAAAAGAATTTCTGCTATTAAGTTTGGCTTAATGTCCCCGAAAGAAGTCCGGAAGATGAGTGCAACCCCGATCATCACGGCAGATACCTATGATGATGACGGGTTCCCTATTGACATGGGACTCATGGACACGAAACTCGGGGTCATCGACCCGGGGCTTCGCTGCAAGACCTGTTCCGGGAGAGCAGGAGAATGCCCGGGACACTTCGGGCATATCGAACTTGTGGCTCCTGTTGTACACGTAGGGTTTAACAAGATCATTCGAAAGCTGCTCAGGGCATCCTGCCGGAAATGCAGCCGGATCCTGCTGGACCCCGCACAAAAACAGCATTTCCTGGAGCAGCTGGCAGCTGTTGAAGAAATCGGGCACAGGCCTGATGACCTTATCAATGAGGTCTACAAGGAAGCAAGCAAAGTCAAGACCTGCCCCTACTGTAATGAGGAACAGCTTGACATCAAGTTCGAAAAGCCCAGCGAGTACCTTGAAAACGGGGAGAAGCTAACCCCCACTGAGATCAGGGACCGCTTCGAAAACATTCCGGACGAGGACATCCGGGTCATCGGGATGGACCCCAATAACGCAAGACCCGAATGGATGATCCTTACCGTCCTGCCCGTTCCCCCGGTAACGGTGCGGCCTTCCATTACCCTTGAATCCGGGCAGCGCAGTGAAGACGACCTGACCCACAAGCTTGTGGACATCATCAGGATCAACCAGCGCTTCCAGGAAAACAGGGAAGCAGGTGCGCCCCAGCTGATCATTGAAGACCTCTGGGAGCTTCTGCAGTACCACGTTACTACTTTCTTTGACAACTCTGTCTCCGGGATTCCCCCGGCAAGGCACAGGTCCGGAAGGCCCTTAAAGACCCTTTCCCAGCGTCTGAAAGGAAAGGAAGGCCGTTTCAGGGGCAGTCTTTCGGGTAAGCGTGTAAACTTCTCGGCTCGTACCGTGATTTCTCCTGACCCGAACCTGAGCATCAACGAAGTCGGGGTTCCGATTCCCATCGCAAGGATCCTGACAGTCCCTGTAATCGTAACTCCCAGGAACATTGAGCAGCTCAAGGTTTATATCCGGAACGGGACTCTGATTCACCCCGGGGCAAACTACGTGTTCAGGCCCGATGGGCGGCGCATTAAGGTTACCGAGATCAACAAGGAAGACCTGGCAGAGAAAATCGAGTATAGCTGGATGGTGGAACGCCAGCTAAAAGATGGGGACATCGTGCTTTTCAACAGGCAGCCGTCCCTGCACAAGATGAGTATCATGGCTCACTCGGTCAAGGTGCTCCCGAATAAAACCTTCAGGCTCAACCCTGCAGTCTGTCCCCCTTACAATGCTGACTTTGACGGGGACGAGATGAACATGCACGCCCTCCAGACCGAAGAGTCCAGGGCCGAGGCAAAGATCCTCATGAGGGTTCAGGAAAATATCCTCTCCCCCCGTTTCGGAGGTCCCATTATCGGCGGGATCCACGACCACATCTCGGGGCTTTTCCTGCTGACCCGTTTTGAGAATCACATCTCTGCGAAGGACGCCTTTGACATCCTCAGGAAAGCGAAAGCTCACGAACTGCCCGATCCGGCTGGTCACGATGAAAACGGGATACCTTTCTGGACAGGAAAACAGATTTTCAGCCAGATCCTGCCCGAAGCCCTTAACATGGGATTCCCGGCTCAGGTCTGTTCGCACTGTGATGTCTGCCAGGAAGAGGAATGCCCGAACGATGCCTATGTGGTAATCCGCGACGGTAACCTCATCAAAGGTACTATCGACGAGGCAGCCATCGGGGCGTTCAAAGGAAAAATCCAGGACAGGATCATCAAAGAGGTCAGTGCCGAAGCCGGGGCTAAGTTCATAGACGACATGACCAAGCTTGCAATCCGGGCAATCATGCGGACCGGTCTGAGTTTCGGGATCGCTGACGAAGATATCCCCAAGGAAGCAAGGATCCAGATCAACGAAGTCCTCGGCACAGCTGAGGATGCCGTTCAAAACCTTATCAGGTCCTATGAGAACAAGGAACTCGAACCCCTCCCCGGAAGGACCCTGGACGAAACTATCGAGATGAGCATCATGCAAAAACTCGGTAAAGCCAGGGACGAGACCGGGAACATAGCAGACAGCCATATGGGGCTTGAGAACTCGGCAGTTATCATGGCCCGTTCAGGTGCCAGAGGTTCTATCCTGAACCTGACCCAGATGGCAGCCTGTGTGGGGCAGCAGGCAGTGCGTGGTGAGCGCATTCGCAGAGGATACGCAGGCAGGACACTCCCTCACTTTGAAGCAGGGGACCTGGGTTCGGATGCTCACGGTTTCGTCAAGGCAAGTTACAAGAGCGGGCTGAACCCCACAGAATATTTCTTCCACGCCATTGGTGGTAGGGAAGGGCTTGTGGACACTGCGGTCAGGACTTCCCAGTCAGGGTACCTCCAGCGCAGGCTTGTTAATGCCCTCCAGGACCTTGAAGTCCATTACGACCTCACGGTCAGGGACACTCGAGGCGTGCTTGTGCAGTTCAAGTACGGAGAAGATGGGATCGACCCCACAAAGAGTGATTTTAGCAAACCCGATGCGATCCAGCGGATTATCCGCTCTGTTATGAACAAGGAGGCGGCTGAATGAGTATCAGCGAAACCACGATCGAAAGCATGACTAAAGACCTTCCTCTCCCTTCAAACATAATGAAGAACCTCCGGAATGACGCGCTCAATGCCGGGGTAAGCAAGAAGGAAATGGAAGAAATAATAGAGCAGGTCATGGAAGAATACAAAGAGTCGTGCATCGAGCCCTGTGATGCTGCAGGGGTAGTTGCCGCCCAGTCCATAGGGGAACCGGGTACCCAGATGACCATGCGTACTTTCCACTATGCGGGTGTGGCTGAAATTAATGTTACCCTGGGTCTGCCCCGCCTGATCG
Organism: uncultured Methanosarcina sp.; assembly: GCA_965601435.1. Classification (GTDB taxonomy): domain Archaea; phylum Halobacteriota; class Methanosarcinia; order Methanosarcinales; family Methanosarcinaceae; genus MTP4. The sequence goes on from CBFCWE010000046.1 coordinate 23,609, forward strand.
AAATCGTGGACGCCCGGAAGATTCCGAGCACCCCGATGATGACGATTGCTCTTTCCAAGGAAAATGCGGACGATTACGCCTATAACAGGGAGAAAACAAGGATTCTTGCCTGGGAGATCGAAGCTACCAGGATCGACCATATTGCGGACGTGACCACTGACCTCTCCCAGATGAAGCTCATCATCGACATGCATGAAAAGGCTATGGAAGGCAGGAATATTACCATCGAACACATAAAGGAAAAGTTCAGTGAGGAACTGAACGTAATGGTAAGTATCTCCCCGGAAATCGATAATCAGATCATTATAACCCCCAGCGAGCCGTCCTATAGGGAACTCCTCCAGCTTGCAAAGAACATCCACAACGTCACCCTGAAAGGAATTGAGGGGATCAAAAGGGTTGTTGTCAGGAAAGAAGGGGAAGAGTATACCCTTTACACCGAAGGTTCGGCTCTTCGCGAGGTGCTTCAGTTCGAAGGTGTGGACAGGACAAGAACCAGTACCAACAACATCAATGAGATCTATGAGGTGCTGGGAATCGAGGCCGCCAGGAATTCGATCATCAAGGAAGCCACCGACACCCTCAGGGAACAGGGACTTACCGTGGACATTCGCCACATCATGCTGGTGTCTGACCTCATGACCTGTGATGGGGAAGTGAAACAGATCGGAAGGCACGGCATTTCCGGTGAAAAGGCCAGTGTCTTTGCACGTGCGGCTTTTGAAGTTACGGTCAGTCATCTGCTGGATGCCGGGATGCGCGGGGACGTGGATCAACTCAAGGGTGTTACTGAAAACATCATTGTCGGCCAGCCTATCCGGATGGGTACCGGAGACGTCCACCTTGTCAGCAGAAAGAAGGAAGAAATATTCAAAATTGAAGACGAATGCGGGGTCTGAAGGGGCTATAAGCCCGGATTTCCCTTCTGAGGGCCTTCAGATTTCCAATGTAATATCTGATACTAATATGATTCCTGTATAGAGCCGGGTACCCCATAACCAGAAAATAGATATAAGGAATCAAGTATTAAGAGTACCAGATATTCACCGAGCTTGGAAATCTTTATTGAGAATGAGATTGAGTAGACGAGCTAATCTGAGATAGAGTTGATGAAAATGAAGATTAATGTTGATAAATCCCTGATTAAGGCTGTGAAAACAGGAAAGGTTATCATTGGAAGCAACCTGACCATCGATGCAGCGGTAGATGGCAGTGCAAAATTAGTAGTGCTTGCATCAAACTGTCCTGAAAACGTAAAGACGAAACTCCAGACGACAAATGTCCCTATTCTCGAATACGGCGGCACCAGTGTAGAACTGGGACCTGTCTGCGGAAAGCCCTTCACGATTGCCGCAATGGCAATCCTTGACGCAGGAGAATCCGAGATCCTGGCAGTTACAGCTTGATGAAAGGAGTTGCAGCGTTTTGGGTGAAATAAAACTTACGGCGAACACCATCCAGTACATTGCACTATTTGAAAATATGACCCGGGCCAATATCCTCGACTGCATCATAGAAGAGGAACGGCTCGTATGCGTCGTAAAGCAGGGTGACATGGGACTTGCCATAGGCAAGAACGGCGAAAATATCAACCGCGTTAAAAAAGCCCTGGACAAGCCCATCGAACTTGTGGAATACTCAGAGGATCAGGTCACATTTATAAAGAACGCGTTCGGGCCCGTATCTGTCAGTTCGGTAAACATTGTAAACAAAAATGGCAAGCGATTAGCTTATGTAGAGGTACCCAATAAGGAGAAGGGGCTTGCCATCGGACGCAGCGGCAGAAACATTGAAAAAGTGAAAATGCTTGCTCGCCGCCACCATGATATTGACGATGTAATCCTGTAGTAATTCCACATAAATATTCAGCACATAAATTTTCAGTTTACTTTGATCATTTCAACCGGCGTTGAGGACAAATTTCGGCACTAATTGCTTAGAAGGAAAATTAAATCAATCATTTAAATTCGGAGAATTAAGTATGGCAAACGGAAAATATGCAGCTCATATACTTAAGCAGGCCAGGAAAGACGCCCGCTGGAAAGACAGTAACTACAGCAGGCGTGTTCTTAACCTGAACGTGAAAGCCGACCCCCTTGGTGGAGCACCTCAGGGCAGGGGTATTGTACTGGAGAAGGTAGGAATTGAAGCAAAGCAGCCTAACTCTGCTATCCGGAAATGCGTAAGGATCCAGCTCATCAAGAACGGGCGTCAGGTAACTGCTTTCTGTCCGGGTGACGGGGCAGTGAACTTTATCGATGAACACGATGAAGTGACCGTTGAAAGGATCGGCGGACGCATGGGTGGTGCAATGGGTGATATTCCCGGAGTACGCTTTAAGGTTACTGCCGTAAACAACGTGTGCTTACACGAGATGGTTATTGGCAGAATGGAAAAACCGAGGAGATGATTGGTTTTGTATAAGATTTTCGGCAAATGGGACTCTTCCGAAGTAGAGATCAAAGATCCCGGGATTAAGCGCTATGTAGGCCTTACTCCGGTCATTGTCCCCCACAGCAGCGGGAGACATGCAAGGCAGCAGTTTAACAAGTCCGATATTTCCATCGTGGAGCGCCTTGTCAATAACATCATGAGGTCAGAGCAAAACACCGGCAAAAAGCAGATGACTCTCAAGATCGTAGAAGAAGCCTTTGATATCATTAACAAGAAGACCCAGCAGAACCCGATCCAGGTCCTTGTAGACGCCATTGGCAACGCAGGCCCCAGGGAAGAAGTTGTCAGGCTCAAGTACGGTGGGATCTCCGTGCCAAAAGCAGTGGACACAGCTCCTCAGAGGCGTGTTGACACGGCTCTTCGCTACATTAGCATGGGCACAAAAAATGCTTCTTTCAAGTCCAAGCGCTCGGCCGCAGAATGCCTGGCTTCCGAAATCATCGGAGCCGCAAACCGCGATGCAAAGTGTTTCTCCATCAACAGGAAAGACGCAAAGGAAAGAGTTTCAAAGGCAGCCCGTTAATCATTTCTACGGGGGTTTCCCCGTTTTCATATTTATCAATTTAAACTAAATCCAAATATCTGTTTACAAAAGGTATTAGCATGGGACGAAGGAAGAAAATGGTCGAGCGTGTGACAACGCTTATGGCTGATCCCGAAAGGATCAGAAACATCGGAATCGTTGCTCACATCGACCACGGTAAAACAACATTAAGTGACAACTTGCTGGGAGGCGCGGGCATGATTTCCAAGGAGCTTGCCGGCAGACAGCTATTCATGGATTCCGACGAGGAAGAACAGGAACGCGGAATCACCATTGATTCATCCAACGTATCAATGGTTCACACTTACCAGGAAGAAGACTACCTGATCAACCTGATCGACACTCCGGGGCACGTTGACTTCGGTGGGGACGTTACACGTGCCATGAGAGCCGTGGACGGCGCTGTGGTGGTCGTGGACGCCGTAGAAGGCACCATGCCCCAGACCGAAACCGTGCTGAGGCAGGCCCTCAGGGAACACGTAAAACCCGTACTCTTCATCAACAAGGTTGACAGGCTCATCAATGAGCTGCAGGTGGACTCCCAGGAAATGCAGGTCCGCCTCGGAAAGCTCATCGATCACGTTAACAAGCTGATCAAGAGCATGAACGAGGAGAAGTTCAAGGCAGGCTGGAGGGTTGACGCAGCAAACGGGACCGTAGCCTTCGGATCAGCTCTTTACAACTGGGCCATCAGCGTGCCCATGATGCAGAAGACCGGTATCTCCTTTAAGGACGTCTATGATTACTGTAAGGCTGAGGACATGAAAGCCCTGGCAGATAATTGCCCCCTGCACGAAGCTGTCCTTGACATGGTAATTCGCTACCTTCCAAACCCGATTGAAGCCCAGAAGGACAGGGTAAAGGTCATCTGGCACGGGGATGAAAGTACCGATATCGGGAAGTCCATGGCCCACGCAGACGCAGACGGAGACCTTGCCTTCATGGTAACGGACATTTCCATGGACCCCCATGCAGGAGAAGTCGCAACCGGAAGGCTCTTTAGTGGGTCCTTTTATCGTGGGCTGGAAGTCTACACCTCAGGCACTGCCAAGAAAAGCAGGGTCCAGCAGGTAGGAATCTTTATGGGCCCCGAAAGGCTTGAAGTGGAAAAGATCCCTGCAGGAAACATTGCCGCAGTTACGGGCCTGAAAGAGGCGTTCGTCGGTTCCACTGTTACTACCCTTGACGGCATGATCCCCTTCGAGAGTATCAGGCACGTAAGCGAGCCTGTGGTGACCGTGGCCGTGGAAGCCAAGCACACAAAGGACCTTCCCAAGCTTGTGGAAGTCCTCAGGCAGGTCGCAAAGGAAGACCCTACCCTTCAGATCACCCTTGACGAGGAAACCGGGGAACACCTGATGGCAGGGATGGGAGAACTCCACCTCGAAGTCATCGGCCACAGGATCGAAAGGGACAAGAACGTGGAAATCACCACCAGTCAGCCTATTGTGGTTTACAGGGAAACCATCAAGCAGAAAACCGAACCCGTGGAAGGAAAGTCCCCTAACAGGCACAACAGGTTCTATATCTATGTGGAACCCCTTGACGATGCCACTGTTGAGCTTATCAAGTCCGGCGATATTTCCATGCGCATGCCCGAACTCGAACGCAGGGAAAAACTCATGGCTGTCGGCATGGACAAGGATCAGGCAAAGAAAATTGCCGGAATCTACGGTTCAAACATCTTCATCGACATGACCAAGGGTATCCAGTACCTGAATGAAACCATGGAACTGGTGCTCGACGGGTTTGAAGAAGTTATGAAGGCAGGTCCGCTTTCCAGGGAACCCGTGGCAAACGTTAAATGTGTGCTTGTGGACGCAAAACTTCACGAAGACGCAATCCACAGGGGTCCTGCTCAGGTCATCCCGGCTTCCAGACAGGCTATCCAGGCAAGTTTGCTTCTTGCAGAAGACAGCTTACTCGAGCCCTACCAGAAGGTCTTTGTCCAGGTCCCCCAGCTTAACATGGGCGGAGCTACCAAGGAACTGCAGGGCCGCCGCGGCTTGATCATGAACATGACCACCGAAGGTGACCTGGCTATTATCGAGTCCAGGGTGCCTGTGGCCGAGTTGTTCGGGTTCGCCGGGGAAATCAGGTCTGCAACCGAAGGGCGTGCCATGTGGAGCACGGAATTCGGAGGCTTTGAGATCGTACCTACCAACATCATGGTAGAAATCGTGGCCCAGATCAGGGAAAGGAAAGGCCTGAAGAAGGAACTTCCAAGGGCTTCTGATTTCCTTGGGATGTGAAGCGGAATTTTTCCGCTTTTCCCCTTAAAGGAGAAAGCTTTAAACCGAAGTATGTCTATAATGGGGGAAAAACATCCCAGGCAACTGGTAATTCACAAAGATCCACCTCTAATCAAGAGTGACGTTAATATAGTAATTACATGATATAGCAATGAAACTCATCCATTACAGGAGAATTTAATATGGCAGCAGAAAAACCACACATGAACTTAGCAGTCATTGGTCACATTGACCACGGAAAGTCCACCCTTGTGGGTCGTTTAATGTATGAAGCCGGTGCTGTTCCGGCTCACGTTATCGAGAAGTACAAGGCAGAAGCAAAAGAGAAGGGTAAGGAATCTTTCGCCTTCGCATGGGTCATGGACTCTCTTAAGGAAGAGCGTGAAAGAGGTATCACAATCGATATCGCTCACAAGAGGTTCGACACCGCAAAGTATTACTTTACAGTCGTGGACTGTCCAGGCCACCGTGACTTCGTTAAGAACATGATCACCGGTGCCTCCCAGGCAGATGCCGCAATCCTTGTGGTCGCAGCTCCTGATGGTGTAATGGCCCAGACCAGGGAACACATCTTCCTTTCCAGGACCCTTGGTATCAACCAGCTCATAGTCGCCGTGAACAAGATGGACGCCGTGAACTATAGCGAGGACAGGTACAAGGAAGTCGTGGCCCAGGTCTCCGAACTTCTCAAGATGATCGGCTTCAAGCCAAAGGACATCCCCTTCATCCCGACCTCCGCTTTCGAGGGCGACAACATCACAAAGGCCAGTGAGAACACCACCTGGTACAAGGGCCCCGGAATCATGCAGGCTCTCGATGAGCTCAAGATGCCCGAAAAGCCGGACACCCTCCCGCTCAGGATCCCTGTGGAAGATGCATACACCATCTCCGGTATCGGTACCGTGCCTGTGGGCAGAGTCGAGACCGGTATCATGAGGAAGGGAGACAAAGTCGTCTTCATGCCTGGTGGAGTAGAAGGAGAAGTCAAGTCCATTGAGATGCACCACGAAGAAATTCCGCAGGCAGTCCCCGGGGACAACATCGGCTGGAACGTCCGTGGTATTGGCAAGAGTGACGTCCGCAGAGGAGATGTTTGTGGTCTTGTGAGCAACCCACCATCCGTTGCTGACGAGTTCGTGGGCCAGATCGTGGTCCTCCAGCACCCCTCCGCAATCACTGCAGGATACACCCCTGTGTTCCACGCCCACACTTCCCAGACCGCATGCCAGCTGATTTCCCTTGACAAGAAGCTGGACCCCAAGTCCGGGCAGGTTAAGGAAGAGAACCCGACCTTCATCAAGGCCGGAGACGCAGCAATCGTCACAATCAAGCCGACAAAGCCGATGGTCATGGAGCCTGTAAAGGAAATTCCGCAGCTCGGCAGATTCGCCATCCGCGACATGGGTATGACCATTGCCGCCGGTATGTGCATGAGTGTTAAGCAGAAATAAACACTCTCCTTTTTTTATTTTTATAAGGAGAAAAAAGTATGCAGAAAGCTAGAATTAGATTGTCAGGCATCAGTCCTACGGATCTGGACGGAGTCTGTAACCAGGTAAAATCCATCGCAGAACGGACAGGTGTAAGCATCTCCGGGCCCGTACCACTTCCAACAAAGAAGCTGGTCGTTCCCACAAGGAAGAGTCCAAGTGGCGACGGAACCGCAACCTGGGATCACTGGGAAATGCGGGTGCATAAGCGGCTCATCGACATCGCAGCCGACGAAAGGGCACTTCGCCAGCTCATGAGGATCCAGGTCCCAAAAGACATCAACATCGAGATCGTACTCGAAGGATAATGTGAAAAGATCCAGGTTACAGAACTCTTCTGTAACTGGACTTACAAACTCCTTTTCACCTTCCATTATTTTAGGAACCTTTCATCAATCTTTATATCAATTTTCAAATAGTTCCCGGCGGCTGCATATGGATTTTTCCAGCACGCCGGAAAACTTAGCACTATCTTTCCAATCAATCTTACTTTTCCAATCAAGCCTTTTGAAACATTAATCGCTTATTTTAAAAAACGGTTAAAAGCCTTAAAACCGCCTTTCCACCCTGTAGGAAATTGTCTTTGTGCCCTTTGCCGGGACCGTTACCCTGAACTCGATGGTGAATGCATCGATTTTTTCATATTTTTCGGAACTTTCCAGGATTTCCCACTGCCCGAAGAGATGTTCCAGCAGAGTTGCGGCTCTGCAGTGCGCGGTCCGTTTCGCTTCGCTCAAGCGGACCAATTGTTGCTTAATCAAAACCGCCTTTCCACCCTGTAGGAAATTGTCTTTGTGCCCTTTGCAGGGACCGTCACCCTGAATTCAACGGTGAAAGCATCGATTGTTTCATATTCATCGGAACTTTCCAGGATTTCCCACTGCCCGAAGAGATGTTCCAGCAGAGTTGCGGCTCTGCAGTGCGCGGTCCGTTTCGCTTCGCTCAAGCGGACCAATTGTTGCTTAATCAAAACCGCCTTTCCACCCTGTAGGAAATTGTCTTTGTGCCCTTTGCCGGGACCGT
>CBFCWE010000047.1:0-30165 GCA_965601435.1 uncultured Methanosarcina sp.
AGTATAGAGCAGGAAGAAGTATAGAGCAGGAAGAAGTATAGAGCAGGAAGAAGTATAGAGCAGGAAGAAGTAGGGAAGCAGGAAATGAGATTCTAAAAAAAGTTGTCGGGTTTTTCAGCAAGTTACTGCCTTTTCGAGGTCTTCAAGATCAAAGACCAGATAACCTTTCCTCCTGAGCCCTGCTTTCCCATCAATTTTCCTTGCGACAAGCCCGTAAATTTCATTTCGGGAAGCATCCCCCCATCTTAAGAGGGTGGATTTTCTTTTCAGGTTTTAAAATAATCTATTTTTTCCTCTTCAATTCCAATCCATGTAGAATCAAACCATACTTCATGGACAGAATCCATAATACCAGACGTGTCGCCTTGAGGGATATACAAGTTTCATCTATAGTTCTATTTGGCAAATATCTGGTAAATAGCAAAACAACCTGACAACAAAAACATGTTGAATAACTTTTTATATTTTCTCGGCATCATATACCTCACTATTTAAAGAGGTTTGTATTGTGGCGACAAGACATATTACTAAAATCGGTGTGTTATCACTTGGAAAGATCTTTGGAGCGATTTACGCAATAATGGGCTTTATATTCGGAGCTATAATAACTCTCATGTCCCTGGGAATGGGTTCCTTGATGGGAAACGAGGGAGCGTTAGCAGGTCTGCTGTTCGGGGCAGGAGCTATCATAACAGTACCCATCTTCTACGGAATTTTAGGTTTCGTTGGCGGTGTAATCACAGCGCTGATATATAATGTAGCAGCCGGATTCATTGGTGGCCTGGAAATAGAAGTGGAATAAACCAATAAAGTTTCACTCCCTGTTTTTACGGATCTCACTCTCGAATCAGCTGGACAGGTGGAGCTGCCGCCTAACGACAGGCGTTATCAGGGGGGAATATTCTTGTTTTAAACATAATGTTCCTCTAACAATTTTCTCAATATTTGCAGTTCAATTTAAGTATACGGAGTTTTTCAATCCTTTTTTTCGTGGATTTTGATCGCGAATCCTGGTATAAGTTTTGGTAATATTTATTCTCACATTGCAACAGTTTAACATGCAAAAATAATTAAATACTTTGCGTTCTTAAAACACCTCATAGAAAAAGAGCAATTAATAAGAGGTGAAAATTGACATGGTTTTTGCTATCGATTTAGGTATGCTTTTTGAGATAGTATTTAATTTTGACTTATCCATATTTATACCATGATATTAAGAATGCCAACGGAAACATGTATCTCATGTTTCCTAATACTAATTTTTAGCTTTTTTAACTGTGCAAAAAGGGTTATCTGTCCTTAATGTGCCATTTTAGCAGCTCTGGGACACACTTTTAGTGGATTTTGCTCACGGACATTATTACACGCTTCCTGCACCATTATTTCTTGATTTTTCCTTTGATGGTCCCGGGCAGGCTCATAGCATTCCAGATCTCCTCCGCTTCCCTGCGCTCTTCTTCGGTGATGGGGTCTGCTTTGTAAAATTTTACACCTTCGGCCGTCGCACAGAAACGGCTTTCCCTTTCCGGGTCCTCGTCTGGGTCCTCTTTTCCGATGAAATATTCCCGGCCGTCTTTGTCGTAGTGGACCTCTTCCTGCACATTGTCTTCCGGCATGGTTCCTCGGCTAATTCGTTACTATGGTAGTAAGCCGACATCTTATATGTTTAAATCCCTGGTTTTTTCGGACTGCTTTTTGAGTACCGGGGCTCTCACCTGCCGCAGAGCGAAGCGAGGCGGACGGCTTTTCAGGAAAATAAAAAAGAAAAAGAGAATAAACGAGAATAAACGAGAATACAAGTATCTCAACACCTTTTTTTATACGAGGCAGGGGAGCGGGAAATTTGGTTTCGAGACCTCGACACCGGGGTTCTATTAGCTTACTGGATTCTTATTCTCTCCAGTATTCCGGTTTGTTTAATGCATCTGCACACCTCACTTTACCTGTATAAGAAATTGAAAAACCAATAATTGTTAGTAATAAGAGGCAAATGCATATAAAAATGACAAATTTAATGTTGCTGAGCGGTTGAATAAAATGGAATACTTATAAAAATAACATAGTTGGGTGATATTATGACTATAATAAAATACAGAGTACATCGATTCGGCATCGACATGGATAAGGACCAGGCGAGATTAGAGCAATTTTTGAATAATCTAGAAGGAGAAGTTGTGACGATTATTCCCAATGTTAAACCTACATTTCAACTCATGGGAGCTACTGCTAAAGTAAACTTTCTTTTGATAGTGGAAAAGCTGACTAAATAGAAAAAATGGTTCTCATTAACATCGTGTGGTTAAACTCAGTTTACCTGCCATTAAGAATATCATTGTGTTCCTTTTTCGGATTGCTTTTTGGGTACCGGGGCTCTCACCTGCCGCAGAGCGAAGCGAGGCGGACGGCTTTTCCTTAAAAAATTGAAATGAGAGTATAGGTGTTTTATCCCCTTTTTAGTTGATTTTGCTCGCGGACAAAATATACAAGCTTCCGTTTTCCTTAAGAACTCTCTGTTTCAATCCTTGTTTTAGTGGATTTTGCTCGCGGACTGTACAAGTAATCGATACTCATTCATCGGAGAGGCTGTTTCAATCCTTGTTTTAGTGGATTTTGCTCGCGGACACCGATGTACTCAAAACTTCATACCTTGTGACCACATTTCTATCTCTTTTCATTAACCCTAAAGCGTATGCTATTGCTTTTTGTTCTTAAAAGTCAAGAGACTGATCTGCCCACTCAGTTTTATGGAAATCTAAAAGAAAAGAAAAAAGGAATGGTAGAGAATTACTCTCTCCATTCGTAAATGTATTTTGTTCCGTATATTTCGCCATTGTAGTATGTGTAAATTATTGCAAATGATCCACCATGTGCTTTTGCTCCCGGTACATTTGCTTTGAATATGCCTTCTTTGACGTCGCCAGTTGAATCTTGCCAGTCCATCGTGAAGAGATCCCCATATGTTTCATCTTCCAGGGAATAACCGCCTGCTGTGGTCCCACCGGGTCTAATATCTGCCATATCTATGTTAATATGGCTCGAATCAGACATTCCGAGGTTACCAGTTGCTATTAGTGCGCCTTCTTTTCTTACTTTGATAGCAATCTCTTCTTCAGCAGCATAGAAGTCTTTTGCTTCTTCACTGACTGTTCTTATCTGTAATGTTTTATCGCCATCTGATGATGTTTTAATAGTTAGGACATTACCTCTTTTGTATTCGAGACTGAATGTGTCGCGGTCGCCCACCTCACTGTAGTCTTCAACTTCTATGAGATACCATCCAGGTGTTATTCCTGTGCTTCCGAAATCTGCCTGCTGGCTGCCCATTGTTGTACCGTCCAGCAGATCCAGTGGTATTGAGTCTGTCGCTCCGTCTATTATCTCGAACTCAACAGATTCTTCCACTCCTGCTCCACTTATAATTACCTTATAATCTCCAAGTGGCCAGCCGTCATCTGGCTTCTCGAGTATGAATGTTCCACGTCCGAAGTCTTCGCCTGTTTCTGATTCGAAGGTGTAGATCGAGTAATCGTTGTCAAGGTAGATCCACTCTATGTTTATTACGTCGTATTCAAAGTTGTCGTAGATGAACCATGCGTAGAGCTTTTCTGAATCTTTTGAGTATTTCAATACCTTATCAACAGGTATGAAGTTCTGTGTTGATGATGTCATCATTACTTCAAGCAGCCTTGGCGCGCCATCGGCCGTCATGTCGCCGTATTTTTCTGTTACTGCGTCTACTATCTGCTGCTCTTCTTCGGTGGCTCCGAAACTTCCAGGTTTATAGGAGTCACTTATATCCGTACAGCCTGAAAGTGCGACGATGCCTGTCAGAATTAGTACTAATAGTATTTTTGATTTCATTTTTTACCACCTACCCTTTTGATTTGTCCAATTTTTGGAGGTTTTTATACTGTCAAAATTATATTTAACTTATCCAAACTCTCTAAATTAATTAGATAACTTAATAAGGGATGATTTTTGTATATAAAACCTATCTTTAGTTTCAATCCTTGTTTTATTTGATTTTGCTCGCGGACAAATTAAGCCCTTCTCGCACCATTATTTCTTGATTTTTCCTTTGCTTGTCCCGGGTAGGGTCATGGCTTTCCAGAGCTCTTCCGCTTCCCTTCGCTCCTCTTCGGTGATGGGGTCCGCTTTGTAATATTTTATGCCTTTGGCTCCAACCCAAAAGCGGTTTTTTTCGCTCAGGTCTCTGTGTGAATCATTGATCAAATCTGAAAAGACTGCATATTCCGTTTTTGGAAGAAATATAAAGAGGCGTTTAAACCAATGGGTTTTAGTAAGCTCCCACGACCTAAAACCATACTCCCGGTTTTAACCTTCCAAAATATAATCTTTTAAACCTGTCGTCTATATACGACAAAATTACTGAATTTTATCATTTATACACGACAAAATATGCGTATTTTATCGACTATACTCGATAGCTATATAAACAAAAAACTCATGATTATTCTTTGTGGATACAAGGGAGAAGCTGAAAAGTGCAATTATCGAGTGGCAGGGAAGGGTATTGCCGCCATTGCAGAAGCGCAGGTATGAGGTTAACATTGCGGCTCCGCATGTAAATGACATCGTGGGTGTGAGGAGATGCGGCAAAACATATTATATGTATCAACTGATCTCGGAACTGCTTGAGCGGGGTGTGCCGAAGAGCAATATACTGTACCTGAACCTTGATGATGACCGTTTGCAGCCGCTAAATGGGGATGAACTGCAGCTTTTAATAGAAACTTTCAGGGAAACGCAGGAGATCTCCGAAGAAGCCCGTTTGTACCTTTTCCTTGATGAGGTCCAGAACTTCCCTTCATGGGAACGGTGGGTAAAAGGCAGCTACGACAGGATGCAGAACGTGAAGATTGTAATCAGCGGGTCGAACGCATCCCTGCTTTCCCAGGAGATATCCACTTTATTGACAGGCAGGCACCTGAGCACCAGGATGTTTCCCTTCAGTTTTGCGGAATTCCTGGATTATCATTCAGTCAGCTTTGATCTGAAAACACTCCCTTACTCGGAAGACAGGATAGTTATCAAACGCAGGTTCAACGAATACCTGGAAAAAGGAGGATTCCCCGAGACCATAGTATATCCGTCGGTGCAGCACCGGGAAACCCTGCAGTCATACTTTGACGACATCATCTACCGGGATATCATTTCAAGGCACAGAATAAGGAATCCCCTGATATTCAAGGACCTTGCCCTGTTCTGCATATCGAACATCGCAAAACCGCATACTTACAACTCTCTCCGAAGGCTCTTTTCCAGTTATTCCTCCCTCAGCACGGATGCGATAATCAATTATATTGCGTACCTTGAAGATGCGTTCCTGCTCTTCAGACTCAGCCATTATGATGAATCGCTGAAACAGCAAATGAACAAACCCAGGAAATTATATTGCATCGACACGGGCATGATCAATGCTGTTTCCTTCAAACTGTCCTCCGATACCGGAAGATTATATGAGAACCTCGTCTTCATCCAGCTCCTGCACTCCGGAAACGAAATATACTACTGGCAGGACCGGAAGGGCTTAGAGGTTGATTTTGTAACAAAGGAAGGACTTAAACCCACCCACCTGATACAGGTCTGCTCGAATTTGTCCGACCCGGAAACAAAAGAACGCGAGGTAAACGGCTTGCTTGCCGGGATGAAGAACTTCAAAATGAAAGAGGGGACAATAATCACTTCGGACCTTTTTGACGAAGAGCTTGTTGAAGGGAAGAAGATAAGGTATGTGCCGTTGTGGTACTGGCTGCTTGAAGAGGGTGGCGGGAAGAAGAGTGGTCGTTAATTTTGAGATCTCCAATATGAGAGTTTTTCTATAGTTTTATATATATTTTCGTAACTGTTTGGCAAAAACAAAAGCAACAGACACATTTACTCATTATAAAATGTGTGCTTCTGTCAAACTAGGGCAGGAATCGAAAACCCGTCCGGGCGGACAACGAACGTTTCGTGTTCGATGACCTGTCCATCCTGATCACAGAGGAGCTAGGCGATTTGTACCAGTCGAGGTCAATTCTGCATGTGATGCACCGTGGCATTCCGATGCCGGGGTAGGCCGGTTGTCTCCATGTCAAAAATGAGATAGACAACATTGTTATGTTGCAGGGAAGATGCATCGTCAAACAGATTTATTTTTAAAGAACTCTCCCGATCCATCCATCTCTCCTACACCAGAATTTTAAAAAGGCACAAATGGTGCTATTATTCACTAAAGAACAATCCTCCCTGATAAAGATTGCAGAGATTTCCCATTCCCACATTTGCCACCTCCCCTTCGGTCCTCACCATGTCTAGTGTCTGGACAACTTAATTATGCAACACTTTAATTAGAAAATCAATAACTAAAGAGATGATACAGTATAGATAGTGTTTCAGATTTAATTTTTCATGACACTAGTGAGGACCCATTACGCATTTCCCTGAGCAACATCCCAGGCGAAGAGTATAACTACCGGGAGAATCCCGGAAACCACATACCCGAGGATGAAAAGAACCATTTCCCGTCCCGGAATTGCGATCGGGAATAACCAGAACCATATTACGGCAAACGGGAAAAACAGCAACAGAACTGCACGGGGGCCGCTGATGTCGATGAGTTCTTCCAAATCCACTATCCACAGTTCATTGAGCAGACCGATGGCAATCATCGAAACGAAGAGGAGCAGCGCACTTGCAAAGGGGCCGAGACCGATAAAAAAATCCGCTACCTGCAGCAGAATAGCGCCGATGGGTTCAAGAACAGCGGCAAGGATTCCCTGATTCTCCGAAAGGGCAGCTACTAAGTCCTTTGCTTCCGGATAAAAATACTGAATCACTGCCAGCAGACCGCCGAGAATGCCCATCAGCGTAGCAATGGTTCCCAGCAGACCACTGGATTCACTCGGAGCCATACCGAATTATAGAGTATGTCCATATAAATATGTTGTGCCGGCGTTCGAAAAACCCGGATATCGCTGCTTTGGGAAGAACACCGGGACGTTTTAATCCTTGTTTTAATGGATTTTGCCCGTGGACAAAAAACAACCTTCCACCCCACGGCGAACCCATGAGTTTCAATCCTTGTTTTAATGGATTTTGCCCGTGGACTCTCACTGCGGCAAGACTGCCAGAGCGCACTAAATGTTTCAATCCTTGTTTTAATGGATTTTGCCCGTGGACAATGTAGTATATGTGGTACTCCAGTACCCGGATGGAAGTTTCAATCCTTGTTTTAATGGATTTTGCCCGTGGACCAGATATGATACCGGAGATTTAGGTATACTTTCTCAGTTTCAATCCTTGTTTTAATGGATTTTGCCCGTGGACTTTTATGATGGTACAACAGTCACCATATCCTATTTTGGTTTCAATCCTTGTTTTAATGGATTTTGCCCGTGGACATGCTAAATTGACAGCTCATCATGAGTTAACATATATGTTTCAATCCTTGTTTTAATGGATTTTGCCCGTGGACAAAGCACATGCAAAGATTGAAGGCAGGGAATTCTCTTGTTTCAATCCTTGTTTTAATGGATTTTGCTCACGGACCCTATACATTCTTTAGGCGTTTTATCATTCCGAGACCTGTTTCAATCCTTGTTTTAGTGGATTTTGCTCACGGACTTTAAGTAGGTGATTTTTTGGGCATGGACGATAGACGTTTCAATCCTTGTTTTAGTGGATTTTGCTCACGGACCTTTTTACGAGCGCATTTAAAGTTGCCGTAAACGAGTTTCAATCCTTGTTTTAGTGGATTTTGCTCACGGACAACTTTATTATTTGACCATACTGATTATAACAGTTTGTTTCAATCCTTGTTTTAGTGGATTTTGCTCACGGACTTGTGATACGGATTGCATTTGTTCGGATACAAAATGTTTCAATCCTTGTTTTAGTGGATTTTGCTCACGGACAACCATCTGAGAAATGGACAAACCGGAAAGGAGTGGTGTTTCAATCCTTGTTTTAGTGGATTTTGCTCACGGACATAATCTGGTGGTTTTTGAATTTCCAGATTCCTGGTTTCAATCCTTGTTTTAGTGGATTTTGCTCACGGACTCGGCACTGGAACAGTTATTGACGATGGTGAAAGAAGTTTCAATCCTTGTTTTAGTGGATTTTGCTCACGGACTTAACAGCTTCGAACTTTACCCCCGCATCATCAAGTTTCAATCCTTGTTTTAGTGGATTTTGCTCACGGACTTCAAAGGTCCATTTACCTTCGTTCAAAGGGTCCTGTTTCAATCCTTGTTTTAGTGGATTTTGCTCACGGACTGAAACGGATACCATGCAAGACGTGGAAGTCATAGGGTTTCAATCCTTGTTTTAGTGGATTTTGCTCACGGACTGCCCCGATAGCTGCAGAAACTCCTCCGAACAACCCTAGTTTCAATCCTTGTTTTAGTGGATTTTGCTCACGGACAGTGTTGTTAGGAACAAATTCAAAAACATCATATGTGTTTCAATCCTTGTTTTAGTGGATTTTGCTCACGGACCTCTCGGAGTCATTCAGGATGAAAACGGAGATGTGTTTCAATCCTTGTTTTAGTGGATTTTGCTCACGGACTCCTGCAAAAATATAGTAGGTGTGAAAGATGGAATGTTTCAATCCTTGTTTTAGTGGATTTTGCTCACGGACGTGTTGGTTTTGTGCAAGGAGGGAAGAAGCTAGGAGTTTCAATCCTTGTTTTAGTGGATTTTGCTCACGGACTTGTTCGCAGAGTAAAACGCATAGGCAAATCCGTTTCAATCCTTGTTTTAGTGGATTTTGCTCACGGACCCGGTCCTTTGATCTGGAGAGAGAAAGCTGAGAATCAAGTTTCAATCCTTGTTTTAGTGGATTTTGCTCACGGACCACATGAATAGCCGATATGAATGAACGAGAGGAATACGAGTTTCAATCCTTGTTTTAGTGGATTTTGCTCACGGACATACAAACGAAGTTCGGGATTTTGTTGATGAAATTGTGTTTCAATCCTTGTTTTAGTGGATTTTGCTCACGGACACGCCAACGACATCCTTACTTTTCCCCACTGTTTTTTGTTTCAATCCTTGTTTTAGTGGATTTTGCTCACGGACAAATGAAGTATGTGACCCATTGAGGACATATTCATGTTTCAATCCTTGTTTTAGTGGATTTTGCTCACGGACTCGGTTCTGTCAGCATGGGAATCCCCAACATACGGAGGTTTCAATCCTTGTTTTAGTGGATTTTGCTCACGGACCAAAATAGGGAAAGGGTACAACTCAAAACAGAGCAGTTTCAATCCTTGTTTTAGTGGATTTTGCTCACGGACGTGGTTCAGGAATGTATTCAATTCAAGGATACTGTTGTTTCAATCCTTGTTTTAGTGGATTTTGCTCACGGACAGAACAAAATCCAACACATACCTATGATACAATCGGGTTTCAATCCTTGTTTTAGTGGATTTTGCTCACGGACCAATAAGAGAAACCCCGAATCAAAATTATATTACAAGTTTCAATCCTTGTTTTAGTGGATTTTGCTCACGGACGCTTGATGTAATGTTTTTCCATATACCGTATTATTGGGTTTCAATCCTTGTTTTAGTGGATTTTGCTCACGGACTCGGTGCTCTCGTCGGAACTGAACTGGATACCTCTGAGTTTCAATCCTTGTTTTAGTGGATTTTGCTCACGGACATACTCCTATGTACCCATATAGGGATGGGGAGTTTGGTTTCAATCCTTGTTTTAGTGGATTTTGCTCACGGACATCACCATAACCAACACATTCGGGAGGTAATCCCGGGTTTCAATCCTTGTTTTAGTGGATTTTGCTCACGGACTCGGGGTATCGGGAAACGCCACGCATCAAATTACATGTTTCAATCCTTGTTTTAGTGGATTTTGCTCACGGACACTACATACGCCACGATTAACAAACCACTCATAAAGTTTCAATCCTTGTTTTAGTGGATTTTGCTCACGGACCTTATGGGTGCAGGTGCTTTAGTCGGTCTTTTCAGTTTCAATCCTTGTTTTAGTGGATTTTGCTCACGGACAAGATACCTTCAAAACCTTCATATAATACATGCCTTGCAGTTTCAATCCTTGTTTTAGTGGATTTTGCTCACGGACTCTCTTACTCGTATTTCTTGTGCTTTAGTCATATAATGTTTCAATCCTTGTTTTAGTGGATTTTGCTCACGGACGTGATTCTGAGCAATTAGGTAGAGGTTGGTTAATAGGTTTCAATCCTTGTTTTAGTGGATTTTGCTCACGGACAGGAAGAGCCCAGACCTGCAAACCACACACAAGAGGGTTTCAATCCTTGTTTTAGTGGATTTTGCTCACGGACTTCCGGGACAGGGGGGGCATTAGCCCCAAAAGTGAGTTTCAATCCTTGTTTTAGTGGATTTTGCTCACGGACAACCACCGCCTAAACCTTTATTTTCCAAATCATAGGTGTTTCAATCCTTGTTTTAGTGGATTTTGCTCACGGACGCGTAAATCTTCAAGCTTCGCTCGCCACTATTTAGTTTCAATCCTTGTTTTAGTGGATTTTGCTCACGGACAAAGCCGGGAAACTTCCAAAAAACGCTTTTTGGTATTGTTTCAATCCTTGTTTTAGTGGATTTTGCTCACGGACATGTAAAATTCTGTGTTATTCATGTAGGAAAAGGGTTTCAATCCTTGTTTTAGTGGATTTTGCTCACGGACAAATAAAAAGTATTATTTCTGATGATATCGTTTATTTGTTTCAATCCTTGTTTTAGTGGATTTTGCTCACGGACAGTTTGTATTAATCTTGCCCTTTGGCATCAAGTCCTGTTTCAATCCTTGTTTTAGTGGATTTTGCTCACGGACCCCACATGTTTCATTTTCACAGCCTGCAATTGGCTCTTGTTTCAATCCTTGTTTTAGTGGATTTTGCTCACGGACAAGGTATTGATTTCCCCGTGGAAAACTGCCAAATTTCGTTTCAATCCTTGTTTTAGTGGATTTTGCTCACGGACTCATTTAAAAGCCCGCTTGCCTGAGTTATTTGCTTTTGTTTCAATCCTTGTTTTAGTGGATTTTGCTCACGGACCAACGGGGGATATAATCAGACCGGGGATTATAATTTGTTTCAATCCTTGTTTTAGTGGATTTTGCTCACGGACCCAGATAAAACGCACTTCTGGAACATGGCATATCCTGGTTTCAATCCTTGTTTTAGTGGATTTTGCTCACGGACGATCCTTCGATTTTATTATAAAACTGCAGGACAACTGTTTCAATCCTTGTTTTAGTGGATTTTGCTCACGGACAAGGTTGCCATATATGCGTCATCCACGAGATACACAAAGTTTCAATCCTTGTT
Organism: uncultured Methanosarcina sp.; assembly: GCA_965601435.1. Lineage (GTDB taxonomy): Archaea > Halobacteriota > Methanosarcinia > Methanosarcinales > Methanosarcinaceae > MTP4. The sequence continues at coordinate 11,333 of CBFCWE010000047.1, forward strand.
TTAGTGGATTTTGCTCACGGACTCAAAAAATGCAGGATCGACGTGGCAAACGAACTAGTTTCAATCCTTGTTTTAGTGGATTTTGCTCACGGACCCTGACCGTAACAAATGCAGCCGGTTCAGATTCGGAAGGTTTCAATCCTTGTTTTAGTGGATTTTGCTCACGGACACCGCAAGTTTTTACCTCTTTTTAGGTAAACAAGGTATATTAAAGCTTCTTTTTTGGCATCAAAATTCTTGATGGTAATTTATCAAGTCCTTTATATAGGGAAGAAAAATGGCGTGAAAAATAGCATCAAACACAGATATTTCTATAACAGCAATCTATACACTTTCTTGAGGATCTTGTTGTTTTTGGATATACGCCTTTGTGCATTACGTCTAAGATTTCCTGTATGATTTTCAGGGATTTGTCAAAATCAGAAGTTTTGATTTCGATTTCTTTGACAAGGTTGTTGCTTCGAGTGAAGCAGATGTATCCCCTGTTTACTTCTATGTTATAATTTTCCTGGATTAAAAGGGCTTGCAGGATCAACTGGTTTTTATATGTCTTGAATATCTTGTCCTTGTATTCGGCAAATTTGTACTCTAAGGGAGCTGCAGTTCCGTCTTCCAGAAACAGGACTTCATCAACGATTCCTTTTATATGGTTTTTACTGGAGGCTATGAATACTTCGCTCTCTTTTCTTGTGCAGTTTAATTTTTTTCTCATATGGTCCCTGTTAGTGAGCTTTCGGGTTTCATGCACTTCCCTGCCTTTCTGGACCTTGAAGCGTTTTTCTTCGTGCTGTGGAATATCAAGGCAATACATATAAAAGATAAATCTGGGGCAGAACAGGTATTCTAGCACATCTGAAATCGTGATTAAAGTCCCTTCCGGGGCTTCTTTTTGCTTTTCTCCTGCAGCCTGCATAAGTTCCTCAAAAGAATTTTGTAATAATTTCGTCACTGACGAGGTCTTTGTCAAAGGCTTGGCCGATTAGCTGGACTTTCTTGAATGACTGTTCGTCCATCGGGAAAACATATACTGAATCCCTTTCGGTGTCAACCAGTTCTTCACACTCCACTGCAAGGGAATCTCTCTCATTAGCGTTAAGATCTCCAAGAAATACACTTTTCTGGACCCTGTAAAGCCCATAACTCTTGCAGCAGTCACTGACCTTCTGGCGAGGTCTGTTTTCCGTGATGTCGTATATTACCCAGACAAGCAGTTTTAATTCCTCCGGATTTGCCTTCTTCTGATTTGCCTTCTTCTTCTGATTTGCCTTCTTCTTCTGATTTGCCTTCTTATTCACCTTTTTTCTATTTTCTTGTTTTTTCACTTTTTTATCAGGTTGTTTGCTATCCTGTGGCAGTCAAACTGGATTATGTTCCCAATTTTTATGTTCCTGCCGTAGTATGTAATGCTTTTTTCAAAGGTTTCGTTTACTGCCGTTATGAGGACGGCTTTACCCTCTCTGTTTAGGGTCATGCCTTTAGGAATTTCATCAAAAAAGCTTTCCTTGACCTGTTTCCTTGAAAAGAGATTGAATACTGTCCTGTCCGCATAGACCCGATACATCTCGATCAGGTCGAAAACTAGAGATTTTTTGTTGTAATTATCCGTATGGTTGAAACCCACATAAGGGTCAAGCCCCGCTATGATGCAGGCCTTTTCAACCTTTGAATAGAGGACCCCATACCCATAGTTCAAAAGGCAGTTGAACCCGTCCTGAGCAGGGTTCCGGCTCCGCCCGTTAAATTTCCAATCATCAGGCATAAGGAAATTAAGGGCCTCAAAATAGTGTCTGGAAACCATTCCTTCGAGTCCCATTATGCTGTTTCTCTTTTCGTCAAGAGTTCCCTCAAGCTCCTCAAGCTGGGTCTTCAGGGCTTCAACGTCAGAAATGTAAGCTTCGAGCTCTTCCTTTTGCTCAGGCCGGTTCTTTTTAAGGTCTTTCAACAATTGGACCTGATTTTCGACCTTCTGTATGACCCAGCCTTTTGCCAGTTTGAAACCTTCCGGCTCATATGAAATCTCAAGCTGCCTTCTCCGGATGTAAGTCGTACTCCCCAGCTTCGAGTGCCAGACCCTTCCGTAAGGGTCTCCAAAGTTGTCCAGAAATACGATGTCGATGTTGTTTTCCACGGCGAACTTGATGGCGTCTGTGGTGATGGTAGCCGAAGTCGTAATCAGGATGCTTTCCACTTTCTTTTCGGAGACTTCAAAGACCTTGTCGTCGTTTTTGACCAGGAAGCAGTTGTTCTTCTTTTTCAGGTATGAACCACGGGTATTGATTACGAGTTGTATGCCACCATCCCCTTTTATCGCTTTTTAATCGAACCATATCCTCTGGAAACGGATTTTCCAATCCCTACATAATCAGGGAGATTAAAATTGGATTTGAACCCGCCTTTAAATCCAGCCATTGTTTTACCTTTGAAATTTACTCTTATTGGTTTGACATCCAGCTTAACTCTAATTTTATCTTCAATCCGGCAATCCAGATATTTAGCCATGGAAAGCAAGTTTCCTATCAATATTTTAGTTAATAAGTCGTCTTTCTCGATTTCATCCGCCGCATTATACTTATCTATATTTTTTTGATTCAATGCAAACCAGGGAGTCTTGAAAACATATTCATTTATCTCGTTACCTACACCAAAAAAAATAGATTCGGTATCAATTTCTGCCCTTTCAAGACAAAACCGGATTCCCTCAATATTTATCTCTTCCTCACAAATGCCAATGTCCAAAATAAGGTTTGCACCTTCACCCAATCCCACAAGAGTGGGTATGCCGTCAATGACTTTGTATTGAACTAAAGGATACCTGTAAATCGGCCCTTTTTCCCCATGATTATGCATTAGTTCTTCAAAAGAATATTTTTTTGCAAAGAAACCTCTAAGTTTTGAACCATCACGCATATGGAGACGAACATCCGGATACTGTACGCAACTGTAATTTATATGCAAATTAATACCTCAAAAAATTTCAATACTAGGGGTGTTTGAAATGATCCCTCTATCTTCGGAATAAAGTTGTCTGGTACCTTGAGTCATTGGAAGGTATTCGACGTCAAATCCTTCTATTTCATAAAGGTCGTCACGGATTGTCAAATAAGTTTTTTCGTTAATAGATATTCGATATCGATTCAGTTGACGGAATAGGTTTTTAATCTCAAAACTATGTTCCCAGGGGTTCTTAGCCGCTTTCTCTTTCTTTTTGATCTCCCGGAGTTTTTCAATAATTTGAGAACATTCCTCGTCTGCTTCGATAATGATGTCTTTCTTAAAGGCATAGTCTTTTTTTATCAACTCAAAAGAATCCCTTAGCTTTTCAAAATCAAAATTCATTACATGTTCAAGCATTTCTGCGGAGATATCATGACTAACCTTTTCAATTATTTTGCTTGCATAAGCCTCATTCAGGAAATAGATGTCTTTTTCCTGAATTTCCTCTTTATCCCCAAGAATATCCAGGGTGATATCGGTCAAAAATGCCGGGTATATATAATTATGAAAATAAGAACCTGTTTTTTCATGTTTTAGCCTATATACATGAACTTCCCCTGGTTCCCGGCCAACCCCATTTCTGTTAGCTCTTCCTGCAGTTTGGTTTATCGAACTGAGGGGTGCAAAGTCTCTGTAAACAACATCAAGGTCAATATCAACACCAGCTTCTATCAGCTGTGTTGAAACAACAACTAATTTTTCAGGATTATTTTTTATGAAATTGATTTTTTCAAGTCTTGCTTTTGGATATATTTCGGTTGAAAGATAAAGACAGGTCCTGTCAGTATTTTCCTGAAGAAATTCAAATATTTCTTTTGAAGACTTGATTGTATTCAGTACTATCAAAATACTTTTTTCGTCTCGATCCTCGATGTCTTCAAGTAGTATATTTTTGAAATCATCTAATGATTCTTCCCCATGAACATGATTGCAAATCTTTATTCTGTTAAGCTTTTCAAAATAAGTTTTCTTCCCCGGTACAAGCTCATGAGTTCCAACTAAGAAAGGCATTGTTGCGGTTACAAAAATGAACCTTGTATTATATTTCTTTGCCAGTAATTCAAAAAATTCCCTTATTACTGGATAATATTTCTCATCCACTGCCTGTATCTCATCGAGGATTATTATTGAATTCGTGAGACGATGAAAACGGTGTGCTATGGAGTTTTTTCCTAATTTAAAAACAGTGTTGAACAACTGTACAAAGGTAGTCGTTATAATTTTGCTTTGCCAATTATCATAACAAAACCTGGCATCATAATTTTTGTATTCTTTTTCATCAGATTCATATTTAATTTCAGAAAGAGAGTGATGTTTTAAAATTTCTGTATCCTTTGGTTCTTCATCCATCCCCTGATTAAATTTAATGATGTTTATTAATTCATCATAATTTTGATCAATTATACTCATGTAAGGGAGGGAATATACAACTCGTGACTCTTTACCATAAAGTATCCCAAGTTTGTCGGCAAGGTAAAGGGCAGAATAATATGCAAGGAATGTTTTTCCAGAACCCGTTGGGACATTGATCGAAAAAAAGTATTCGGAATTCAAATCAACAAGATCAAGCTCCTTTTTTATTTCCTCAAACATCTCGTCTCTCATCTGGAATATTTGAGAATCTGCAATTGCCTCATTCTTAGATAAAAGCTTGGAGCGTACATGGTCCTTATATTTTTCAACAAACCAGCTTGGTTTTTGGGCCGGTAATTTTGGGGACTCGGATATCAACTGCATTTTGTCTGCAGTGAGTAAAAGGGAATAAAAATAATTGAAATCTAAAGTGTCTTCTATTGAAAACTTGTTTAATTGCCACCTTTTACGAAAATGCTTTTTAATTTTACGGATGTTATTTTCATTGATTGACTCAAAAAACTCATTCAAATTTAAACCATAAAGTTTTTCGAGTTCAATCTGGCTATATTTCTTAATATCCTGTATCTGCTCCTCAATAACGCTATAATCATCCGTTAGATTAAACTCATCTCGGGCATCTTTTACACTCCCATGATGACGTTTTACAATTAAGTAACCAAACAGTTTGTATTCTTCAGGAAGCCACCAGTATGCAAAAAGAGCAGATAAAAGAGAATGATTTTTATTCGGTCCGAAGTGTTTATCTTTTTCCCGTTTCTCTCCTTTTTCTTTTGCTTCATGATATGCAAGATATTCCTGAAAAAAGGAAGTTGCTTTCCCAAAATCGTGGGCCATGCAGATTTTTCTTATAATCTCTAGCCTTTCAGTGCTTTTATTCTGGGAGCCATAGATCTCAGTTGCTATGGTAGTAACTCCTTCCAGGTGCTCCTTCAGCAACTGATGAGGATGTGATTTTAAAGTAAAACCATCATTTGAAGAAGAAAACGGCATTTCCATCAATTCCGTAAACATCCCTTTTTAAATCGCCCTTTATAGAGCAGGCATTACCATTTCTGAAAGCAAATAATACTTTTTCATAACCTGTATATTCCCTTTTTTCGTTGTTGCAAACAGGAATATTATCTGTAAATATACGGTAATCAGAATGCTGTATATTTATGAAACGGGAAGGAATTATACTCTCCACACTGTTTGCACCGTTTATTATTTCTGCGTCGCATCGACTTTCATAACTGAGTTTTGCAATATATTCACTTACCCCCAGATAGGGTGTAAATACAGGTTGTTGCTTGTTTAGTCTCTCCTCAAGTTCATCTAGCTTATCAGGAAGCCACGAAACAAAAATTCTGTACTCCGGGTCTCTCAGAAACTCGGCATTTACCGGGAAACTGAATAGGTCTCTTTCTGCCTTCATGCTCACTAACTTCAAAGTTTGCATATCTTTACGAACTGGAGAAAGAACCTGGATGCCGATCTTCAAATTGGAGCTTCCTTTATATAGGTCTGTTTTGTCGATACCCATAACTGCCCCTATAAGTCCTTTTACAGCTGGCGGGTGGATACACAAAAAAGTAAGAGCTGATGTAGTGGTATACGGCTTTCTAAATTTAGCATACCCACTTTTTGCCCTAAAAACCAAGCAATCCATTAAAGAACGCCTCTGTTATTAAATTTCAATTACTTCAAAATCGTCAAGGAGGTTTTCTACCCTTACACTGCCATGCCTGTAGATGCGTATAGCATCTATTGCGTCCTTTTTGTTCCCATAATATTTGGCAAGTTTTTCAAGGTCAAGGGTGACCTGGGAAATGTCGCGCACTTCCTCTTTGTCGGTGTCAAAATTCACATCAACGTAATTGAGCTCACCATCGATCCTGTGCTCTTTGTATACAACTTCAACCAGCAATCTGGGCATCTGATTTTTTGACGTACTCCTATAATTGATAAGCCCGTTAATCAGAGCTTTAGTGAATTCATTGAGGTCCTCTTCACTAACTTCAATGCCCTGTCTCTTCGCTGCATTCTCGTTGAAAACAGCATAGGTTTTGAAAAGTGCATAAGGAGATATGTATTTGGACCAGATTGTAGACTGGCTTTTCCCTTCTCCACTAGCATAGGCAGAATTGCCCTGCATGAATTTTATTTCTGCGGGATTGACAGATTTGCTCCACATGACCTGCAATGGACCTGTGATGTCATACTTGGGCTTGGTAATTACTGCCCCAAATAATCTAACATCAATATATTCATTTAAAAGGTGGCCAGGCAAATCGTTCTCTTTTACACCGGAGTCTTTCATGATTTCTTTGATCAAACTGGTGCATGACATCACTTTTCCGCCATCATCTTTTTTTGTGCGGACAAGAACATTGTGTCCCGTTGCCTGCCATTCATCCCTTATAAAACGCTTTATCCGAACGTCGGAAACTTCAAGCTGACCCGTAACTTCGTCATGTCTGGGTTTGTTATCATTGAGCATATCCCCGTTCGGGTTTGCCATAGTGCTGTCCCATATAAGCAAATATTCTCTTGTGTTAGCCATTTATTCCTCAGCTCCTTTATCATTTGTAATATCATCTTTTGATTTCCCGATCCATTGCTGCATTCCCCAGAAGAAAATGTATTTAGCTTCGTCACTGGATAATTTCTCATCACCTATTCCCATAAGCTCTTTTGAGGAAGAAATCAGGTCTTTTAAATATCCTTTATTCTGTGCCCCATATTTGTACATCAGTTCTGAACACTGGTTTGTGAAGTAAACAAATGTCTTGAAATCGTACTTCCTTCCAAAGAAGAAATTCTTTTCAAGGTATGATTCAGTGTTTTGTTTATCGTCTCCACCTTTGTATTTTTTAGATTCGTATATCATCTTTCCATAAAGACGACCGAGCAAAAACCATGCCGTTTTAACGTCACTATCAAAGAATTCTTTGTTAATTTCAAAGAACTCCTCAACATTTTCATATTTCACCATATCGTAACCTCTGCCATTTAGTTCAACGAAATTCCAACCCTTGTCAAGACAACCGCAGTCTACAAGGAAATTATATACTCGGTGGATTGTGAAGATACTCGATTTGTACCCCGCAAAATAATCATGTTTGTATTTTCCCATCGCTCGAGAAAAGAAAAGATTCCGGTTTATTTTGTTTCCATGAAATATATTTTTCAGGAAGTTCTTAGCTTCATTTGTGTTGAATATTTCACCTGGTTTTGAAGAATTTCCAAGTAAATTAGAAAGTATCTGCCAGAGCGCCAGATGATCTCCGGATTTAGTCTTATATTTACGTTCAAACTCTGCGATGTTTGTGAATCTTGAAGGCATCACATCGCTTATTTTGTAGGTAATTTTCCATTCAGATTTTCCCGCAGGGGCTGAAATGAAAAGAATATCAACTTCAGTATCGCACTTTCCAACCGCTTCCATTACGTCAGCTTCGTTTTCACGAAGGTTCTTAAGAAGGTTTCGACCTTCTTTTACATCTCCAATATTGGATAATTCAAAAATCCCTTTGATTTCTTCATTATAATCATGAGGCAGGAATAGAATTTCGCTTCCTCCCCACCAGGTCTTAAGATACGTGTCCACATGTTTTTTTCCGAAAAGTATGTGGTGAATGCAACTCTTACAGATTCCGTATGAAAGACCGTCCGTATTTGAAAAAATGTCTTTATCATTCGTATAGCACTTATATATAATGCTATCATACAGCGCATCTGTATGCTGACTGCATATCTGGCAAAATCCAGGTGAAGATCCTTTTCTTAATCCTTTTTTTTCGATTTCATCCAGAAACTTCTGTTTAGATATCTCGATTGGTTTTTGGCCGTTTTTCTTGAAAAGTACAACAAAATTTACCCCTTCATAATCTTTGAGTCTAGAATCCAGTAATTGTTTGACTTCATCGAACCTTTCAAGAGGGACATCAATAAATTTTAATGAATCTTTGATTCTGCTATCTTTTAAAGAATCTTTTTTGACAAGAGCTCCAACAAACCAGTTTCCCTGAGTATATAAAAGTCCATCTTTGAAAACTTGTTTTTCAAAATCCCTTGTATCTATGGAAACAGAGTCATCGCAGATATCAACATCAATAATTAATTCATAATCACCATTTTCTTCTTTTTGCCATAAATCGACCAGATCCTTTTCCCCTTCTATATCCTGGACGATTTTTCCAATGTTACAAATAGTTTCAATCATTTATAATCCCGCAGCAAAGTCTTTTCATGGATTGAACCTTTGTTTTTTTCAATCACATATTCCCCGATTTCTTTCATCGTTTCGATCACAGAATGTACACACTCCTAATAAATATCATATGATGATCAAATTTAATTACTTATTAATGTTGTGCCTTTATACCCAATACCTATTCTTGTAAACATTAAAAATTCATTAATACACAAATAATATATACTTTTCCAATTTTTATTATATTAATAATCATATTTATTCAACTAAAACATACTCCCTATATTTAGCAAAACATATATGCTATACACAATAATATCTACCATACAATGAAAAACCTCACACTCATCTCCACCATCTATTCTCTTGAACCGGTCATTGTCTGTGTGACCCGGCTCTCCCCTTCAAAGATCGTACTCATAAGCGAAGAGGGGGCAGTCGAGAAAAAAGTACGGTCCGAAGAGACCATCGAGAAAACGTTTGGAAATATACTCGAAGTCGAGAAGAAGTACACATCCCTTTACGATACAGTGCGCGTGGCCCAGGACGTTGCGAACCTCATTGAAGAGGAACATGCTCTGGGCAACCAGGTAATTGTAAACGTCTCAGGGGGGAGGAAGCCGCAGGCTTTCGGTGCGCTCTTCGGGGCATATGCACGGAATGATATGGTTCAAAGGATCGTTTACGTGACCGAGGAGGACAGCATGATTATTGATTTTCCGGTGCTGAGTTTTAACCTCTCGGATACTAAAAAGATCATACTTGAGCAGATCGGGGAAGGGGTTTCTGCAGTGCCCCGGATAGCGGCAACAGTTGGCATATCCAAGGGCATGACCTATAATCACCTGCGAGAACTCAAGGCTATGGGATACATCACTGACGGAGAAAAAGGGTACGAAGTCACGGATGCAGGCAAAATCGCTGCTATTTGAGAGAGTATTTTCTCTTTATTCCTTTTCTTTCTTCAACTTCTTTTTTCTTTTTCTTTTTTGGTATTTCATTGGAAAGTCCGCTTGAGCGATCAGAGCTCGCGAAATGTACCCCGTACTCCCGAGGCGAAATTCGGGTGGGAAAAGCCGCTTCGCTTCGCGAGCGGAACAAAAACGTCTAGGATACACTATTCCGGTTGTTCTGGCTTTTTCCAGTACTCCTCACCAAACATTTCTCACTGCTTCACCATGATCTCCTGCGGGAACAGTTCCTGGATATCGGCTGGCATATTGCTTCTAACGTCTCCGAGTTCGCCTTCGCCCATATGTTTGTACATGACGCGCAGGACTGCCCGGATAACCTCTTCAGGGTTAATGTTTTCATCAAAATTGAATTGTTCGTGGACAGTTCTTATAAACTCTTCTCTGTGTAATTTCTCCGGTTTATCCCGAAGGGTCCAGCCGTCATAGTACACACCTTTAAGCACAAGGGGCAGCTGGGTCGAAAGCTGGACTGCTTCTTCTATCCGGAGCCTGTCCCTGAGTGTATGCAGTGTGCCCCGAAGTGCCTGGTATGCGCTTTTCTTGCTCTGCCACTGTAACTGGTCAAGAATTTCATTCAGCCAGACATTGGTAAGCTCAATGCTTTTGTCAAGGTTGGTTACACCTGTAGTTATTCCAATCCCCCCGAATTTTGTAAAAATCAATATCAACTGACAGAATCAGGTTATGGGCTGTATTTATATAATTATATCTAAGCCGAAAACTCAAGAAAGAAAAGAGGGGCAAAAGGGGCAGAAAATGGTGCATTTAAGGGGCAAAAGGGGCTTAGAGATAACGGAGGCCTGGAGATAGCGGGGGTTTAGAGGTATAAAGGTCAGGTTTCTTTTCACTGGAAAGTCCGCTTGAGCGAGCATAGCGAGCGAAACGGACACCGTACTGTTGCACTTACAGTGCAACTCCCAGAAAATCTCCGATTTTCTGTGATCCCGAGGCGGAATTCGGGGGGGAAAAGCCGCTTCGCTTCGAGAGCGGGACAAATACCCCTCCCCAAACATCAAACCCGGCCTGAAAATAAGGATCGTTTTTATTTGAATATCTTATTATATATTGTAAAAATAGTGCTCGAAGGTTGGTCCTGCTTTATGTTTCCTGAAGCTGTGGGTTTGCGGGAATTCAGCAGCCAGTTATAAAAATTCGTCGATAATTTTACGCCTGTCATGTCGATGTACCTGTAAAATAGGTAGCTTAAGGGCATTATTAAAAACAATGACAAGATGCATGAAATTAAAAAAGCTTCTCCGTATGGTAATACCGGGTACAGGGCGAGGAACAGTGCACAGGTGAAACTGCTTATCACCGGGAAATGTACCAGGTAGAGGGAGTAAGATATTTTTCCGAGGAAGACCGGCACCGGGGAAGAAAATACCTTTTGCAGCCCCTGGCTGTTCAACAGGACATACATTATCATGCCGGCGCCTATAATATGATAGGTAACCAGTGGTGTTTGGAAGAGGCCGTTATCGAGAAAGCCGTATAAAGAATCGTCTGTGAGAGGGCTCATGGGGTAGGACCCGAGAAACAACCCCGAAGCCACTAAGGTGAACAATATTGTTTTATTTTCTGTTTTAAACAGCTGCAGTTTACTGTTGAAAATGTCGGAGAGCAGCATTCCTATTATAAAGGCCAGATAGTAAGTGTTGAGGAAAAGCATGGCTGCTGCAAGGTAAAATGTCCAGCGGTTGCGCAGAGGTCCGAACAGTAATGCCATTGCGAAAACGAGCATCGACCCGAAAAATTCGATTTTCATCGTCCATAAAACCGGGTTGTAAGCGGTCTTGCCCCCTACAAAAAACGAGCCCCACACCGCCTGTTTAAGCGCGTCGACGAGGTCCGGGGTAAAAGCCCAGTAGTCGCGATAATTACTGCCTGCAGAAATCATCATAGTTTCGATATAATACCGGTATAAGCCGGCTGATGCCAATAAAAATGATAACATTACTGTTGCGAATACCGGAATGAACAATCTTGGATATCGGCGCACTGCGCCGCTTATAATTATGCTGTTGTCCCTTGTTTTAAAATATTTTTGGGTTAATACGTAGCCGCTCAGGACGAAAAAGATACACACTGAAAAGTTACCGGCACCAATCAGTCCCAGGGGTGTGCTCGAAAAAATAAGGTCAAGGTTTCCGAAATGCGATGGTAGCTTATTCCCGTAGATCATCGCCGGGGTTAATACGACAAAGAAATGCATTATCATAACATTAACCGCAGCTACACCGCGCAGCCCATCAAGATAGGTGATCTTCCCGGTCATTTTTATCGCTCAAAAAGTGTTTCATTCTTTATTTATTCTTTATTTAAACTGTCTGTCGCCGCCGCAATTTTCTGTTTCAATCCCTGTTTTAGTGGACCTTGCTCGCGGACACCTCTGTATCTTCTAACTAAACAAAAATCTTGAGTCCTTTTATTTTTTTCTGTTTCTTCTTCGTTTTTGGGAATAAATCACGGAATCTCATCCTAATTTTTGGCAAATCAATCTAATCATTTTTCTTCCCGACTGCTTTATGCTTCCGAATTTCTACGACTGCTTTTTTTTTCAATTCAATTTTCTTCCAATTTATACCCTTATATAATCCCAAACTCGCCTCCCACCATGAACGCAGGCACTAACAGATCAAACATCAAACCCGGCCTGAAGTAGGGATCGTCTTAAAAAAGGACCAGAGGACAGGAAAAATAACCCTGGGCACCGTGAAGAGAATTTTAACCAAATCCCCGAATCGTCTGCACGGTATAAAGGTCCAGTTAGAAAACGGGCAGTTCGGAAGGGTTAAGGAAATTCATTCCAGAGTCGGAAAATAAGCTCCTTTTCAGCTCCCTCTTTTAATCCCCTCTTTTAATCCCCTTTCAGCCTTCATTTCCCATTTTCCTGACTCTTTCCGACAGCCAGCTTGCCTCATAACAGTTTTTCAATAACCTGCTGTGTTTTGTCCTTCATTTTCTCCTTCAACTTCTTTTTTTCACTGGAAAAACCGCTTCGCTTCGCGAGCGGAACAAGAACGCCCGTGATACACCATTTCCGGTTACCCAGGCTTTTTTAGCTTACCTGAGCAAGGTGAAACTGATCGTTTAATTCTGATCTTTATCTCTTCAAGCAAGTTACGAGTTTTTTTCGGAAAAATGGATTCGGAAGAGTTTGGGTTGGGGGGAGTTTTAAGGATTTTCAATAAATTCTTAAAACAACTTCCAACAACAAATACTATAAAATATGATAAAGTGTGTCTATACTGTACAATAAAATTTAGCATTTGCGGTGTATTGTATGCATTACGTCCATCGTTAAAACAGTTGTTTTTTTTCCTGTTTACACAGGGTAAGGGAGTGAAAAAATTAAAATTAATTCGTAGAGAAGTTTCTAAAAAATTATAACCCTCAAAGTGCAAATTGAGCAATCTTCACGAGAAGTTTATGGAAAAATATTATGGAATTGAAGAAATTACGGGGAGTATAATAATGAGTGATAATCAAGTTATGGCAAGAGTTCAGGTTACGGAGGATGGGCTCGAACATTTAGTGTATTCCACTCAGGTTGACTATGAGTTCGATTATAATAATGCGGCAAAAGTGATCATATCCGCATCGCTCGGTAAAATTCCGGTAGTGGGGTTTGCACTAAGTGCTCTTGTCGGGATCTTCTGGCCGGCATCGCATGTTGATGTGTGGGCGGAAGTCAAGGAGAAAGTGGAAGCACTCGTGGACCAGAAAATCAGTGACCTGGTTTACCAGCAGGTTCAGGAAGACCTTAAAGGTTTGCAGAACAACATGAATGAATACTTATGGGCTGCCAGGACCTCGAAGGTTAAAACGTACATATCCGAGAAATACAACATCGTACTGGGGGATTTTCTTCAGCAGCTCCCGCATTTCCAGTCGAAGGGTTACGAGCTGCCCCTGCTGCCGCTTTTTGCGCAATTTGCAAACATGCACCTGAGCCTCCTTCGGGATGGAATTTTACATGGGGCTGACTGGGGGTGGACAGAGGAAATACAGCAGCATACCCGTGAGCAGATTGTAGACGCGGTCAGCTCTTACATAAAATATGCTGAGAAGGTTTACAACCATGGTTTAGAGGACACCCGGAAAAAGGCTCCCAGCAATAAGCATTATACAGAACCGTTTAACACGGTAAACAAATACATCCGGGAAATGACGCTTACCGTTCAGGATTTCAAAGACATGTGGCAGTATTTCGATCCTGTGAAGTACCCCACACCTGTCAAGGTCTACCTTTCCAGGGAGATTTACTCTGATGCGGTGGGAACGGCTGATGACAGCGGTGGAATTAAAATCCCCTCTCCGCCCGAACAACCGATCTCAGCTGTTGAAGTCTGGGGCTGGGACCGGATTGATGCCTGCCGGGTTACTTATCCGGAAGGCGGGGGGCCTGCCGGGGTTACCCGGACACAGCGCATGGGCAACGAGAGTGGTGGGAGTTCAAATCCTCCTCACGGAGGGGTTTTCGACCTTTCCGGAAAGGGGCCTATCGTGAAAGTAACAGCCCGGTCCACCGACATTCTAAATGCCTGGTGGTTTACCTTTAAAGACGGCTCTTCCAGCAACAAACTCGGAGGAAACTATCCAGGCGGGGCTGATTACGTCTTTACCTATCCCGGGGAGGTTCTTTCAAGCATTAAAATTATGGGGGTAAGCTACTTTTACAGGAGTGCGGACTGCGCTGTTTTTGGCTTCAAGTTCGATAAAGAATCAACCCTGCCGGACCCGACTGTTTTGCTCATGATGTATGTTGCCTCTCCCTCTGCAATTGAACCCGAAGAACTGGCAGCCTATGTCGGATTGCAAGACTCGGAAGAAGCCGGTGAAAAGATTCGCGCCTGGATAAAGGATTATCACTGGGATGATATCCGTGAACGCCACTGGGCCAATATTCATGACAGTATTGAAGCAAGAAGAACTTAATACCAATTTTCGGCCCCCAGGCTACCGTGTCTGATCTTATTTGGTTTGATCTGGTCTGATCCGATCTGAATTCTGCTGCGCTAATGGAATCCGGAACATCAACCCTGCTGTTCCGGACCTGGGCGCATGCAGAGCCCAAATTTAGTGCCAGCCCTAAAGGCTGGTCTTCAAAGAACGCTCGTGAGACACCATTTCCGGTTACTACGGCTTTTTTAGCCTACCTGAGCAAGGTGAAACGGATTTCTTTCCACTACATTTCATTTCTTCATGTAGTTCATGGGTTTTTAGTATCTGTTTTTTCAATCTTGCCTGCGCTAAAATGACAAAAATCCTTGAAGTAAAAAAACAGGCAGAATAATTATTTGCGAGTTTCAGGGGTAAAATGTCAGCTAAAAAAAAGACTGCCTTTTCAATTTTGATCTCGGGACAGTTACTGAAAATCGAAGGAAGGATAATTGACTCCGGGTTTATTTCCGTCCAGAACATACCATGCCAGAGAAGCCATTTGGGGAAAAGTTGCATTTAGCAGTGGAGTACTGTCATTTGTTGCAGCCAGTGGAGAATATATTGTAACCAGTGGAATTTCCATCTATCTGCATCTCACTGACTGTAATCGATACTGTGGCCTAAAAAAGAAATATCCGGAGATGACTTGATTCCTATACAGGTTTTTTGTATGAAATGAATCCGGGAAAGCCCAGCCTTGATTACGATCTTCAGGAATCTTTCAGGTTTCCTGTAGACCTTTTTGTGTCATGTGATAAAAATGAAAAATAAAAAAATTAAGAATCCGAATTAAAAAATGGAATAAAGAAACAGATCAATAAAGATAAAGATAAAGATAAAGATAAATAAACAAATTAAAAAAGAAAAAAAGTAAAAGATGGACTGGGTTTTAGCCCTGGTCCATGAAACTGTCGATTTCCTTTTTGAGCATCTGGCTCAGGATTTTCCCGTCAACTTTGCCCCTGTACTCTTTCATGACTATACCCATGAGGGGACCGAGGGCTGCGGGACCTTTATCTCTTATGAAATCGCCTCTTTCCCTGACCATTTCCTTGATGAAGTTTTCGATTTCCGCGGGGTCAAAGGCGCTGAGTCCGAGCTGGGAAATGGCTTCTTCGGCGCTGAGTTCCGGCTCTTTTGCAAGGGCGGCCAGGAGATCCTGGACAGCTTCTTTTGCAATCTCCTGGGCTGAAATGGCTGCAAAAAGGCCCTTGAAATGCTCTTCGTTGAGATGGTCGGTCTCCACACCGCTCCTCCGGAGTTCAGGGACGAGGCCAACGAGAGTCCTGGCTATCAGGGTTGCGTTTACAATTGCGTCTTTTTTGTAGGTATCGAGCAGGTTTTCGAAGAGGGGAAGGTCCTTTGAGTAGGCGACCTTTTCGGCAAGTTCCTTATTCAATCCGAATTCGGAAACAAAGCGTTTTGCCCTCTCGGTAAGGAGTTCCGGGGTCTCGATTGAATTGTAATATTCGTGGGAAATTTCGATTTGAGGGACATCGGTTTCCGGGTACATCCGTGCAGCTCCCGGAAGCGGGCGCATATAGGCGGTGTTCCCGTCAGGAAGGGCTCTTCGGGTCTCTTCGGGGATGCCTTCCAGGACTTCTCCTGCCCTTGTGATGACTGCTTCGATGGCAAGCCTTGCTTTATCTGCGTTGTCTGCGACCATGACCACGGCGTCATCGGGTTTTGCCCCTATGACATCCCTGAGGGCCTGGACTTCCTGTTTGGTGATCCCGTAGTTCGGAAGTTCGTCGGTGTGGAAGATCCCGCCTACACCTGCGGTCTTTGCCCGGTCCGAGAACTCGGTCCCTAATCTTCTTCCGGGCTGGACTTCTCTTCCGACAAGGCCTTTGAAATTCCGGAGGTGGGCTGCAAGGATCGCCCCTTTCTTCACTCCCCGCTGCAGGACCTTGGACTTGGTGTCCAGGAACAGCCCGGTTACATCAAAGATTTCCTGGCAGACAAAGGCATCTCTTTCGAGAAGTTCCTGTCTGATGAACAGGAGGTTGAGCTGCCTTTCGACTTCCCGCCGGACGATATCCTCGATAAGGTCCAGGGCCTGGACTCCTTTAATCTCGACCCTTGCTCCTTCGGCAATGGAGATGTTCACGTCCTGCCTGATGGTCCCAAGCCCCCGCTTGACCTTCCCGGTGGAGCGCAGGATCATCCCGATCTGCTCGGCAACTTCGCGGGCATGCCTCGGGGATATGATGTCAGGAGCTGTTGCGATTTCCACAAGCGGGATTCCCAACCTGTCCAGGGAATAGATGATGGAATCTCCGATTTCCTCGATCTTCTGGGCGGCTTCCTCTTCCACACAGAGGCTGTCAATCCCGCAGGGCCCTTCCGAGGTCTCGATTACCCCGCCGCTTGCCAGGAGCGCTGTCCTCTGGAACCCGCTGGTATTCGACCCGTCCACGACGATCTTTCTCATGACGTGCATCTGGTCAACCGGTTTCATGGTCAGGAGCTTTGCAACCCCCAGGGAGATCTCCAGGGCTTCCCGGTTCATCCCTCTCGGAGGCTCCTCGTCATTTTCAACCAGGCAGGTCGTATCATAAGCCTTATAGATGTACTTTCTCCTGACCTTGGTCTGCTCCACGGCAGCCCTGTCCTTTTCTCCCATCTCACTTTCCGTAGCCCGGAGATACCTGAAAAACTCGAAGTTCGATTCTCCGGTATCCCTTATCCGCGTAGGACACCTGCAGAAAAGTTTCTCCTTCGAATCCAGCTGCTGATGAATTTCAAGCCCGGCTTTTAGCCCTAGTTCCCTGTAATCGTATTTTTCCATATTCTCACCCGAATCTAAGCAGGAAGCGCCCGTATTTTTCTTCAAGTTCAGCTCTTTTTGTTCTCCCTTCCCTTTTAACTCCATCGCCTAAAACAGTCTATTTGGGCTCCGGATTTCCTTTCTTAGCTCTTTTAGGTGCTGTAATTCTTGTATTTGATGATATGAAACTGAATCTAAAAGGTGTGCCTGAAGGTATAAAGGTATCTATTGGCAGAATGGGATATAAGCAAAATGGTAAAAAATTTGTAACTATTCAGTCTACTGATAAAAAAAGTATGTTTTCAGCAAATTCTGCAATTTTTATGATAATAGCGGCGCTCCATGGAGCGCCGCTAGAATAGCATCCATGACATTCAAGTCATTCTTTTTAATTGTAGATATGTATCCCCGAATTCTGCAGAAAGCTACCGCTCCTCTATGTTTCGGAAAGTTCCCGAAATTTTCTGTTGTAGCTTCATCATCCTTATATCTTGCTCTGCTTGATTGTTATCAAACGAAACTCTCAGGTCATTGAGGAATTTCAGAATCGGTTCCTTGCGTAGTATGAACCTATCAAGGAGATTCTTTGCTTTTGTTTGCGCTGGTCTTCCTCTCTTTTTCACCAGATCTTTTGGAGGATCTGGAGGTGGATTTTCCTCAATTCCTTCTTGAGTTATTTCATCGTATACTTTCTCGAATTCCCTGACTTTTTCCGGGTCTATTGGAATTTCCATCTCTCTGCATTCATCAGTATACTTTTTCATCTCACTTAGGAGTACATTTATCTTTTTAGCCCATTGTTGCTCAAAATTCTCTTCAATCCCCGTAAGTTCCCGCTTCTCAAGGCTATGGCTGAGTAGTTACTTTCCTTTTTCATGCTCTTTTTCCTTTCTTACAGTGAAATTTTAATACCTTGTAGGGGTTTTAGCACGGATATGAAACGGATAGTACTGCTCCGTCTAGGACATCGACCTGAAAGGGACAAAAGAATAACCACTCACGTAGGGCTCACAGCCCGGTTGCTGGGGGCCGAAGGGATGCTTCTGGCCTCAAATGACTCGGGGATTGTGAAAAGCCTTGATGGCGTTGTCGAGCGCTGGGGCGGGAATTTTTATGTTATAAATGATGTGAACTTCAAACAGGAAATCCGGAAATGGAAAGAAGAAGGCGGGAAAGTCTGCCACCTCTCCATGTACGGGGTCAACCTTCCGGACGTCACCGCCGAACTTAAACAGTGTGAAAAATTGATGCTGGTTGTGGGCGCAGAAAAGGTCCCTCCCGAGATCTACCAGCTCGCTGACTGGAACGTGGCAGTGGGCAGCCAGCCCCATTCCGAGGTAACAGCCCTGGCCCTGACCCTGGACAGGATTGCGGAAGAGGATCCGCTAGAAAAGGAATTCTCCGATGCGGAGTTGACCATCATACCTATGGAATGCGGTAAAAAGGTAATTGAAAACGTCAGGGACTGAAAACCTGTTACTGAAAACGTCAGGGACTGAAAACCTGTTACTGAAAACGTCAGGGACTGAAAACCTGTTACTGAAAACCTGTTACTGAAAACCTGTTACTGAAAACCTGT
>CBFCWE010000048.1:0-30004 GCA_965601435.1 uncultured Methanosarcina sp.
CCCACCTGTCGGCCTGCGGCCTCCGAGGAAGGAGTCTTCCCGCCTTCTGAGATAAGCAAACTTTCCATTTCAATGAGATAGCGTTCTTTTTCAATTACCTAGCTTTCGAGTCGAGCATTTATATCGGTTTATAAGGTTCAAAATTCAGATTAAATTTTAAACTAAGTATTTAATCCTTTTTAAACTGGCATCTTTTCTGGTTTCACAAAAAATCTCGCATTTGTGGCTTATATATTTACAAAGCGGAATTTTCCAATATTCTCCCCTTCATAAACGAAAGTGCACTGTCCAGGATTGCAAGCAATCCTCATATATAATTACCCGGCATAAAAATATGTAATAAAGGAATTCTCGGCATTATTCGAACAGCATTATTTCAACCCGGGAAATTTTACTCTCAAAAAACCCGGGCCAGGGGGGGATATATCATGCCGCTTGAGAACTATGGAGTCTTGAAAGGAAAAGCAATCGACAGCAAAAACGGGGTTGGAAGCAAACCCCATTTTCAGATCCTGATTATCGACAATGAATTCAGGTACCGTATTGCCGTCAATGTCAAGTCCGGAGTGGAACCGTCTGTTCTGTACTATTATCTGGATGAGGAATTTGATCATCCCATAAGAGAAGAGCTGGAAAACATGCCATTCGGTTTCCACCTCCTTGAATCCATACCGGGAGGAATTTCTCTTGATTACATCAGGGGAAATTTTCTGGACTGCACAAAAATGAAACTGCTCCCTCATAACGTACCGGGTCCGGAAAATGACCTGAACGAACTGATCCACAAATATATCTTCAGGGCAATAGGAATGGAGAACAGCGAAGTATATGCGTTTGGGGAACGGTGGGGACCCGAAGAAGAGCGAGACAGGTACTTCGGGTTCAAGCCCGGAAACGGGATTCATGATATCCACATGAACCAGGGAAATTCTGGAAAATGGAAGGAAGACAACGGCATCTGGCAAGACGGGGGCCTGATAATCCACCTTCCGGATGAGAAGAAATGGGTCGCCATATACCTTGCCTTCCAGTCCCAGTGCTTCCACACAGATGACATAACCGGAAACAAGCTCCCAGAAGTCTGCAACGGTGAAGCAGAAGGAGAAAAGGACGTGCAGATAATTGCAGCTCTCGTGAACCCGGAAGGCCCGGACCTCGGTCTTGAAAGCGTTATCCTCCTGAACACAACCCCGAACCCCGTAGACCTGACAGGCTGGGCTCTTGCGGACAAAAGCAAAAAGAAAGAAAAGCTATCATGCGTTCTCAACCCGGGAGAAGCAAAAAGAATCAAGCTTTCAGGTGAGGGCGTACAGCTGTCCAATAAAGGCGGTATAATTACCCTGCTGGATAACAGAGGCATAAAAGTACACGGGGTAAAATATACGAAAGAGGAAGCTTCCAGGTCCGGATGGACTATTGTTTTCTAAGGGAGATTTCGGGAGATATTATTAAACCCGTTTTATTGCGGCTTCAGTAAGCAGGCATCCTCGGGGTTTTGCAGTATTTCAGAACCCCGGGATCTTAACGGGTGCGTCTGGGCTTGCAGGTCATTTCACGAAAGAATCGTAGATGATAGTGTAAAAAAAGTCCAAAAGTATTTGAAAAAAAAGGAGAAATTGTAGAAGACCCTCTACAACTTCCTGTATATGAAATATCCTCTTAATAAGGATTCTATTTCCTTTTTCACGAGACTATCAAATAACCTATACTGCCCCCGTATATTGATGAAGTTTCAGACTCCATTTTCACCCTGAAGACCTTCAAACCCAAAGCATCCTCTGCAGGCAACCTCGCCTTAAGCGGGAACGTCTTTTCTTCACCTGCCCTGAGTTTTACCTCATTCTCAGTCCAGCCAAAGCCGGAAAGGTCCGCACAATAAGATTCAGGCAGCCTGTCAGTATTTATCCGAACGTTGAAAATATCATCGATGTTCTGGGTGTTTTTGACTTTAACGGCTAAAGAAACATCATTTCCTGCAATGACATAGCTGACTCTTGGCGATATGGTGACACCAACTCCACCTTCAGATAAGACCACATGATAGGGTACTGACGTTTCGGCAGTGTTGCCAGATGCATCACTGGCAGTAATCTGCAGGGAATAGTCTCCAAATTTATTGGGGGCGGTGATGCTACCCTGCCAGAACCCATCCGTTTTGACAAGTGGAACGTCACCTGCATTCACCTCGATCACTTCAAGCTCATCCATGGCATCCACACTTACGGATATTGTAGTGCCTGGAATCGTGTTAGCAGGGAAAAGATTAACAGAATTAATGACAGGAGGTTCATCAACTGGTGAACTTATAACTGTGATGGTTTTTGTTGAGATAGCACTGGTACCGAGTTCATTTCTTACGGAAAGGGAGACAGGGTAATTACCGGGTTCAGTGTATGTATACTCCGGATTCCGGTCCTCAGAATCCACTAAACCGTCACCATCAAAGTCCCAGAACCACGAAACAGCATTCGTAGAAGCATCAGTGAACTCAACTGTTAATGGAACTTCGCCTTCAGTGACATTGGAATCAAAATCCGAGACAGGAAGACCGTAAACAGTGATGGTTTCTGTAGAGATATCACTGGTACCGAGTTCATTTACTGCGGTAAGGGAAACTGTGTACTTACCGGGTTCAGTGTATGTGTACTCCGGATTCCGGTCCTCAGAATCCACTAAACCGTCACTGTCAAAGTCCCAGGACCACGAGACAGCGTTCATGGAAGCATCGGTGAACTCAACTGTTAATGGAATTTCGCCTTCAGTTATACTGGAACCAAAATCAGAGACAACCGGTTCCATCAAAACAACTTCCCCGGTACTGAGATCGAATCCAGCAATTGAAAGATTTGAATCTACAATTAAAGTATTATTGAGGAGTAACTCTTTTGTCCCGTAGGATGAAATTGGGTCCTTCACCCTGAATTCAATTGTTGAAACGATACCAGGCACTGAAACCCCTGTATTTACCCCGTATCTTGTTTCCACGTAGAAAACCACACCTTTTTCAGGATATATTTTATTAATTACAAAAGTCGACTGACCATCCTGAGCGAGAAATGCCCCCTGGGACTGGGACAATGCTTCAAAGGTATTTGGATCAAATACAACTTCGTACTGGAGACCATAAACTTCTGCAGCTTCCGGGTTCAGACTTATGGTTACATTAAACGTATCTCCAGGATATACGTTTGTTACATCTGGCTCCAAAATTATGTTGCAAGAGGGCTCAACAACTGCTCCAACCGGAGAAGCAGCTGCTAAAAGCAACAATATTAGTAAACAAAAACAACTTTTAAAGCGTCTAATTTTCATTATTTTACTCCCACATTACCGAGTGATTCTCCAAATAATTAGCCAGTACAAATATTGTATAATGATTTGAATTTTATACAGAATTGTATATAATAATGAATTACATTTAGACTAATTTTCACATCATTTGGTCCAATTGAAACTGGAACACTGGAACTTATTGAAATAAATACTCTTTTGTTGTCAACATCTAAGGGGGACTATAACCTTAGAACTGGCAGTGGTGCTGGCCGTGAAGAAGATTGCGAAGTTTATTGAAGGTGGAAATATATCGAGAGCTCGCAAGGTACTGAAACTGACCACACTAAAATAAATTGAAATCAAACGGTGTCTAGAATTTCAGAGCATCAAATCATCATTAATCTTTGTGATTCCGCGTTTCAAATATTGCCACAAGCCCAAAAACCAAATTTTTTAATTTTAACACAACTCCACCTCAAATTTTTCAGCTAAAACTGAGACCATAATGCTCGTATGGCCAGCGACAGATGAAATGAATAAGATAATATTATACTAGTTATAAAATTTATACATAATAAACTATTCTAAACTTTGACATCTTTTAAAAAGTTTACAGGAAATTATCGGGCAACTATAATAATTATTGATCGTTTGTCTGAAAATTATACAAACAGTGGAGACTCAAAGGGTAAACTTTTGAAAATCGACATTAAGAAAATATATATGAGCTAAAAAATGATGATTTGTATAAAAAGTTCAGACATGATTCTCAGAAAACTAAGTTTCATGAAAAGGTACGTGGATTACCTCAAATCCCTGAACCTCAAAACTCTGGACCTGGAATACGACTACGAACTTGGGGATTTTGAGGAATTTGCAGGGTATGTGCTGGAGTATACTAGAGAAGAAAGAAACTGATGTTGAATGAATGATGTTGAATGAAAACGCCAACATAACCGTGTTTCTCTCGCTTTTCAGAACCCCTGACTCTAACCGGACACCAGAAGCGGCCGGCTTTTCCAAAATATAAATCAATAAGCTACTGCCCAAAAAACAAAATAGACATTAAGTTCGAATACACTTTTTACTCATCAAAATACACTTTTTCCAATAGCCTATCACTTCAAGCCCGGGTACTTTTTTGAAATGCTCATCTCTAGTAACTATCTGCCCTTCCCGGAACACAGCATAATTGCAGCTATCAGTTCATCAAAAGCCCCAATTGGCTTACCTTCCGACAGCAACCTCGCCGATAGGGAAGCGAACACCTCAGTTCTAATAACTTACACCAAAGAGGTGTTTGAAGAAAATTTGATATTTGAAACAAGTCAAATACATTTAAACCCATATACTCATTGAAAAGTACTACCGAGTCTTCCCCATGCCCCGACTAACCTTCTTCAAACTCATCTCAATAACCCTGCTCCTCATTCTCATTGCCGGCTGCATAGACTCCCCTGCCTTTTCAACGGATGAGGCCGAAGAGGTAGTTTCTGAAGTGAAGAATGTCGTTGTCGGGGAAGTTGAGCGTTTCGTAGCCGGCCAGATGGACCATGTCCTTGAGGGTGAGGTGGGTTCCGGCGAAGCCGGGGAAAGTGAGATCGAAGAGGGGACACCGGAAAGTGAGGGGTCTCCATCTTCTTCCTCTTCGTCCTCTTCTTCCCCTTCTTCCCCGTCATCTCCTTCTTCTACCTCAGCGGAAGTACCCGGAGTCCCGACCTACACTGAAGAAATATCAAGCGCGGTTTATCCCAAGGACTACCGGATACTTTCTTTGAATTTTAAGAGGGCAGTTGATCCCGAGGATGAGGAAATTTCCCGGGAGATCTACAGGATAACCGGAAAAGACTCGGGGTACGATATCGAAGCTGTCTGTGCCGTTTTTGATTATGTGAACGGACAGTGGGAGTACAGGTATGACAAAAATTCCGAGTTTTTCTTCGGAGCAGCGCAGACGATAAGGGACGGGTATGAGGGGGACTGTGATGACTATTCTATCGTCATGTCCGCGCTGATGGAGAATATGGGTTTCAATACGCGGATCGTTACGGTGAGAAACGAAACTTACGGCCATGCTTATCCCGAAATTTATATAGGAGACGATCAGGACACGGCGTATGAAATTTTGTATTATGTGTACGGGCGTTATTCCTATGCAGAAAGCATCTGGTATTCGGAACGGGACCTTGAAGAGGAGGAGAGGCAGTACTGGCTGAACCTTGACTGGAGCGGGTCGAACGGCTACCTGCACCCGGGAGGTATGTACCTGGGAGGAACAAGGGTCGCATACTATCCCGGCGGACTCGTTGAATTTTAAGTTTAAGAAACGGCCGAATCTTTCTAAATTTTATTAGATTTTTTTGGCTTTCAAAAAAGTTATATTCCATCAATTCCAAGTATCTAAAACTTTCAGGATATTACAAATCAAAATTATTGTGTTAATTGCAAAAAATGAAGAGGTTTTGAAAATGACAGAAAAACTCGGAATCCTGGCCATCGGGCACGGGAGCAGACTTCAGTACAACAAGGAAGTCGTTACACAGATCGCGGATTACATTGCACAGAAGCACGCTGATGTGGTCGTGAGGGCCGGTTTCATGGAAAACAGTGAGCCTACCCTGGACGAAGCTATTGCAGCCTTCTCCGGGACAGGGGTCACGAAGATTGCGGCCGTGCCGGTCTTCTTAGCCTCAGGCATACACATCACAAAGGACATCCCCGGCATCCTTAACCTGGATGAAAACGGCTGTGGGGCCCTCTCAGTCGACGGGAACGAAGTTCCCCTCTGCTATGCAAAGCCCCTGGGTGCTGACGAGCTTATCGCAGACCTGGTATACAAGAGGGTAGAAGAAGCACTCTAAATTTTCATGGCAGCGGAATTTTCCGCAATTTTTCCGGGCCCCGGGTTTTACGACCCATGGCTCTATTATCTTTCCACTGCTTTCTTTCACATTCTTCTGTAATCTTTTACTGCTCCCTTAAGCCCTCTCATTTTCCCCCTTCTTTTTTGTTTACTCTGTTAACTCTGCCGAGATTCAAATCAAGTTATCTTGTATTCCACCCCTCTTGCGGTTTCCCTCTCAATTTCAGCTTTATGTCGCCCCTATTCTACGAAAATACTCATATAGGTTGGATTTTTATACATATCAAGTAAAGTTTACTTTAAATCCATGTGGGCTACTTTGCTGGCCCGAAAAATGAGGAATTATAGATGACTGAAAAACTCGGAATACTGGTTATCGGACACGGAAGCAGGCTTCAGTACAACAAAGAAGTAATCCTGGAAATCGCGGACATCATCGCAAAAAAGCACCCTGAGGATGTCATCAGGGTCGGGTTCGTGGAGCACAGCGACCCGAAGATCAAAGAAGCTGTGAAAGAATTCTCAGGCACAGGGGTCACCAGGATCGCAGCCGTGCCAGTCTTTATTGCATCGGGAGTCCACCTCACCGAAGACATCCCCGGGGAACTTGACCTGGACGAGTCAGGTCGCGGGACACTCGCTATCGATGGCAAGGACGTACCTGTCTGCTACGCAAAACCCCTGGGGTCCGATGAACTGATCGCAGACCTCATTTTCAAGAGGGTCCTGGAAGCGCAAAATATAACTGCCTGAACTTTCGTCTAATTTTCCATGGACCTTGACCGGAAAAAAATCGTCGTGCTAGACCTGACGCACGGCGGCATTCCTATTTCTATCAAACTGGCAGAACTCGGGGCAGAAGTCTCTGCCGTTGACGTGTACAATACGGTTGACCCCGTCACCCTCTCGGAACTGGAAAATAATTACGGGATAAGGACTTCCAGAGAGCCCCTGCCGGTCGGGGCCTTTGACCTGCTGGCTGCACCGGTGCACCTGGACCCGGCTTACCCCATGCTTGCCGAAGCGCGGAAAACCCAAACACCCGTCCTTTCTCATCACCGGGTTGTCGGCCTTGTTCTTGAAAAGGACCCGCGCCTGACCGGGACCCGGACGATTGAAATCACAGGCGTGAAGGCAAAGACCAGTACAGCTTCCCTGCTTGCGGACATGCTCTCCCGCAAGTCCCGGGTAGTCCTCCATACTTCCCGGGGGCTTGAAGCCTGGAAGGGGGGCATGTCCTCAGAAATCCTCAAAGGGCTCAGCATCACTCCAGGTAGCATCCTGAGCGCCGTTGATAAAACCTTTGAAGCAGGAATCAGGCCTGATTTATTTATTTTTGAAATTTCGATAGGGGGCACGGGAAATGCCGACCTCGGGATCCTGACCACCCTTTCCCCTGACTACGGGATTGCAAACAATAGCTCCCTTGCAGGTGAAGCCAAGCTCCAGCTCGTCCGCACGGCAAAACCCGGAACTGTCCTCATCCTCAACGCAGCTGTGGAAAAAACAGGAGAAAAAATTCCTGAAGCAGTCAAAAAAATCACTTTCAAGGACCCCTTTTACCCCGAATCAGGGGAAAGCGCTGACTTTGTCCTGAAAACAGAAGAGGGTAACATCCACTGCCTCTGTCAGGGCCAGGAACTCTTCACCGCCCACCTGCAGCCCGGATACAATAGTTTGGCCTACAGGACAGCCTTCGTAGCAGCTTCAGCCGCAGCCCTGGAACTCGGGGTAGAAAACAAGACCGTGGTTAAAACCCTCGAAGATTTCGGAGGACTTGCAGGCAGGATGCAGGAAAAAGAACTGGAAGGAATAGCCCTGATCGACAACTCCAACTCGGGCATGGACATCCACTCGGCTGAAAAGGCTCTCGAATATGCCCTCCTGAAGAAAAGGGATGAGCGAATGCAGAAAATTTACATTGTCCTGGGAGAAGAAGCCGCCCAGGTATGTGAAGGGCTGCCCCCGGAAGCCGTGCAGGGCTTTGTAGAAAAATACGGGAAAAAGTTCGAGAGCATCGTCCTTGTGGGCGAGCGGATGCGGGACATAAGGGCAGGAAATGTAGCATATGCCGCAAGCCTTCCGGAGGGACTTTCCGACGCTTCTAAACTCGCGGGGAAAACAGACATCATTATTTCTTCTGTTAAGTGTTTCCGGTAAAATAAAACGGATGAAATAAAAATTATTTTTCATTTTATTCATCTGATTTTCAGGGGGGTCCTGTTAGGTTACCCCCTTATTTCCCATATTTTTATGATATTGTTTTATAGAAGGTCTTACAATCTGTATTCGTTTCTATTGATAACACAATTTCATTGATTATTCAAACTCGAACTCAAACTCCATTGATTATTCAAACCAAATTCCACTGCGTATTCAAACCAACTCCCATAATTACTCTAACCCAAATTCCATTGCTTATCCAAAGCGCATATCCGTTGCTCATTCAAGCTCCAATTCAATTAATTACTCAAACCCAGGTTGCGTTACTTATTCAAAATACACTTCAGTTGCTTATTCAAAATACACTTCAGTTGCTTATTCAAACCCATTGACCATTTAATCGGGCTTTTAACGGCTCTTGCTTTTTCCTCAAATACCGTTTCCACCCACAGGAAACGGGAGGAAAATGCCTATCACATCCCGAAAAATCAATAAACAGAGGATTTGTCATGACCGGAAAAGATATTTCAATCATTCACCCCCGCCCGAGTTCTATCGTTGCGGCCCTTTACACCCTCAGGGACCTGAACGTCGATGTTGCCATCCTGCACGGCCCTCCAGGATGCTCCTTCAAACACGCAAGGCTTCTCGAGGAAGACGGGATTCATGTGGTGACCACCGCCCTTGATGAGAACGGTTTTGTCTTCGGAGGCCATGACAGGCTGGTGCAGCTTATCAACAAGTCCGTCGAACTTTTCTCCCCGAAAATTATCGGTGTTGTCGGGACCTGTGCCAGCATGATCATAGGAGAAGAAATGCACGAAGCCGTGCTCGAGGCAAACCCCGACGTCCCGGTAATCGAGGTAGAGGTGCACGCAGGCTACCACAACAATACGAAAGGCGTGATCTTTGCCCTGGAATCAGCGCTTGATTCGGGTATCATCGACCATAAGGAATTCGAGCGTCAGGAGTACCTGCTTGCAAAAGCCACGGAAGTCGAAAAGAAATTCGGGGCCGCAAGCAGGGAGTACCTGGCCCCTTCCAGAGGAGATGTCAAGTACACTGTCGCAAAGAGGGTCCTCGAACTCCTGAAGGAAGGCAAGCGTGGAATCACGATAATGAACGCAAAGAAGGAAACCGGCTACATGTTTGCCGATATCACTCTTGCGGTAAACGAAGTCGCAGCCTCCCTCGGAAAAAAGGATTCCATCGTGAACATGGCAAACCTGGACGAGACCGTGGGGCTTCCCAGGGTCAGGCAGCATGCCGAATATATCATGAGGGACCTGAAAGCCCACGGCATTGAGATACAGGAGATCATCGGGGGCATGGATGAATACCCGATAGCCGGGGAAAAGGTCAGCGAGCTGATCAAAGAGAAGTACAATGATTACGACTTTGCGGTAATTACGGGCGTCCCGCATGCAATCCCCATTGAAAATATTGAGGGCATGGAACTTATCTCAGTTACGAACGGGCCCAGGCAGGTCCTGCCCCTGAAAGAAATGGGACATGAATACGTCCTGGTGGAAATCGACCTCCATCCGAAGACCCTCGGGGTTAGCAGCATCGTGGAATCCGAGTTTGGGGCCACTTTAAGGGAAATTGCAAAGGAAGCCCGAAAGGAAGCCTGAAAAGGAAGTTCAGGGCTGAAAAAGGCGTATTCGGAATAAAAAGGACAATAGTTTAAAAAAGGGAGGAAGAGCCTGTGAAAAAACAAAAGATCATTGCAATTTACGGGAAAGGCGGTATAGGTAAATCAAGCACTGCGTCCAATGTGGCAGCAGCCTGTGCGGAAACAGGAAAGAAGGTCATGATCATCGGCTGCGATCCGAAGAGCGACTCGTCAATCACCCTCCTGGGGGGAAAAAGGATCCCAACCATTCTTGACCTCCTGAGGGAAGGTATTGAAGCCACGGAAGAAGACATGGTTTTCGAAGGTTACGCCGGTGTCAAATGTATAGAAGCCGGCGGGCCCGAGCCCGGAATCGGCTGTGCAGGCCGGGGTATCATCGTGGCAGTCCAGAAATTAAAAAGCGTTTCCGCGGAGCTTATAAAAGAGCAGGACCTGATCATCTATGACGTGCCCGGGGACATTGTCTGCGGAGGGTTTGTAGCCCCTATCCGGAAAGGGTACGTAAACGAGGCCTATGTTCTGACCTCCGGGGAATACATGCCCCTCTACGCCGCAAACAACATCTGCAAGGGACTTACCAAGATCAACATGCCTCTCAGCGGCGTAATATGTAACTCAAGAAACGCAAGCCGGGAAGAGGAAATAGTTACCAAATTCTCCGAGGAAATCGGGAGCCAGCTGATGGCTTTCATCCCCAAGAGCCAGATAGTCCAGGACTGTGAGCGGGACGGCTACTCCGTTATGGAAAAAGCCCCCGATTCTGACATCGCCGACGTCTACCGCAGGCTCGGAAAAGCGATCATGGAAAACGAAAAGAAGGTCATGGCAGATTCCCTTACCGATGAGAGGTTAAGGGAAATGACAAAGTAAAAATGAGTTCCCAATACGGAAGCTAAAGGGACTAAAAAACCTCAGGGGCGTTGAAAAACCATGCATTCGAAAGAACAGCAGGCCGGAATGGATGAGCAGCAGGCCGGAAAGGATGTCGGCAAAATTCCCAGAGTCCTTATTTCCGCAGACCGTTCCTCCTCCGGGAAAACAACCATTTCCATGGGACTGATGGCAGTCCTTGCCTCCAGGGGTTATAAGGTCCAGCCCTTCAAAGTTGCCCTGGACTACATAGACTCCAGCTATCATACCGAAATCACGGGCAGGTTCTGCCGGAACCTCGACGGTTACCTGATGGACGAAAACGGGGTCCTGGATGTTTACACCCATGCCTGCGAAGTAGGGGAAGGTGCAGACATAGCGATTATCGAAGGAGTTCGGGGGCTCTACGAGGGTTTCGAGAGCTTGACCGACATAGGGAGTACTGCGCAGATTGCAAAGCTCCTCAAATGTCCTGTGGTCTTCGTAATCAACGCCCGGAGCATCACCCGTTCGAGTGCGGCCCTTGTAAACGGGTACAAAAATTTTGATCCCGATGTGGAAATTGCCGGAATCGTACTGAACAATATCGGGAGCCGCAGACATGCGGAAAAGGCAAAGCAGGCAATCGAATATTACGCAGGGGTTCCGGTTATCGGGATAATCCCGAGAGACCCGTCCATGCAGATTTCCATGCGACACCTGGGGCTCATGCCCGCCCTTGAAGGCAGAAGAAGGCTCGGGGACTTTGATGAACGGCTCGCAGGAATTGAAAAGATCATCAAAAAAGGGGTGGATATAGACCGGTTCCTTGCCATCGCAGGAAGCGCAAAACCTCTGGAATCCCCGGAAAACAGTATCTTTACCGGAGTTGAGTCCGGGGCAGGTTCCCTTTCAATTCCAGGTTCAATTCCAGGTTCAATTCCAGGTTCAATTCCAGGTTCAATTCAAGAGTCTGATAAACCCAGGATAGGGGTCGCTCTGGATGAGGCTTTTAACTTTTACTACCGCGACAATATCGACCTGCTTGAACTGGACGGGGCGGAAATCGTCTATTTCAGCCCTGTGAAAGATTCCCGGCTTCCCGATGTAGACGGGCTCTACATCGGGGGCGGCTACCCCGAACTCTTTGCCACTGAACTGGAAGCCAATGAGTCCATGCGCCGGGAAATCAAAGAAGCTTCTGCTTCGGGCATGCCGATCTACGCCGAGTGCGGCGGGCTCATGTACCTGACCGAAAAAATAAGCACCGGAGTTCCCGGAAAAGGCACCTACCACGATGCCAGCATGCCGGAGTCCACGTATGAAATGGTCGGGGCGCTCCCGGGGCATACCATCATGGGGCAGACCCGGGTTGTTAGCTATAACATCGGGACCCTTGCCTGTGACTGTGTGATAGGGAAAAAAGGCAACACCTTCAAGGGACATGAGTTCCATCACTCCGAAATCCGGGAAATCCCGGGGGATGCAAAGTTTGCCATAAAACTGTCCCGGGGTACCGGCATTAAGGATGACCTAGACGGACTTACGGTTGAAAATACCCTTGGTTCCTACGCCCACCTGCACGGGGCTGCCTACAGGGAACTGGCAGGCTCCTTTGTGGAAGCGGTAAGGAAATACCGGGCAGAGAAAAAGTAAGTGAAGCATTATATAATTAGAATCATACTAAAAGCTGGAATTAATCACGGTCTAGAATCATATCACTGAAAGCTGATTTTATTCATTTTTATATTTTATTTTCAGGTGAACTTATTGAAAGCAAAACTGAATGGAGACAGAGTCCGGGCCGGAAAGGAAGCTGTCAACGAACTGTATAAAACCGGCTATTTCGGGCGGCCCAAAGGTGACGGGCTTGAACTCCGGCTTGTAGAAGCTGCATTTCTCCTGTACCGCGGGAAGCTCGAGATCGAGCTGGAAGGAAAAGCCCTGGATTTCAGGGCCTTTTTCGAACAGGCTTCGCTCAGGCAGCCTAATTTTGAGTTGAAGTATATTGTTTACAAGGACCTCAAGGAAAGGGGGTACTATGTCCAGCCCTCGACCACGGACTTCAGGGTCTACCCCAGGGGCAGTCACCCCGGGAAAAGTGCGGCAAAGCTTTTTGTCCAGGTCCAGTCCGAAAGGCAGCCTCTCCCGCTAAAGGCCCTGCAGGAGGCTGTGGCATCAGCGGAAAACGTGCACAAGCAGCTAATCCTTGCTATCGTGGACGGGGAAAGCGACATCACCTTCTATGAAGTAAAAAGTGATGGCCCTAAGGGGGATATGGCAGAACCGTACCCTGAAGTATTTTCTGAAGCGACTCTTCTTGAAGACAGAGTGATTGTCTGGGACCCGTCCGTTTCCGAAGCCCTCTATAACAGGGGTTTTTTCGGGAAAATGCTGGATACTGAGCGGCTTCAGCTTTCCCTTGTGGAATCCCTCTACCTTTTCTCTAAAGGGGCTATTGAGGTCAAAGACAGGAATGGGGAGGAACTTACATTCGGGGAATTCGTGGAGAATGCCTCGGGGATTGAAACATCTTTCCTGCAAAAATACAATGTGTATAAAGATCTCAGGGACTCAGGAAATGTTGCCAAGACCGGCTTTAAGTTCGGGACCCATTTCAGGGTCTACCGGAAGGTTGAGTCTCTGGAAAAGATCCCCCATTCTGAGTACCTTGTAGACGCCATACCTGCTGATTTTGAGTTCAGGCTGCCTGTAATGTCCGGAGCAGTGCGCCTTGCAAACAGTGTCCGGAAGAGGATGCTTTTTGCGGTGGAAAAAGAGGAAAAGGTCGAATACCTCGATATCGGCAGAGTCAAAATGTAAGACCGGGGGAAAAGAAGTGGGTTAAATGACAGGAAATGGCAAGTTAAATCGCAGGTTAAATAGCAGGTAAAAAGGGAATATTCGGGCTAAGAGCAGGCTGAGAGGCAGGCTAAAAGAAGGAAATAAAGAAAGCAATAAAGAAGGCAAGATACTATGTGGGATATTATTGCAGTGGACATCTCGGGCAGGCACAGGATAAAGGACGGCTACTACATGGTCTGTGCTGCGGCTGCTCTTAAAATTTCCGCGTCCCACATCGAAAAGATAAAACAGGTCAAAATCCAGCCGCGCTGGCTCCAGGAAGCCCCCCGTCTGGTGGACATCGTGCAGCTGATCGAGGATACGGTGGCCCAGATTGAGTTTAAGGGCACGATTGTGACGGAAAAAGGAGACATGTATAACGAGCCCCAGTGGGTTCCGGATAGCATGTTTACCCTGGCGTTCAAGTACCAGGAGTCAATCGGGGAACGGCGGGCTATCGAGCTTGCCCACCACATCTCCCTGAGTACCCGTAATTTACTTTTAACTGAACTTAACATTGAGGCCGGACAATAAAAGCTATAAATCCAGAAAGAACGCCCGGAAACGGGACTAAGGTCATTCTCGTAAAAAGAGACGCCCCCCGCTCGGAAGGGGAACGCAATGCAAACCTTTTCGAGGAACTCAGGGAACTTGCAAAGGCTGCAGGCTACCGTTCCGTGGGAGAAATTTCCCAGACCAGGTTCCCTGACAGGAAATACCAGCTTGGGCGGGGGAAGGTCGAGGAACTTGCCGAACTTGTGGAAATCACGGGTGTGGAAACGGTCATTTTTTATAACAAGCTCTCCACAACCCAGATCTATAACATCTCGGAACTCTGCCGGTGCCGGGTAATTGACAAGTTCCAGCTTATCCTTGAAATCTTTGCAAAAAGGGCTACAACCCATCGTTCCAAACTCCAGGTGGAACTTGCAAAGCTTAAATACGAACTCCCAAGAGCAAGGGCTGTCGTATCCATCCTGAAAAAGGAAGAGAAGCCCGGGTTCATGGGGCTCGGGGGCTATGAAGATTCCTACGAGCAGGACCTGAAGAAGAGGATTACCCGGATAAAAAGCGAGCTGGAAACCGCGGAAAAGGACGACGAGTCCCTGCGGGTCTTCCGGCGCAGGCAGGGCCTCTCTTTGATCTCCCTTGCCGGATATACGAATGCCGGGAAAAGCACCCTTTTCAACACCCTGGTGGACGAAGAGTCCGAAGCCATGAACATGCTCTTTACGACCCTGGTCCCCATGACCCGGGCGCTGGACCTGGGTGGGCGAAAGGCACTTATTACCGATACCGTGGGCTTTATCGAAGAACTTCCCCACTGGATGGTGGACGCTTTCAAGTCCACCCTGGACGGAATCTTCCTCTCGGACATCATCCTCCTTGTTGCGGACGTAAGCGAAAAACCCGAAATCGTCCACCAAAAGCTTGCCACCTGCCACGATACCCTCTGGGACCGGATCAACGGCGTCCCTGTAATCACCGTGTTGAATAAGGTCGACAGGCTGGACCCAGAAGAACTGGAAACCCGCCTGGAGCAGATCAAATATCTTGCCCCCAATCCCATCCTGGTTTCCGCAAAAAATGGCACGGGCATCCCGGAGCTTAAAGCCGAGATCTTCAGGCACCTCCCTCCCTGGAAGACCTGTTCCCTTACCCTCCCCAATTCCCCCAAAGGGATGTCTACCCTCTCCTGGCTTTATGAGGAAGGCATCGTACACAACGTGGAGTACGGGGAAAAAATTTCCGTGGATTATGAAGCAAGAGCCTCGATCATCCGCAGGGCCATGAATCTGGAGCAAGAGCTTGCGGAATGAAATGCCTGGGGGTTCGAGGTTTCAGGTTGGTGTTTCCGTTGAGATGTGAGGTTAGTGTTTCTGTTTAAGATTCTTGCTCAGGGAATAGATTTCAGGTCCAGGGAGAAGGAATCCCTTTAAAGGACTCCCCCACTTTCTCCAGACCGGGCGGATGAATCCAAAGTTTTTCTAATTATATATAAATTATTTGAATATTGCCCTGACTTTTTTCAATACTTTCCCCCCTAGCTTATTGTTCTCCCTCCCCTAATATTGTTCGTATAAGTACGAAATGTATATATATACGAAAGTCGTTTGTACTACTACGAACGGGCCGTCTACTGGAAGACGTCAGACCCTCCTAATATCCTAAACTACCCCTACACCAATTTTTTTCAATCCGGTCCGTTCGCAGTTTTCCTTTTTAAATATTTCTTTTACCATATTTTCATCTTTTACCAGATTTTCAGATATTATTCTCTTCCAGGTCAAGATTCGGGAGCAGGGGATTCTTTTATGGATAAAACAGTTCCTGACATTGGATTCGTGCTGGTAACCCGAGGTCCTGGTGCAGAATTGGCTCTCAAAGGGAGTGGACGGGAAAAACATGAGAAACGTATGGGAAATACATAATACCTCAATAAAAAATGTATAAAAAAGATGCAGATAGATATAAAAAAATATGCAAATAATCAACAATAATTAGGTAAGATAGTATAAAAAATATGTAATTAAGATATAGAAACGTAAAAATAATTTTTAAAAAGGGGAGCTACCGAGCTTATTCCCTCAGAAAACTTAATTTGTTCGTAAGTTAACGAAAGGTATTTATTATACCCCGACTATTATACAAATGCGGACGGAAATTTTCTTTTTGGAGCCAATACCCCCATTAACTATCCCCAAGATCCCCATATCCCAGCCGTTCGCGAACTATTTTTTTATATTTCTTTTTAAATAATCTCTTTGCTGTTTTTTCTCACTGTTTTTGTGCGTTCCTTTTTTGTTAGCTCCCTTTTACGGCTTCCGGGCTTCCTCCTTTGTCCCCCTTCGTCTCCTCCGTTTTGCTTTGTTTCCATTTGTTTCCCTTCATCTCAGCGGCCTTTCAAAATATATATAAATCCTCCTGTCGTTCTTATCCCCGGCATGAAATTTGATCTTCACGTCCATTCTCGTTATTCAAGGGACAGCAACTCGGACCTGGACGCCATTCTCACCGTTGCAAGGGCAAGGGGACTTGACGGGCTTGCGATCTGCGACCACGATACAGTGGATGGAGGGCTTGCCTGCGCAAGGAGAGCCCGGGAACTGGGAACAGGAATAATTGTTATTCCCGGCGTCGAGGTGAGTTCTTCGAAGGGACATATCCTGGTCCTGGGGATCAAAGAGGATATCGAGCCCTTGCTAAGCCCTGAGGAGACAATCCGGCAAGCCCGGATACTCGGGGGCACGGTAATTATTCCTCACCCCTTCAAGAGCAGTTCCCACGGGATCGGGAGCTTTGAGGGGCTTGACATTGATGCTGTGGAGGTCTTTAACTCCCGCTGCCTCTTCAACGGTGCAAACAAAAAAGCCCTCTTCGAAGCCGAGAGGCTCGGCATCCCGCCTGTTGCTGGAAGTGATTCCCATATCCCGGAGATGGTAGGGCAGGCGTACACGGAAATCGACGCAGGCGAAAATACGGTGGACGCCGTGCTGCAGGCAATCCGGGAAGGAAAGGTTTCTCCTGCCGGAAAAAAGTCTCCGACTCCGATAATCCTCAGACAGACGGCCGGGAGTGTAAAAAGGAAGATCAAGACAAAAATATTTAGAATTACCTGAATCAGGGGCTGCTTTTCCGTGAAACTTCTTTTCAGCCGGTTAAAATAAGCAAGGTTAAGAAGTTTGTCTTCATAACTGCTAACAGGAAAGGGAATTAATAGTTCCGAACCAAGAAAGTAAGAAATAATTCCGAATAAAAAAATGAAAGAGGGATTGGAATCAGCCGGTTCACAAAAGAAATAAGCACCGAAATAGAAATTTTCGCCCCTGCCGAACGTATCTGGGAAATCCTCATTGATTTTGCGGCCTATCCTAAGTGGAACCCCTACATTCAGGAAATTAGCGGGGAAGTTGGAGTCGGGAAAAAACTGAAAGTCTACATGAAACCGGAATGGGAAAAAAAGGGCACGACCCTCCATCCCCGGATCCTCCGCCTGGAACCCAGAAAAGAGCTTACCTGGAAAGGAAGTTTCTTTCTCCCGGGGGTGCTTGACGGGGAGCACAGTTTAATCCTCGAAGAAACAGGGACTCGGAGAGTTCGCTTTATCCAGAAGGAAATCTTCAACGGTCTGGCTATTCCCATCATCACTGCGTCATGGTCTATCGAAGAAGGCACGAAGCGGAGTTTTGCGGAAATGAACAGGGCACTTAAGAAAAAGGCGGAAAAATTTTAATTGTCCTGTGAGCAGGTCGCAAGCTCTCGTTTTATTAGAAAGGTTTTTAATTTAATTTTTTACCGTATTATTTTTCCGTATTATTTTTCCGTATTATTTTTCCTTCTTCTTTTTCCTTCTTCTTTTTCCGTATTATTTTTCCATCTTTTTACTCCACTCCCCTTCTTCTACATTTTTAAGGTTCTCTGTTTCTTCCCGGGTACTCCATGGAAATCCCTTAAATACTAACATACAAATCCTTATAACACAAAAAATTAGAAACAGACGATACCATGACCAGGGAAATCAGGATACTCCACACCGCAGATACGCACCTGGGATACAGGCAGTACCACAATGAGGTCCGGAGGCAGGACTTTTTTAATGCTTTTTCAAACGTCGTGGACGACGCTCTGGAGATGCAGGTTGACGCTGTCGTGCATGCGGGAGACTTATTCGATTCCAGGAACCCGACCCTGGAAGACCTTCTGGATGCGATCAATATCATATCCCGGTTGAAGGCTGCAGGCATACCTTTTCTGTCAATTGTCGGAAACCACGAGAGCAAGCAGAATACCCAGTGGCTGGACCTCTTCGAGGGGATGGGAATCGCATGCCGGCTCGGGAAAAAGCCCTGCGTGGTCGGAGATGCCTCAATTTACGGGATCGACAGTGTCCCGAAGTCAAAGATTCCTATCTTCGACTACTCGGATTTCGAGGTCCCCGAAAAGCTCCCGGAGGATGGGAAAAACCTGCTCGTAATGCACCAGCTCATGCAGCCTTTCCCCTACGGGGAATGGAGCTGTGAGGAAGTGCTCGAAAACCTGCCCTTCAACGTGGACGCGGTTCTCCTGGGAGACTACCACAAATACGAGAAAATAAAGGTAGGGGATACCTGGGTCACGTACCCGGGCAGCACCGAAAGGAACAGTGCCTCCGAAAGTGAGCCCCGTTCCTACAACATTATCACGCTTTCCGAATCCGGGCTTGAAATCTCCCGGCGCACTATTCCAACCCGGGATTTTGTGTTTATTTCCATAAACCTGAAAGGGGAAGAAAAGCCTTACGAACAGATTTTTGCAGCCATTGACGAGTACCAGGAGACCCTTCAGGAGTCCGTGGTCTTCGTGGAAATGTCAGGGGAACCGACGGGGGTCCTTTCCTTCAGTGAAATCGAGGAGTACCTGCTAAATAAAGGGGCTCTCATACCCAGGGTAAGGGACCTGAGAGTAAAAGAAGCGCTCCCGGAAGAAGCCTTAAGCATCAGTTTCTCGGACCCGGACCACGCAGTTGCCGAGGAAATCAAAAAAATGAGCCTTACCGATGGTGGGCTGATTGTTGACGAAATCGTCCGAAACCCGAACGTTGTCAGGTCAAGGGTGGACGAAGAAACTGAAAACCGGCTTACAGAATTGATTTCTGCTATTGATTTCAAAGACCCCGATTTCAAAATAGAAATGCCTTCCCCGGAGTCTGTTCTCGTTAAGCTAGAGGAGCCCGAAAAAGAGTATTCCGGAAAGGCTGGAGTTCGCGAAATTGGGAGTGAATACGGGTCTGCTGAAAATCCCGAAACTCTTGAAGGCTCTGAAATTGCCGAAGGTCCCAAACCTGCTGAGCTTCCTGAAGCACTTGAAACCCCTGAGTCGGCGGTGTTTTCTGAAGCAGCTTTGCCTTCTGACGAAGCCGTGTTTTCGGAGGGAAACGCGGTTCCTGAATCTCTAGAAGCCCTTGAGCTGGTAGAAAGCTCTGAACCGGTTGAGCATTCCGAAGAATCCGAAGTTTCTGAAGAATCTGAAGTTCCTGAAGCGCCCAAAGTCTCAGTAGAGCTAGAAGTTCCTGAAGAATCCAAAATTTCTGAAGAATCCGAAGTTCCTGCAGAGTTTGAAGAATCCGAGGTCTCTGAAGAATCCGAAGTTCCCGAAAAAGTTGACTTGCCGGATGTGCCTGAAGATGTTCCTCCTGAAAAGGAAAGGAATATCCCCGAAAAGGAAGAACGGAACGAAGGGCCCGTGTTCTGGAAACCTGCGGCTTCATCCGGGGTAAGAACGGCTTCTTCCGAACCGTCCGTCAGAAACAGTACCGGGGAAGAAGAAGAAGAAGACCCATTTACGGCTTTTGCTTCCTCCAAAAATAAAAGCCCCGAAACTCCGGCCAGAGGTCTGGATAGTTTCATTGCGGGGGAACCGAGAGCTAAAGGCGGACCGGATTCCGGGGATGAAGGAGATCTCAAAGAAGAGCTTCCTGAACAGGAGCCGGAAAAGAAGCAGGAACAGTCTACGGAAGATTCCGGAAAATCCGGAAAATCCGTGAAGCCCGGAAAGGAAAAGGAAAAAGAAAAGGGCAAGGGGAAAGGCAAACCTTCGGCCCTCCGTCAGTATAACCTTGGTGATTACCTGTGAAGTTGAAAAACCTGCACGTCGAGAATATCCGGAGCTATAAGAAGCTTGACCTTGCCTTCGAGGACGGGGTGACCGTAATCTCAGGGGTGAATGGGAGTGGGAAGTCCAGCCTGCTTGAGGCCTGTTTTATGGGGCTTTTCGGGAGCAAGATCCTTTCAAAAGACTTCGTGCTTGCGGACATGATTTTCAAGGGAGCGGAAAACGCAAAGCTTGCCCTTGACTTTGAGCATCTGGGGCGGGACTACCGGATCGAGCAGGGTTTCCGCTATTCTCAGAAAAGCGAAAATGCGTCAAACTCGAAATGTGTGCTCTATGCGGACGGGGAAAGTGTGATCGACCAGGCCACCAGGACCTATGAGGAAGTCTGCGCCCTCCTGAACATGGATGAGGAGGCGTACCGAAACTGTGCCTATATCCGGCAGGGGGAAATCGATGTGCTCATCAACGCAAAGCCAAAGGACCGGCAGCGGATGATCGACGACCTGCTGCAGCTCGGGAAGCTTGAGGAGTACCGGGAAAGGGTTCACAGCGCAAAGACCGGAGTCAACAGGCTTGAGCGGGACGCAAAGACCAGCCTTACGGACACGAAAGCCGAAATAGGGGTAATCGAGAATACGGAACCTTTCGCAGCCCTGAACAGGCTCAGGCAAAAGGTGAAGGAAAGTGACGCCTCCTTAAATAAGCTCAACAACCTAAAAGAGCAGGCTGGGGCAAAGAAAGAAAAACTTGACCTCTTGATTGCGGAACATAAGGAGCGCCTCGAAGAAATCGGGAAGCTCAGGCAGGCTATCAAAGAGTCCCAGGACAAAAAAGCCGGGTGTTTCAAAGAAAAAGAGAGCTTTTCCGGGGAGATCCAGAAGCACCGGGAAGCTTTGCTCGAACTGGGGGAAGAAAATTCCGGGATTCGGGAGGAATGTGGGTTCGGGGACCTTGAGATCGAAACCCTGTTAGCCGGCAAAGAAAAAGAGGAAGCCCTGGCAAAGGAAAAAGTGAACGCAGCCGCAAAGGAACTTGCCCTTCTCCTGAAAGAAGAGGAAACCCGGGAGCAGGCTCTAAAGGAACTTGAAGCTGAAAGGAAGGAAAACGAAAAGGCGGACGTACAGTGCAGGTCGGACATAGAGGCTGCAAAGAAAGAGATCGGAAATAATCAGGCTAATATCCTTAAACTTGAAGAAGAAAGTGTGCGGCTAAGGGAAAATATCGGGGGAGGGAACCCTGATGTCGATATTCCGTCCCTGATAAAAGACTTTGAAGAGAAGGAGAGCCTTCTTCGGGACCGGAAAAACGAGGTTTCCGGGAAGCTTGCCCTTGCCCTGAAAGACAAAGATGCCGGGGATGGGAATTTAAGTGAGCTTGAAAAAGAGCTGAAGGGCTGCAAGGAAACGATCCGGAAGGGCAAGACCGATATAGATCTTCTCGAAGAGGAACTCGGACAAAACTCCCGGGCAGTCCTGGAAGTCCAGGAACAGAAGTCCGGAGCTCTTATCGGGTTCAAAGGGCTTGGTTTTTCCGAGGAACAGCTCGAAAGCCTGGAAGATATCGGAGAACTTTTGATTGAGACCAAAAACCGGCTGAGTGGGACGGAAGCCGAATTTGGGACCCGGATAAGGGAACTTGAAAAGAACCTCCGGAAAAACCGGGAACTCCTTGCCGAGGGGAAGTGTCCCACCTGCGGGCAGGAGCTGAAAGGTTCGGAGCTTGCAAGCACGGCCGAGGAAGCAGGACAGGAAAAAGAGAAACTTTCCGCACAGCTCATGGAAATAAAGGTCCAGCAGGCGGAAATCGACAAAAAGCTCAACCGGCTCAGGGATGCAAGGAAGCTTGAGAAAAAAGTCCTGGACTACGACGTACAGACCGAAAAGCTCAGGGACAAGGCAAAAGCTCTGGAAAAGCTCCTGGAGACCCACAAGGCCCGGGTCGAGGAAGAAAGCAAGAAACTCGAAAAGTTGGAAAAGCGAAATCAGGAGCTTGAAGCCGGCAGGCAGCAGTTCCTTTCGGACATCAAGGCT
Organism: uncultured Methanosarcina sp.; assembly: GCA_965601435.1. Lineage (GTDB taxonomy): Archaea > Halobacteriota > Methanosarcinia > Methanosarcinales > Methanosarcinaceae > MTP4. The sequence continues at coordinate 22,250 of CBFCWE010000048.1, forward strand.
CTGGAAGGCTGGGTCGAGGCTGCGGTAAAGGCCCACGGGGAAAGTGAAAAGACTCTCCGTGAGGCGAAAGCTCTTGAAAAGAAACTTGCCGATTCCTCCTCGGAAATCGAGAAACTTAACGGGAAAATCGGTACTTCACAGGCGCTGATTGGAAATTACGAACAGAGGATTAAGGAACTGGAAGAAAAGTCAGGAGGCATCGGGGAGCGGGAAAACAACGTAAAGGAAAAGTTAAAAGAGCTCGAGCTCGAAGTCGAAGCCCTGAGGAAAAAAGAGGAAGCAGCGGAAAAGGCCCATGAGGTGAGCAAAAAACTTCTCGGGCAGGCTAAAAAGCTTCAGGCAAACCTGCTCCGCATGGATTCCATAAAACACAGGATATCCGAACTCGAAACAGGGATCAAGAACCTTGCTGAAAAGGTAGGCTTTTTCGACCGGGAAATCCTGGAACGCAGTGAAAGGATAAGGCAGCTCGAAGGAAAAGCGGGAGGAAGCGAACTTGAAGAGCTTCAGGAAATGCGCGCCCAATTTTCGGATGCCCAGGCAAACATAATGAAAAACATCCGGGAAATAAGCGAGGAAAAAGACAGAGACCTGAAAGAAATCGGCATGGTTGAAAACAGCTTAAAACGCCTCAAGGAACTCAAAGAGGAACTCCGGGCTCTTGAGAACAGGCGGCTCTACCTGGAAGCCGTGTACCGGAATGCCGAAGAGCTCGAAAACACCTACATGCGCATCCGGGCAGACATGAGGACCCGGAACATAGGTGCCCTTTCAACTCTCCTTAACGAGATGTTTACTTTCATGTACGCAAACAACGCCTACTCCCGCATTGACCTGGACTCCGAGTACAACCTGACTGTTTACAGGAAGGACGGGATACCCCTTGAGCCCAAACTCCTGAGCGGTGGGGAACGCGCCATCTTCAACCTCATCCTGCGCTGCGCCATTTACCGGCTGCTGGCACTGGGCTTTGGAGGAGACCGGGCTGACGGGCTCCCCCCGATGATCCTGGACGAACCCACCGTTTTCCTGGACCGCGGGCACATAAGGCAGCTGCTCAAACTCATCGATATGATGCGAAACATCGGCGTGGGCCAGATCATAGTAGTCTCCCACGACGAGTCCCTGATAGATTCCGCAGACCACGTCTTCCATGTGGAAAAAGATCCCCGGACCAACATGTCCTCGATTTCCCGGCGCTGAAATTTAAAGTGGGGCTGTGAACTTGTGGAAAAAGTAATAGCTGGAAGACAAAGTAATGGGGAAAGTGTAAATCTTCAGTAGAGAGGTTATTAATTCACACCCCCCAATTAGACAACTAAGAGCATGTGGTAAATCAACATAAGCAGTATTTCTTACTGTTTTCAAGGAGTTTCACTGTAGTGTCGATTGGTTTTACTTCAAATAAATTGTGAATTGCACAGGTATTTAGTAACGGGTTCTAAGTTAGACAATGATAATTAATTTATACTGATTACTGTGCCAATTTTTGATATAACTAAGTTTAACAAGTCGCGAGAGTGTCTAAAAATTTACTATATACTCTTCTTTAATTTCACTCTTCTTTGTTACAATCAAGCTACTGAGCTTGTCAGAATTGACAAAAATATACTTTTTGATCCCATTTTCATGAACTTGATTGTAAGTTCAAGTTTACGTAGTTACACTGAAAAACAGCAGCATGAAGCATCAAATATCTAGATATTAATCATTTAAAGGGGGAGTATATGTTTAGTTACCCCTAAAATGTATACTTCCTGACCTGATAAATAAATTTATATTATATCATCTCTAAATAATTTGAATCCCATCTGCAAATGGAAAAAAACGAAAATGTGAGGAACTAAGAAATGTGAGCAAATAAAAGTACGAATCGAGAAAATTTGAAGGTGTTTTATGAAGACTCAGAAACTACGACTTTTGGTCATGAGAGCAATATTTACATTGCTATTTATGACGGCTATTACTGCAAATGCCCAGGCAGTGGATGACTACATGATCCCTGAAGGGGATCTTGTCTATGAAACTTGCCCCGTATTTACGTATTATGCTTTTGAAGACTGGGGCCAGTACGCAACCATAGTCCTCTTCGGTGAAGAATACGTCCCCCTGACCGATGGCTCCGGCTCCTTCAATGCAGGCAAACTTGCAAAGCTTCTCATCGATGATAATACTATCCATAACCTTAGAAGTGAGGAAGTTTTAGATCTCGGAAACGGGTATGCTCTTAAAGTCGTAACCGTTGACCTGGGCGGGAGGAAGGTCTGGCTTGAGCTCTCCAGGAACGGAGAATATGTTGATGATCTAATCGTCTCTGTTCCTGAAGGAGCAGCTACTGACGGGGTATTTTATCTGGACATTGAAGATGAAGACGACGTCATTGTCATGAGAGTGCACATCAACTATATCTTCCAGGGAGCTTACGATTACATTGTCCAGATCCAGGGTCTCTGGCTCATCGATTTCGGAAACGTTTTAACATTCGTAGAAGGGGATGAGTTTGGAGAGCTTGAGTTCAGCAATATAGGCGAAGAAGGACTGGCACTTCAAAACTCTGATAACATAATCCTTCCCAGAGCTTCCTCTGTGGAAATTGCCCAGAACATGTATCTCGGAGTTGAAGACAACGACACTCTGAGGGTGTACCCGTTTGTGAAAAATGGTGTCGAAAGCGGGATTGTAAGTCCTGTGTTTTCTGGCGCAGACCTTGATGATATCCTGGCAAACGAAGGCGGCCAGATTGAATTTACAGGTCTGAATTTCCCGGCATTTTACCATGGCACAGATGATAATACGGAGACTCTCATAATTCAGGACAGCGGTTCCACCGAAGGAATAACTATCGCAGAAGGAGACCTCATCTATGAAGCTTCTCCAGCCCTGAAAAATTATGCTTATGAGGACTGGGGCCAGTACTACATCACGGGCTTTTTTTGTGAAGAATACATACCTTTAACCAATACATATGGCTACAATGCAGACAAGCTTGCAAAGCTTCTCATAGACAGCGATGATACCTATTCTCTCAGAAGTGGTGAGATTCTGGACCTTGGGAACGGGTATACCCTTAAAGTGGAGGGAATTGACGTAGGAGGAGACAAGGTCCTGTTAAATTTCACAAAAGATGGGGCATATGTTGACGATGCAGTCATTGACATTGCGTACCCGGAAGAATCAACCTGGGTGCTGGATCTTGATGGGATCGAAAACGAAAACGGCATCGTGGTCTTTAAAGTCTTTGTAGACCAGATTACCCAGGAAGATGGAGACGACATTGCCTGGATCAACGGCCTCTGGTTAATTGACTACGCAAACGCTACAACAGTCGGATATGATAGCGAGTACGGAATGTTTGAAGTCAGCAGCATTACAAGCTACAGTATTGAATTAGAAAATGATGAGGAAATCCTCCTTTCCAGAGATTCCGAAGTGCCAATCTTCGACAATCTTGTGTTCAATGTAGCTGACAATGATGATCTCAGTTTCTATTTGATGCTGAAAACCTCAGGGTCTGGAGTCCAAGGGGAAATTATCGAAGTCGACGATGTCCCATTCACCTGGACTTACGATAACTTCCCGGCGCTCTACTATGACTTAGATGGGAATCTCTTCATAGAGACACTCTCGATTAATAATATTGTTGAGTATTCCCCATATTCAAAGTTCCGGCGGGCTTACACTGACTCGTTGAGATCAGAATGTCCGGATGAAGTATAACCCCGTTATCAGGACAGTTTTAATAGACATCCCGCAGATGCTTAAAAAGCCACCTTTGGAAAGTGAGCTACATAGGAGGATTGGACAACAAGTATAGTGCCAATAGGAAAAAGCACATGGTCTTGTTGGGGTGCCTTGTTTGGAAATGTGGAAATGCTCTTTGTTTTAATTAATCGGTCAACTAACATAAAACAAAGAGCCTCTCTTTTTATTAAAGTTTCAACGCCAGGAAATAAGCTAATTAATTCACAGGTCAACGTCCAGTAAATGAGGTAATTAATTAGCAGACTAATTCTCAGTAGAGGGAATTGATTAGCAAGCTAACTTCTCGGTATACAAGGTCAGCTGTGGCCAGGTCAGTCCCAGTATACAAGATAGTTGAACAGGGCTTCGACTTCCTCTTCGCATCCCTCAAAAAAGCTGTAATCTTTAACCAGGTAGCCATTTGCAGGGAGCTCTTCCAGGCAGCCGTACCAGTAGACAACCATGCCTTCTCCGAAAATTTTGAAATATTCCCCGAACTGTTTCTTGGAATAGTGTTTGTGTTCGAAATCGTCCCCGAAAAGGGCTTTGCTCTCAATCCAGTTTATGTTCAGGCCTTCGACACAAAGGGGCTGTTTCAACACAAAATCGGGGGTCTTGCCATCGCCCTGTTCCCTGAGTTCGTTCTCCGTGAGATAGGAAAGCTCCCTGTCGTCGAGCCATTTACGGATAATGTCTTCTCCCATTTCTCCTTTCTTTCCCTGGAGCGCATGGGCGCGGGGAGAAAAGAAGTAGTCGGCTTCCAGGGCTTTTTTCACTTCATTTCTCAGGCGGCGTGTCTCAATTTCGTCGGGGCACTTAAATAGGCAGTTTGTAGCCTTTCGTGAAAAACCGTATTTTTTCATGATGAGAGACGCCATAAGGGTCGGAGGAAAGTGGAAATTCTTTGCAAGTTCAAGAATCGAATGCCCGTATTTCCATTTTGTAAAAAGTTCATCTTCCCTGGAATAGATCTTCCTGTGCCTGAACCTTGTCATTTTCACAACCTTCTGGTTGAGAATTGTGGCAAGCACACCTACAGGTTCGACGTATTCTTCCGAGAGAGAGAAGACGTCCTCAAAATCGTGCAGTAAGTTGTAAATTTTATGGTATGTATGGCTGTCCATTCTCAATCATCGTACCCTCTTTAAGAGACATACGCCCCTTACAGCTTTTTCCGGTACAGTATAGGATCTGCATTCTAAAATTCAGGATTTAAAGCTCCGTATGGGAGTTTCCAACATCAGGAAGATTTAATATCAAAGATCAGAAGTTCGAACATCAGGAGGATTTAATATCAACGGTTTTGAAATCGAAAATCAGGAGATTCTAATATCAGCTCCAGCGACATTAGCTCCAGCGACATTAGCTCCAGCGACATTAGCTCCAGCGACATTAGCTCCAGAATTCCTCTTCGTAGTTGTCCGGGAGATCGATGTCCATGACTTTATCAAGTTTCTTGCGTTTCTCCTTGAGCTCAGCGGACTTACCCAGGTTGTCTCCTCTGCCTGGAGAAAATTCACAGGGCTCTTCGGAGCAGTCACAGGCTTCAATGATAGTTGCGTTTCTGTTCCTGGAAGTTACCCTTTCCTGCAACTTCGTTTTGGGAGGCAAACTTTCCGTTTCCCTGGCCTTTTTCACTTCCAGAGCCTTTTCAGCTTCCTCTGCTCGTTCCCTTTTCAAGCGGGATTCAAGCCTTAGTGAAGCTCTTTCGGCTTCATAGGGGTCAGAATCAAACCTTTCAGCCGGGTTCAGGTTTTCAAGATTACTTTCCTGGCACTTTCCGCCAGATTTTCCAGCAGATTCTTCATTGAAGGTTGTTCCCGTGGACTCCCGGATGGGTTTTTCCTCCGTTCTCCAGATAGGTTCTTCGGGCCTGGCTTGTGAGGGAACCGTGTGTGAAGGGACCCAATCTCCTTTTTCGGAGCGGGTTATCCGGCTGGTCAGGGCAGGCGGCTGCTTCTTGTTTAGCTTCCGGAAAGTCTCTTCGGCATAGGTGTCCTGCTGACGGCCAGCCCTTCCGGAGTTTACTTTGCTGGTCGAGCTGTAACCGATCTCGCAAATGGGTTCGTTTGTTCGCCATTCCACACGGAAAAGGTGGCATTCTTTTCCTTTGCATTTTTGGGAACTGTCAAGAGGGCAGACATCTGGAAGTGTCATAGTACTGGTAATGTGCAGAATATAAAAAATACTTAACGGTAATAAAATTTGAATTGAAGCTCAGAGCTTTTGCAGAGCTTCTGCAATAAGGGGTGCTACACTCACCCTGCTCTCAGCTTTTTCCAGGGTATCGCTGGCGATGATATCCTTTACCCCGGCATTGAAAAGCCTGATTACGGCATTTCTTGCAAGGACCGGGTGCACACAGGCAAGGTAGACATCGGCTGCGCCCTGCCCTCTAAGCATGCGGATGGACTCAGCCATGGTTCCGCCTGTCGCGATCATGTCATCGACCAGGGCAATGTGCCTGCCGACAACTTCCACATTCTTTGTCTTTATTTCAACGGTATCCCCGCTGAGTCTGGTTTTCTGGAGGAAGTCACAAGCAAAACCAAGATCTCCTGCGACATTGTTCACGAGGTTCCCGGCTCCGGCATCGGGGGCTACAAGGAGAGGGTCCTCCAGGCCCAGGCCTGCAATGTACTCCCCAAGGAGCTTTGCTGCGTCCAGGTCTTCGGCAGGACAGGGGAAGTACTCGAGCACGCTCTCTTCGTGGATATTGACGGTAAAGACCCTGTCGGCATTGATACAGCGGGCCACCGCCCTGGCACTGATCGGCTCTCCGGACTTGAACTTCTTGTCCTGCCTGGCGTAGCCCATGTAGGGGATCACCACATTTATCTCGGCTGCCCCTTCGCAGGCGTCGATAAGCTGGAGCAGGGCCACAAGGTCCGAATCCGTGGGGGTGCTCTGGATCAGGGTTACTTTTTCGTTTTCAGTCTCGTCGGCTATTCGAAGGTACAGTTCCCCGTCAGGGAAGCGGTTAAACTCGCAGAGCCCCGGTTCTTTCCCTAAAGCCCGGGCCGTGCGGCTTGCAAGTAACTGTGATGCTGGTCCACCTATGATCTTCAAGTTAGATACCTCAGTTTTCCGACTTGATATATCCCATCCTTTAAAAAGCTTCTTTTAGCGGCTCACAGGCTTTTCAGCCGGTCTCAACCTTTGACCTTCTCAAGCACCTTTATGTTCCTGATAGCCGTGTGGGGATAGTTCCCGCTGACATCTTTTTCTGCCGATTTTACCATGTCCCAGATCGTAAGCAGAGCCGCAGAAACCCCTGCAAGGGCTTCCATTTCCACCCCTGTCTTTCCCACGGACCGGACTTCCACAACAGCCTCAATCGTTTCTTCCCCGATCTCAAAATCAACATCTATACTCGTAATCGGGATCTGGTGGCACATTGGGATAGTGTCGGGTGTCCTTTTCACCGCGAACACGGCAGCGACTCTGGCCGTCGCAAGGACGTTTCCCTTCTCAACAGTGCCCGAACTTATCTTTTTGAGAGTTCCTTCGGAAAGCATGATTTCCCCTGCTGCCTTCGCTCTCCTTCCAATATCGGGCTTCTCACTGATATCCACCATCCTTGCCTTGCCAGCTTCGATATGCGTAAAAATCTTTTCCAAAAAAATCACCACGTTTTTCGTTGTCTCAGCTTTTTCAGTCAATCCGCACCTGCTTGCGTCTGGAATAATCCCCAAGTGCCTTATTAAGTTTTTCTGCCAGATCCCCTGCTTCCTCAAGACTGAACTTTATTATTTCTTCATCTTCCCCGTGATACACCACGATTCTTACCCTGTTCCGTTCGATCTCAACTTCGATTTTTCGGTCACTTTCCTGAACCATACTCCGTTACCTCCCCATAATAGTTATTCAAAAACCTTTATCTAAGTAACTTTTCATAAGAATTTTTTCATAAGGATTATTTTATAAGAATATATTTACCATGGAACTCTGTCCCTGTAGAACTCTGTCCCTGTAGAACTCTGTCCCTGTAGAACTCTGTCCCTGTAGAACTCT
>CBFCWE010000049.1:0-29985 GCA_965601435.1 uncultured Methanosarcina sp.
CATATAGACGTTGCTAAAGAAATGTATTGAAGTTTACGCATTCATCTCCCACCTGCCAGCCTTCGGCTGTCGAGGAAGGAGTCTTCTGCTTTTAAAGATAAAACCGAAAACTGCTGCCGGGATTATTGCTTCCCAGGTTCCGGCCCAGTTTTGTACAATAAAATGGTCGACTCCCAGGTATGTCCAGACAGCTTTTCCAAGCAGCATCAGTAAAACAAGGGCTAGAAATGTCTTATCCGATTTTGTTAGCTTGCCCACAGTCCGTTTGTCCACAGTATTATTTTTGTTACAAACTTTTACATAAAGGTATCTACCCGAATTCTACAGCTCTTCTCAGATTGCGGACCTTTCACTTTTCCGAAGGACAGCCGACAGGTTAAAAATTCGATTTTCCTACCATTTCCACAGCTTTGTCTATCAGGTACTCCCGATGTTTCGGATTCTTACTTCTCCAGGCGACTCTCAAAAGGCCGTAGCTCATGTAGAGGGGAAGCACCTGCTTTATCCGTCGGTATTCTTTTTCGTCCCGGCTGTAACTGCGGAGGAAGCGTTTGATGTGTGGGACGGAGGCATGGGCCGAGCCTTTCCGGGCGAAATGGTGGAATACTTCGGCGCAGAGGATTCCCAGGTCATGGACACAATGCCCGTGTTTTGTAGCCAGTTCGAGGTCTATAGCATAGGGTTTACCCCTGTGGAAAAGGTAGTTTGCAGGGGTTGCGTCATGGTGGACAAGACAGCCGTGCCTTGTATCCAGGAGGGGTTTTGTCTGCCATTTTTCAAGCCTTTGCTCGTAACGTTTTCTGGTAGAACTGCGCAGAGGCATCCGGTTCAGGATGTTCCGAATTTTTGCAAATTCCTTTTCTTTTTCGTAATGGTTCTGTGTATTCCTGTGGAGTTTACGCAGGAGCCGGGCTATATCCTTCAGTTTTTTATCCAGGTTTTTTTCCCTTTTCAGGTACCAGGAAAAGGGTTTTCCCGGGATGTACTCGGTTACGAGCACGCAGTTGAAATTGGTGTTTGTTGAAATCGGGTGTGGAATCTCTATTATTTTTTCAAGCTTCTTGAGTTTGTAATACTCGTTCAGCATGGCTTTTTTGGTGTCGTACTTTTTTATTTTCCCTGTTGGTTTTGCAAGGAATTTCGCAATAACACTGAACCCTTCTCCCTCAAACTCATACCTGCAGACCCTGTGAGATGCAGGCTTTATCCTGAACTCCCGGACGTTACAGTTTTTATTCCGTACCCTGTGCCCCTGTACACTGACCAGCCAATCCCTGAAAGAATTTCCCGGCTTCAGCTTTCTGACATATTCCTGAGAAATACAACCCCCCCACAAATCAGGAATCCAGTTTTTACCTTTTATCGGTCTGGTTTAAGTATTTTTTAATTTTCAGCCGGAACCTTTTGTGGACAAATATCCCCATAACAATTACTGTCATTGTAAGTGCTAAGATTCTGCTGAGATTTGATTCGAAATCGGTGCCTATCATCACGGCATGCACGGAAACCAATAAAAAAGCCAGATAATTGAGGTAGTGGACCTTTCGCCAGTTCCTGTATTTTTTCCTGTAAACCGCAACGCCTGCTGCGAGGAGGAAAAGGTAAAATGCCGGCCTTCCTGCCAGTTCCAGGAAATCACTCAAAGGGTAAAAAACAGGCAGGAAAACCAGGATACTCTGTTCCTCGACTGCAAATGCCAGCGGATGAATGATTATCAAAAGGACCCCCAGCCTGGCCAGGGAATGGTGAGCTTTTATGAACCCCGCTCCGAGCAGCTTATTCGCCCGGACAATGTATTCGGATGACAGGCTTGCCAGAAATATGAATAGGTAACCCAATGTGCCTGCAGCCCGGTCTATTATTTTTGTAGGGTCTTCAGGCTTTTGAAACAGGGCGTATAAAATTAAAGCAACAATGGAAGTAATTACGATATAGCTTATGTAATACTGTTTGTCTGAAGCTTTTTTATCTGAAATTTCCTCTCCCCCAAATTTATCCCCAAAAACTCATTTGGCATGAAAGTAAATGTGTACTTTCATTCTTTGTGCCTGTTATTCAAAGAATATCATGTACGTTTATTAGATGGTCTCAACCTATTAATATCATATTCTGTATATAATAATTGTCTTAAGTTCACCTGTATACCGTATTCAAGAGTATAAGGGTTTTTTTGCTTGCGGCAAACAAATGATATACGCAGGGGGTCAGCCAGAGTGCACAGGTCTTTTTCCCATTATGCTCCTTGCAGCAAAATTCGGACTCTGGAAGGTGTATATAATCTCGAATTCCCATAGGCAGTCCTGAAAACAGCCCATTTCTCCGATTTTTCAAAACGTTGAAAGGATATTTATTTTCGGGGGTAGACTGTTCTGATTTCATGCAAACTCTTATATTTTGAACAGATCAATTTCATATAATGGATTTTCTAATAGTAGCTTCAATAATTGCAGCCCTTCTGATTGTCATCGGAATTGGGGTTTTTCTGTATTTTAACCGGAACTTACCCGAAGAAGAAATCAAAATGAAAAAAAGGCTGACTCTTGTTACTTTAAAACTTTTGATCATAGTTATCCTGATCTTCCTGGCTCTGGTCTTTCACAAATAAGTGGGCAGGCTGGGATTCAGGATTTTTTACTCCCTTTCTTCTCAGTTTTTTATTTCCTTTCTGCTCCTGATTTTCCTTTTTGATTTGCTTATTTACGGACAGGGTTCCTATTTTTTACATATCTACTTCGCCTTCGTGTCCCAGATTCTCTTTGTTGGTCTTTTTTTGCCTATTTATATCTCCTTGCGACGCTCCGTTCACGGTCATGTCGTCAATTATCTTGTCAGCGATTTGCTTGCGCTTTTTGTCCATTTCCTTCTCTTTATTTCCGGTCATTTTATTCCTCCTTTATTTCTCGGTATTGTTGCGGGTATCGTTTCGGCTATCGTTGCAGCCATCGTTGCGGATTTATTTTGTTTATCGTTGTAGATTTTCTTACGGTACGTACTTTTCCAGATTCCACCGGGAAACTGCCTGGTCCTTAAAGCCTTTGTAAGCTTTACGAAATTCATCATGGGTAAAGACTGTTACTTTGTGTTTGGAAGAAGAAGCCCAGATCCAGTACGGCGTATTGTCCCCCGTTTTTTTCCTGTAGCGGCCAAGAAAAATAGTGGTGTGAGGCAGATTTTTTATTATGCACATATCCCCCGGCTTCAGTTCGAGGCAGGGGTCTGTCATATCGGAGGGTCTGACCGATGTTTTGACCCTTTCGGTGTACGGGTATTTTCCCGTGTATTTTCCAAGGTTAAGGGCGTTTGTATCCGGGATCAGGGTGTTATCGTGATAGATGATTTCCAGGGCGTCCCGTATAGCCTCAATCGAAAGGGCGGAACAGTCTATAGCGTTTCCTTTCATCCAGATATTCCAGCCTTTTTCGAAGCCGTCGTTGTAGATGATATGAAGCATGTCATCGATCCCGGTGCGCTTTCCCTGAGCGCCCATTACGAAGTCCGTGCCGTCATACATGAGCAGGCGGTTTATGTATGCCTCCATTACCAGTGAATAAATCACGGCTTTATCGGGATGATGAAAGGAACAGACCGGTGCAAAGCCCCCGCTTCCGTCTTCTATAAGGAAATATCGGCCTTTTGAGGGGCATACGGGTACTGACCTGAGGTAAGCCGGGACCAGTACGTGGACTGATTGCCAGCCTGTCGACCGGTAGTCGTCGAGTGCCCCCTCTAAATCGGCCATAACTAAAGTCGTCTCAATTGAATGCATATTTCGAGAGCAGATAGGTTTTGAAATGTCCATTGCGCTTCGACATCCTGGTATTTTTATTTCTTACGGTGGGGGGATTTTCGCTTAGGAATTAACTATAAAAAAATGAATCCAACATTCTTCTTTTTTTAGAACACTATACTTCTTCCATTTATTACAATATATCTATTTCTATTAAGTCTCTTAACTCTGGTGCCACCCGTAAATTACTACTTTTTATATTCAGTGCGACTTACTGGTATTGTTAAAGGCTTACCGAATATTTCTCAAAAAAGTTAATAAAGCCCCTATGTAAAATATAGGGATGGAAATGACAGGCTCGGGGCAGGAACCAGAAAATGAATCCGGAAGAAAATCCGCTAGAGACAACGAAGGCTGGGTTTACCGGAGCATAGGTCTCCTGATACTTTTACTGTTCTTTAAAACCTGGAGAATCCTGGCCGAAAGCTGGAATTCCCTTGACCAGCTTCCTCTCTACATTTACTTCGGAGTCCTTGTCGTCTACCTGCTGGCAGAAAGAATCTCATATCGGGGACCGGGTAATGGGCCAGACAATAAAGGAAAACAGATGAAGAAGTGGACCAGATACCTGCTTTTAATGTTCTGGTGGCCGCTATTAATTCTGCCGGTTCTGGAATATAGCCTGGTTCATGAATACGGTTTCTATCCGGGTTACAATTTTTCCGTTGCTGCCGTCGGTCTGGCACTAACCCTGTTTGGCACGGGCCTGAGAGCCTGGGGCTTATGGTCCCTGGGAAAGTATTTCTCAGCCCACATCGAGATCCGGGACGGTCACGAACTGGTCGAAACAGGACCTTACAGGTTCATAAGGCATCCCGCTTATGCAGGCAACATTTTGCAGGCTGTGGGGATACCTCTGATCCTGAATGCCTATTTTTCCCTTTCCATTTCAGCGGTCCTGATTCTCCTATTCTTATACCGGCTTAAACTGGAAGAGGAGACTTTGATCCGGGAAGTAAAAGGTTACGAGGATTACTTAAAAAGAACTTCCCGGCTCATACCTAAGATATGGTGATTGGTAACTGGTAACTGGTATCCGGTATTCAGGAAAGTGATTTGTGTTGAGGTTTTTCCTGCCTGGATTTTTTCTGTTTAAGTGAGTTTTTCAGTTGGGACCTGCAGGGCTGAAGAAATCTCGATCAGGCCTTTCAGGATTTTGTACCCTTTCTCGGTAATCATGTAATCTCCCCTTTCATGCTGCTGCAGGATGAGTCCGCTTTCTGTCAGCTTCTGGAGGTGGAAGAGAAGGTTTCCGCCCCGCAGGCCGGTAAGTTCGGAAAAGGCTGAAAAGCTCTTTGTTCCGAAGGCAACGGCTTTCAGGATTTCAAGGCGCTGGTTGTTGGCGACGGGTTCGACGATCTGGCTAATAACGGTGTCCGTTTCAAGGGTTGAGATGTCCTGTTTCTGTTCCTGGTTGTCCTCATAGATCCGCATGGAGCGCATCAGGTTGACCTGTTTTACAAAGAGGCTCGATACTTCGGAAAAGCAGCTTTCGCATTTGCTGTAAGGAGCTCCGGTCCTCATTTCCTCAATCTGCTTCCTTGTTTTCGAAACAAGGGTTTCGTCCACACTCTTCTGTTTTATGAGCCCTGCGTTGTTCTGAAGGAGGGCTGTGAAAGAGGACCTGCAATCCCTGTTTTCAGGGCATTTTTTGACCATGCCGCGGTCGAGTCCCGTATCAATATCTTCGAAAAGGTGGCTGAGAAGGAGGCTTGAGTATTCGTTCCTGGAACTTTCCAGAGCCGACTCGAGGGTAACCCTGTTCGAGTGTTCCATAACTTTTTTTATGTCGTTGTGCATCTCGGAAAGTTTTGTCCTGATAGCTTTCATTTCAGCTATTTCGGAACTTTCGAAGGTCCCGGATGCTTCGGAGTGAACCTTTACCTTGCTACTGTTTCCCATGTTTATCACAATTCCCTGTTTTATTTGATATAGTTTTTGTTATAACCTTTAAGGTCATTCCTTTACTTAAATCTCCCAGGGGCACGGGACTGTATTAAGTATATTTTTATGCCGATTAAGTATATATCAATGACTGACTAATAGATTGAGCTGAGGCATTTACTGTCTCGTCAGACACGTAAAAGGGAGGTGAAATGTAATGGTAAAGTGCGGAATTTGCGGTGGAGAAGCTCCGAAACAGCCCTGCATCACTGAAGAAGGGAACTGCAACCTTTGCGGTAAGAAAGTAAAGCTTGCGGAAGAAGAAGAGAAGAAAAAATAAGGTAAATAGGGCTAAAAAAGGAAGAATAAGGGAAATAAGAATCAGAGAGCAAGAGTTACAGTAATTAGAGAAATTAGATAATCCCTTTTTTTAGCTAGCACACCACCAGGAAATATAAATCTGCGAGCAATAACTACTCCTTCTAAAAAGTTGTGGGTGGGTATTGTTCGCTTTTTCCAATAACCCGGGAAAAAAACCTGTTTTGATTTACAAACATTTTTTTATAGAACCTTTTTTTGAGTATATCTGCCAGCTCAAATCAAGTTCTGCATCCACAACGTATCGAAGGTCTCTCTTTTCTTTTTTTCAACTTCTTTAAATGTCCTGCACAGTGAACCCATGCTTCATCTGCAAACCTGAATTCAATAAGGGATGTCTTATAAAAAGGAGCACGAGTATTCAATAAAAGAAACGGAATTAAAAATATAGCTTCATGTAAAATGCTAGCTTCATGTAAAATGCTAGCTTCATGTAAAATGCTAGCTTCATGTAAAATGCTAGCTTCAGGTAAAAAGATAGTTTTTCATGTCTCAAACTTAACAATGGGGGATTCAGTTTGAACAAACAGAATTTGACGTACCTCGTCCTTTTTTTCGTGATTTTGGGTGTAGTATTGGTTTTTGTATCAAAGCCGGAAACCAGTCCGCAAGGGTTTGAAACTGTGAGTGTGGACGAAGCCAGGGAAATGCTTGAAAAAGACGATTTTTTCCTGCTTGACGTCCGCACGCCTGTCGAGTTCAACGAATCGCATATCGAAGGGGCAGTCCTGATCCCGCTTGAAAACGGCTATGGGTCAAATCTGGGTCCTGACCAGCTTTTAGAAGCCCAGATAAACGAAGTTCCCAAAGGTGAAAAGGTACTTGTTTACTGCAGGACCGGGCGCAGAAGTGCTGTAGCGAGCCAGATGCTGGAAGATGCCGGCTACACTGATGTTTATAATATGGGGGGCGGCATCAGTGAATGGATAGAAGCAGGGTATCCTGTCGTAAGGGGTCTTTGAAAGTATATATGAAAGTGTGAAAGTGATAATGAAGAAAGTACCAACCTTCATAATCTCCTGTGGAATGGGTTGCACGAATGTGAAAATCTCCAGTCGGAAATTGTCCGGGGATATATATGCAAAGGTATTAATTGGAGAAGTATGAGTTATAGTATGTGGGTTATCTGATTAGAGCAGGTTCCCTGATAAAATCATGAGGTAATAATCATGTGTAGTGTTGGAGATTCTTTTGATATCGAACTGCAAGGAAAACTGAAGCCTAAAAATTACGAATGCAAGGACTGTGAAAATAAATTCAAAGGCATTGGCAAGAATGTGAAGTGTCCTTCCTGCCAGTCTAAAAATGTCGCAGAATCAAAATAATCAACCGGATTTTTTAGATTTATTTTTACGATGAATAAATCGACCTCTTCTAAAGACATTTCACTGAAGGAAAGTGAAATGCTTCTCCTGCGCGGCATGGCAGGAACAGTGGCTATTGTGAAAGTAGGTCCGTGTGGACAGTTCTTTCTGGAAACTGAACACGAAGAGATTGTGCTCGGACTGGAACCCCATGATTTAATTGTTGCTTCTGCGCTTTCGGTGGATGAGAGAACCGAAAAAGGGCTTAAATGCGTTCTTTTCATGATCAGGGAAATCAGGTCCCCATTAATAGTTCTTCCAAAGAACCATCCTGCATCACCAAGGCTTCCGATTGTAGTGTCAGTTGGTAATAAGACTGTTTTAAGCTGCAATATCACGCCCGGTACGCACCCTAATCAAGACGTACTGTGCGGTGCGAATGAATTTGATAGCCTGGAGCTAGCAGGAACACCGGAGGGCGTACAAATTAAAAATATGCCACAGTGTGAGGTATTAAAGGTTAACTTTGATATCTGAGCGACAGATCTCTGTCAGGGTTGGAACCTCTGTTAACTTCTATTAATTTTTATTAACTCTGTTAATTTCTATTATGCCTGTGCCATACCTGTGCCTGCTTCCATTAAGTTTAAATCCTCCTTTTCCTGAAATCTCCTCATGCGCCGAATCATCCTTGCCTCCGCATCCCCTCGAAGAAAGGACTTGCTAAAACAACTGCTCGGGGACAATTTTGAGGTATGTGTCAGTTCTTATGAGGAAACCCTGATCCCTGACCTCTCCCCCGAATTTCTTCTCATACGTCATTCCCTTGGAAAAGCCAGGTCTGTGGCGAAATATTTCGAATCCGGAATCATTATCGCGGCGGATACGTCGGTAATCTGTGATGGGGAAGTCCTCGGAAAGCCCCACACCGCAGACAGGGCAAAGGAAATGCTGGAAAAAATAAGCGGGAAAACCGTCCAGGTCATTACTGGACTCACGGTGCTGGACCTTGACAGGGTAGAGGAAATCAGTGAATCCGAGGTCACGAATGTCCGGATGAAGGAAATGAGCGAAAAGGAAATCGAGGCTTATGTAAGGACCGGTGAACCTCTTGACAAGGCAGGAGCTTTTGGAATCCAGGACAAGGGAGCAGTGCTTGTGGAAAGGATTGAAGGGGATTTCTTCAATGTTGTGGGGATGCCCCTGTTCAGGCTGGGGAGGATTTTTGAAAAGCTTGGGGTCCCGGTGTTTGACGCTGATTAATTCTTCAGGGCCTGTAAAAATCGTTCCTGCTTTTAGGGATTGAAGGGTGTCTAATTATTACGAAAACCATTTTAGGGGTTGAAAGGCGTCGAATTATTGCGAAAACCATTAAAACTATTTAGGCTAATTAAATAATAGGTGCATTAAATCCTAATTTTACCAGTGGTGTTCGGAATGCTGCAAGTGTACAATACCCTTTCCAGAAAAAAAGAGCCTTTCAAGCCCCTGAAAGCAGGGGAAGTCTCGATTTATGCGTGCGGGCCTACGGTCTACAATTTTCCCCATATCGGGAATTACCGGACTTTTTTGATGACCGACAACATCGTGAGGACTCTTGAATACCTGGGCTATAAAGTAACACTTGTTATGAACGTCACGGACATCGATGACAAGACCATCCGGGACTCGGGAGTTGCGGGGGTGTCCCTGAAGGATTTCACGGAGAAGTACACGCAGGAGTTCTTCCGGGGGCTTGACATGCTGAACATCCGGAAGGCCTCGTTTTATCCCAGGGCTACGGACAATGTTGACGGGATGATCGAGCTTGCCCGGAAACTGATCGAAAAGGGTCTGGCATACGAAAAGGGTGGGTCGGTCTATTACCGGATCTCGGCGTTTCCGGAGTACGGGAAGCTTTCGAAAATCGATTTCGATGAGATCAAAATAGGGGCTTCGGTTGATGTGGATGAATACGATAAAGACAACCCCCGGGACTTTGCCCTCCTGAAAGCCTCAACGCCGGAGGAAATCGGGCGGGGGATTTTCTACGAGAGTCCCTGGGGCAGGATCCGTCCCGGCTGGCACACAGAATGCTCTGTCATGTCCATGAAAGAATTCGGGGACACGCTGGACATCCACACCGGAGGTGTGGACCTAATCTTTCCGCACCACGAAAACGAGATCGCCCAGTCCGAAGGAGCTACTGGAAAACCCTTTGTCCGCTACTGGATGCACGGGGAGCACCTGATTGTGGAAGGGGAGAAGATGAGCAAGTCGAAAGGAAACGTCTTCACGCTGCCCGATATCGTTGAGAAGTACGGGGGGGAGGTTGTCCGCTTCATGTTCCTCTCTGTCCACTACCGCAAAAAGCTGGACTATTCGGAACCCTTTGCCGAAAATGCGAAAAACAACTACTTGCGGCTAAAAGAAACCCTGGATAACCTGGAATTTGCCCTCCGGAGCGCCGACGAAGGCGAATATCCCGGGGACAGGGAAATTCTTGATTCCCTTCCGGAACTGGAAACGCAGTTTAAAGAAGCCCTTGAAGACGATCTCAACACCCCAAAAGCCATAACGGTCTTCCGGGAACTCTCCCGCAGCGCTAACAGGTACCTCGAAAGCGGGAAAAACAGGGCAGTCCTGGAAAAAATTCATGTCCTTTACCGCGGGTTTGCGGATATCCTGGGGCTGTTTGCCACTGCCGGGGAGGAAGGCCAGGTCCCCGAAACTGTCCTGAAACTGGTTGAAGAACGTGAAGCTGCCCGGAAGAAAAAGGACTGGGCAACTGCGGATGTCTTCAGGGATAAAATAAAGGCATCTGGCTATATCATCCAGGACACAAAGGAAGGGCCGAATCTCAAGAAAGTTGAGTGATTTTGATTTCAGATATTTTCACGTGATTTTCAGATATTTTCACGTGATTTTCAGATTATTTTCACGTGATTTTCAGATTGTTAGTTGAGTTATTAATTGGGTGAGGGATTGGGTTGTTAATCGAAAGTGTGTTTCAGGCTTCATTGAATATATCCTGATGAATGGTTCTTATAATTATTTATTTAATTATATGCAATTTTATTCATATAAATTTTATTTATTTCCACATGGGAATATTTTAACGCCGTATCTTTTTTGTTTGATACGTTTGTTGGGTCACTTTTGAGGGGGTTTTGTTCACGTATGGACTTAAGGCTAAAGAGGAAAAACCTGCTGTGATTGACGAAGATGAAGAAGATGAAGACGAAATGCCAATTATGGTAGATCTGAGCCATGCTGACAGTCCGGTAAAGGTAGTGCTGGTATCTCCAAAGTCTGTTGAAGAAAAATCCAGGGAAGCTCTTAAAGATGCAATGCGTATTATTCATCAGGTCTCCAGAAGAGTTGTAGACACGGTGGAGGAACTTGATGCTGAGCATAGACCTTCCCAGGTGCAGGTAAATTTTGGGCTTAAACTTACCGCAGAAGGAAGGGCAGTCATGACCAGAGTTAAAAATGAAAAGGATACCAACATGAAAATAATACTTACATGGAAGGGTGAGGAGTAAGCAAGCTCCCTCAAAATAATTAAAAAAGGTACTGAGGTTTTAAACTACCTGGAAACCATCATAACGCACTATATCCTTGCAATGCACTGTCATCCTTTTAAATGCTCTAAAAAACCCTGGTTTTTTTGTTGTGCATTGGCCGCCACTGTCTACTTTTTACAAATCCGTTTGAGGTTTTTTTGCAGGAAAAAATGTAATTTTTTAGCTTTACTTTTTGGTCCTGAAACTGTTTTCCTGAAATCGGACTGCTTGCCTGAAGAACTGGAAAGAGATGTTCCTGTAAAAGTTGTCCTTTCTGGCCTACAATATGTCTAGAATTTTTTAATATTATTTAAATGCCATAAAATTAATATCATAGAAGATACATTTCCGATAAACGGCTAAAATAAATACTGAAAGGTTACAATCGTGTTTTCCCGCATCATCCCCAGACAGCGCAAAATGTCCACTCGTGTAGGTGGTTTCCTTATCCTAATGAGCGAGACCATGTTCCTCTTTTCGATTCTGAACTTTCTCATGATCAGTCGCCTGCAGTACTACAGTTCGGGAGACTCTTACATCCGGGCTCTTTTCCCCCACTACCTTTTCTTCCTCGGAGCCATGGGCTTTGTCGGGCTGACTGCGATGTTTTTTATTTATACTTACATCCTGCCGAGCAAGCAGCGCTTTTCTCAGGAACAGGCGGTTAAAGACAACAGGAGCCCGACCTATAACAAGCTGCTTGAAGTCCAGGGGGAGCTTTCCGAGATGCGAATGATGATGGCAGACCTGTCGGAGAAGGTAGAGAAGCTTTCGAAAGAAGAATGAAATCCTCAGACCATAAACCCACAGACAATAAACCCACAGACAACAAATTGCAAACTGCTAAATCCTTATTTGAATCTTCCCCGGAGACCATGCCCCCAGAAATCACCCCTATCCTCAACGAACCCGCCCTCACCGTCACAAACACCGAAACCGCGCTGGTTATTGCCGACATCCACCTCGGGATCGAGTGGGACCTGTACAGGAGCGGGATCAATCTCCCCAGCCGGATGAAAGAGCGGCTGACAAAAATACAGGGCTACATCGAAGAAACCGCTCCTGACCGGATAGTGCTCCTCGGCGACATCAAGCACAACGTCCCGCAGGTCTCCTGGCAGGAGAGGGACGAAATCCCGCGCTTCCTCGAAGCCCTGGCAGCGCATGCTCCTGTCGATATTTTGCCCGGGAACCATGACGGGGGGATTGAGCTCCTTTTCAACAGGCAAAAGGACATCAGGGTGCATTCCGCAAAAGGCGCCGTGCTGGATGGGGTCGGCTACTTCCACGGGCACACCTGGCCTGCTCCGGAACTTCTCGGTGCCGGGTCCGTTGTCACAGCCCACAACCACCCGACGGTCCGTTTCACCGATTCGTTCGGGTATTCCACAAACGACCCTGCCTGGATAAGGACGCGGTTTAATCCCGAAGTTCTCAGGGAACACTTCAAAACCCTGGATTTTGATAACAAGGCGGTTTGGGCTGATCCCGAGCTTTTCGTCATGCCGGCTTTTAACGAACTCTGCGGAGGAGTGCCTTTTAATGAATCTACCCGGGAAGATCTGCTTGGTCCCGTTTTCTCCTCCGGGGGAGTCAAACTTGAGGATGCCGAATTGTATCTGCTGGACGGGACAAGGCTCGGGCTGCTTAAAAACATCCGGAAACTGCAGCATACAAGAGTTAAAATCAAAACCGGGGGAAGAAGGCGCAACTCCAAAAGTCCCTCGTGAGATGATTGGATAGGCAACCAGAGGATTCATCTTTAATTATTTTAGTGACTTTGTTACAAGAATAGCCTCTTGGCTTGAATTTTGCAGCATATTTCAGATTTCCAGAGAAAAAAGTAATTCTCACGTTCTGACTTTTAAGCTCCCAGCCAAAAAATACACGCTCTTCAATTTTCTTTTTCTAACTTTTCTTTCGGAACCTTTTTTTACTATCGTACCCAAACATCTTACTGAAATTAATGGCATATCCTCCATAGAAATTTCAAATGATTCTGAGAGAATACCTGAAATCCGGGGGTAATTAAAGAGTCTCAGACATATTAATGCATAATTTCTTTAAGTACTCATATAATATTGAAATTGTCAGGCAGGTTTCTTCTATTTTTCCTGAAAGTGCCATGTAATATATTCTGTTAAATATGACAAAGACCTCCGAAAATTCCCAGGTCAAAATGATGCTCTAAATATATAATAACTCACAGAAAATAAATTGAAATTTTAAGGAAAAATCCGATGGTAGGAAAGTGTATGGAATGGGAGGGAACTTGAGAAAGTCCGGAATTGATATTATCGGAAATGTGCCCTGGGGGACGCAGTTCTGCCAATTCTACCAGACAAAAGAAGATTTGATAGACATACTTATCCCCTATTTCAAAACAGGGCTGGAAAATAACGAATTTTGCTTCTGGGTTACTTCCCAACCTCTAGAAGCGGAAGAGGCAAAAGAAGCCCTGAGAAAGGCTGTTCCAGATATTGATGTTTATCTGGGAAACGGGCAAATAGAGATTGTTTCCTTCACCTGCGGATATGCAAATGAGGGTGTTTTCGATTCAGAGAAGGACATAAGCTGGTGGGTAAAAAAATTAGATCAGGTTCTTTCAAGTGGCTATGACGGGCTCAGGATGGCAGGGAACACTTCCTGGTTGAAGGGGGAATGGAACTATTTTTTGGATTATGAGATAAAAATGGATGGCAATTTCGGTAAACGGCAGATGATATCCCTGTGCCCATTCTCTCTCGATATGTGCAGTGCAGCAGAGATTATTGACATAGCCTTCAAGCATCAATTTGCGTTGATCAAAAGGGAAGGTAAATGGGAGCGGATTGAAAATACCGGGAGGGAAAATACCCTTAAGCAAAAAAAGGAAGATGAGACTCTGCGCCAGAGTGAGGAGAACGTCAGGCTGAAGTCAGAAACTGTTCTCTCGCCTGCCCGGGAGATGGCTAACCTTGAGCTTGCAGAGATCATTGACATCCAGGCGATTCAGTCTCTTATGGATAATTTCAATAAGCTTACTCATATGCCCCTGGGCTTAAACGACCTTAAAGGCAATGTTCTGGCAGGCATTGGATGGCAGGATATCTGCACCAGATTTCACAGGGTTCATGCCGAAGCCTGCAAACATTGCGTAGAAAGCAGCATAAAGCTATCTCTGAGCGTTGCCCCTGGCGAGTTTAAGTTGTACAGGTGCAAAAACAATATGTTGAACATATCGATCCCAATCATAATTGGAGATCAGCAAGTCGGCATTCTCTTTGCAGGGCAGTTCTTTTTTGAAGATGAGCCTCTGGACTATGAACTTTTCAAATCCCAGGCTAAACTATACGGCTTCAACGAAGAGGAATACATAGCAGCGCTTGAAAAAGTACCGCGTCTGAGCAGGGAGACTGTGGACACAGGCATGGACTTCTTCATGAAGCTTGCTCACATGATTTCACAGCTAAGAGACAGCAATATCAAACTTGCCCGGTCGCTGGCGGAACGCGATGCCCTGGTGGATGCGCTGCAGGAGAGTGAGACGCGGTGTCGCATGCTATTCAACCACAGCACGGATGCTTTTATACTGAGTGATCCCAGAGGTGGTGGGAGAATTCTGTCGGCTAATCCAGCCACCTGCCGGATGCTGGGATGGGCGGAAGAAGAACTGATCGGCAGAGGGCGCGAGGTGATGTTTGATCTGGACGATCCGGCGGTATCCGACGTATTAGACGAACTTATACGCTCTGGATCAACAAAAGCCCAGCTCACTTACAGTCGCAAGGATGGAACTACGTTCCCTGGAGAGATGAGCAGTGCCCTTTTCACGGATAGCAATGGAGAGCCTCGGTTAGTCATTATCATCAGGGATATTACCGAGCGCAAAAAAGACGAAGAAGCTTTTAGATTATCAAATATTTATAATCGTAGCCTTATTGAAGCAAACCTGGATCCATTAGTAACCATTGGGCGTGACTGTAAGATTAAGGATGTAAATAGTGCTTATGAACAGGTTACCGGATATTCCAAAGATGAGCTGATTGGGACTGTTTTTTCAGATTATTGCACTGAGCCGGAGAAAGCTGGTGCAGGATATCAGCAAGTATTTATAAATGGGGAAGTTCGAGATTATCCTCTTGAGATTCAGCATAGGGATGGGCATATAACTCCTGTTTTGTATAATGCTTCAGTTTATAAAGACGAAGATGGCAAGGTTATTGGTGTATTTGCTGCAGCACGTGATATCTCTGAACTTAAAAAGGCAGAAGAAGCTCTAAAAAGAGCACGTGAAAATCTAGAGGAAATAGTTAAATTACGTACAGCAGAGCTTGAGAAGGCTTATCAGTCGTTAAAAGATAGTGAAAAAAGGCTTGCTGAAGCTCAAAAAATGGCTCATATCGGAAATTGGGAGTGGGATATTGCAACTGATGAAGCATACTGGTCTGAGGGAATGTATCGTATTTTCGGACGTGACCCCCGAGAATTGGCACCTTCTTACAATGAATATCTGTCTTACATACATCCCGATGATCGAGATTACTATTGTAATGCCATTAAAAAAGCTGTAACTGGAAGTCCCTTTGGTATTGATTACAGAATTGTCCTGGCTAATGGGGAAGAACGCATAGTCCATCTGGAATATGAATCTATTTTGGATGATGAAAATGCCCCTGTTCAAATAAAAGGAATAGTCCAGGATATTACTGAAAGCAAAAGGGCAGAAGAGAAAATTAAGATCCTGGCGGATGCTGTGGAATCATCAGACGATGCTATTATAACCATTTCTCTTGAAGGTATTATTACAAGCTGGAATAAGGGAGCAGAGCAAATTTATGGTTACTCAGCTGAAGAAATCCTGGGAAAAAACGCTTTAATAGTTGAACCCGCCAATCTCAAAGGGGAAATAAAACAGTTAATTGAAAAGATTAGAAAGAAAGAAAAGGTCCAGCGTTACAGAACTTTAAGGATAAAAAAGGACGGTACCATAATAAATACTTCAATAACTCTCTCTCCTATTCTTGATGCATCCGGAGAGCCTGTAGCCATCTCAGCTATTGTCAGAGATATTACCGAGCGCATAAGGGCAGAAGAAGCCCTGGCAAAAATTGAGGAGGCCAGAAAAAAAGAGATCCACCATAGAATCAAGAACAACCTGCAGGTAATCTCCTCACTGCTGGATCTCCAGGCTGAAAAATTCCGGGATAAAAAGGTACTTGAAGCTTTCAGGGAAAGCCAGAGCCGTGTATTCTCAATGTCTCTTATCCATGAAGAACTCTATAAAGGAGAGGGAATCGACACAGTAGACTTTTCTGCATACCTTCAAAAGTTGGCTGGAAATCTTCTCCGGACCTACAACCTTTATAATAAAAATGTCCTCCTGTACATGGATCTGGATGATAATGCCTTCTTTAATATGGATACCGCGGTGCCGTTAGGAATAATTGTTAATGAACTCTTTTCGAATTCTCTCAAACATGCATTTACTGAAAAAGAAGGAGAAATTCGAATCCGGCTTTGCAGGGAAGAAATGGATCACGAAATAAGCAAATCCCTTTTCAGCCTGGCAATTTCAGATAATGGAAAAGGAATTCCTGAACACATAGAATTAGAAAATGTAGAGTCCCTTGGTTTACAATTAGTAAGCATTCTTGTTAACCAGCTGGATGGAGATATCAAAGTTAACCGGGAGCATGGGACTGAATTCATAATTAGTTTTAGCGTAGGAGTAGGATCATAAATCCTGTGAATTAGTAAGTAGAGCGTATTTTCACTTATCAGCATTTTCACTTCTATCTGGCACCAGGGTACTCCAGTTTCTTTCATTTTCTTTTGTATGTGATTAGAAGAATTTCATGTTTGTTTTTTCATGGTTTCTTTTCTTCATTCACATCCTTTGTCTGCAGCTCCTTAAGACAAGCATTTATATTGTTGCTGACGAACAAAACAAGCAGAAATAACAACCGGTATATTCTATCCAAAATATTCCAAGCAAAAATCAATTACAGGAAAAATGACATTCAACAACACCTCATTTAACAACACTTTCGACTCCTTCCACCCCAGAATCCAGGAAGCCCTAAAGACCCTGGGGTTCACAAAGCCCACGCAGCCGCAGGAACGGGCTTTTCCTTTCATTCTCGACGGAAAGCACACCCTCCTGATCGCTCCTACCGGTTCCGGAAAAACCGAATCGGCTGTCCTGCCGGTCTTTCATGCTATCCTCAAGAAAAAGCAGGAGAAAAGGACCGGGATTTCCGCCCTCTACATAACTCCACTGAGAGCCCTTAATCGGGACATGCTCTCCAGGATCGAGGTTCTGGGAAAGCTGCTCGATATCAAGGTGCAGGTCAGGCACGGGGATACCCCGCAGAGCGAGCGCCAGCGGCAGTCGAAAAATCCCCCTGACTTCCTGATTACAACGCCCGAGACCCTGCAGGCGATGTTTACGGGCTCCCGGTTGCGGAAGAACCTGGAATCCGTGACCCATGTTGTTGTGGACGAGATCCATGAGCTTGCAGGCTCGAAACGGGGTGCCCAGCTTGCTGTGGGACTCGAGAGGCTGGTGGAACTTTCGGGAGAGTTCCAGAGGATCGGCTTATCTGCGACGGTGGGAAATCCCTGGGAGATTGGAAAGTTCCTGGCGGGAGCTGAAAGGGATTTTACGGTTGTAATGGTGCCCTTGCTCAAGCTGCTGGAATTTGAGGTGGTCAGTCCGCAGGTCTCAGGGGAGGAAGAGGACAGGGAAGTCATGGATATTGTAAGGAAGGTCGGCTGTGAGCCGGAATTTGCTTCCCAGCTCCGCTGTATCCGGGATATTGTGGAGGAGAGCCAGTCAACTTTGATCTTTGTGAATACGCGACAGAGTGCGGAGGCACTGGCATCGGGTTTCAGGAAAATGGGGGCTTCTATCGGGGTGCACCACGGCTCGCTTTCCTTCGAGGCGCGGATTGAGGCTGAGGAGTCGTTCAAGGGAGGGGAGCTCCGGGGCTTGATCTGCACGTCTTCCATGGAACTCGGGATCGATATCGGGAAGGTGGACCGGGTGGTCCAGTACGGGTCTCCCAGGCAGGTTTCGAGGCTGCTCCAGAGGGTCGGGAGAGCCGGGCATAAGATCCATGAGGTCTCCAGAGGGACGATCATTTCGATTGAAGCCGACGACACGGCTGAGAGCATGGCAATTACGAAGGCTGCTATGGAGGGGAGGGTGGAGGATATTTTCCCGCACGTAAAATCCCTGGACGTTGTTGCAAACCAGATCGCAGGGATGGTCATGGACTTCGGGGAAGTGAAGGTCGAGAAGATCCACTCGATTCTCCGGCGGGCGTATATTTTCAAGGACCTCAGCCCGGAAGAGCTCCAGCGGGTTGTCGACCAGGTTTCCGATTATAGGCTGGTCTGGCGGGACGAGGGTTCGCCTTCGGTTAAGAAGCGGAAGAAGAGCTGGCAGTATTATTACGATAACCTTTCCATGATCCCGGATGAGAAGAAGTACGAGATCTACGACATCGTGAGCGGGAAGTCTGTCGGGACCCTTGACGAAGCCTTTGTGGTGAACTTTGCAAGCCCCGGCGCCGTTTTCATTACGAAAGGGTACATGTGGCGGGTCGTGGAGATGCCGGATAAGGAGCGGGAGCCTGGCAGGGACCGGATCAAGGTGGAACCTGTGGAGGGCATGGGGGAGGTCCCGAGCTGGACAGGCGAGGAAATCCCGGTGCCTTTTGAGGTGGCTCAGGACGTCGGGAAGCTCAGGGCTGAGATTGCAGAGCTGATCCGTGGATCTGGACCTGAGGGGCTTACTGATCTTGAAGGGTCTGATGGATCTGAGGAGTCTGAAGGATCTGAAGGGTATGGAGAGCTTGAGGAATTTGAGGAGTCCGGGGAGCTTGAGCAGTTCGAGGGACTTGAAGATGAAGCGGTTGCCGAAAAGCTCCGGGAAAAGTACCCGGTGGACGTGCGTTCCGTGCTTGAACTGGTCAGGCTGGTCCGGGAACATGTGGAAGGGGGCTTTCCGTTTCCGGACGCGGACACGGTCGTGATCGAGGACGAGGGCGAGGCTGTAACCCTGAACGCGTGTTTTGGGCACAATACGAACGGGACGCTGGCCCGGGTTTTGACCTCGCTTCTTTCGGCACGCTTCGGGGGCAGTGTGGCTCAGGAGGTGGACCCGTACCGGATCAGGCTTACGCTTCCAAGGCGGGTCGGGGCTGTGCAGATCCGGGACATGCTGCTTGCTATCCGTCCGGAGCACGTGGAGCCCATCATCGAGATGACCCTCAAGAACACGACCCTGATGAAGTGGAAGATGGTTCACGTAGCCCGGAAGTTCGGCGCCCTTTCAAAGGACATAGAGTACGACCGGATCAGCATGAAGAAGCTGCTGGACATCTACGAGGGCTCTTCCATGTACGACGAGGTGGTCAGGGAGATCTTCCACGATATGCTGGACGTGGAACGGGCAAAGGAGGTGCTGGAAAGGATTGCTTCCGGCGGGATCGCAGTCGAGGTCTCGGGCCCGACCCCGATCGGCTCTGCGGGCTTTGCCATGAAAAAGGACCTGGTGGCTCCCGAAAAGGCGGACCGCTCAATCGTCCTTGCCTTAAAGGAGAGGATCATGAACGACCGGGTGATCCTCTTCTGTACGACCTGCAAGAAATGGACCTCCCGCCGCCAGGTCAAAAACGTCCCCGAAGAAATAGTCTGCCCGGTCTGCGATTCCAGGTCGATTGCAGCCCTCAAGCCCTGGGAAGAAGAAGAGATCAAACTGGTGAGAAAACAGGGCAAGGGCAGCCCCATCTCATACGAGGAGAAAAAGAGGATCCAGCGGGTCTACAGGAACGCAAGCCTTGTGATGTCCCAGGGAAACAAGGCAGTAATTGCACTTGCGAGCAGGGGAGTCGGGCCTGAGACGGCGTCAAGGGTTATTGCGAAGTTGAGGGTGGATGAAGAGGCGTTTTACAGGGATATCCTGAAGGCTGAGAGGCAGTATGTGAAGACGAAGAAGTTCTGGTGAGTGAATTGATGTTTTCTGATTGTAATAGCTTATTTGATTGGGGTATTAGTTTTTAATTTATTGCAGACATTACCATTTTTATATTGTATATCGCATTCTTCTGATTTTTATAATAAATTTTGAAAGAAATAATTTTATTTTGTATTGTATCATCTTGAAAGTATAATGAACAAAAGAGACAATGAAGCAATAAAAATTGCAGAAGAAATAATCACAAATATAGAGGCTGAGCCATTTACAATTACAAATGTTAGAAAATTTTACAGGTTAGTTTCCATTCTAAAAATAGAAAATGAAATTAAGTGGATAAAAGGAGAACTATATGGATATAGAAATTTAAATTATTTCCCATATTATCGAAAAGTAAGGGATAGTCGAAGTAAAAATAAATTCGCTTTTATTCGATATAGCTATGCTATGTTGAGGGCTTATGCGGAAAATGGAGATATATTCAATTTAAATCCTCTTCCTAATGATGGTCGTTATACATCCAATAAGATTCGTGTAGGTCCTAATAATTTTTATTCCATTCTAAATTTTGTTGATAACGAAATATATAGAAAAACAAGTAGAATTTTATCAAAACTGAAATTTGAGAAAATAGAATCTGATATATTTGAAGAAACACGAAAATCAGTTAATGAGGAACTCAATGCTCTATGTCCGAACGCTTTTGAAAAATTGACGGAAATTTATGAGGACATGATTGAAAGTAAAAGTAAGCTAGATCTTCAGCAGGTAGCTCACGGATGTAGAGTGGTCTTGAAGGATTTTGCTGATTCGGTGCTTCCTCCAACGGATAAGAAAATTAAAGGTTTTGATGGAAAAGAACATGGTTTGAAAGATAACAATTATGTAAACAGAATTATCGCCTTTGTCCAAGAGAATACGGATTCAAAATCAAATAAAAAATTTATGAACTCTCATCTTACTTATCTTGCGAGTTTTCTTGATAATGTGGACGACTTAGCTAACACTGGAACTCATACTGAAATCTCTAAAGAACATGCAAAAAGATGTCTCATCTATACGTATTTGGTGTTAGGCGACATTATAAATCTCTCTGTTTTAAATCCAAAGAGATATCGATGAAGCCTGCCATAATGTTTCAAATATTCTATCCTATTTATTCTCTAATAATCATTTTTCTTCTGTGAGTTGAAAAATAGATATTTATTGCTGCGGCAAGCTTTCGAAAGGTTAAATGAATTTTTAGCGTCCCGTTTTTCGACCTGCTGATTTGGGGGTGGGCGGTTGGCTGGTGGAAAAATATAATAAAACAGTTATTTCGGTTGCTCGGCTAAGTTCCATCCTTTCGTTGTTCTACTGAAGAATGGGTGTCCACTGCTGCACCCTTTCGAATGGTTAAATGAATTTTAGCGTCCCGTTTTTCGACCTGCCGATTTGTGGATGGGCGGTTGGCTGGCGGAAAAATATAATAAAACAGTTATATTTCCCTCTCGTCGACATTAACTCGGCACTTCGCCAAAAAGGTAGGTACTTCATTTATTAGATAATTTGTTGATAAGGTACCCAACAAGAACAGCTCCACCAATTAATAACAATCCACCAATAAATTCGTCGCTGTTCTTTTCGTCCAAATGATCCTCGTAATCCTCTATAGAGTCATAACCAATTTCTCTAACGTATTCTTCCACAACATTTCGGTTGTAGTCACTGGATTCTAAAATTAAATTAAGGTACCTTTTCATTTCGTCGCTAGTTGCTTGATTGTTGGAAATTTTATCTCTGAGTCTGTATATCTCATTGCGTTTTTCCTGTGATAACTCCATTATTTGTTTCCCCCTCTTATGTTGATTTCCAG
Source organism: uncultured Methanosarcina sp. (assembly GCA_965601435.1). Taxonomy (GTDB): domain Archaea; phylum Halobacteriota; class Methanosarcinia; order Methanosarcinales; family Methanosarcinaceae; genus MTP4. The sequence continues at coordinate 21,719 of CBFCWE010000049.1, forward strand.
TGAGCCTTCTACTATTCTTTGGAATGCGTTCAAACCAGCAACTTCCATTTCTAGTTTTCTTATTTTTTCTTTGCAGTCTTTTATTTCTTCAATAGTGTGGCTCTTTTCTAAGTGTTCTATTTTCTCCTTACATTCCCTTATCTCATCTTTATTTTTCGATGATTGTAAGCCATTTTTTATGGTATTTGTTACGATTTCATAAGCAGAGCCAATCATATTCAGTTTCTCTCCTTGATATTCTAAGTACCGTCCAGTTCACCATATTTTTAAAAAGGTGGTTAAATAATTATCTATTTTTATCAAATTGAGTTTTTCTTTTCAACTTTCAGTTTTTCTAAGATGAAGTAAGATTATTTAATGGTATTAATTTTTTGATAACTTTTTGCTGATTTGTGGGTGGGCGGTTGGCTGGCAGAAAAATATAATAAAACAGTTATTTCGGTTGCTCGGGCAAGTTCCATCCTTCCGTTGTTCTACTGAAAAATGGCTTTTTTCTGCGGTGAGGTTTCGAATGGTTGAAATGAATTTTAGCGTCCCAGTTCTCGACTTGCTGATTTGAGGGTGGGCGGTTGGCTGGCGGAAAAATATAATAAAACAGTTATTTCGGTTTCTCGGGTAAGTTCCATCCTTCCGTTGTTCTATGGAAAAATGGTTGTCGATTGCTGTATCCCTTCGAAAGGTTGAACTGAATTTTAGCGTCCCCTTTCTCGACTTGCCGATTTGATGGTGGGCGGTTGGCTGGCGGAAAAATATAATAAAACAGTTATTTCAGGTTGCTCGGGTAAGTTCCAACCTTTCGTTGTTCTACGGAAAAATGGATTTTTTCTGCGGTGTTGAGCTTTCAAATGGTTAAATGGATTTTTAGCGTCCCGTTTTTCGACCTGCCTATTTGAGGGTGGGCGGTTGGCTGGCGGAAAAATATAATAAAAAAGTTATGGCGGGTTGAATATTCCCTTCATCAAACTGATTTTCCGGGTACCCATTTTTCGTCTCAGGATACGTTTAAATGATAACAAACAAAATATACTGACATGGATAACTGAAGCTTCAATAAGCCCGTACCTTATTGAAGGAATAAAAAAGGAAGCAAAAGTGATCTCGACATGAAAAATAACGAATCGTTTTTTTACTGTATTACTGCTTAACCATCTTCTTTAATAAGATCTAATGAATAAAATGAACTTTCAGTATAATGTAAAAAGGAGAAATTATTATTCGGTTGAGGTACAAATTTCCTCCAGTAAACTCTGAAAGGCACTCCGAACTGATCACAAGTAACTGGATACAGCTACATGAGCCTAAAAACATCGTGTCCGTTATACTCGCAGCAATCCCATTAATGATCCTGAACACTCTGCTTTCTATAACGGTTCTCGGTATATTTTCGCCTTTCTCTCTAGCAGATTTTGGCATTGATCCTTCACAAACGATAACGCTAACTATACACTTACAGGACCTTGCATACCTTATAGGGCTGGTTTTTATTCATGAACTTATTCATCTTGTCTTTATCCCGGATTTTTTAATGTCGGATAAAACGTTTTTAGGAATTACTTATTTTGGCGGATTTGTTTATTCGGAAGAAGTGATCTCAAAATCAAGGTTTATTCTCATCACACTGGCACCTTTTGTCTTGCTTTCAATAATACTGCCTGGAATTCTGGGAGCCCTGGATCTATTAAATCCGTTAGCAAAGGTCCTGATATTATTAAACGCTATGAGTTCCAGCGTTGATATGCTGTCCTTGATTCTTATTCTGATCCAGGTGCCTGCAGGTGCGTATCTAACCTCCAACGGGATAGGGACTTACTGGAAAAAGATCGAGAAGAGCATTTCCGGAAGCAACTGAAGATTTATGATCTTAAGGTAGAGAAGCAAAAATCTTTTTTTCAAGATGTTTCTCACGTCTTCCATGAATCTTATAGATGTGAACCTGTAAGTGCAAACAACTTATTTGAGGACCATAATTTGTGCTGATAATGAGAGTTTCAATACTACATCTCTCAAAAATTGAAGAAACTTCAAATTGGCGGCGCAGTCGAAGGATTTAGGGGTTGGCGGTTGGCCGGCGGAAAAATATAAAAAAACAGTTATTTCAGTTGTTCGGATAAGATTAGATTCCTAATCCTTCCTTAAGTTTTGAGGGTGTCAGCAGTTTTACTTCTTTTTTTTGCTCACTTTTCTCTTTTATGATTCCGCCGTTTTTTGATGGATATTCCAGGATTCCTATCTTGACAGTACCCGGGTCCTGTGGTTTGATATGCACTTTGTAAGTTCCGTTTTCTTTTACTGTGAAATCCGGATGATAGGGAAGATAATCTCCTTCAGGATGCATTAGCATGAACGTGTCTTCATATGCAACGTAGGAATCTTTTCTCACTGATATGTTGATTTTTTCGGGGCCTATCAGGTCAACAACCCTGAGTTCATATTTAGTATTTTTAGTAAGATTTACTTGAAACTCCGATTCGTTTGATATGTGCTCTGCAAAAATGCACTCCCCGTTATCCAGTGCAATAAAGATTGCACAAATAACGATTGGAACTATGGTGACAGATGCGATCTTTGCAAGCATCCCTGGTTCTTCTGACGTACTATACACTCCCTATAATGTCTCCTCTTTTCAGAGTACTTACATACCCTAACTTTCTTTCTCCTTATATAATTTATTTTAATGTTGAGGAATATTCGGTTTTGATAGAATTCGGGTGATTTGAGGGTTGCAGGCGGCTGGTTGGAAAATATAATAAAACAGTTATTTCGATTTTTCGGGTAAGTTCCAGCCTTCCGTTGCTCTACGGAAAAATGGATTTTTGCTGCGTTGAGCTTTCGAAAGGTTAAATGGATTTTTAGCGTCCCGTTTTTCGACTTGCTGATTTGTGGGTGGGCGGCTGGCTGGTGGGAAAATATAATAAAACAGTTATTCCGGTTGCTCGGCTAAGTTCCATCCTTCCGTTGTTTTGATGGAAAATGGATTTTAGTTGCGGTAAGCTTTCGAAAGGTTAAAGGTGATTTTAGCGTCCCAGTTCTCGACTTGCCGATTTGTGGGTGGGCGATTGGCTGGCGGAAAAATATAATAAAACAGTTATTTCGGTTGATTGGGTGAGAATTCGTCATCAGCGGTCCTGCCGGGAAATGGCTTTTTGCTTATTGAGCTTTCGAAAAGTTGAGAGGGATTTTAGCTTCTGTTTTTGTTTCTTTTTATAGACAAATTTTCGATCTCTAATTGTGATCTTTTTCTTTTTATACAGGTTTCTGTTTTAATCGTCTGTTTCAGATCAAGAATCTCATTTCCACTTCTTTTTTCAGATTCGATTGATGTTAGGACTTTAGTCAATATCTTATCCATATCGTACACATACAGTGGATCGATACGATTCTCAAAAATTACATATCTATCAGTCAATTCTGAATCCGAATTTGATGTTTCAGCAACTATGGTGTCGCCTTCTGAATAGATTTTCACCACATGGTCGGAATTCAAAAAAATATTTTTATAAGAATGTTTTTCTTTTACTTTTATCCACATATCTTTTTCCTCCTCTCATTTAATCACTGGTTTTTGTAATTATTTTTCAAATTTTCTCATAAATTGATACTTTTGAAAATTTAAATTTTTCTACTATGATGCTATGATTTAGCAGTTCCCTGTTTTTATGTGGATCAAAAAAATCAGAAAGTCAATATTAAGTGGTTTTACTGAAAAATAGATTTTTTTTCTGCGTTGAGCTTTCTAAAGGTTGAATGGATTTTAGCGTCCCGTTTCTCAACTTGCTGATTTGTGGGTGGGCGGTTGGCTGGCGGAAAAATATAATAAAACAGTTATTTCGGTTGTTCGGATCAGAATTCGTCTCTCAAATTACTTCAAACTCGTACATGGCTTCAGCCCAGCTATCGTCAGGAACAGATTCCATTCTCTTTTCCACAATGCTGATATCCCTGGCAGCAGTACTGTTACCTGCAGAATGGAAAAATTCTTTTCTGGAAAATTCAAGGTCCAGCAAATCATGTCTGCTAGTGGTTGCTATTGCTTTTATTTTTTCAATACCACGGGGACCACTCAATTCATATTCAAAAAGCCATCCTCTTCCAGGTATGGAACAGATTTCATTGGCCCTGATAAAGTTATCTTGAATTAAATAATTGGGGAACAATACCGTAAGTTTACCGCTCGTGCCTACGTTAAAGAGGGTAAGATAGCAATCCCTTTCTGACTTGAAGTACAGGACGATCCTGTCACCGACCCTGTATTTCTTTTCCCGAATTGTGATCTCCTTATCCTGTACCCCTCCTATCCTTTCTGTCCAGAGTTCTATTCCAAAGGTGGACCTCGCCTGTTTTATACCCTTTAATTTTCTGTTCAGAAGATCCAGGGCCCATCTCTGATAGGCTTCATCCGTAACATCAAAACCATTTATCTCCAATTTTCTGCTGAGCTTCTCAACATTTTCCTTTATTAACTTCAGTTCAGCCTCATTGAAATTCAATTTTTCCTTAAATGGCTCTAAGGCATTTTCCAATTCCTCTATATCCCCTGCTTTATCAAATATTGTTTTCCTGGACTTTTTTTCTTTGTATTCCTTTACCTTTTCGAGTAAGAACTGGACCAACACTCCGGAAGTAGAGGAAATGAGTAATTCAGCAATAGGCGTAATTTTCACTCCCTTTTATTTTGCACTGTAAACATAAATTCCGTCAATGATGAAAGCGGGAATATTCAAAACAAACCCCCCGTATAGATAGCCTATATAACCTGCTATAAACGAATCTAATATCCATAATAAATACACCATTAAAATCCAGGAAATAAGATATTTTATTTTTTTCTCTCTTTTTATTGTTTCTTGTCTTTCTTTATACATGAAGTAAACAATTAATGGAAAAGCAAATATACTCCATATTGTATGGATTAGAAATATTTCATCGGACCAATATAAACGATCATGGAACCACTGTAAATAATCTTTGTTGATCAAATATACACCATCACCTGAACCTACATTCCAGGTAAAAAATACAATCGCCAGACAAGCAAACATACTTCCCCATTTCCATATATCAGAAGTCTTGAATTGTTCAGCCTTGCTGTACTGTGGAGTAAATTCGCCAGTTTCCTCTTTTCTTCTCTCTTTCTCCTCCAGTTTTTCCAAAAAATTCTTTGATACTTTAATTCCCTCAATTGCTTTACGATTTTCAGGGTACATTTTGAGTATATACTCCCATCTGGAAATTGCCTCTTCGTACCTCTCTGCCTCAAATAATTTTTCAGCATCAGAAGTTAACTTAATGATCCGCTTTTTCTTTTCATCCTCTTTTGCTCTTGCTTCTTCGACCGCAGGTATATGTGAACCTTTTTCCCCTTTGATTATCTCAAAATCATGTAAAAATGTTGAAACCGATATCTCGTCTGAAAGCAGGTCCTCCAGCGACCTGAATACCTTTTTATCTTCCTCACTCAATTCCCCATAGTCCGCATTTATGAGTTTGTATGACAGTTCATAATGCCAGGGCTCGATTTTTCCATCATGGTACAGTTCAGATAATTTTTTTATCCTCTTTTTTCTGACTTTTTCTTTTTCAATTTCTTCAACTTTTTTTCGGTTTACCGTTAGCATAAAATCGGTTTTGAGGTCGCCCCTTAATACAGGTTCCTGAATACCGCCCGCAAGCTGCATTGCAGTCTTTGGAACCCTGTCAGACAGGTACCGATATACTTCCATTGCACTTACATATCCATCATTGTCCGAATCGGCAGCACCGGATAAAGCCTCGAGCAAATGATTTGTAAATACACCATGGCCCAGGTTCCTATCTTCAAAGGAGCGTTGGTCGGGTTGGGACGCTGCTATCACCAGCCTGCCTTCCCCTTCTGCCATTTTTTCATAAGGATCTTCTATGATTTTTACATCCCTTGCCTTTTTAGTGACCCCACCAGAATAACAGGAATCCATAAACACAACCAGTCTCCTGGATTTTATGGATCTCAAAAACATATTGAACTCGCTGTTGGATAGCGCGGACGCAGAAAAGTTGTCGAACAACGTGTCATATGGAAGTAGATATTTTGCAAGGTGATCCGTCTCAACACCGAATCTGTCTTCCTCAACACCGCCATGTCCTGCAAAGAAAATTATTACTGTGGACTCTTCATCTGCATTTTTGAAGAGCCAATTGCTGATCGCATCTTTTATTTTGTTTAATGTTCCTTCCTCATCCAGAAGAATTTTTACATTCTTTTTCTCAAATCCTGCCATCTCTGGATCGGTCAACAGATCAAAAACTGCCTCTGCATCCGGGACAGTACAATCTAACTTAGGTATCCTGATATCTTGATAATTGGATATACCAACAATAAGTGCATATCCATGCCTATCTTCAGAATTTATTTTTGATCCCCCATTTAAGAAAGATTGCATCTCCCGTTACCTATGTTCTATTTATAACGCCTGACCAGATAATCTTTCCGTCTGGGTTTTAAAATTTTGTTAAACTATATTTGATCCTTCAACCACATTTTAAAATGTATTGAAAAATTTTAATGAAAAATAAAGAAGTTTCTGGATAATTTAATAATATTGGTTTAATTAAAAGGAGCCTCTCTTTACTATAAAATTAAGTTCGATATTGTTTTGTCCAAGCTTCATATTATTATATAAATAATACTATTAATTGTTGCATTCTGCCTGTAAATGATCTAACTCCTGATTTGAGGGTTGGCGGTTGGCTGGCGGAAAAATATAAAAAACAGTTATCGCCGGTTACTCAAATGTCCCGATAAACCCGCTTCCTTGAATCAATATCAACAATGATTATGATAATTTCCCCATAGTCAATTCGGTAAAGAACTCGAAAATCACCGACCCTAATTCTGAAAAGTTTCTCATTAGTGCCGTAGATTCTTTTGACGTCGTGTGGGAACGGGTCTTCGGCTAATTTATTGATGGCTTCGAAGATTCGTTGCTTGTTTTTGGCGTCAGTTTTGTTGAGGAATTTAAATGCGGCTTTCTCAAAAAGAATCTCAAACATTTTAGAGTCCCAGTTCTTTCTTTACTTCTGAAAGGGGCATCAACTTGCCTTCTTTTTGGTGCTCATAACTTTCGTCTACAAGCTTTCTTTCTTCATCGGTGAGTATACAGTCGATATCTACCATATTCTCTCTTATTTCGATAAGTTGTTTTTTGATAAAATCGAGTTCCTTGAATACTTTTTCTTCAAAATCAGCCTGAGCCATTATAGAAAATTGCTATGGATATTATTTATACGTATTCTTTCTCCGGTTGATTTGTTTCTTTCAGGCACTCTCCGCGAGTTTCATATGGATTGTAAAAGCAGATAAACAACTCTTCGGTAGTTCTTCTGAAAATGAGAGATTCGCTGTGTATTTTCAAAATAAGGTGATAGATCTTTTGTAGCGTCCGTTTTTCGACCTGACGATTTGATGGTGGGCGGTTGGCTGGCGGAAAAATATAATGAAAAAGTTATGCAGCTCCGTTTTTTTTTCAGTCAGCTTCCATCTTTGATTCCGGGCTGTATCAGTTTTAAATACTCACGGACCCAATAATATAATGATACAAATGGATAGCAAGACCATGAATTACACAGTCCTGATCGAGCAGGATGAAGATGGGATGTACATTGCTACAGTCCCGGACATCCCTGGCTGCTATACCCAGGGGAAAACTGTGGAACAGGCTATGGTGCGTGTAAAGGAAGCGATCCAGGTCTGTATTGAGGCTGAAGAATTGGAAGATATCCTGCCGATGAAATTTATTGGTATTCAGCATGTAGAGGTAAAAGTATGAGCAAACTCCTTCATTTCTCGGGAGATGTATGAGGAGTTGAGGAGAATAGTTTGAGGAACTTGAAAGTTCTTTTTTTCGCTTCGTTTTTTCTTTCTTTTGTTCACTTCTCTTGGTTGAATTTCATTGCGTGTTTTCAAAATAAGTTGCTAGATCATTTTTACCGTCCCGTTTCTCGACTCGCTGATTTGGGGGTGGGCGGTCGGCCGGCTGGCGGAAAAATATAATAAAACAGTTATGGTAGGTTGAATATTCTTTTCTTCAAATCGGTTTTTAGAGTACTTATTTTTCGGCTCCATAGAAACCCTGACATATTGCTTGAGATGACCCTGGTTTTGTTACGGGGATTACTAATTATTCCAATTTTGGTTATTTTTTCTTTATTTCGCGAACCAGGGTCCTCACCGCTTGCCAGGCTGTCCGGTAATTCAAAATCTGAAATTCATCAAAACAAGCAATTCGCTGGCA
>CBFCWE010000050.1:0-29802 GCA_965601435.1 uncultured Methanosarcina sp.
TTTCACTTTCGTTTCACTTTCGTTTCACTTTCGTTTCACTTTCGTTTCACTTTCGCTCTCTCCACTCGCTCAAGCAGACTAAAAACAGGGACATTTTCAATAAATATAATATAGTTTCTGCCCCCTTCTTTATGAATATAAAATAACTGTAATTGGGAATGGGACAAGCATGGTAAACACGATCTCTCACCTCGGCGTAGGTCTCCTCATCGCCCTCGCCCTTGGCTTCAAAGGAAAAAAACGGTGGACAATAGCCTTCCTGTCCATACTCCCCGACCTGGACTTCATCCCGCACATGATCTTTTTCGCGGTCAGTGGAATTCTTAGCCATACAGCCCGAAACCAGCTCTTCTATATCATGGGTCACCGGGAGTTCATGCACTCCCTGCTCTTTATTTCCCTTGTCACGCTTCTCCTCTGGTTCAGGACGAAAGACCGGCTCCTGACTGCAGGCGGGTTTGCAGCCCTTATCTCCCATTTCTACATGGACTATGTCACGAGCTGGAAAATGCGTCCTCTCTACCCGGTCAGCGCTGATTCCTCAATCCTTGGGAGCATTTATTTCTTCGACCCGCTGCTAAACCTCCTCCCTCTGCTGCCCCTCTTCATTGTGCTTGTTGATGAGATGAAAAGCAGGGGGAAATGGGATGGGAAATTCAAAGGGTTCTGCGCCTACGTGAGGAGAAACGACAATAAGCTCTACGCCGCCCTGATCTTCGCGCTCACCCTCTGGCTTGCTGTAGCCCCTATTGCAAAAGTTCTGGTGGTGCAGCACATTTCCGAAGCCGAAGGGGCTGAGGTCAGCTACCAGAACAGCTACCCCGCATCCGCAGGCAGGTTCCTCTCAGCCTATTCGTTTAACGACACCCACTACAGGATCCTGGAAACAACCTACTGGGGGGGGATTGAAAGAAGCACTTTTGTCGAAAAAGTCTCCGTTTCGGGAAATATCCCGGAAGCTTCCCTTTACGCCGCAAAAACGGAGAAACTGTACCATAGCGGGGTTCCCCTGGATATTGATTATCCTGTCTACAACGTTTCCGAAGAAAACGGTTCGGTTACGGTTGTGCTGAACGATGCCAGGAACCCGTATGTCAGGTACTGGGCTTACTTTGAAACGGTTTACAGGTTCGTGTTTGATGAGGAGAGCGGGGAGTATGAAGTGTATGCGAGCGTGCACGGGGGAGAGGAGGAGAGGCTGGCAGATAACTGGTTTGAGCGGGAGATTGTTAAGCTGATTTCGTGAGATTTCAAATCTTACATTGCAATTTAACATTCATTTATAAATACTTGTTAAATGCCAACGAAAGCTATATAAATGAACTTCTTGGAAGCCATGGAGTTCAATTTTTTCCGGAAAGATCCACGGATAAGCTACGGATGAGCTACGGTGAGCTACGGTGAACCAGTAGTGAACCAGTAGTGAACCAGTACCTGGGGTTTTGATCCAGTTTCTTTTTTTTCCGTGATTTCCTGGAATAGCCGCACTGCGTGCGGGACAAGAACGGTTGGATGAGGTATTCCGGTCGCCCTGTTTTTTGAAATTCCGATCTGAGAATCCCGGTTGCTTTTTTATTACCCGAGTTCCGCTTCGGGAGCCCGGTGTCCTTTTCCCTCACTTCGTTCGCTCAAGAGGACTGTTTCAGGTGGGTTTTCATGATTTTTGAGGCGGAGGCCGGGATTTTTTCAGAGGAGTAGAAGGTGGAGGGGGGCTTATTCTTGATCTGAAGATTACGTTCGGCGGATTAAAATGACTTATTTTTTATATTTCGCAGGCGGGCTCCTCCCGCTCAACCCCCACGAACCGTTTGTACCACCCGAGTTCCGCTTCGGGAGCACGGGGTCCTTTTCGCTCACTTTGTTCGCTCAAGAGGACTATTCTAGTTTTTTTTTTCATGATTTTTTAGGCGGAGGCCGGGCTTTTTTCAGAGGAGGAGTAGAAGGTAGAGGGGAGACTTTTTCTTGATCTGAGGAGATAGTTCGGCGGACTAAAATCACTTCTTTTTTATTTTTCGTCCGAAGACTCCTCCCGCTCATCCCCCACGAACCATTTGCAAAATCGATGTTTTATGGAGCCCGGTCAAAGTTCTCATGTTTACAGGTTATTTTGAAGAGCTCATCCCAAAACCAAAATTATTCTCGAATTATTAGATATTCATAACTATTTTCTATTTTCCATGATCAGGAACTAGAATATATTATTCGAAATATGGGGCTCAGATAAGCAATTTCAATTTTGGGATCAACTCATAAACAATAGCTATAGAATCACTTTAACAATTGAAAAATCGATTGGTCTCCAGAGTCTGAAAATTAGAGATACAGTTTTGTTTTTGGGATCAGGTTTGATTTCTGCATTGTTATCTCATCTCTCTTTTGAAATAAATAGTGTGACTCATCCCCTCGTTAATGGAAACGCCCCCAACCATCTCCCAGCCATCTTTTCCTAAATTATCCAAAACATCTACAAATTTTTCTTCTTTTAAATGGATTACTTGACCATTGGAGAATTTGAGAGTTGCTGTTCCATAAGTGTATTCCATAGCTCTTCCAATATCATATACAAAACAATATTCAAACCTTTTCATTTCAGTTACCTCCAAGTAATTTTGGACATACCATTTAAATTTATTAAATATCCATGAACACAGTTTTATTTTAAAACCTGTCAATTTGAAATTCGGAAACTCAATTTTGAGTTATGGGATCAGCTCGAAGCTTAGGATTTCAATTCAGTTTCTTGAAAAGGAGCTCATAAGCAAATTTTTCCTTTTCGGATAATTTGTTCCAATCTGCAGCATGTGGGATTATAACAGTATCATAAATTGCTTTTTTATCGCTTTTTGAGGAAATGAAAATACTTTTTCCCAGGTTGTTATATTGCAAGTCTATGATTTCATTCAGAGTAGGATATCCTTTTTTCTTGTATTGTAGGAGGGGTTTGAAGCAACGTGTAAAATATTTAGTTGAACTCCATCCCATCAGAACGATTAATTCCGGTTTCATCACATCAATGATCTGAGCGAAATATCGGTTTGCACATTTCATATCTGGCGAACGATCTCTTTTTCTTTCTTTACTGTATACGAATGGGTAACAATTTGCCGTGTGAATCCAGAACACCGAATTTTTCCATTTTTCAATTGCTGTTTCCAGATTTTCTTCTGGATAAACTTTTGGCAACAAAAAATCTGATAAAAATGAGTTTTTTAATGAACTTAATTCATGATCTACCCATGCCTGCTTTGACGGAGCTTGCGAAATAAACAGGACTTTTTGGCTTCTCCAGTCATCTATCAATGGTTTGCCGTTGATCAGTTCATCAATGCTGATAATTCGATTTCCAGTTGTTTTCAGAGGAAACAGGTATCTGTCCTGGTAACATCCCAGTTCACAGTTACGAATATTGTTTATGATTTCCATCATTTGTTCATTTTTTCTTTCCTGATCTGATTCTGAAATATCTGTTTCCATCTTTTCACCTGTGATTCACGGTTTCATTATTCCTTATGATACAACTAATTAATAATTTTTTATCATTTGGTCTTTAGTTTTTAAATTTTGGACTTGGCCGCCCGCTTTGCGGGCGTGTGGTTGCCCTGTCTTCTAAAAAACATCCCGACTCAAACCCACCCCTGAATTTCAAAAGCCTCTCCAAAAAAACCGGCACATGCCCTCTCAAAAAAATCAATTCGAAAAAACCCACCCCATAAAATCAAAACTCCGCCCGGCTCTCCCCCAAACCGAGCAGAAAACCCACCGCCGGAAATCAATCTCCCAAACTTTCATTCCGACGGCGGCGGTCGGGAGAAGCTTTACGCTTCTTCACCCACAGTCCGTAATTCAGTATTCTTCTTCGTCCTGGACTTCTTCTTTTTCTTCCTCGCTTACTTCTTCGCCTTCTTCCAATTCCCCTATTTCTTCGACTTCTTCTTCCTCGCTTTCGACTTCAAGTTCCTCTTCGGCTTTTCCGGAGGTGAGGTCGGTGAGTTTCAACTGATCGGGGTCTTCGGCGGTTTTTATTCTTGCCATTCCTACAACCTTGTCGCCGGATTTGAGGTTCATGATGCGGACGCCCTGGGTGTTCCTGCCCTGGACCGAGATGTCGGTGGCAGGGAAGCGGATTACTATTCCTTCGGCGCTGGTGACCATGATTTTCATGCAATTTTTCACTCCAACGGAAGCTGGCTGATTTTTCTCAGAAATTACAGTACAGGCCAGAGGGAAATGATCAGAATTTAGACATCTCTTTTTAAACCTTACATTACCATTTTATATCAATTTATAAATAATGGTAAAATGCCAACGAAAGCTATATAAATGAACTTACAGATATCTAACTTATATGGAGAAAAGTCAGCTTCGCCAGGTAATAATTGACCAGCAGGATTCTTTCAGGAAAGGGGAGGAGCTTATTTTCCGGGATGTTGAGCTTGAGAGATACCTCAGGGGGGATGAAATCGTAATCATCTCGGGGATCAGGCGGTGTGGGAAGAGTTCACTTTTGAAGTTGATAGCCGGGCAGCTTGAGGGAGTTAAGTTTTATGTGGACTTCGATGATATCCGGCTTTCGGATTTTGAGGTCAGGAATTATCAGGATTTGCAGGACCTGGTGATTGAACTTTATGGGGAGGAGATGGAGAAGAGTGAGACTGAACAGGTATATTATTTTTTTGATGAGATACAGAACGTGCCGCTCTGGGAAAGGTGGCTGAACAACCTCTACAAAGAAGGCAAAAAGGTATTTGCCACGGGTTCGAATTCTCAGCTCCTCAGTTCGGAAATATCTACCTTCCTGACCGGGAGAAACAAAGTGCTCAAGCTCTTTCCTTTTTCCTTCAGGGAATTCCTCCGCCTGAAGGGAACCGGAATTACAGAAGAAAAACTCAAATCTGACCTGCTTACCAGTTCTCAAAAAGCCGTCTTATTCAGGAATTTCCTGGAATACTTTGAAAATGGAGGTTTTCCGCTTGTCCTGAAGAGCGGAGATCTCGAACTCTCCAGAGGGTATTTTGAAGATATCCTCAACAAAGACATTCTGGTCCGTTACAATATAAAAGAAGTGGGAGCTCTCAAAGACATCATACTGTTTCTGCTTTCTAATGTGGGTAGAGTGTATTCCTATTCCACATTAAGAAGCATAAGCGGGATAAAGAGTTTAAGCACGATCAAAAACTACCTTGATTATTTCCAGAATGTGTTTTTGCTCTATCAGCTCCCAAGGTTTGACTACTCCCTCAAAAAGCAGAAGATTTCGCCTTCCAAGGTCTATGCTATAGACAATAGTTTTTTGAAGACAGTAGCTTTCAATTTCTCCGAGAATAAAGGACAGAGACTGGAAAACCTGGTCTTTGTTGAATTGGCTAGAAGAGAGAAAGAAATGTACTACCATTCCGGGAAAAAAGAATGTGATTTTGTGCTAAGAGAAGGACTGAGGATTAGTGAGGCAATTCAGGTTTCAGTAGACCTTAGCACTCCAGAAACAAAGAAAAGGGAAATTGAAGGAATCAAAGAGGCTATAACGGCTTATAAACTGGACTACGGGCTTATCCTGACGCTTGAAGAGGAAGACATACTGGAAATCGAAGGGAAAAAAATCTTGATAAAACCGGTATGGAAATGGTTACTTGAGTGAAAATTTCTATTGGTGGTGGGTGAAATTCTACTTTTTTTTCTTCACAGCAATTTCCTGGAATAGCCTCACTGCGTACGGGACAAGAACGGTTGAATGAGGTACTCAGGCCGCCATGTTTACCCGAGTTCCGCTTCGGGAGCACGGTGTCCTTTTCCCTCACTTCGTTCGCTCAAGAGGACGATTTTATGTGTTTTTTCATGATTTTTGATGCGGAAGCCGGGTTTTTTTCAGAGGAGGAGTAGAAGGCGGAGGGGCGGATTTTTCTCGATTTTAGGATCACGTTCCGCGAATTAAAATAACTTCTTTTTTATTTTTCGCCCGGGGCTCCTCCCGCTCATCCCCCACGAACCGTTTGTAACACCCGAGTTCCGCTTCGGGAGCACGGCGTCCTTTTCCCTCACTTCGTTCGCTCAAGAGGACGATTTTATGTTTTTTTTCATGATTTTTGAGGCGGAGGCCGGGCTTTTTTCAGAGCAGGAGTAGAAAGGGGAGGGGCGGCTTTTTCTTGATCTGAGGAGCTCGTTTGGTGGGCTAAAATAACTTCTTTTTTATTTTTAGCCGACGGGCTTCTCCCGCTCATCCCCCACGAACCGTTTGTAACACCCGAGTTCCGCTTCGGGAGCACGGGGTCCTTTTCCCTCACTTCGCTCGCACAAGAGGACGATTTCAGGTGTTTTTCATAATTTTTTATGCGGAGGCCGGGATTTTTTCAGAGGAGGAGGAGAAGACGGAGGGGCGGTTTTCTTGATCTGAGAAGTTCGTTCGGCTGACTAAAATAACTTCTTTTTTATTTTTCTCAAGTTGGCTGCTACCGCTCATCCCCACGAACCGTTTGTGATCTGAAGTTCTCCCTCGCCATCTCAAAGATTGATTCGAAAAGCGGGGGATATGAGGTTTATGCGAGTGTGTGCGGGGAAGAGGTGGAAGATAAATTGGGGGAGATGGTCTGGAGTAACTTCATCTTTCAAAACTAGTTAATTCATAATTCCAGAACCAAGGTAGATCATCTAATGAAAAACCGATAAAATCTTCTTCACGAGAAATAACTCCTAGATCTTTGGCTTCTTCCCAATATAGTTTAACTGCCTCATAAAATTCATGAAATATTTCTGGATAATACTTAAGAATTCCAATTAACATATAATTAATATTAGTATTTTTCTGTAGTCCATTGTTTTGCCTAAAAGACGATGCATATGCTGTACTATATAGATGCGATAAACATCTTTTTAGATGGTTGGTTAATATAGATATTGCCTCTGAAGAAGCTTCATCTTTTGGTTTTTCGCCATTTAAAAGTCTCGCAAACAATGGATGATAAGCATTATAAACTATTTCGGTATCATCCGCCTCATTAATACCTGGTGGATTCACAAAAAGTGGTGTTTTCTCTATCGAATCATTATGTATTTGAGGTATGAATTTATTATATGATGCAAAAAAAACATTTCCACTAGGTTTGTTATTATGAAACGTTTCAATTACTACTCCTGGTATCGAAGTAATATAAAAATCTGAAGGATTTCCTAAGATTTTCTTTAAGAAATTACTTCGCTGTTCCAGGCCTACTTCTTCTTGCATCAAAAGAATTGTTTTTGCGCCAATAAGACGCTCAATTTCTTCTAATATTTTTGCGTCAGGTATTTCCTCTGGCAAGTTATTAGCACCTATAATTGCTAAGCTTGTTATAGTATCCAAATCTTTCATCGTTTTATATTTTCTTTTTCCATCATCAGAAATAATTAATAAAGGGACATAGTTAAAAAAGATTTTTTCCATGGTATTTTCAAATTTTTCCTTCTCACAAATAAAGCCTTGCGATAAAAAACCTTGAGATAAACTCAGAATTTCATTTTCTAATAATTCATTAACTTTTTTGATATATTGTTCAAATGAGCTTGAATCTTTACTAGTTTCTAAATATTTCTCAAGCCCCTCCAAAATATTTGATTGTATTTTGCCAATTAATTTTGTATACTTATCATCCTTGACCACATATGATCTACTGGGGGATAATGATAACTTAGATTGGTTTGAAAGATTTATTGATGCTTGAATATTATCATATAACCATTTAGGTAAGAGGTTCCGACAAGGGATTGCAAATCCTTTTTGGGCGAAAATTTTATATTTTAAACTATTAGATATTATATACTTATTAGTATTATTAACAATGCGTAGTTTTCCCTCTATGCCATCTTTTTTGTTGTCAAATAGAACCTCAAAATATTCTCCTATACTCTCCAATTTTTTCATCTTTTGGCTTGGTAATAGAGGCAGAGGCTCATATACATCCTCTCCGTTAATGGTGTGAATTACTATCTTATATTCTATAAATGGAGCTAGTTCTGAAATTTTTGTCATTAACGTTTCAGCAGAAAATGGATGATTGGGTTTTAAGTACAAAGTTATTCTTGTTCCAGGCTTCGTATGTTTAGATATCTTTTTTATAAAATAATCATAAGCCGTCGGAATTTCAAAATATATTGGCTCAGATGGAGCCATCTCGTTTTCAAAAGTTTTTCTTCTACTCTCAACGGTAAACTTATCGGCAATCATAAAAACTGATAAAATACCTATCCCGAATTCGCTTACAGGATCCACATCTAAATTTTTTTGACGAAATTCTACACTCTGATAGTAACTTCTACCAACTTTCATGAAGTAATTTTCAAATATCTTTTCATCCATTCCTATTCCATTGTCTTCAATGGTTAGTTCGTTATTTTTCAAAGAGACTTCTATGCATGGGGTATACCCGTTTCCTTCTCTTTTTTCTAGAGACTCTCTATAACGTACCGCATCGACTGAATTCTGTAAGAGTTCTCTAAGTGCTACAACTGGATCTCCATAGAGTCCTTCCCCCATTAGTAAATCAAGGACTCGACGATAATCGAGTTCAAAACGAAAATTAGAGTATTCATAACCATTAGAATGAATGTCTGCATCAACTGGCTCAGCAAGTTTCAATATATATTTTTTCCCAAGTTTGTCTCTGTAACTTGAAATTAAACGATCGCTATCTTCAAGTTCCTTATCAATTGTTTTTATGAATTCTCTAAGTGTTCGTTCTTGTTCTGGATGTTTACAATCAGCTACAATTTTTACTTTTTCAGGTGTAATCTGAAATCCAGTAATAGAGAGATGTTTCTTCCACTCTTTGATGCTAACTTCATCTTTTGGGTTTATATAATAGAATAAGTGTTTTGGGGTTCTTTCAGGATCAATATCCAATTTATCAGCCAGTCGAAAAATTATGGCTAAGTACTGAACGTTCACCGGCTTATCTATCACAAAAGTGTCATTTGGGCAAGATTTAGTATTATACAAATCTTTTACTGGAAGCCCATGGCTGTTGCATACTGCCGTTACCCATTTACAGTATGAAATACCTCTCCATGATATTTTAGAATCAAATTCATATTCTTTGATTATTTTGTGCGCACGCTGAACATGATTTCTGCGGAGAAAATCAGTGAATATTTTGTTTTCAATATTTGATGCTGTTTGATTGTCGCCTTGATTTTTCGCTACTTCTAATTTTTGATATAATTCTTCTTTTGAGGTTAGGAGCTTTTTAAATTCTGAATCAGTTTCAATTATCTGCTTTTGCTCATCGGGAGATGAGGTCATTCCTATATCGTGAAGATAAGCAGCGTAAATAAGTATTGAAATTTCAATAGCATTTAATTGTTCAAGAGTTTCATATGGCACTATTCGTTCTATGTTTTCAATTACATGTATACTATGATTAGCATTATGCAATGTGAACTCAGGCATATTTTCTGAAACCCTTTCTAACAAGGGAGCAGCTTTGCAAACAACTGAAATTATGTTTTGTGAAACTTCGTTGTCTTCTAATGAAGTTTCCTTCATCTCTTTTTTCTCGATCTCGCGAAGTTTCTTAAACAGGCTTGTTTTTTGTAATCTCAGAATCGCATCTTTAGACATTTATTTGCTCCTTTGTTGTTCTGAAATCCTTTTAACCTGTAACTTGATTAATTTTTTGTTTCTTTTGCGATATGAGTGGTTGTTTCGACTATTACAAAATAATTTTACTGGACTGCGCCGCCCGCTTTGCGGGCGTGTTGTTGCCCTGTTTTCTAAAAAACATAACCACTACAACCCACCCCTTAATCCCAAAAATCCTTCAAAAAAATCGGCACCTACCCTCTCAAAAAAAGTCAATTCGAAAAAACGACCCCAAAAAACCAATCTCCCGCCCGGCTCCCCTCCGGAAAAAAACCCCACCGCCGGAAATCAATCTCCCGAACTTTCATCCCGGCAGCGGTTGGGTGAAGCTTTACTCTTCTTCACCCACAGTCCGTAATTCAGTATTCTTCTTCGTCCTGGACTTCTTCTTTTTCTTCCTCGCTTACTTCTTCGCCTTCTTCCAATTCCTCTATTTCCTCGACTTTTTCTTCCCCGCTTTCGACTTCAAGTTCCTCTTCGGCTTTTCCGGGTATGAGGTCGGTGAGTTTTAGCTGGTCGGGGTCTTCGGGGGTTTCGGCGGTTTTGATTCTTGCCATTCCTACGACTTTGTCGCCGGACTTGAGGTTCATGATGCGGACGCCCTGGGTGTTCCTGCCCTGGACCGAGATGTCGGTGGCAGGGATGCGGATTACTATTCCTTCGGCGCTGGTGACCATGAGCTCGTCGTCGTCGGCGACGGATTTGACGTTGGCTACGTAGCCGTTCCTGAGGGTCGTGTTGATGGTGATTACGCCTTTTCCTCCGCGGCGGTGGGCGGGGTACTGGGAGTACTCTGTACGTTTGCCGTAGCCGTTTTCGGTGAGAGTGAGGAGTTTTGTGCTCTCATCGACCAGGTCCATACTCACCACCTTGTCATCGGGACCGTCGAGGGTCATGCCGCGGACTCCGCGGGCTGAACGGCCCATGGAACGGACGTCGTTTTCGGAGAAGCGGATGGCTTTTCCTTTCTTGGAGACCATTACTATTTCCCGTTTGCCGTCGGTCAGGAGAACTTTTACAAGCTCGTCACCTTCCGCAAGGCCGACTGCAATGATGCCTCCTTTGCGGGGGTTTTTGAAGTCCGAGAGTGGGGTCTTCTTGATCGTGCCTGCCTGCGTTACCATCAGAAGGAACCGGTCTTCCGAGAACTCCTTTACCGGGATCATGGCGTTTACCAGCTCCCCGTCCCGGAGGTCCAGGAGGTTTACTATGGCTTTGCCTTTGGACTGGCGGCTGCTTTCGGGGATCTCGTAGACCTTGCGCCAGTGGACCCTGCCTCTGTTCGTGAAGAAGAGGATGTAGTTGTGGGTTGAAGATATGAAGAGGTTTTCAACGAAGTCCTCGTCCTTGGTCTCCATGCCAATTATGCCCCTGCCTCCGCGGCGCTGGCGGGAGTAGGTGTCCAGGGGGAGCCTCTTTATATAACCGCTGTCGGTGATCGTGACAACCACGTCTTCTTCGGGGATCAGGTCTTCATCAGTTACCTCTTCGGCAAACTGCTCGATCCTTGTCCTGCGCTTGTCCCCGTACTTATCCCTTATCTGGGTAAGCTCGTCCCGGATGATCCCGTACTTTAGCTCGTCGCTTGCCAGGATCTCCCTGAGTTCGGCAATCAGCTTGATGAGGTTTTCGAGTTCGTCCAGGACTTTCTGGGTCTCAAGGCCCGTCAGGCGCTGCAGGCGCATGTCCAGGATGGCTTTTGCCTGGATTTCGTCAAGTTGGAAGTTTTCGACAAGGCCGCTCTTTGCTTCCTCGGCGTTTTCCGAGGCACGGATAAGGGCCACAACTGCGTCTATGTTGTCCAGGGCGATCTGGAGGCCTCTCAGGATGTGAGCCCGATCTTCGCTTTTCCGGAGGTCGTACAGGGTCCGTTTCTGGATGATTTCCATCCTGTGGGCCAGGTAGATTTCCAGGAGCTCTTTCAGGTTCAGTTCCTTTGGTTTCCCGTCCACCAGAGCCAGGTTGATGATCCCGAAAGTGGTCTCAAGCTGGGTGTGCTTGTAGAGCTGGTTCAGGAGAACGTGGGGGTTCGTGCCTCTGGAAAGTTCGATAACGACCCTGATCCCTTCCCTGTCGGACTCGTCCCTGAGGTCGGAAATCCCACTGATGACCTTCTCCCGGACAAGGTGGGCGATGTTCTCGATCAGCCTGGCCTTATTTACCTGGTAGGGAAGCTCGGTTACGATAATCTGTTCCCTGTCCTTTTTGAGCTTCTGGATTTCGGCAACCGCCCGGATCTTAATAGGCCCCCTGCCGGTCATGCATGCGGACCTGATCCCTGCCGTCCCCAGGATGGTTGCGGCTGTCGGGAAATCGGGACCTTTGATGACGCTCATCAGTTCCGGGATTGTCGTTTCGGGCTCGTCGATAAGCATGAGGGTCCCGTCAATGACCTCCGTGAGGTTGTGGGGAGCCATGTTAGTCGCCATCCCGACGGCTATTCCCGTGGACCCGTTAATCAGGAGGCTCGGGAGCTTTGCGGGCAGGACTTCCGGCTCTTCCAGGGACCCGTCGTAGTTGGGCCTGAAAGGCACGGTCTCCTTGTCGAGGTCTGCCAGCATCTCTTCCGTAATTTTGCCCATGCGGACTTCGGTGTAACGCATGGCTGCTGCCGAGTCCCCGTCAATGGACCCGAAGTTCCCCTGCCCGTCGACCATGGGGTAGCGTAAAGAGAAGTCCTGGACCATACGCACGATACTGTCGTAGACTGCCGAGTCCCCGTGGGGGTGGTACTTACCGAGCACGTCTCCGACCACGCGGGCGGACTTCTTGTAAGGCTTTTCATGAGTGATCCCGGACTCTTTCATGGAATAGAGGATCCTGCGGTGGACAGGTTTTAGCCCATCCCGCGCATCGGGAAGCGCCCTTCCCACGATCACGCTCATGGCGTAGTTGATGTAGGACTTTTTCATCTCGTCGTCGATAAGGACCGGAACGATTCCCTGTTTGCCTTCGGGATCTTCTTCAATTTCCTCTTCAGGTCTCTCTTCGAGTCCCTCTTCAGGTCCTTCTTCAGGTTCCTCTTCAGGTTCCTCTTCGAGTCCCTTTTCGGGTTCCTCTTCCGGCTCATCCGGGATCAGGGTTGCCTGGAAAGAGTTTTTCTTTTCGGCTTCGGTCCTGTCTTCTTCGTCGTATTCTGCCATTTTTTCCACCACCTCAGATGTCCAGGTCCACGACTTCTTTTGCGTGCTTTTCAATGAAGTTCCTTCGCGGTTCTACATCGTCTCCCATCAGGACCCGGAAGATCTCGTCAGCGTGGATAGCGTCTTCCAGGGTCACCTGGAGCAAAATTCTGGTATCCGGGTCCATGGTGGTTTCCCAGAGCTGGCCAGGGTTCATTTCCCCGAGACCCTTGTAGCGCTGGACGGCTGTGCCCTTTTCCCCTATCTCCTCAAGTTTTGCATTGAGTTCCCGGTCCGTGTACATGTAGTGTTCGGCCTTCCCTTTCTTTACCTTATAGAGGGGAGGCTGGGCGATATAGACGTAACCGGCATCGATCAGGGGGCGCATGTAGCGGAAGAAAAAGGTCAGGAGAAGCGTCCGGATGTGCGCCCCGTCCACATCGGCATCGGTCATGATGATGATCTTATGGTAGCGGGCACTGTCAAGCTCAAAGTCCTCGCTGACTCCCGTGCCAAGCGCGGTTATCAGGGCTACAATCTCATTGTTTTTCAGGATCTTTGCAAGCCTCGACTTTTCAACGTTCAAAATCTTGCCTCGTAAAGGCAGGATAGCCTGGAAACCCCGGTCTCTTCCCTGTTTTGCTGAACCTCCTGCTGAATCTCCTTCCACGATATAGATTTCGCAGGCTTCGGGGTTCTTATCCGAGCAGTCCGCAAGCTTGCCGGGCAGGGTGCTGATATCAAGGGCGCTCTTTCTCCGGGTAAGCTCCCTTGCCTTTTTCGCAGCTTCCCGGGCCCGCTGGGCAAGGAGGGCTTTTTCGAGGATTATGTTTGCAACTTTAGGGTTTTCTTCAAAGTACTCGGAAAGCCCGTCGCTTACCATGGAGTCCACGATCCCCTTTACTTCGCTGTTTCCGAGTTTTGTCTTTGTCTGCCCCTCGAACTGGGGCTCCATGAGCTTGACGCTGATGATCGCGGTGAGGCCTTCCCTTATGTCATCGCCTGAGAGTTTTGCCTCGTCCTTTGCAAGCTTGTTTGTCTTTATGTAGTCATTTGCAATGCGTGTAAGGGCACTCTTGAAGCCGATTATGTGGGTGCCGCCTTCGTGGGTGTTGATGTTGTTGGCAAAGGAGTACACGTTTTCGGCGTATGAGTTAGTGTACTGCATTGCGATTTCCACGACCATGTCGTCCCTTTCCCGCTCAAAGTAGATCGGATTTTCATGCAGAGGCTGCTTCTTCTTGTTCAGGTACTCCACGAATTCCACGATCCCGCCTTCGTAGGAGAAGGAATTCATCTGGCCTTCCGGGCTCCTTAAGTCCTTGAGGCTGATGGTGATTCCCCTGTTCAGGAAAGCGAGTTCTCGCAGCCTGTTTAAGAGGATGTCGTACTGGAACTCCAGGGTCTCAAAGATCTGAAAATCGGGTTTGAAGGTGGTTTTTGTCCCGGTCCCTTCCGTTTCCCCGATTTCCCTGACCTGGGCTTCAGGGGTTCCGCGGAAATAGCGCTGGAGATACTTTTTCCCATCTCGGCTAACCTCCACTTCCATCAATTCCGAAAGCCCGTTTACCACGGACACTCCTACCCCGTGCAGTCCCCCGGAAACCTTGTAGGTATTCTTGTCGAATTTCCCTCCCGCATGCAGTACTGTCATCACTACTTCCAGGGCGGATTTCTTGTGTATGGGGTGGGGATCGATAGGGATTCCCCTCCCGTTATCCGTGACCGTTACGCTCCCGTCAGGGTTGAGTGTGACTTCAATACTGTCACAGAAACCGGCAAGGGCTTCGTCAATGCTGTTGTCCACAACTTCGTAGACAAGGTGGTGGAGCCCGCGGCTGTCCGTGCTCCCGATATACATGCTGGGGCGTTTCCGGACAGCTTCCAGGCCTTCCAGGACCTGGATGTGCGAAGCGTCATAAACCTGTTTATCACTCATCTGGGTTTATTCTCCATAAAAATCTAATAAAAATAATTATCTTATGCGTTGAAACGTATTCTTATATTTTTCAAAATTCGCGGGAAAACTCTGCCCAAAATAAAACCTAAAAATCGTGCCAATTTTGTAAGCCTTCAATTTTTATTTTGTAACTTTTATATTCCATATTTATGTTTATTCCACGAACAAATTCAATATGCATTCATATATTTTAAGTCTTTAGCTTCCCCGGATTTCCAGCCCATTTTCTTAATGTTTACGTCCCTGAAAACGAGGATTTTTCGGGAATTCCCATTTAAATATTTTCCCTTTGTAAGCGTATTTTCCACGCATTAAAATACGGGATAAAATATTTCTGAAGATTTAATCTGAATACTTTGAACTGTGTGGGCACAGAGCAGCAGTCAGGGCGCTCCAGTACTGCGGGCAAACACCAGGGCACATTATGGAATGGCCTCCACAGGTCACTTTAGGACACACTCTTAGCCATAATTCTGGGATACAACTGATACACAACTCTGAGCCATACTCCAGGGCACATTTCATGACTCTCATTGTACCCCACTGAAACATCCGGTATGCCCAACATCCTGATCCACATCCGGAAATTCAGCCCGGAGCTCATTCCCGGATTGGGGAATTCTGATTCCCGGGGCATGCTTCTTACGGCATGCTTCTTGAGCCATACTGTATGTGTACCAGGCATGTTCGGGAAAGCCATCCCCGTTTTCAGGCCATTCCCATCTCATTGAGCCGGTTCGGGAGATAGGTCTCTGTCACGAAGTCCAGGCCCTTTCCGGCAAAGGCTTGCTGTTCGGCCTTCTTTCCGATCTTGAGCTGGAGTTCGATCTGCTCTTTCCAGTATTCGGACTCGAAACGGGGGTCGGATAGTTCGCTTCGAAGTGCGTTTATATCCTGTTCGGTAAGCTTGTCCGTGGAAAGTTCGTATTCCACGATGTCCGAGGGCTGGACTCCCAGGAACCTGGCTTTCGGGGTTGCCATGTATTCCGAGAGGTGGGCGCTTTTGATTGCCCCGTAGGCAACAGAGGCGAAAATCCTGTAAGACCAGGGGTCACCGTCAGTAAAGACCGCTACCGGGATGCCAAGTTCGTCGTTCATGCGCTTGATTATCCGACGGGTGGACCGGGCAGGCTGGCCTTTGAGATGCACGAGGATGGCATTGTAGGCTTCGTCAAAGCCGTTTTCGATAAGTCGGGCGTACATACCACCGGTTTCGACAGCCATTATCATGCTGGCGTCGTGTTTCTTGAATTCGATGTTTTCGACGTTGAAGGGGATCTGGTACCCTCCTTCCCCCACGTCCTTCTGGCAGTGGATGGTCCTCTCCCCGCGTTTTGTCTGCTCGGTAAGCTCAATCGGGCCGAACATGGTAGCCCCGTCTTCTTCGGGGCGCATATGGAAAAATTCCCGCTGGAGGGTGGTCAGGAGTTCCAGGTCTTCGATCAGCCGGTCGCTTTCGGCCTGTTCCTTGAATTTGGCGGCATCCCAGCCTTCCGAGATATAGTACAGTTCTCGAAGGGTTGAACCGCGGTTCTGGGTAAGGTGCTCATTTATTATGAAGTCCGTGGCATAGGTGGTTTTCAGGAGCTGGAATGCTCCTTTAACGGTCTTTGCGCTCCTTTCGCTTTCCCGGTCTCCGTAGACCCAGACATCGCTCCGGTCGCAGTACTCGATGTTCGCCTTGGTCCGGCTCGGGAGGCTGACGCTCGGGACAGTCTCATTTTCGAACTGGGTGTAAATCCTTTCCACAATTTCCAGCAGCTTTGTCCTGGCAAGGGCGTCGCTTGAAGCTCTTTTGTTTTCCCTGCTCTGTCCTTTTTTGCTCATCTCAGACCCCCTTCACGGCTTTTGCCCCGGTTACCAGTTCTTCTTCAATACCTTCCACAATCAGGGGTGAAAGCTTCTGGAGTTCCTCATCACTTATAGAGTCCATCCGGTAGGTAAGGGCTCTGGAAGACCCGGCTGCTGCTGACAGGTCCCAGATATAATCGTAATCGTTCCCCATAGTGACAACTTTCGGTTCGGGCTTTGCCTCGCTGATTTTGCAGGGGAGCATGTCATGGACCCTGAGGGAATGGGCCGACCCGCCGAAGTTCTTCACCTTTATTGCAACCTCGGCTGTCCCGTTTCCGTTTTTCTTCACGTTCCGGCTTACGAGTACGTTTCCCATGATCTTTGCGACTACGGGGTTGATGTCCGGGACTTCCTTTTCCAGGATGCTTGCAACCTTTACGGCCATCTTCGGGAGCACCCTGGTAATGATAATTTCCTTTTCCCGGCGTTTCTTGAGGTTGCTCTGTTTGCTAAGGTAGTGTTTCAGTTTCCTTGCAACCTCTTTTATGGCAAGTTCGACTTCGTCCCTGATTACCGGGATCTCGGCAATTGCGTCCTTTGACTCCGAGGTGAAGGGCACGTTCGTGGAAGCTACATGGATCAGGAGGATCATGGGTCCCGAAGGAATCCCGCCCCCCGGCTGGTTCAGCCCGTACTGCTTCCACTTGATGTTTTCCACGGCATGGGTGGTCACACAGGCGCCCTGCTGGTAAAGCAGAGGCACCCGGTTTGCAAAACGCATTATCCCTGCCTTTTCGTCCTTTAAAAGTTTCCCTCCGTAAGCAAGCCCCACTTCCACCACAAAGGGGCTTCCCGAATACACAGCCGGCTTTCGAGTGGTCGTTGCGATAAAGTCCACGTTGACCTCTTTTTCAAGCCCCCTGTAGATCAGGTCCTCTCCTATGGGAGAGAGGCAGTCGGTAGGAGGGGCCATGATCTTTACCTTGTGGAAAGCCTCTATGAGCTTTCTAGCCTCGTGGCGGGTGAGGGCATGAGGGTCAAGTTCGGTGTCCAGGCCTGCTGCCTTGCAGATTTCCTCGGCGGTGAGCAGCCCTATTTTGGAAAAGGAGTAGCGGAGAAAAGGTGCGAGTTTTTGCCGCTCGGTATAGTGGAGCATCTTCATAAGGGTTCCGAGCTCGATGCCTTCGGGGTGGGGCAGGATCTCTTCTGCCGGCTCAGGCATTTTGTCCGTGGCTCTCTCGAAGACCTCTTCATTTCCGTCCGGTTCGATCAGGGTTATCCGGGCATGGGGGTTTACAATGGCTGTTGCCTTCAGGTACTCATAGATAGACTGCCGTCTTCCCTTTACATAGGACGCTTTCATTTCCAGCTCTATCTGGGTCCCGTGGGGGCGGAACCAGTCCGTAACCTCGTCTTTCAGGATATCTGGCTCGTTCGTGCTGGTATTGATCATGAGTTCGTAGTAATGGGCAGGGGCATCCGAATTGATCTTCGAGAGGATCTTCGTGTGCCTGCCCGAGGTCATCTGGGAATAAAGTACCGCTGCGGAAATCCCTATGCCCTGCTGTCCCCTGCTCTGCTTCAGGGCATGGAACCTGGAACCGTAGAGGAGTTTGGCAAAGACCTTCGGGATCTGTTCCTTGACAATCCCGGGCCCGTTATCTTCGATGATGACAGTCACGTAGTCCTGGCCTATCCTTTCTATCTGGATAAGGAGGTCCGGGAGAATTCCTGCTTCCTCGCAGGCGTCCAGGGAGTTGTCCACGGCCTCCTTTACCGTCGTGATAAGGCTTCGCGGGGCAGAGTCAAAGCCCAGGATGTGCCTGTTCTTCTCAAAAAATTCTGCGACACTTATTGATTTTTGTTTTTTGGCTAGTTCTTCTGCAATAGGGGCTTCCATAGAATTTTCCCTCTGGGCTGAAAAATCAATCGGATGTTTAATTATAGTCAAGTATTCTAATTATTTCACCAATCTCAAGTGAAGGTTTAACCACAAAAAGCACGGAAAAAACGGAATAAAGGATATAGGGGTACAATCCTTCCATGCTTTCCGTGTCTTCCGTGGTTATAAAGTAAGTGTAAATATTTGCGTTCGGGGCTATAATCTGGTTTTTTGATAATAAGATTTGTCTGAATAAGATTTGTCTGAATAAGATTTGTCTGAATATTTTTTTAAGCTGGTAACGTATGCTCTCCTGTTAAATGTCCTGATGCATTGTCTATCATAATAAATATCCAAGGTAATAAAAATAAGTGCATGGTAAAAAAGGTATCGGGTTTTTTGTGTCCGGTATTTACGGATCTCCGGATCTCTGGATCTGATGCCCTGATAGCAAGTCCGAGACTTTTCAGAGTTCGGCTCCGACAATTGTCTGGGTTGCGGTCACAGTATCGCTTTCCCGGATCTTGTCCACTACGGTATTCAGGGTTGTCAGGTCCCTGACCTCTATGATAACGACGAAGTCATATTCTCCGAAGACGTGGTAAACGTCCTTGATCCCTTCTATGCTCCTCAGTTCGTCATATGCCACCTTTTCGTGTCCTGGCAGCACATTTGTCATTGTAACTCCTATTACCATAGTATCAATACGTAGGTAACGGCTACAAGTTATTTATTTTTTGTTAAGGATTTTTGAAGGTTAGGTGCCTGCTGTCGGAAGATTTTTGACTTCGATCTCCGGGGAATCCCCGATTACTTTGATTACTTTGATACTTTGATTCTCTGGTATCTTCAGGTCTCTGATTAGTTCAGATCCCCGATTTATTGATTATTTTGAATCACCGATTGCTTTAATAATATCAATGAATTAATACAGGCACATGTCCCACGAGTCGCACAGGGAGGAGGACACCTTCGAGTCTCAGTTCATAGAGAAATACCTGAGCGAGTATGCCAGTGTTTCTTCTATCGTGCGTGAGGCGTTGCCTTTTGAACTTGTTGCTACTGTAGGGGGCGTTATTGCAGGGGTTATTTTTTCCGGTATGACCGACGAACTCGAGATGATCCCTGGTCTTATTGTGATCTATCCCGGGGTGCTGGGGCTCCGCGGAAACATATCTTCCACTCTTGGTTCCCGGCTTGGAACTGCGATCCATATGGGTCTGATTACTGATATCGACAGGAACAACCCCGAACTTACCAATAACATAAACGGCTCCTTGCTTCTGGGTTTTTTCATGGCGGTCCTGCTAGGGCTGCTCGGGCACCTTTTTACCCTGGCCCTGGGTTTTGAAAGCGCCGGGGCGTTCAAACTCATACTTATTTCCGTTATTGCCGCGCTTACTTCGGGAATTATCCTTTCCGTAGTTGCGGTCCTGCTTGCCATAGGGATGTTCAGGTTTGGCTTTGACCCCGATAACGTGGTTACGCCTTCTATCGCCACCATCGGGGATATCGTTTCCATGTTTATGCTCTTTGTTGCGGCAAAACTGGTGGTGATGCTGTGAAAAGAAAGGCAAGGGGTGCTACCAGTTACTATACGGTGAAGGGTATTGTACGAAGAGGGCTTCCGGTCCTTTCTTTTACCTGTGTGATCGGGATCATCGTGGGACAGATCCTTAACTCGAAAGAGAGCAGCCTTCTCTCGATGCCTGCGATCCTGATCCTTATTCCTGCCCTTATCAAAATCGGAGGGGATACCGGAAGCATGCTGGGCGCCCGGCTTTCTTCTGCCTTCCATATGGGGCTTGGGACCCATATCCGCAGGAACCCCGTGGTTTACAACAGCCTCATAGCTGTGGCCATAGTAGGCCTGGTGTCTTCATTTTCGGTCAGCGTGCTTGTCTGGCTGGCCAGCACTTTGATGGGGTTCGGGATGCCTTACCTGACCCTTCTGGAAATTAGCCTGATTGCTGTATCCATCGAGCTGGTTGTGGTATACTCGGCGACGATCGGTATTGCCTTTGCTTCCCACCGTTTCGGGATCGACCCCGATGATACCGTGATCCCGCTGATCGCGACACTTGGGGACCTGGTAGGAGTTACAGGGATTTTCGTAGCCCTGAACCTGTTAAACCTGGTGTGATCCTCATGAACAGCTTTAAAAGGGAAGCTATGAATCAGTTGCTGTCCAGACCTATAATTACTTCTATATTATATTACTCAATTTCTAAAATATTAATTAGTTTGAAAATTAATAATTACTATGAGGTAAATACAGTACACACCAATAATTGTGTAGAGTTGATACAGAGACCATGTTCCCGAAAGAATTCAGGCACACTCCTAGGAATATCTTAGATTTGTTGACTGAGATGAAGGATACTTCCGAACTCATGGTGGATCTTGCATACTCTGCAATGATCTACGATGATGAAGACATTGCAGAAGAGGTGCTCCATCTTGAAGATAAAATGGACACTCTTGATTACCAAATGAAGATGGCTGCGATGCTGAGCACGCGCCGGGTTGACGAAGCCGAAGAACTCCTGGGAGTTTTAAAGGTTGCCGCCTCCTCGGAAAACATTTCAAATGCTGCAGGTGATATTGCCAAGATCGTCCTCATGAATATGGGTATCCCCATGGAACTGAAGGTCGCTCTGCGCGAAGCCGAAGAGACCGTTGTGCGGGCAACCGTGGCCGAGGAATCCCCTATGGCCGGACGGACTCTGGGGGATCTTGAGCTGGACATTGAAACCGGGATGTGGGTGATCGCAATCCGGAGGAGTGAAGACTGGATTTATGACCCTGACAAGGAAACCCGTATTCGCCAGGACGACGTGCTCATCGCAAGGGGGCATGATGATGGAGTCAACCTTTTCTTCGAGATGGCAACGACCCAGAAATTTGTCCCGAAGGAGATAGAGCATAACATCGTCCTGAAAGACCTCGAGCATGCCGTAGACATCATTGTGGACATGAAAAACATGTCCGAACTTTCGGTAGGACTCGCATACTCTGCTATTCTCTTTGACAACGAAGACATAGCATACGAGGTCAGTGCCCTTGAATCGGAAATGGATTCCATGAAGTACGAACTCCAGCACTGGGTCCTTGAGACTGCAAAGCATGTCGAGGACGTAAACCAGCTCCGGGGAATCCTGCACCTGGCAAGTGCCTCAGAGGCGATTTCCGATGCAGCCTACGGGATTGCTGACACAGTGCTCAGAGACATTGAACTTCATCCGGTCATAACCCTTGCTGTCCGGAACTCCGAAGAGGTTATCACCCGACTGAAAGTGGAAAAATGTTCCCCCATTGTGGGCAAGACTTTCTCCGAACTGAATCTCGAAACCGAAACCGGGCTGCATGTGATGGCAATCAAGCGGGAAGAACGCTGGGTCTATGCCCCAAAGGGCAATACCGTGATACAGGCCGGAGACCTGCTGATAGCCCGGGGCTCGCGGATCGGAGAAGGGGCACTTATCGATATGTGCGAATGTGAGTTGCACAAGTAAGCTGCTCTCCATAAGCTGCTCTCCATAAGCTGCTCTCCATAAGCTGCTCTCCATAAGCTGCTTCAGTATTTTTGAATTAAATCCCTGGAACAGGGAAAGCCGAACCCGGAAACCCCGGGTCGGATAGCTCTGGCTTTTCGGACTTTGATTTTTATGTTTCTTTTTTGTCCTTATTTATCCTGATTTTTATATATCTGAGGCTCCAATTAGACCATGGGAGTGTTATGGTGTTTGTTGGAGTTTCAAGACATGAAGATACCCTGAAATCCGTAAAAGTTGCCGTGGAACTGGCAGGGGGTCTCGGGATCCGGAAGGGTTCCACGGTGCTTATCCGGCCCAATGCCAATACGGGAGACCTGCCCCCGGGGTCCACAAATCCCGAAGTCCTTAGGGGGGCTATCCGGGAGGTTCGGAAACACAAACCCGAAAAAATCATTGTCGCGGAAAAATCCATGAGCTCGCTAGACACGGAAAAGGTCCTGAAGAAGCTGGGGCTCTGGCAGGTTGCGGAGTCCGAAGGAGTGGACGAGGTTCTTACTTTTGACCACATGAAACGCTGGCACATGAAACCGGATGGGGCTTCTTCCTGGCCCCTGGGATTTCACGTGCCCGAAATGCTGGCTTCGGTTGATTATATTATCGCCCTTCCCGTGATCAAGACCCACTGGACGGCAACCTTTACCATGGGACTGAAGTCCCAGATCAGCATAACCGCAGACCAGGACAGGATGCAGCTTCCCCACGGGAAGCACAGGGACCTTCTTTTCGGGAACATGATAGCAGAGGCAAACCTTATCTTCAAGCCTGATTTCTACATTTCTGATGCCACGAAATGCTTCGTCACCCATGGCCCTAACGTCGGGACCCTGAGAGAACCCGGGCTCATCATTGCAAGTCCCGACGTGATAGCCAATGACGTGGTGGGCCTGGCCCTCCTCAAGACGCTCGGTACCATTCCGAAAATCCAGGAAAGTTCGGTCTGGGCTCAGCCGCAGATCAAAAGGGCTGTAGAACTGGGGCTCGGGGTTCGGAACAGGGAGGAAATAGTGATTGAGAGTTCCGGGGTCGAAGAAATCGAAGCTATTACAGCCAATATCCTTTGATTCTTCCCCGGTATCGATGGGAAAAAGGAAAGCCGGTAGCGAACTTTCCCCTTCTGAGGGTTACTGGTTTTATTTTTCTTCTTTTCTCATAACTGTATAAACTTGGGTATATATCACCAAAATTTATTTATTTTCAACTGCCCCATAAGTTATGGGGTATTTTCCATGAAATGCGAAATTTGTGACGTAGAAAGTGACTCGAGATACTGTGAACAATGCGGCAAAGTCATGAATGAAGTCATCAGGCAGGTGGGGGAAGCCCGCTGGGCTGCAATGGATGATTGTTCCTACATTTATCCGCTGGTCCGGCGTGTGGGTAAAGGCGAACTTACTGTCCACGACATTATCCAGTCCCTTGATGTTGAAGACTGATTTTTGTTTTCCGGAAATTACAGGAATCCGTTTTCGAACTTTGGGAAGCAGCTTCGATAAGAGGCCGTTTCACTGACATCCCATTATCTCCTGCCTCGCCGTTCTGGCTTCAATTACCGGAGGTCTTGGAATTACTGCTTTAAGGACCTTGAACTTAAGGACCTTTCACCGGAGTCACGGTTCAAAACCCTGGTTCAGGGCCTTAATGTCTAAAAATTAACTGGATAATCAACTGGACATAATTAACTGGATAATTAACTGATAATTAACTGATAATTAACTGATAATTATTGCCTGAAATTATTGCCTGAAAAACCTTTAACTTGCAAACATCCCTAAAATTAATATCTCTTCAGCCTTAATATTAAAGTGTTGAAGTGAAGCAGTAAAGTTACCAGAGTAATATTAAAGTTCAGATTTAGAGTTCCAAAACAATTTTTGGATTAATTACAGAGCGTACAGGGGAATTCCGGAAAGTGGGATTCCGGCATGAATTTTCGAACCAGTTCAGGAATCGGTGCAGTATATGGACAGAAAGGCCGGGACAATCTTTTTGGTTTTCCTGCTGGCGGCATTGCTTGTGCTGTCGGGATGTACGGATAAAGAAGGGACAGGTGAGCAAGATGAAAACCGGGAATTTCAGGATTCCGAAGGGGATGAGAACGTGAACATCCAGGATATCAGGGTTTTGAGCGAGGCATTCGAACCGAAAGGCATAATCCCCAAAAAGTATACCTGCGACGGGGCAAACATCAATCCTCCTCTCGGATTCGAGGGGATACCCGAAGATGCGAAAAGCCTTGTGCTTATCCTGGACGACCCGGATGCACCAATGGGTATCTTTACACACTGGGTAATCTGGGATATCGAACCTGTTGCGGGAATTGAAGAAGACAGCATCCCCGGAGTTGAGGGGATGAATGATTTCAGGAAAATAGGGTATGGAGGTCCCTGCCCGCCTTCCGGCACCCACAGGTATTTTTTCAGGGTCTATGCCCTTGACAAAAAACTGGAAATAAAAGCCGGATCCGGGAGAAAAGATGTAGAGAATGCAATGATAGGACATATCCTTGCGGAAGGGGAACTGGTCGGGAAATACGGAAAGGCCTGATTTCCCCAAAAAATCCGATGAGGGGGGAGTACACTGTCTGAATATGAAGCGAATGAACATAGTCCTGACTATTTTGAAAACCCGGGAGATTCCCTGCAAAAAGCCACTTTTGCCGCAGGTTGCTTCTGGGGTGTTGAGGCGGCTTTCCGACAGGTCAAAGGAGTGGTCGCAACGGCTGTCGGGTACACCGGCGGTCACACTGAAAATCCTTCTTACGAGGACGTCTGCACTGACAGGACCGGACATGCGGAAGCTGTGCGCATAATATTTGACCCTGTGGTTGTTTCCTATGAGACGCTGCTGGATATCTTCTGGAATATTCATGACCCTACAACGGAAAACCGACAGGGTCCGGATGTCGGGTCCCAGTACCGCTCAGCTATCTTTTACCATGACGAGGACCAAAAAGCCACAGTCATCGCCTCGAAAGATCGGCTGGACAAGTCCGGAAAATTCAAAAAACCGGTCGTAACCGAGGTCGTCCAGGCTTCCGCTTTCTACCTTGCCGAGGATTATCACCAACAGTACTTTGAAAAGAAAGGGTTCCTGGGGCAGATTATCCACAGCCTGAAAAAGTGAGTTGTGCTGGAAGATTATAAGCCTGTAGTTTGACGTATGAGTTTAAAGTGTCAGGTTTACGTGGGTTAACAGACAAATTGATGGGCATGTTTACAGGCACGTTTACAGGCATGTTTACAGGCGGTTAGCTGTGAGCCTGCGGATTTAAGGGAAAACCATGTAAAAATCCATTAAAAATCCATTTAAAAAACATATAAAAAGATTAATTTAGATTGATTCCTAAAGTAGTTCCGAATGGAAAATGCGGTCTCAATACGGAATCTGTCAAAAACCTTCGGGAAAAATCCTGTCCTGAAAAACCTGGACCTCGACCTGAAAAAAGGCGAATTTACGGTTATTTTCGGCCCCAACGGAGCTGGTAAGACCACTCTTTTAAAACTGATCGCAACCCTTATCGAGCCTGGTGAAGGTTCTCTTTTTATAAACGGGTTTGACTCAGCCGAAGAACCGGAAAAAGTCCGGAAAGAGATCGGGATGCTTTCCCACGAATCCTATTTATACGGTGACCTGACCGCGGAAGAAAACCTCTTCTTTTTCGGGAAGATGTATGGGCTAGGCAAGCAGGAACTCGAAACAAGGACTGCGGACCTTTTAAGAGAGGTGGGACTCGAAACAAAGGCTAACGAAAGGGTCAGCACCTTTTCCAGGGGCATGAAACAGCGCCTTTCCATCGCAAGGGCTTTGATCAACGAACCTTCCCTCCTCATTCTGGACGAGCCGTACACAGGCCTGGACCCAAAAGCCTCATCAGTCTTCGAGCATATCCTGAAAAGCCCCGCTTTTGAAGCAAGCAGTAAAATAATGGTTTCCCACGACCTTGAAAGAGGCTTTGCCCTCTGCGACAGGATACTTGTCCTTAAAGCCGGCAGAATTGTTTATGACGGACTTAAAGGAGATTTCCCAGGGTTTTCGGAGTTTAAGGAGCTATGTGCTCCCCTGCTGGCCTGACCGGTTAGCTCTTACCCTTTAGCTCTTACCGATTGGTTCTGACCGGTTATTTCTGAACGTTAAATTTAATAATCCGCTAAGTTGAATGAAATTGGATAAAACAGAAATATGACAGGAGATTCAAAAATATGATCCGGAGCCTTTACATTGCCGCAAAAGACCTGAAAGCCGAGTTCCGGACCAAGCAGATGTTCAACTCAATGCTTATTTTTTCCCTGGTCGTGCTCGTGGTATTCAGCATTTCCTTCGGGGATTTCCTGGGGGACAGCTCTAAGGTGGAAAAGCTTGCCCCGGGTGTGCTCTGGGTAGCATTCATTTTCGCAGGCATGCTCGGGCTTTCCCGGACCTTTGTGATGGAAAGTGAAAACGGTTGCCTTGAAGCTCTCAAACTCTGCCCTGTTGACAGGAGTACAATCTATACCGGGAAGGTCTTTTCGAACCTGGTAATCGTTTTCCTCATGGAAATCGTAACCCTTCCTTTCTTTGTCGTGCTCTTCAACTACAGCCTGGACTCCGGCACCCTGCTGCTGCTCGTGCTGGTCCTCCTGCTCGGGACCCTGGGCTTTATCGTTGTCGGGACCCTGCTTTCTGCCCTGACCCTCAGCACCCGCACCCGGGAACTTCTCCTGCCTGTCCTGCTCCTTCCGGTGCTCCTTCCGGTGCTCATCCCCGGGGTGGAGGCAACAGCGGGCGTCCTTGCAGGAAACGGCCTTTCCGGCATATCTTCCGAACTCAGGCTGCTCGCGGTCTATGATCTCATTTTCTTTGCGGTTTCACACCTGGTTTTCGAGTACGCAATTTCGGACTGAAAGGCCAGCCAGGAGTCAGGTGAGGGTTCGGAACTGCCCCTCCAAGGTTTGAGCCTGAACCGGTTAAAAACGAATCAATAATAAACAATGTGAAATGATTATAGTAGCAGGTTAACCTTTAAAAAATAATGATCTGTGTGCCACTGGTTAATTATATTTATATACTAATACATTTATTCTTCAGATTAATTATTCCATTTAATTATTCCAATTACCTGATCACGTGAAATACAATGGCAGCAAATTCCAGAAAAACCGGATTGTTGGCGGCTTTGGCTGCCGGTGCAATGCTTCTTGCAGTCTACATGATCTTCTTTTACCTGCCCCCCATAAGGGATGAATCCGGGGCGGTCCTGAGCGGCAGTTTCAGGATATTTTTCTTCCATATGCCAATAGCCATCACTGCCTACCTGGCTTTTGTCGTTGTGTTTGTTTCAAGTGTGTTCTATCTCCGGGAAAAAGCCCTCAAGTGGGACATCTATGCCCGCTCGGCTGCCGAGATAGGAGCCCTTTTCTCTTTCCTTGTTCTGGTTACGGGCTCGATCTGGGCAAAGGACGCCTGGGGCTGGTACTGGATCTGGGACCTCAGGCTCACGACTTCCCTGGTCCTTTTCCTGGTCTACCTCGCCTATCTCATGCTCCGGAAGTCCCTGGAAGAGCCCGAGAAAAGAGCGCAGTTAGCTTCCGTTTTCGGGATAGTGGGTTTTGTGTCCGTGCCCCTTAGCTTCTTTTCGATCCGGCTCTGGCGCTCGGCCCATCCTCTCATGTTCGGGGGAAACACCGGAGGAAGCGGAGGCAGCGGGCTTGAAGGGACTTCCCTGCAACTGACCCTGGCTGTGAATTTTATAGCTTATATCCTGCTCTTTGCAGCCCTCTTTGCGGTAAAAGTGGAGAACGAGAGGATGCAGGAAGCTATTGATGAAAAAAGGTACGGGGAATTTGAAGAGGGGCTTTAAGAAAAGCAAATTTCCCCTTCTTAAACTCCTTTTTTTATACATTTTCAGTTTTTAAATCTCTTTTTCCCCTGTTTTTCCTGATTTTCACGTTGCTGTTACTTTAAGTCCCCCGTGAACAGATAGTCATTAACCGCCTGTCTTGTATGGCAGTTGTAACAGCTCAGCACCTTGCCTTCCGTTATTATTTCGCCTTCTGCGTCATACTCCAGCCAGAACCAGTCGTTATGTTCCGGATCAAAGCCTTCGACCTTATGCATCACCACAACTTCTATCAGTTCGCCCTCGGAGTTATAGCCCTCTTTTAAAACTGTGCTGTTCTCAGGCATAACGCCGGTTTTTTCCTCTATCGCTAAAAGAGCGCTGTCCGAAACATAGATAGTGATTTGATCTCCGTGCGGGCCTTTTCCCGGCTCAAGCTCTCCGGTGCCAGGCCAGAGCTCCCAGTTTTTGTAGTCGTTTTCTTCCATCACATAAGCCTGGATCTCTTCTCCTGTGGCTCCGGGTCCGGCTTCGGTTTCCGGCGTTTCAGTAGGTGTTTCGGTTTCGGCTTCTGAAACCGGTTCTTGCTCAGTTTCAGCTGGTGTTTCGGTTTCAACAGGTGCTTCAGTTTCTGTTGGTGTTTCGGTTTCCGATTCCGGGGATGTGCATCCGAAGCACAGGGATGCACACAGGATTAAAAGCATTGTGTACACGAAATATTTTGTTCCAGGAATATACCTTACCCCCTTGTTGTTTTCCTGTTGTTTGCTATCCAATCAATATTAGGGTTCAATTACTATTATCCCTGTCTATGAAATAAATTCAGGCTGAATTTCCCCTTCTTTTTTGGAAATTACTATTTTTACCCTCTGAATTTCAGGAAAATTATATACCCTGCCCTTTCCTATTCTTCTGCATGATTTTTGATCCGATCACAGTCTGTAATATGAAACTTCAGAACCGTTTTGTCAGGTCTGCGACCCAGGAGTTCATGGCCGAAGAGGATGGGACACCAACCGAAAGGCTCGGGGAGCTCTACGAGGAGCTTGCAAGAAACGAAGTGGGGCTGATTGTTACCGGTTATTCGTATGTGCTTCCGGGAGGGGAGAGTGACCCTCTCCAGCAGGGCATTTACGATGACCGTTTTATCGAACCGTACAGGAAGATTACCGAGCGCGTGCACCGCTATAAAAGCAAGGTCGTGCTCCAGATCGTTCACGGGGGGAGGCAGGCTACCGTGTCCCGTGACTATCCTGTGCCGATTGCTCCTTCCCCGGTCAAGAACGGGCATTCTTCGGTGCTGCCGAGGGAGATGACTGATACGGAAATCCTGGAGATGATCGAAGCTTTCACCCGGGCTGCGGTCAGGGCAAAAAAGGCGGGCTTTGATGGCGTACAGCTCCACTGTGCCCACGGCTTTTTGCTCAGCAACTTCATCTCCCCCTACACGAACAGGCGGGAAGACCGCTGGGGAGCTTCCACGGAAAACCGGACTCGGATCATCACGGAGATTGTAAGAAGGATAAAAGAAGAAGTTGGGGAGGATTTTCCCATCCTTGTGAAGTTGAATGCTACGGACGGTTTTCGTTCAGGTTCATCAAAGTCGGGCTTGGGGCTCAATGCTCCGGAGTCCGTGGAGGTCGCAAAACTCCTTGAAAAAGCGGGGGTCTGTGCAATCGAGGTCAGTGGCGGGATCGGTGAAGCTGGTGGGGTGACTATCCGGACTGCTATCAATTCCCCTGCAAAAGAGGCGTATTTCAAGAATTATTCTAAAATGATAAAGGAAGCCGTGGGCATTCCCGTAATCCTGGTAGGGGGAATCCGGTCCCTTTCGGTTATGCAGAACCTGGTCAAAGAGGGATGTGCGGACCTCATATCCATGAGCCGGACTTTTATCAGCGAACCCGACCTTATCCCGAAGTTCAGGTCCGGGGAAGTGGAAAAGGCTCGCTGCGTGTCCTGCAACCTTTGTTTTGACCCTGAGGGTATCAGGTGCAATTTCGAGTTTGATTGATTGATAGTTTGATTGATAGTTTGATTGATAGTTTGATTGATAGTTTGATTG
>CBFCWE010000051.1:0-29499 GCA_965601435.1 uncultured Methanosarcina sp.
ACGACGATGGTGGAGACGACGACGATGGTGGAGACGACGACGATGGTGGAGACGACGACGATGGTGGAGACGACGACGATGGTGGAGACGACGACGATGGTGGAGACGACGACGATGGTGGAGACGACGACGATGGTGGAGACGACGACGATGGTGGAGACGACGACGATTTCCCCGGAGATGATGAAAAGCCGGATGAACGGGACCTTGACGAGGACCTTGACCCGGAAGATCTTCCTGACCCCGAAGATGACCCCACCGACCCTTCAAGCCCTGGGGGAGACCATCCCGATGATACCTTCAGCGTTGCCAGTTCCCAACTCCGGAACACCGATGTGACCACCCTCTTGATAAGGAACGCTTACAAGAAAGGTTATGCCAATGCCGTTCACCTGAACGAGTACCGCCTCGGGCAGCTCGATATGGAAGAGATCGGCGATTACACAGACAGTGAGCAGCAGGAAAGCCTCTATGACCTCAGTGCTGCCCAGGCTGATGTTTACACAACCATCGTGAAAAATTACGATACGATACAGGAAGAACTCGAACTTGCCCCCGACGTGCTGATGCTCCAGAAAGGCTTCTACGCCTCTGCAAAAGCTATGGTGGAAAACAGGGGCATACCGGTCCGTCTGATGAGGGTACAGGACTTTGCCGCTGCCGACACGCAGGAACTCGTACACGATACTCCCGTGCTCTTCCTGCCTTCCGGGTCTCTCTACGGGCTTGACTCTTCAGCCCTGATAAAGGACAAATTTGCAGAATACGTTGCAGAGGGCGGGACCCTTGTTGTCATGGCCCAGCAGCACGGCTACGAGTTTAACATGCTGCCCCACAACGGCACAAGGACCCTTGGCGGGACCGGGTGGCAGGAAGACCAGAGCTGCCTGTACAACGCCGCAAGCATAAGCGAATACCACCCTGTGGTTTCAGGGCAGCCAGCCCCAACCCTGACTGTGAACATTGACGGGTATTTCACATCCTATCCGGAAAACTCCACAATCATCCTCAAGCGGAATAAAAACAGTATGCCTGCAATGCTGACCTACGACTACTACAACGGCAAAGTGCTGGCAACTTCCGTATATGATGACTGGGCATACTTTGACGGGGCTTCGACCCTGCAAGGAGAACTCCTGGTCCGGGACATCCTGATCTGG
Source organism: uncultured Methanosarcina sp. (assembly GCA_965601435.1). Classification (GTDB taxonomy): domain Archaea; phylum Halobacteriota; class Methanosarcinia; order Methanosarcinales; family Methanosarcinaceae; genus MTP4. The sequence goes on from CBFCWE010000051.1 coordinate 1,161, forward strand.
GCAGAAGACCCGGATGCTGTGGAGGCGATGCTCGAGACGGACAGCATTGACATCCCGGTGAACATAAGCAATAAAGGGGAGTTCCCGGCAACAAAAGTGACCTTTGCTTTTACGGACCCCCTCGGGAACCTTAAGGTTGAAGACAGCATAGATCTGGACCCGGCTCTCGAACCCGGCGCCAGCACGGAGCTGAACTTTGCCTGCAGTCCCCGGCAGGACGAGACCCTCGGGATCTGGGCACTGGACTTCATCCTGGAAAACGAAAGCGACACAGCGTACACTGAATACGACGCCAGAAAAGTTGCCATAGGAAAGTACGTAGCCTCTTATAACGGGTACAGCACTACCCCGGAAATCACATACAGCATCAGTTCCACAAACGATTACTTTGCCTACGGAAGTGATGCGGTCTTTACGGTAACGATCTGGAATAATGGAAACACGGACAAAGACGTTACCCTGAATTACTGTTTCCCGCACCACGGCTGGATCGAAGGTGACCCCCGGTACGGGGTAGGAACTGATGGCTCGTGGTACAACCTTAAAAAAACCGTTACAGTGCCTGCACAGGACAGCACCTCTTTCAACCATGTGCTCGAAAACGTAAGGAGCTACGACCGCTTCTGGTCCCAGCTCGACGATGATGAGGGTCACAGAATAGGGGCTTCCACCCTGGGAATCTACTGCTTTGACCCGAGCCTGGAAATTGAGTTTGACTGTCCGAGCACCTTTAAGGTGAATACTACAAATGAGCTCAACTTCACAGTCGGGAGTAAAAACGGGGACGTAAACGGGGCCACCGTTTCAGCAAAACTCTTCGACTCGAGTTCGAATCTTCTCAAACACCCGGCTCCTGAAAAAACCGAAATTCTGTCGGACTCCCCTTACACCGGCAGCCTTGAATTCACACCGGAAAAGGAAGGGACTTATAACTTTGTCGTGGAAGTTACGAATGGAGAGAGCAGGCTAGGGACAGGTTCCCTCTACATCACCACCAAGGAAAGGGTAGTGAACCTCTATCCGGCAAAGAGCAACCAGCCCCTTGTTTTCAACGGCACCAGCAATATGGCCGTGAGAGTCGAAAACCTGGAAAAGACTCCGGCCGAAAACCTGACCCTTGTTACAAACTGCACCGGGCCCGACGGAACCCTGCAATACAGCAGCAGTACACCCATACAGCTTGGAGCAGGGGAAGAGAAGGAACTGAATGTCCCGGTACTTTTCGGAAAGCCAAGGTTCGGCATATATGAAATTGCGTACACCCTTTCGGAAGGAGAAAATACCCTTGACAGGAAAGAAGTCTATTTAAATTATGACCTGAGGATGTCCAGTTATCTCTCGTCTTCGGTCTTTGAACAGGACAAGAACGAAACCCTTACCCTTGTCCTGTCCAACGGAAACGCTGCAGTAGACCTGACGGTAGACATGAGTTCTTCCCCGGACCCCGGCCTGGGCTTCTTTAAGACCGGCACGGTACACCTGGAACCCAATGAACAAAAGGTCATCAGCTATGAAATTCCTGTGGGTTCCTGCCAGACCAGTGGCCACATCTACATAGAGGTTAACGCCGACCCAGACTTAGAACCTTCCGAATACACTGTGAAGGACAGGCAATTCTATTACCGGATGGCAAACTCAAAACTCGAAATAGACCCGGCCCTGAACGTTGTCGCAGGCGGAAACCTGACGTTCAATATCACGAACCTCGGGCCTGCCGACACAAGCGCCTACTATACCCTGAGCTTCATAAACCAGAATAAAAGGGAAACTGCCAGCATAAATGCAAACGAAACCCTTACCCTGGAACTTCCCGTGCCCATGGTCCGGACAGGAAACTATACCCTGCAGGCAGCAGTGAGAAACCAGGGGACCGATAAGATCTCGGCCTGCACCGTCCCGGTGCATGTGCAAGGGTTTGAAATAGACATTGAGCCGGTGGGAGACAGTTTTGAAGCTGACGGGACCATACCCATACGCCTGAACAATACGGGAATGGAAATAACGGGAAACCTGACCGCAAGGTTGAGTTCTTACACTGGCTCCCCCAAGGATGAGCATGAAACAGTCTCCATAGGGGCAGGGCAGGAGAAAATCGTGGAGATTCCTCTCTCTTCCGACCTTCCTTCCGGAGCATACTCCCTCTACATAGAGTACTCTAACAGCTCACTTAACTTCGTGAAGTATGACTTCTGCACAGTCGAGATCGAGGGGCTTGAGCTTGCCTTCAGGGTTGAGGACGAAGAGTACGATGCAGGAGATTCCCTCGGCCTCAAAATAAGCAATACCGGCGGGATTTATGCAAATACCAATGTAAGTGCAACTCTTGACGGCATTGACCTCGGCAGCCAGCAGGCCTCAATAGCAGAGGGGGAAGTTTCAACCCTTTACTTTGCTCTTCCGGAAACCCTGAACAGCGGCACATACGTCCTGAAAGCGAAATGTGAAGAAGAAACCACCGGCAGGACACTGGACTATTCAAAGACGATTTCCGTAAAAGGGCTTGATTACAGACCGAGCGTGGACACTTTCAGCTCGGGGCGCGGGGAAGCAATCAACGTCTCAGTCAACAATACGGGAATTGTCCCCTTAAGCGGCAGTTACGACCTGGTACTCTCCAACGAGACAGGGGAAATTGCCTCCACCAGCGGTACGGCTTCCGTACCTGCAGGTGGTTTGGGAGTTTTCAGCCTGACTGTCCCAACGTCTGTCTTGAGTGGGGATTATCAGATACTCTTCAGCGTTGAAGACCAGAACGGAGAGGAAGAAAGTGTTTCAGCTTTCGTGTACGTGCCCGACCCGAGCCTTGTGCTGAACCTTAACAGCAGGGAATTCCTGCAGAGAGATACGATCGAGGCCAGCATCAGCGGTCTGTATTCTTCGGACTGGGACTTCACACTCACCCTCCAGGACGAGAGGAACAACGCTGTCAACAGCACGGCTGTGTTTAAGCCGGATACGGAAGGGACCGTTTTGCTGGACCTGACAATCCCTGAAGGTATTTTCACGGGCACATACGTTTTCCGCGTTGAGGCACAGGACCTGACAACCGAAAGCTCCACTGCCGCCGACGTCCGCATAGAAGGGATTACCCTGGCGCCGGAAATCCGCACGGACAGCCAGGAATATCTGGACAACGACACCATCCGGTACACCACAGTCCTTACAGCTGCCGGGGGTATCCCGACAGGCAATGTTTCCATCCGGGCCTACCTGGAAGAAAACTCAGAGGACTCGGAAGGCTTGCTCCTCTACAGTAAGTATCCGGTCAGCTCGATTGTCCACTTCGGAGACGAGCTCCTGATAGGCACAAACGGCGGCCTCTATAAGGAAACTCCGGAAGGGGGAATCACCCCTGTTGAAAACGAAGAGCTTGCCTCAATGAAGATTTCGGCCCTGGACGTCAACGGAGGTTTCCTCTGGGTCCTGAGTGAAGACACAGTCTACAGCTATGACCCGGAAACCGGGCAGCTTTCTACAGTGCTTGAAATTGAGAGTGAGGGAAGTGAATTCGAATGGGAGCAACATGGAGAATCCGGAACAGGCCTTATGCGGGTGGACAGCTCTAACCAGAAGGTCTACATGCCTAACGGCTGGGAAGGGTCGGTAGCCTACAGTTACGGCGGCGATGAAACCGTAACCTATTACAACTCCGAAAGCAGCCCACTGTCCGGGAGCGTAAATGATATCCTTGTGCTGCCGGAAGAAGTTCTTTTTATAATCGATGATTGGGACGACGGCTCTTCCAAATGCTATAGCCTATCAACATCAGAAGGGAATACGTGGGATACATACAACAGCTCGGAAGGTCTGCCTTCGGACAACGTCCTGGCAGCAGTTTCGGACGGCAGTTCTGTGTACTTCATAACCGACGCAGGAATAGGCAGCAGGGATATAGACGGTGGCAGCATCTCGACTTACGAGTTTGATGAAACCGAAACTGTACCTTATGTGGGGGCAGCAAACGCCTATAACGGGGCCGTTCTCCTCTATTCTGTGGACTGGCTAACTTCTGAAGGAAGACTTTTCAGGTATGAGGCAGCCTCAAACACCCTTTCGGTGCTTGAAACCTTTGAAGGAGGGGAGAGCATATCATGCCTAGCACAGGGAAGCTCCACAGTGTGGTACAACACCTACAGCAATGGGTTATTTGCTTTCAACGAGACGGAAGGAAGCTCGGTCCGTGTGCCATTAAATTCCTTTGGAGAATACGGAACACCGGCAGGAGACGACACCTGTATCGTGAGTGCAACCGGAAAGCTCCTGAGCATTTACGACATTTCATCAGGCACCTGGACCGAGATACAGGCACCTGTATCTTTCGACATTGCCAGTACAGCCCTTACATCCGACTACATCTGGCTCATAAGTGGAGACGACCTCCTTCGCGTAGATAAGAAATCCAAAGAAGTTGCAGTGTTTAATTCAAGCAACAGCGACTATGATGAAAGCGGCCCATTCAGGATCGAGAGCTACAATGAGGATTTGTGGGTCCTTACCTACAACGGCAAAGTTTCGGTATACGGCACCGGAGAAGGGGTATCCGTATCAGCCGCTGATGTCCCGGAAATATACAACCCGAGAGACTTTACAGCTTCGGAGAATCTGGTCGCGATTCTGAATGGAGACGGAACCATCTATGAGTACGATTACGAGTTGGATACCACCCGTACATACAATACCGGGCTCTCCGATGTGCTTGAACTTGCATACATTGAGGGTGCATACTGGGTCGTAAGTTATAATTATGACACCTATGAATCGGAGCTTTTCAGGTACGATCTCGAAACCGGAAATAGTTATGAGGAGACAGGTATGAATGCCGGGAATCTGGTCTCCGTTGGAAACAGCCTGTATGCACAGGTATCGGAGCAGGAAGGAGAATTCAATTTTGTAAATAAGATAAAGGTCCTGACCGGAAACAGCTGGTTCGATTTCGAAAGCAGCCTGATCCCGGAAGACTCCTGGGCGAGCATAGAAGCTGGAAAAGATTCCCTGCTCCTCTACGGAAGCGACTGGATTGCTTCCTTTAGCGGGGAGGGAATACAGCTTGTAATGGATGAAAGCGTTAGCCTGGACGACTTCTCCACAGAAAGTTCCGGAGAGCCTGCAGTCCTGAGCTGGACAGGCAGTTACCTTGCGGAAAAGGAAGGCCAGCTTACCTTTGAAGTCGAGGCAGTGACGGATTATAACCAGAAGACCGACAAGGTGACAACTTCAGCAGACGTGTACGCAAGGGACTATTCACTTGCAATGACCACCAGCAAAGAGTATTACAGGCCCGGAGAAACGGTTTCCATTGTAAGCTCGGTATCAAACAACGCCCGGGCCCTCATGGGAAGTGAACTTGTACTGCTCAGGGACGGAGGAGAGTTTGACCGGCAGAGCTTCGAAATCCTGCCGTTTGAAAGCGAGAGGTTCGAGGAATCAACCTCATACTCCGAACCAGGAACCTACACCATCTCCGCAGCCGTGGAAAGTGCAAGCATAAGCAGGGACATAAAGGTAGAAGCCCCGCAGGTACAGGTAAACCTTACAGCCCCTGACCTGGCAAACCGGGACTCCTTCATAGTCGGGTTGACCGCCACAAACCCCGGGAACGTAACAGCAGAGCTTGGGATTGAAATTAACAACCTGAGCCTTGAGACGGATTCCCTGGCCCTTTCTCTTGCTCCCGGAACTTCCAGAGCCCTGGAATTTGAAACGGCAATTGGCGGGAACACGACTATTGATGTCAGCATAACAGGCGACCTGACCGAGCGGCTGACAAAATTCGTCGAGTACGGGGAAAGCGCCTCAATTGACAGTGATTGCCTGCTCATGTACGGGCCTGGCACGGTTGAGGTCCCGCTGAACATTACTAACACCGGCAAGTACAACACCGAGTTTACGGCCAGCTTTGCGGTGAACGAAACGGTAAACGAGACAAGGACCTATTCCCTGGGAATCAACCAGAGTGTAAACGACACTCTTGTCCTTGACCTTGGAAAAGGCAGCTACCTCCTTGAAGCAAGTGCGGACATACCCATTGAATTTGAGGTCGTGTCCTTCGAGGTCAGGGACACCGCCGCCATGGAACTTGCAGGGCTGAAAGTAGAAGCAGGTAGTGTGAACCTGACCGTAAACGTCAGCAACATGCACCCGCAGCTGCCTTTCAACGGTTCCCTGGAAATATATACGGACTTCTTTTCCCAGGAGTACCCCGTAAACCTCTCGGCCCTGGAGAAAGGGAGCTTTGAGTACGGGATATCTCTTCTCAACCTGCCTGCAGGAAACTACAATGTAACCGTGGACCTGCTGGAAGCCGGGGGGGTCCTGGAAAGAGAGGGAGGCAATTTCACGGTGGAAGCTCCGGAATTCAGTCTCACTCCCGACCCTGCGAACAAAATGAACCTGGGACTCGGAGAAAACACGACCTATAACTTTACCGTCTCAAACACGGGCTCTGTAGGAGGAAAGACCACTGTGGACCTGGAAATACCCGGGATCTACGAAGGGTCAAGCTCCTCATGGGTCGATTCCGGAGAAAACCATGTCTTCTCCTTCCCCCTCAAAGCCCCGGACGACCTGCCCGAAGGGTACTATTCCGTGTACTACGGCCTCGAAGGAGAAGAGCAAAATGAGATACAGTTCTACCTGGAAGGCGCCAATGTGACAGTCACTTCCTGGCTGGACCAGCGGGCCTACCTCCCGGGAGAAACTGCGACCCTCACCATGCAGGTTACGAACAACGGGGATTACCCCCTGGACCTCTACAGCCGGACCAAGTACTTCGACTTTGACAACGTGAGCTATTTCACTGTACAAGGAGGGGATACAAGCACTTTCACGGTTGAGGTCCCGATCCCTGAAACCGAGAATAAGGTGTTTATCAGTGTCTACGTAGACGCCCCCGAAGGAGGAGAGAGTTCCGGAAGGTCCCTCTACATCAACTCCGATTACATCCATGACAGGAGAGATATAAACGGGCTCAGGATAAGCACGGAGAAGCAGGCGTATGGTGTGGGAGAGGAAGTTACCATGTATGCTAACGTAACCCTTGCCGACCACCTGATAATAGAAGGCCCGGGGCTTTCTTACGAAGGAGATCTCGGGAGTGATACCGAGATCAAATTCACCGTGCCGAATATCCCCTCAGGGGTCTACCGCTACTCTATCACCTACGGAGATACGACAGGGGAATACCTGCTGGACATCCACGGGTTCGAACTGATTGTGGTGGCTGCGGAAGTGGAGCTGGAAAAAGGAGGTGAGTAAAAATGTTAACTTTCAGTAGAAACGGACTCTTCAAATCGGCAGGGCTGCTCTTTGCAGCTTCCCTTGCCGTAATCCTTTTAGCCGCTTCACCTTCGCTAGCGGTAGACGAGACTTACTTTTCGGGAGATAATATAACCGTTCATCTCCTGCTTGACACGAACGATAACGTGCCGGCCCAGTTACAGTTGATGATCTACAACCCGGAAAACAGGCTTGTAGGAAACGCAACCCACTACTTCACACTTGAAACCGGGAAAAACCCGATCAACTTTACCATCCCATTCCATACGGACATGGACGGTCTGCACTACCTGAGGTACGATATTTTCGCCGAACTGGACGGGAGCCTGACCCTGGTCCAGAGCAGCACCCAGTACTTTGATGGAGAGATAAACGACTTCCCCGTAATCAAGCTGCTTTCCCCGAAAAACGGAGGGACCTATCCTCCGGGAGAGGAGATTGAATTCTCCGTAAATGTGCTTGACCCCGAAGGCCAGAACACAAGCGTTACCTGGACTTCAAGCGTCAGCGGAACAATCGGGGCCGGGACATCCTTTATCAGGACTCTTGAGCCGGAAGGAGTTCACCGGATCAACGTAAGCGCAGAAGACGAAATGGGAGCCGTAAGTACCCTGAGCTTTACCATAACCGTCGCAGAAGATGGGGGCAGCGGAGATGATGGCGGAGACAGCACTGTAAGCAGCAGTGGGCATGGCACCGGCTTTGCCACAATCAACCCGAAAGCGTCCGAAAATGGTGGAGAAGAACCCGAAAGCTCCGGAGAAAGCGGGCAGATCATCGTCCCGGAAGAAAAGCCCGGAACAGGAGATGACGAGACACAGAGCACTCCCGGAGAAGAGGCTGATAAAGAAAAGGACAGAGGCCTTCCGGGGTTTGAACTGTGCTTTGCGGCTTTAGGCATCCTGCTGGCTGCGGCCTTCACAGGAAGGAAAGGAGCTTAAGAAAAGCACCTTCGACCCTGCGAAACCTGCAAAACTCTGCGGAGTCAAATCCAACGGTATGATGCTCTCAGCCGATGACGGCGGAGACATTGTTGCCGGCCTTATGGCCGATGAAGAGCTCAAGGATAAGGTAAGGATAAAAATCAATTAAGAATCCGTAATTGCCGGAAGATTATTGAAAAAAGCTTCTGATTCCAGCGAATCAGAAGTACTAACTTTTTTATTCACGAATATTTAGTTATTCAAGAATTTCTCTTTATTCAAGGCATTAAAGGAAATTTCAGGCACCTGTTCCGAAATTTAAAATCATCATACAATAATTTCCTGCCTTAATATCACAAGCTTCTGGCCTCCGTCAACGACCTTCAGGAAGATGGTGTCCCCTGAATTAATCGAATATATTTTGCCCGTGTTTTCATCCCCCGGAGGAGTCAGATACACATTCACCGTGTCGCCTGCTCTGATGGTTCTTTTTTAACACATAAAAATCATATTTAGATAGAATAAATAGATCCATTTATCCATATAATCGGTAAGACCTTTTAATAAATGAGCATTAATAATAAACGGCCATTGACAAATTAAGCTATTTTAGCTTTTCCAAAAATAAAAAAAAGGTAAATTCAGGCGTTCAGGTTTTCAAGCACCATTTCAAGATAGGAAGTACGAATTGAGTCCTCTTCACTGATTCCAAACTGCTTTAAAAACTCGAAAAGTTTAAGTCTGATCGGGCCAGGCTCCTGCTCCACCCCGACAACAATTTCCACTTCAAGAAATTCCCCGAGACCTTCGACGGAATCAAGGCAAACAGTAATGTCCCCAGCCCTAAAGATTTCCCGCCTTTTCCTAACGGCTCCTGCTTCCGAAAAACCTAGGGCATGGAGGATTTCAGTGGTGTTTTTTTCGTCCACAACAGTTTCAAACTCTTTCCGAGTTTTAGAGACACTGTCCAGTTTAGGGCCCTTATAGGTCAACACAGCCCTTCCATCCAGGTTCCGGATTCTCAGTGCCTCGTCGGTTTTTGCAAAATCCCGGTATGGAGCAGCGAAATAGGTATCGGACTGGTCCTCAACCCTTATTTTTACTGCATTTATACTTTCAAGGATGGAACGTACCTTTGAAAGATCCGCTTTTGCCTTGACTTCCACTTCAATCATGTTTTCTCGATATCTCCAGTTCAATCCACTGTGTTCAATTATCCACGAGATTTAAAATTACATGATTCAATCCACGATTTTCAATTATCCACAATACTCAGTCCACAATACTTCGTCCGCAATACTTAGCCTACAAGACTTAGTCCGCAATGTAAGATCGGTCCTGGGATTCGACCCACCATGTTAGATCAGTTGCCGGATTCAATCCACAGGAACCCGGAACTGAAATCGAGACCGTGTCACGCATCAGCAGGGATGAATTTGGTCCCGTAGTAGATCATGCCCCGGTCGCCGCCTTCGCCAAGTTTCCGGAAGACGGAACTCACACGCATCCCGATATGCACCTTTTCGGGAGAGCCAACCACCTGGGCGGTAAGGCTCGGCCCCTCATCCAGTTTGATGATAGCAAGTGTGTAAGGAGCCTGCTCTTCAAAGCCTTCTGCTGCGGTGCGGATTACCGTGTAAGTGACAATTTCACCTGTGCCTTTGAACCTGTAAGCCTCGATCTGCCCCAGGCGCCTGCAGTTAACGCAGGTTTTGCGGGGCGGATAGAAGTATTCACCGCACTCCACGCAATGAGTGCCTTCAAGGTTGTACCGGCTGTCAAGGTTTCTCCAGAATCTGGGTACTGACATCAAATATCACCTCTCCCTTGAGAATATGTGTACTACCGCCGTCGCTCCTGACCCTCCGACATTGTGGGCCATCCCGTACTCTGCGCCTTCCACCTGGCGCTTTCCGGCTTCTCCGCGCAGCTGAGTTGCGATTTCCACAGCCTGCTTGATACCAGTGGCTCCAACAGGATGTCCACAGGCTTTCAGACCACCCGAGGTATTGACTGGGATCCGGCCTCCAATTGCGGTTTCACCTTCTTCTGTAAAGATTCCCCCTTTGCCTTTCTCTGTGAAACCGAGGTCTTCCACAGCGCAGATTTCGGCAATGGTGAAGCAGTCGTGCACTTCAACAAGGTCAATGTCTCCGGGACCCACCTTTGCCATCTCATAAGCCCGCTTTGCAGCCATCACCGATGCGTCCAGGGTTGTTATGTCCCTGCGGTCGTGAAGCGCTATGGTGTCGCTTGCCTGGGCTGTGGCTTTGATATAAATGGGAGTGTCTGTGTACTCGTGAGCAATCTCCGCCGGTGCCAGCACAAGGGCTGAAGCTCCGTCTGTTATAGGAGAGCAGTCAAAAACATGCAGTGGGTCGGCCACCAGGATTGAGTTCAGGACCTGGTCGACCGTGATTTCATTCCTGTACTGGGCAATGGGATTCAGGGATCCGTTTCTGTGGTTTTTCACCGCAACTTCGGCAAGCTGTTCGCTTGTAGTCCCGTACCTGTGCATGTGCAACTTTGCGATCATTGCATAGAGCCCTGGGAAAGTTGCTCCTGCCATGCCTTCCCATTCTCTGTCGGCTGCTGCTGCAAGGGCTGAGGAAGCTTCTTCGGACCCGACATCCGTCATCTTTTCGGCTCCTGCCGCAACCACGATATCGCCATAACCGGAAGCAACGGTCATAATCGCCTGGCGAAGGGCAAGCCCTCCGGAAGCACAGGCAGCTTCCACTCTGGTGGCAGGGACGTGGAGGTTTCTGGAAAGGCCCGAATAGTCCGCGATCAGGGCTCCGATGTGCTCCTGATCAACAAAACGGCCTCCGCTCATATTTCCTACATAAAGGGCATCAATATCCTTTCCGCCCACACCTGCATCTTCGATTGCGCCGATACCGGCTTCTACCACGATATCCCTCAGGGAACGTTCCCAGAGTTCCCCGAACTTCGTGTTCTTTACTCCGATAATTGCTACGTCTCTCATGTACTCACCCCGTTTTCAGGCCAGGCGTATCTTGCCCTTGTGCTTGGCATACCGTGCATAGTCAATGTATATAGGGTCCTTGATAAGTTCGGAAACCGTCGGCGCCCTGTTCCGGATCTCTTCTATTTTGTCGGTGACCGTTATGCTGAAAGCATCGGACCCGGCCCCGGACCCGAAAGCCGTCGCGAAAATCCGGTCCCCGGGTTTTGCCTGGTCCAGGGTTGCCGCAATGCCCATGAGGCAGGAACCGGAGTAGGTGTTTCCTATCTTCGGCACCACAAGCCCGGGCTCAATCTGGGCCCTGCTAAAACCGAGCATCTTTGCAGCCCTGGTCGGAAACTTCCCGTTTGGCTGATGGAAAACCGCATAATCGTAATCTTCGGGTTTTGTCCCCATCTTTTCCATAAGCCCTCTGGCCCCGTTTGTAACATGCCTGAAATAGCCGGGATCTCCCGTAAAGCGTCCTCCGTGTTCCGGATAGGGCATTCCTTCCCTTCTCCAGAAGTCAGGGGTGTCAGTTGTAAAAGAGTAAGTATCTTCAATAATTGCAGCAATTTCGGATTCTTTGCTTCCGATAATGCAGGCAACTCCACCTGCGGCTGCAGTGTATTCGAGCGCGTCACTGGGGGCTCCCTGGGAGACGTCAGCTCCGATTGCCAGGCCAAGGTCAATCATCCCGGAGCTTACCAGCCCCATGCAGGCCTGGATTGCCGCAGTCCCGGCTTTGCAGGCAAACTCAAAGTCTGCTGCAGTCATTACAGGGGTTGCCCCGATAGCCTGACCGACAATAGTGCTTGTGGGTTTTACAGCATAGGGGTGACTTTCCGAGCCCGTATAAACCGCCCCGATTCTTGAGGGGTCAATTTCACTCCTTGCCAACGCAGACCTTGCAGCCTCAACTGCAATGGTAGCTGCGTCTTCATCAACATCAGGAACGGATTTTTCATATACCATCAGCCCTTTTTTCAGGGCCTCTGCATCATCGCCCCAGAGCCGGGCGATTTCCTCTACTTTTATACGGTATCTCGGGACGTATGCACCGTATGATACGATTCCAATGGTCATATTCTCACCTGTTTTTGGAAAAAATTCAGGGAATAACGTTTCCAGAGAAGGTCATTCCTTCACGTGGTACTGGCTGTATTTTTTAAGTGTCTGGATGATCTGGTCAAGATCCATGGTAGTTGCAAGAACAGGGATACGGTCGACCTCTGCCATCTTAACGGCAACCGGCTCGACCTCTTCTTTTCGAAGCCCCTGGAGCACAACTGCCCCGGGTTTGAGATTGGTGACCCGGATAGCTACCATGGGAGATTTCCCGGTTGTCACCTTGGTAAAGATCATAGCCCGATCCGTACTCCAGCCATAGAGTTTCTGGAACTCATGGGAGGAGAGTTCCAGGATTGCACGCTGGCTGTCGATCACGGAGAAACCGTAAAGAGGCCTCTCAGATCCTTTATAGACCACTTCAGCTTCGATCAGGTTTACCAATTTTGCAAGCTGTATGGGGATAGTGTATTCGTATGTAGAGTAAATAGCTTTCGAGCTGTTTTCAGAACTTAGCATTGTTTCATAAGCATGGATCTTCTTTCCGCCCCGCTCCAAATCAATTTCGATGAGGGATTCCACGATTTTCCGGACGATAAGAGTCCCGGGGGACTTTCTTCTCCCGCTTTCATAGTCGCTGATAACGGAGGGGGAAACCTTCAGGTAATTTGCAATATCGGTCTGAGAGATTTCAAAGTTCAACCTCCACTTTTTCAGGGACTCTCCCGGCTTATCCGAAAGAGTGATCTCTCCAGCCATTTTTTCCGCCAGGCGGTTTCGAAGATTTTCTGATGATTCATTGGATGTCATGACTCACATACCCTATGATGAAACAGTCCCATATATATTTAACGAATGTGGTTTCGGCAATTGTCGGAAATTCGTCTGCGCCTGATTTACAAAAAAAATTTCCGCTCTATATTATAAGACATATCCGGTTTACAGTGAGTTCTTCCTTCAATTATTTATATTACATTCATCATAAATTAATATGTAATGCCTGCAGATTCCCGAAGTCCGGAAATGAGCGTTTCTGACCTCATATTATATAGTAGCTGCCCAAGACGGGTGTACTTTGCCAGCCGGGGTTTTGAACTTATTGCCGAAATGAATGCTTCAAGGATTGAAAGGATGCTCCTGAAAGAGCTTGCTCTGACGTATCCGGAAATTCTGAATAAGTGTTCGTTAAATGCCGATAGCCTTTACCACGAACTCGATGCCTCCCTGGACAGGGCTCAAAAGGACCTGCCACTTTTGTTTCCGGTGGAACTCAAGGAAACAGGGCAGGAGATACTTGAAGAAGCTGCGGCAGCTGCAAGAGCCCGGCTTCAGGAAATTACAAGCAACCTCCTCCTGGCCCTGGAAGAATACGGGAGAGAACCCCTGCTTGCGGCAGTCACTCCCGTGAAAACCGAGTCTTTACTCTCCTCCGCCTGCCTGAACCTGAAGGGCGTACCTTCAAAACTGGTCTGCTTCGAAGACACCCTTGTCCCCTCCATCATCAGGCCCGGGAACTGCCCCACTCAGGGCGTCTGGGCCTCGGACAGGCTGCGTGCGGCAGCCTTCACCCTCTTACTGGAAAACGAATCCGGAAAAGAAGTCCCCTTTGCCTTTGTAGAGTATGCGGCATTCGGCCTCCTCCGAAGGGTAACGGTCCGAAGTTCCGACCGGAGGGAAGTCCTCAAAATCTCCAGGCGCGTGGAAAAAATAAAAGCTGGGTTCATGCCCGAAAAGAAAGAAGGAAAACTCTGCAACTATTGCAGTTTTGCCGAACACTGCAGTTCCGGCTCCTCCCTCCTATCCAAATTCTTCTAAACCAGAAACGGACGGAAAATGATTATAACACAATGAAAAAAAGCAAAACCAGAAGAGATTAAACTACCAGGGTAATAGAAGGTAAACCTCAAAGGTACTGATAAATAAGAAAAAACGGAACCTATTTTTCTGTAATGAAGTCTGAATATTTTTTTGAATACTTCTGGACAGTTAGTCTCATCCTTAAAAATAACACATATCCTTTTTTAAGTTTAAGAAAGTACTCCTTTCAGGCGTGTGCCTATAAGTTTTTTGGCCAAAGTCTCAAACAATCCGTCATATTAAGTAATAATTCCAAAAAAGAAAATCAGAAATATAACATCCTTTTTGATAGTTTGATGATCTGGCCAGAAAACTTATAAGGAGTTAGTTAAAAGTAGTTTATGGAGTTCAAAAGTACATTCCAACGTCACCCGAACTCCATAAAATACGCCCTAAGAGGCATGAGTTATGTTAGCTTTGCGCATATTTAAAGCTTGCCTGATTCTGCCTCCTAGGAGAAAATAACTAGGAGTTAAACGAATGATTAAGAAGAAATTTGAAATAGGAATGCTATTTTTGGCAATATCGATTATTGGTTTGGCGTTAATACCATTTGCTAACGCACAAGAAGAAAACAACTATAGTGTAACTACAGAGGAAGCTTTTGAAAGCGCAAATGCAAACATAATTAATTTTATAGTGGCAAACGCACCAGGCTTTGAAAACTGGACAAGAGCAACTATTGATCCTAAACCATTAGAGCTTTATGACATAACTGGACAGAAATTATTTTATCGATTTTCGATATATAAAGAAAAAAAAGTTATAGGTACAATCGACATTTGTGCCAATAAAACACTCGGACCTTCGGTCTATGACATTACATTTGGTCCTAAGCCTTATGAAATGTCTGAAGCCGTGAAGAAGTCAAAAGAAATAACCAAAAATAAATACCCAACAGGAAAAATAGAATCAACCAATATGGTTGTATACAGCTATCCAAGAGTGGGGGCAATGACTGTAGTAAAAGACAAGGCTGGAGTTGAACACCGGATATTTGTAGATGTATACACTCTTGATGAAGTACAAGATAAACCAGCAACTGAAACAGAGTTTGGAGTTTGGTCAATATATGACCAGATTTTGAAGTTTGGAAATGAAAACAATTTAAAGGAGTGGGAGAAAAGTGATAATATTACTAAATCCATAAAAAAAGCAGCAGCTAATAAGGGAGTTAATATTAATGCGACAGTCACTGAAGAAAATATTAAAATACTCGGTGACGAAGTAGTGCTAGATTCATTTACAGGTAAAATACTTGATGTTGAGGGTATTGGGCAAGAAAGAGATGTTTTTTGTGGTCCAGCATGTATCCAAATGCTTTGTGAGTACTATAACAATCCTACCCCTGTCCCTACACAGGATACAATCTATAGGGGTGATGGACTGTGGAGTTGGAATCCTGATTCCATATACACATCTGGACTCTCAGCTAATGATATTGTAGAATGGGCTACATGTAGATGGGGAAAAACGGGAACTATAACTACTAGACTTTTTAATAGTGACGCTATATCAGAGATTGAAAATGAAAGACCATTTTTCACTATGATTCCAGGTCATTTTCGACTTTGTAAAGGATACATAACTCAAGATGGGTATACATATTTGCGTATTAATGACCCACTGCCTGTTGGTTCAACGTATGGTACACCAGGAGTACTTGAACGCACATATGGTAGTTCAGAAATTGAACGTATATATGTGAGGTAATATTCCTGGGGGAGTTCGATAAGCTTCTGGTTTCAATGGTTGGTATGAACATATATAAGTAAAAATCGGAGTTTATCGAAACCTCTTTACTTATAAGTTGTTGATATGAACAAAATCTATCAGGAAATTGCTGCTTTTATTGTTTTTTAATGTTTCCATAAATGGAGGATTTAATATGGAAGAAATAACATGTGATAAAACACATCGAGAGCAGATCCTCATAAGATTTTTGGGAATAACATCAATTGCGATTTTAATACTGGTGGGCGTAGCAGGTGCGGCTTCATTTGCATATGTGACAAACTTGGGGAATTATTCTAACGATACGAATTATAATGGTACTGTCGCACCTGTCGTGCCTACTCCTACTGTCGCTGTAATTGACACAGCAACTAACAATGTTACAGCCAGAGTGCCTCTCGGCGGAGGGTGGCCTGTAGGAGTTGCAGTCAACCCTGCAGGAACAAAGGTATATGTAGCGGCCGCAGCTATAGACGTCTCCACTGTTTATGTAATTGACACAGCTACAAATACGGTTAGTGCCAAAGTGAATATCGGAAGTAGTTATCCTTCGGGAATTACAGTTAACCACGAAGGAACAAGAGTTTATGTGACGAAGCAGCGTGATAACACCAATATCTCTGTAATTGACACGGTGACAAACACTTTAATGGCACCGATTAGTGTGGGGCTGAATGCTTATAATGTTGCATTTACACTGGATGGGAAAAAAATCTATGTCTCAAACTCTGGTAGTGGCAATGTTTCTGTAATTGACGCGACTACAAACAAAGTTACAGGCAGCGTGCCTATAGGAGACTCACCTGGTGGTATTGCAGTCACACCTGATGGAAATAAGGTATATGTGGGAAACCTCAATAGCGAGAATATCTCTGTAATTGACACAGCCACAGATACTGTTATAGCCAGTGTGCCTGTCGGAAACATAGCTTGTTGTGTTGAAATAAGTCCAGATGGAAAGAAAGCATATGCATGGAACTTCAATATGGATAACACATCTGTAATTAGGACAGTCTCTGTAATTGATACAGCCACGGATAATATTACAGCAACAGTGCCTGTGGGGAATTCTCCTCGTAGAATTGCAATCAGTCCAGATGGAAAGAAGGTGTATGTAGGGAACTTCTACAGTAAGAGCGTTGCTGTAATTGATACAAAAACAAATACTGTCATAGCAACAGTGCCTGTGGGAGAATGGCCCATGGGAATTGCAGTCACATCTGACGGAAAAAAGGTATATGTGGCAAACGCCGAAAGTGACAATGTCTCCGTAATTGACACGGCAACAAACACTGTTACAGCTACGGTGAATGCAGGAATCTATCCTACCGGAGTTGTAATTGTGCCTTTTATGGATTCGAATGCAACCAACCAGAGTATTAAAGAAACCTCTTACGCAACTGAAGCTATGGAAATTGAAGAAACTAATTTATCATCATCTGAAGAAAAAAACGCTGTCGAAATCAATAATTCAAACAACAAAGATTCTGAATATGATTATGGTAGTGGCTCGGGTGGAAATGAATCGAGTGAAACTAGCTTTACTCCGGGCTTCGGATTATTAGGAAGTTTGACCTGCCTGTATGTAGGGTGGAAACTCAGGAAACAGTAATACATAATTGGAGTCTATCGGATCTATGGCAGTTTATAATAGCGCAAAAATGCACGGATTTCACTTTCACCCTGATAAGTTTGATGATCTTATTGTTACGAACATTTATTAGAATTTTCACCGCTGGGACGAGATTTTTTGTGTCCTTCAGGCAAGAAAATTCCTTAACCGATGACCTCAATGAAGGTTGCTTATTATTCTTTATACAAACTGTTGGTCTATAAGGTTTATCGAATCATCTTCATTTTCGGGTGTCGGAATGAGTAAAATCAATAAAGAAATCGTGATTATTCTTGTTTTTCTAATTATCGCAGTATTGTGGGGGTTATTGTCAAGAGTGCCTG
Source organism: uncultured Methanosarcina sp. (assembly GCA_965601435.1). GTDB lineage: Archaea > Halobacteriota > Methanosarcinia > Methanosarcinales > Methanosarcinaceae > MTP4. The sequence goes on from CBFCWE010000051.1 coordinate 18,942, forward strand.
TAGAAGATAAGAAAACACCAGAGACTGAATCGCAAGTCGCTGGTATGACTATTCTATTTAAAGACGGAACTTCTGAGTCAGAAGTAAAAGACGTTCTTCAGAATTGTAACATGACTCGGAACTATAGAATGACGTATGATAATTCATCCGAAAAATATTACATAATGGTGGACAAAGATAATTGGAGTGGCATAAGACGCGAACTTGTAAAAGAGATGACAGAAGAGAAGACGGAGTGGATTATATCTTCTCATGCTCAGGTAATCAGAAAAGGAGATTATTACGTTCTTCCGGTCTCTGAACAAGCAGTCCATAACGAAAAAATTCTTGCAATACTGAATAAATATAATATAGAATTAAGAGAGTTTGGCAGGTGTAATATTCGTTTTCTTTATAGTGATGGACCCCTGACGTACTGGATTCCAAAAGAAGATGCAATAAGGATAAAAAGTGAGCTCGAAAAGAACGAAAATGTTTTTACTGTGCAGTTTGATTACCTTTATCCCCCCAGTGATCCACAATAGTAAGGTGCCTTCCAAACTGGTCTGCTTCGAAAACACCCTTGTCCCCTCCATCATCAGGCCCGGAAACTGCCCCACCCAGGGTGTCTGGGCCTCGGACAGGCTGCGTGCGGCAGCTTTCACCCTCTTACTGGAAAACGAATCAGGAAAAGAAGTTCCCTTTGCCTTCGTAGAGTATGCGGCATTCGGCTACCTCCGAAGGGTAACGGTCCGCAGTGCCGACCGCAGGGAAGTCCTGAAAATATCCAGGCGCGTGGAAAAAATAAAAGCCGGGTTCATGCCCGAAAAGAAAGAAGGAAAACTCTGCGACCACTGCAGTTTTGCCGAACACTGCAGTTCCGGCTCTTCTCTTATGTCAAAATTCTTCTAAACCAGGGCTGGACGGAAAAAGATTGCAACACAATGAAAAAAAGCAAAACCAGAAGAAAGTACCAGGGTAATAGAAAGTAAACCTCAAAGGTACTGATAAAGAAGAAAAAACGGAACCTATTTTTCTGTAATGAATTAGGAATATTTTTTTGAATGCTGCTGGACAGTTAGTCTCATCCTTAAAAATAACACATATCCTTTTTTAAGTTTAAGAAAGTACTCCTTTCAGGCGTGTGCCTATAAGTTTTTTGGCCAAAGTCTCAAACAATCCGTCATATTAAGTAATAATTCCAAAAAAGAAAATCAGAAATATAACATCCTTTTTGATAGTTTGATGATCTGGCCAGAAAACTTATAAAGAGTTGATAAAAATTAGTTTATGGAGTTCAAAAGTACTTTCCAACGTCATCCGAACTCCACAACTGTCTATATATATGCAAGGAATTAAAACTCCTCATTTTTTTCAGTGATTGATATGAATAAAATTAACAAAGTAATAGTTGTTTTTATCGTATTTCTAACTTTCTTAGTACTGATGAATCAATCTCAAGAAATCAAAGTAAGTGGTTTACTTATTCAATTTGAAAATGAAACTACTGAACCGGAAGTTAAAGTCATTCTTGAAAATTCCAACATGACGGTGAATTATACCATAGACTACGATTCTAATATTGGGCGAGGAATGTACTACATAAAAGTAGATGAAGATAAAATCAAAGAATTGAGGAAAGATGAAAACTGGACTTCTGAAATTGAACTCAAAAAAGGAAATTATAACATAACTATGTTATCCGCAGAATTTGTTCCAGATGAAAATTTTCTTACTATGCTGGAAAAAAATAATTTACAGTTGAAAAAGGCCGTCGTATGTTATATCCGTTTTGGAGATGGAACACAGGATTGGGTTGTGGGAAAGAATTGTGTTCTGGAAAAGGGTGCAATAAGGATAAAAAATGAGCTTGAAACAAATGAGAAAGTTTTGATTGTAGGCCTGGATGATATTGAAGGATAAAAACACTGTACTGAAACCAGGTCTAATAGATGCGCTAAACCAGCTCCGAGGAAAAGCCAAAGCCTTTTAAAGGTGGACGGCTCTGAATCAGCGTGACATGTCCAGACCAGCATACCTTGGCAAAATGCTCCTGCACTGGTGCGAGGCTTGCAATGTGCCCGTGCTTGGAAAAAAGTGTGGGTGCGGCAAAAAGACTCAAAAAGTCGAGGTCACCCCTCCGGGAGACATCCGCCCGGCTTTTGAATATGATATCAAGCGTATAAATTCGGTTTCCGAAAAACAGTTCAATGCTCCCCTGATCCCCGAAGGGCACCTCACGGTTCTGAACAAAGCTCCCTATGAAGACCGGATGGATGAAATCGTAGTGGACGGGAAAGTCCTAGCCTCCATCAGGTTTGAAATAGAGAGCTGTGAATGGGTTATCCTCCCCCGCCTCGAAGGGGCAAGGCGGCTTTTCCATGGAAAGGACCCGGAAAGTTTGAGTGGGAATTTAAAGAAATGGGTCATCATAGACGAAGGAGTGGTACCCTTCATCCTGGAAAAAGGAGCAAGTGTCCTTGCCCCGGGGGTACTGGACGCAGACCCCGGGATCCGGAAAGACGATGAAGTGGTGGTCCTGACCCCCACAGGAGACGTCATCTGCTGCGGAAGAGCCCGGATGGCAGGGCAGGAGATGCGTGATGAAAAACGCGGGAATGCCGTGAAGCCGCGCTGGAGCGAAGCCCCGGCTGAGGCAAAGATCCCTGCCGGAGGACAGAGCTGGGACGACGCAGTAAGGGCAAATGAAAAGCTTCTGGACGCAATGATAGAAGAATCCCACACATTCATCCGAAACGTTTCCAGAAGCATTGACAAGAAAGTCAGCGTATCTTATTCCGGAGGGAAGGACAGCCTGGCCGTGCTCCAGCTTGTTAACGAAGTCCTTGACGATTACGAAATCCTGTTTGCCGACACCGGGATTGAGTTCCCGGAGACCCTGGAAAACGTCCGGAAAGTTGGCACATACTACGGAAAACCCCTCAAGATCACCAGTGCCGGAGACGCGTTCTGGGACTCCATCGGGATTTTCGGCCCCCCGACAATGGACACTCGCTGGTGCTGCAAAATCTGCAAACTGGGCCCCATAGTCCGGCTGATTGATGAGAATTACGAAAATGGATGTCTGAGCTTCATCGGGCAGAGGCAATACGAGTCCCATGCCCGCGCCATGAGCAAGAAGGTCTGGAAAAACCCCTGGGTAGGAAACCAGGTGGGAGCCACCCCAATCCAGGAATGGACCGCCCTGCACATCTGGCTCTACCTTTTCAGGACAAAAGCCCCTTACAATCCCGCTTACGAGAAAGGCTACGACCGGATGGGCTGCTGGCTCTGCCCCTCATCATCCCTTGCCGACTTTTTCCAGCTTGAGGAAAGCCACCCCGAACTTGCGGAGAAGCTAAACTTTCATCTCCTCGCCTATGCAGAGCGCATGGGTCTCTCCCCTGAATGGGTGAAGTACGGCTTATGGCGTTATAAACGGTATCCCAAAGTCCTCATGGAACTTGCGGAGAAAAAAGGAATAAAACTGCTCCCGAAACAGGCTACCCCCGAAGAGCTCCACCTTGAGGTCACCACGGGTTACAGGCCCTGCAAGGTAGGAGGAATTTCTGCGGACGGGAGTTTCGGGCAGGCTGTGGATATTGAAAGCCTGAAAGAGAGCGGGATGCTAAATGCCGTCGGAAAGGCGTCCTACATCGAAGGTGCGGCTTCGGTTGCCGCCGGAGAGTCCAGAGCTCAGGTCTTTGCATCAGGAAATGTAAACGGGAGAAGCGAAAACGAAAAACTCTTGAAAAAACTGATGAGGAAGATGGAACTCTCGGTGAGAAGGGCAATTCTCTGCCAGGGCTGCGGAGTCTGTGTAGGGCACTGCGAACACGGTTCTATAAAAATGAAAGCCGGTAGGGCAGAGATCAAGGACACCTGCACTCACTGCGGGAACTGCATTGAAGTCTGCCCACTTGCAAAATTTATATAAGCTGATCACATGCAAGCTAATCACATGCAAACCAATCAGTATGAAGCAAAAGATAACATCCCACAACTAAGGGACAGAAAAACAGCAGCGATTACGGCTTAATATTAAAAAGCAGGAAAATATAAAAATGGGCATTCAGCTTCAGGTCGGGTACCTGAAGCTATTCTCCGGTGCGAGGTCACTGTTTCGGCAAAGGTCACTTTTCCGACCCAAAGTAATATTCAGCAACCTTTATGGGGGTTTCATTCAGCGTCTATATTGATTTCAAAACAGCTTACGATCTGGTTTCCTTTACGGCATGTTCCTGTAATTTTCTGGCTTCCGGATGAGATCACCTGGATTTCCCATATGCGGAAGCCGCCTTCCAACGCTACTTCACCGTTGGGGACGTATTTTTCGCTCATAACCTCAAGGCCGTTGCTCGTTGCTATGTCCCAGGAAAAACCTGTGTCCGGATTCTCCGGGAACTGGATGGTAAACGGTCTCCTCAGCATGTTATTCCCTCTCCTGACAATCTACTAACGAATCCGTCCTTCCCTGTACCACTTAATACGTTCTTTGCCATTTTTTAGCGAATATCCATATAGTTTGCCATTTTACAGGAAATTCGCGTGCAGATAGGATCTACAGTAAAAACAGCCTCATCTGAAAACATGGGGATGGAAACTCAGGTTCTGGACGCAATTTTTAATCATTAATCCATATAGATATTGGAATTCTTGTGTGATAAATTTTGTGAAAAAATATTTCACATGGGTTAACATAAAAAAGGATGTATAAAATATAAAACGTAACTTTGCACCATTGCAGACATGCATATAGGCAGTATTGGAACATCAATTTTTTAACTTATGTCCACCGTACCACAGGTAGGAAAGAGGTAAACAAAAAATCCTGTCCAGAGGGGTCCGAATTTCAAAAGTTTGCGGAAGGCAACACTCAGGACCCTTAAACTGTCCCCTGCCAGGTTCAAGCCCCAGGAAGAACAAAACCTGCAAAATACAGGCCCCGTGAAAGACGAAAACTGAGAACTCAGTCCCGTGGAAAGGTACCCTAAAAAATCAGGTTCCGTAGTCAAAAAGGCTGGTCTGGCCCGTCTTTTTCTGGAGCCCACCGACCCTCACCCCCACGCGCCGGAGTTCAACGGAACTTTCCGAAAGGAAAGCGTCGAGAATTTCCCTAGAGGTCTCCAGAAGAATTGCCCTTTCCGAGACGGGGTGGTTCAGAGTCCGGCTCTTCGTATGCGTCCTGAAGTTCGAATTTATCGCAGTTATGGTAACAACTTTGAAAGCCAGTTCCCTTGCGTCCAGCTTTGCAATAACATCCTCGGCAAGCCTGTCCACCAGCGGGTAGATCAGGTCGGGGTCCAGGGTATCTTCGGAAAGCGTTGCAATCCTCCCTATCTGCTCGGAACCTTCCCGCTCCTTTAAGGGGGAGTCGTCAAGCCCTGCGGCAGCCTGCTTGAGCCAGGTCCCCCTGGCCTTCCCGAAAACCGAGATCAGCCCGATAACGTCGTACTCTGCAAGTTCTCCTACCGTGGAAACCCCCATTTCCTGGAGTTTGTCTGCGCTTACGTCCCCGAGGCCCCAGAGCTTCGTGAGTTTCAATGGGCCAAGGAAATCGGGAACATCTTCCGGTTTCACCATCGTAATCCCATCGGGTTTTTTCACCGAAGAAGCCATCTTTGCAATAAGCTTGTTCGGGCCGACCCCCACGGAACAGGTCAACTTTTCTTTTTCCCGGACCTCGGCTTTTATCCGCATCCCGAGCTCAAAAGCCCTGTCAAAATCTCCCCCGACCCTTTCCGTGGTCTCCAGGAACGCCTCGTCAATGCTTATCTGCTCAAAGACATCCCCCTTCCCCCCGGAATCCGCATAGCTCCGGATAATTTCCATTACATTGTCCGAGACCTCTTTGTAAAAGTCCTTCCTTACCGGCAAAAATACCGCATCAGGGTTCAGTTTCTTTGCCCTTGAACAGGGCATCCCTGATTTAATCCCGGACTCCCGGGCAATGTAGTTGCAGGTGCTGACCGACCCGCTCAGCTCACTCCGTCCCGAGAGCATACAGACCACTACAGCTTTTCCCCGGAGTTCGGGGTTTTCCCGCTCCTCGATGGCGGCATAAAAAGAGTCCATGTCCACATGGAGAACGACCCGCTGCATTACAGGAAAAATGCGGGGAATCCTTGTATAATTATCTGTGGAATTCATAAAAAACGAAGCGACAAAACGCAAACCATAATAAATAAAAACCATAACCTCGTTTGTGGTAACACTGTTTTTTATAAAGTTAACTGTTATCCCCCACTTACAGGACGTTATCAATGAAGCAAAAATCAGACCCAATTAAAATCCCCGGAGAAGGGAAAAACGTTCCGGGTGACTACCCGGGTGAAAACGGAAGGAAAGAGGGTTCAAACCCGGAGAATCCGGACCGGGTCGAGATAAAAAACGGCACCCCTGTCCTTGAGGTCAAAAACCTCTACCACAGGTACCCCCACCTGCCTGCAAACTCCCTGGATAATATCAATCTGAAGATATATAGAGGAGAACGGGTAGCGGTACTGGGAGCCAATGGAGCCGGGAAGTCCACCCTTTTTAAGCACCTGAATGGTATTCTGAAACCACTCTCAGGAGACATGCTCATAAAGGGGGAAAAGATCACGAAAAAGAATGTCCGAACCTGCCGGGAAACTGTGGGGATAGTCTTTCAGGACCCTGACGACCAGGTACTCGCCCCAAGCGTGGAAGAAGATGTGGCTTTCGGGCCGATAAACATGGGGCTCCCGAGGAAAGAGGTCGAAGCCAGGGTAAAGGAAGCTCTGGAAATGGTGGGGCTCGGCGGCTTTGAAGAGCGGGCTCCGCACCACCTGAGCGGGGGACAGAAGAAACTGGTGGCAATTGCCGGGATCCTGGCAATGCGCCCCGAGGTAATCGTGCTTGACGAGCCAACTGCGGGCCTCGACCCCCTGAGTTCCGCCCGCGTCCTTGAACTGATAATGAAAATGAACCGGGAGCTCGGGATCACCCTCCTCCTGTCCACTCACGACGTGGACGTTGTACCCTATTTTGCAGAAAGGGTCTTTGTCCTCCACCACGGAAAACTGGAAGCAGATGGAAGCCCTGAAGAGATCTTCAGCGACCCGGAGCTTCTAAGGAAAGCCCATCTCCGACTCCCCCGGGTGGCCGAAGTCTTCGAACTGCTGAGGCAGGAAGGGATCAACGCCAGTATACAGATAACAGCAGAATCCGCAAAAAATGAGGTCATGCGGATCATGGGCCCGGAACACTAAAAGTGCGGGAATTAAATGAAAGCCTTTGAGAGAGACCTGAAAAAAGCTGCAGGAAAGGAGAATACTCAATGGTAACCCTTACCGATATTGAGCGCGAGTCATACAAGAACAGCCCGGTCCACAGGCTCGACCCCCGGATAAAACTGCTCTTTGTGCTTGTAGTGATTATCTACGCGGTGGGCCTACCCCGCATCCACGAAAATAACGTACCTCGACTTTTATCCGTAGAAGCATACCTCATCTTCCTTGTCCTCTTCGCGGGGCTGGACCTCAGGTATTTTATCCTGCGCATCCTTGCCGTGCTGCCTTTTGGGCTTGGAATAATACTATTTCAGCCCTTCCTGAAGCATTCCTTCGTGGAGAGCTATACGCCCTACCCCCTCTCTCTCCCCTTAGGGCTCAGCATAACATATGAAGGACTGGCTTTCGGGACCTCCCTGCTCCTGAAATTCCTGGTCTGCATAACGGCAGTTATCCTGCTCTCCTCCACCACCCGCCTGCGGGACCTGGTGACTGCGGCCGACAGGCTGGGCATTCCCCGGGAGTTCACCCTGCTTTTGAGCATGATGGTGCGCTACCTATTCCTTTTCTGGGCCGTGTTGAAGCGGATAAAAATCGCCCAGCAGACCCGCCTCTTTAACATCTGGAACAAAGAAGTGCCCAGAAAATGGGTCATAGAACAGGTCGGAAACAGCATAAGTTCAATTTTTATACGCTCCTATGAACAGGGGGAAAGGACCTACATCAGTATGCTCTGCAGAGGATACGGGAGCGGGCATGAGAAATCATATTACAGGACCAAAATCAGGACAGTTGATGTCTTCTTTTTGCTCCTGAGTTTTAGCTGTATTCTTCTTATCCACTTCTTTGCCTGAAAGTATCAAACCCCCCAGAACAGCGGCAGAATTTACTTTCTGCAAAAACTCTTTTTTTGCCAGGAATCCGGGTTTCTCCGGGAATAGAGGACCTTGAAGAAAAGAAATGGCAGATCCGGAAATAAAAGAATAAATCAGTAAATCGCAGCATATTGAATTTATGATTTATTACCAATCGCTAGCGCGAGTATACTGAATTTGATTAGAATAAATAATTGTCGAACAAAGTAATACCAAAACGTATATATGTAATACTGAATTATCTAATGTTACTTAGAATAATCTTTAAGAATATTAATCGGAAACCTTACTTTCTTAAAAATTTCCCGAATGACGTTTCAACTATCCGAAAATAAATCTAAATAAAATTCAATGTATTAATTTAAAATACTTTTAATGTGAACCTCGGAGATATTACAGGAATTCACGTAAAGAATACTTACCCATAATATATTTCAGGAACATTCCTCAGGCATCAGCTTCAGGAATGTTCACTGTGAGATATACACAGGAAATTGAAAATAAGGGGAAAAAGAGGGAATATTCATGCACATACCCGATTCGTTTATACCTTTAGACCAGGCAGTTGTCTACTGGGCAATTACCATCCCATTCATTTTCATGTCAATGAAATGGGCGAAAAACGAGCTCGATGAAATGAAAATACCGATCCTTGCTGCCCTTGCAGCCGGAGTCTTCGCAATCCAGGCCATGAACATCCCTATCGGAATGGGGACAAGCGGACATATGGTCGGAGCAACCCTTGTTGCCATTGTCTTCGCAAGTCCCTGGGCAGGGGTGCTTGTGCTGACTCTGGTGTTGCTCGTGCAGGGCTTTGCTTTTGGGGATGGAGGGATCACAACCATGGGCACAAACATCCTGAACATGGGTGTTGTTTCCGGGTTTGTCGGGTATTATACCTATGTTGCCCTTCGCAAGAGTGTGGGCACAAGCGTCGCAGCCTTCGGTGGTGCCTGGCTTGGGCTCTTTATATCGGCAATGGTATGTGCACTCCAGATGTGGTTTGCAGGTACCTTCCCCCTGGTTCCCGGACTTATTGCCATGGGCACCTATCACTTGATAATAGGTTTCATCGGCGAAGGTCTTATCACTGCAGTTGTGATCACATCGATTGCCAAGTCCCGCCCGGACCTTCTTGAGGACAGTTTTAACGCCGGGTCAGACAGGTATAACACGGAGGTTCACGCATGAGCGGGACGTCGAACATGAAATTCCTCTTCGCAGGGATTGCAATTGCACTTCTACTCTCGGTTCTTGCCCCCTTCCTTGCATCCTCCGACCCCGATGGACTTGAAAGTGCAGCAGGTGGAATTATTGAGGAATCAAAGATGTCCGAACTTGAAGAAATGGAACCTGCGGTAAATTCTCCAATGTCCGACTATGCAATTGAAGGCATGGGCAAGGGCGGGGAAGTCGCCGCAATTGCCATCGGGACTTTTGCAGTCCTGGCCATCAGTTTCGGATTTGGGAAAGTATTCAACAAAAAAGCCTGAAACTTTCCAACCATTAATTTTGCGATAAATTGTACCTACAACTCCAAAACCAGAGAAAAAAATCATTATCTCTTCCGGGGCAAAAACTGGGAGAGAAATGGTTTAATAACGACACATGGTTACCCGGAAAAAGTTATCCGGAAAAGTCACAGGTCCATGAATACAAGGCTTGAAGGACACAAGTTATTAATTACACACTCCGGACATTTCGGTTTCCGGGCAGTGCATACTTTTCTTCCGTGAAGGATCAGGGTCATAGAAAGCGAATCGAATTCTTTTTTCGGGGTAAGGGCCATAAGGTCCTGTTCTATTTTTACGGGGTCGGTATTTTTTGTAAAGCCCAACCGCCCTGAGAGCCTCTTAACGTGGGTATCTACCGCAATGCCTTCTATTACCCCAAACCCTCTTGAAAGTACGATATTTGCGGTTTTTCGCCCTACCCCGGGGAGGGTTATGAGCTCTTCCATAGTATCCGGAACCCCCCCATTATGGCGTTCCAGAATAAGCCGGGCAGCTGCTTTGATGTTTTTTGCCTTGTTCTTGTAAAAGCCTGTGGAATAGATTTCTTCTTCGAGTTTCCGGGGGTCTGCGTTCGCATAGTCTTCCACAGTCCGGTATTTTTTGAATAAATCCTCAGTTACCCTGTTGACCTGCGCATCCGTGCACTGGGCGGACAGGACGGTTGCGACCAGGAGTTCAAGGGGATTGCCGTAATTCAGGGCTGGCTTTGCGTCCGGGTACTCTTCCCGGAGAATGTCCCAGATTTTGTTGAAGTTGTGGCGGTTGTCGGGGATTTCGTATTCTTCATCAAACCCGGGATTTTTCGATTCTTTTCGGCTTTTTGAGGGCATGGGACGGCACCTATCAGGACTGAATTCAAAGCTTTGAGCAAATTTGAAAAACTGCTAACAAAATATGCTAACAAAATATGCTAACAAAATATGCTAACAAAATATGC
>CBFCWE010000052.1:0-29421 GCA_965601435.1 uncultured Methanosarcina sp.
TTATTTTTTTCTTTTATTTTTTTCTTTTATTTTTTTCTTTTATTTTTTTTCCATATTTTTTTCCTTTATTTCTTTTTTCGAGTCCTTTTTTCTTATTGTCCTCTTTTCCGGGTAAATATTTTTATTATTTCAACTCAATCTAATTGTAGGCAAAAATCTTATTGTAGGCTATGTCCGGCTTTTTGACCGGACCCTGGCTTGTGCCTTGATTATTGAATTAAAGTTCAGATTATTGAGTGAGCTTCATGGTTATGAAATCAATTATTTGATTATTGAATCTGAGCCCTGGATCTGAAATCAATTTCCGATTGTGGGTTCAATGTCATGTTTATGGGATCAAGGTCCTGGTTCTGATATGATAACAATGTTATGAGCCTGAAGACGTAATCTTAAAAACGGCTTGAGAGTTCGTGATTTGCCATGCCTGGAATTAAGACCAAATCCAACCACGTTGAACAGCTTCATCCGCGTTCCCTTAAGCAGCTCAGCTACCATATGCGTGACCTCCTTAGGAAAAGGCTCTGGCTCCAGATAATGATCGGGATGGCGCTGGGAGTTTCAGTCGGGCTGATACTTGGGCCTTTTGGGGGGTTGCTTGAAGAGGAAACTGCTCATGTAGTGGGAGAATGGCTTTCCCTTCCGGGGTATATTTTTCTCCGGCTCCTGCAGATGATAGTTGTGCCCCTTATCTTTGCTTCCATTATCCGGGGGATTGCCAGTGGTTCGGATAGGGAACATCTCAAGAAAATAGGGGGTAGGATCCTTGTTTACTTCCTGTTTACAACCAGCACCGCTATCCTGATAGGGCTCGGGATTTCCCTTTTTATTAAGCCGGGGATTTATATCAGTGGGGATCTCGTCCAGAGTACACTCGGAGCTCCTGCGGTAAATGTTGCGAATAACCAGACAGTTCCCGCACCTACCTTTGGCAGCGTACCCATGCTTATCGGGGACCTGGTCCCGAAAAACCCTCTGGATGCTATGGTCAGCGGGCAGATGCTCCAGGTTGTTATCTTTTCCATCATTGTGGGAGTAGCCCTTGTTTCCATGGTTCCCATGCAGGCAAAGCCCCTTCTTGACCTTATGGGCTCGATCCAGGAAGTGTGTATGACCGTTGTGAATTGGTGCATGCTCATTGCCCCTATTGCCGTCTTCGGGCTGCTTGCGACTTTTACTATGAAGCTTGGACTCGACACGCTTGTGGGCATGGTGCTTTACGTGGTCACCGTACTTTTGGGCCTTTTATTCCTGCTCTGTTTTTATCTCCTGATTGTGACCTTTATCTCAAGGCGTAACCCTCTCTCTTTTTTAAGGGACTTGCGCGAAGTTATGCTTCTGGCTTTTTCGACATCCAGTTCCGCAGCCGTGATGCCCATGTCCATCAAGACCGCTGATGAAAATTTAGGAGTCAGACCTTCGGTTTCCCATTTCGTAATCCCCCTGGGAGCAACCGTGAACATGGACGGAACAGCCCTTTATCAGGGGGTTGCTGCGGTCTTCCTTGCCCAGGTTTTCGGGGTTGAACTGGGCTTCTTCGAATTTGTCCTGATTATGATAACAACGGTTGGCGCTTCTATCGGGACTCCTTCCACGCCGGGGGTTGGGATTGTGATCCTTGCTACGATTCTGGGAAGTGTCGGAATTCCCACGGCGGGAATCGCCTTGATCATAGGGGTTGACAGGATTCTGGACATGAGCCGGACTGCGGTTAACGTGACAGGGGACCTTGTTGCCTGTACGGTAATGGACCGGTGGGTAGGAGGCAAGCTGAGCGCAGAGGCCGAACTTGCAAGGGAGTCCCGGAGGGACTTCCGGAGGAAAAAGAGCGGAGAAGATGTGCTGGTGGATGAGGTTGTTGCAAGCTCGGATTGAGTTTTTCCTGTTTTATCCAATTCCAGCTTGATTGTCTAAATATCCCTTCAAAAGTCGGTTTCAACAATTCCTTTCAAAAAATCGGTTTCAACAATTTCTTTCAGGGTTTTTCATCAAGCTGTTCTTTTGCGGCTTCCGATAATTCCCTTATATGAAAATCCGTGTCGAGATTCTCTGCAAGCTTCCTGCATTTTTCCACATCAATCCCCGGATACTCGACAATTGTTGTCCTTACATGAATTCCGGCTTTTCTCGCCTCTCTGATAAAAGTCAGCACCGCCCGGTAAGCATTTTCATGTACCGGACGGCAGAGCTTATTATATGTATCTTCGGATTCGGCGTTCAGGCTGACGGAGATTGAATCGATTCCCGCAGTTTTCAGTTCAAAAACCACGTCCTTCTCAGGCCAGATCAGTGAGGCATGTCCGTTTGTATCGAGCCTGACCTTTATCCCTTCCGGACGGGCTTTCAACCAGTGGGTCACTGCAAGCACGGTATCGAGCCTGAGCGTTGGTTCCCCGAACCCCGTGAACACGATTTCCCTGTATTTTGCAAGGTTGAGTTTTCCAAGGGAATCAATTATTTCTTCTTTCGAAGGTTCCTTTGAAAGCCTGAGGTCATACCCGTAGACTCCGTCCGCAAAGTTCCGGACGCAGAAGACGCAGTCTGCAGTGCAGCGGTTTGTCACGTTCAGGTAAAGGTTATTGTGGGCTTCATAGTAGAGGGTATTCATATTAATCTATCAATTTGCTGGTTTATGGTTAATAAGGATATATTTACTGATTTTCACTGATTTATAGTTATAAAGCCATATTTATTGGTTTATTGTAATGAGGCCAGATTTACTGGTTTGTTGTTATGAGGCCAGGTTTACTGGTTTTTACTGGTTTATGGATATATAAACATTTTAAATATATTTCATCTTTGCTTCATTGTTAACGTGAACCTATTTATATAGGGTCCTGGTTAGATTCTGTCCGTATATTCAGGGCTTAAGCCGCTTTTCAAGCAGAAAGTTTATAGGCAATCATGTACTTCTAAGATTCTGTTTGCGGCATTTAGCTCGCAGCATCTGTATTTCAACTAATCTTCTTTGCGCATTGAAGCAGTTCAAGTTCATTTTTCGGATTTGATTTTCAATGCTAAAAGAATCTGTGTTAAAAAAACCAATGAATGATGAAAAATTGCGGAAACCGCAATTTCGAAGGAGACTATTACATGGCACAATTCGTTAAATTCGATGTTCCAGAAGAACTCGCAAATAAAGCTCTGGAAGCTCTTGAGCTCGCCAGAGACACCGGAAAGATCAAGAAAGGCACCAACGAGGCTACAAAAGCTATCGAGCGGGGCAACGCAAAGCTTGTTTTCGTCGCAGAAGACGTCGAGCCCGCTGAGATCATTGCTCACATTCCGCCTCTTTCAGAAGAAAAGAACGCACCGTACATCTATATTAAGAACCAGAAGGAACTCGGTGCAGCAAGCGGACTTGGTGTGGCCTGTGCAACTGTTGCAATCACTGATGCAGGAAAAGCAGCTGAAATTGTTCAGGACATCGCTCAGAAAATTGATGCTCTTAAATAAATTTGAATGAGCTAATTAACGGGGTGCCAAGAATGGCTGAAGAAAGTACAATTGGCGGCTTTGCCGCAGAGGTCATTGACGTAATCGGGAACACCGGCATGCATGGAGAAGCAAGTCAGATCCAGTGCAGGGTTCTTGAAGGCCGGGACAGAGGCCGTGTCATTACAAGAAACTGTGTGGGTCCTGTCCGGATCGGGGATATCTTGATGCTTCTGGAGACCTCAAGAGAAGCCAAGAAACTTACCACCAGGTAAAATCGGTGCGGTGAGAAAGTATGGAACAGAGAAAATGCTATTTTTGCGGTGAAATGCTGGAGCCCGGTACCGGTAAGCTCTATGTCAAGAAAGACGGCTCTACCTATTACATGTGCTCTTCCAAGTGCATAAGCAACTTCAAGTTGGGCAGGCTTCCGAGACGTACTGTGTGGACCGAAAAAGGCAGAATCCAGTTGAAGAAGGCATAAGAACAACCAGGATAGCCGTATTTTATAAGGCATACAAGGTGTACACATGGAACAGACATACGTTATGGTAAAGCCGGACGGAGTCCAGCGCGGGCTCGTAGGGGAAATTGTCTCCAGAATCGAGAAGCGCGGCCTGAAAATCATTGCCATGAGGCTAAACGTGATCGCTGAGGCTACTGCAAAGGAACACTACGGTGAACATGCAGAAAGGCCTTTCTTCCCTTCACTTATTGAATTTATCACCTCCGGTCCTTCGGTATCGATGGTAGTTGAAGGCAAAGACTCAGTCAAAGTTATGCGGGCCGTAAATGGGGCTACAAACCCTGTGGACGCCGCTCCCGGGACAATCCGCGGAGACTTTGCCCTGGATGTTGGAAGAAACGTGGTTCACGCCTCCGATTCTCCTGAAGCCGCTGCAAGGGAAATTGCAATCCACTTTAAGGATTCGGAAATTGCGGCATATTCCAGGATCGATGAGGTCTGTCTGTACGAGTAAAACAGGTTCATCAAAGCCTTTCGTGCCCCGAAGCTTTAGGGCACGAATCCATGCCTTTGCCTGTAAGATACCTGCAGAACGGGTCCTTTCAGGATAAATCCGGGACCTTCCGAACCTGCAGCAGCTGGATGCCAGAATGAGGAGGTTTTTGCACATGACTGATAAGAAAAACCTGAGAACTCCTATTGTCTGCGTAATGGGGCATGTTGACCACGGGAAGACAACCCTGCTGGATAAGATAAGGGGGACCGCGATAGTTAGCGGAGAAGCCGGTGCAATCACCCAGCATATCGGGGCAACGGAAGTCCCAATGGACGTGATTGTCGAGAAACTCGGAGATCCCAAGCTTCGGGACCGTTTTATGGTGCCGGGTTTGCTCTTTATAGATACTCCCGGGCATCATGCCTTTACAACTCTCAGGAGCAGGGGCGGCGCACTTGCAGACCTTGCGATTGTGGTTGTGGACGTAAATGAAGGCTTCAAGCCCCAGACTTACGAAAGCCTGCAGATCTTGAAACGTTTCAAGACTCCTTTTGTCATTGTCGCAAATAAGATTGACAGGATCAACAACTGGACCCCTTACAGGGACATGCCTTTTGCTGCCACTTTCAAAAAACAGAGCGAACAGGTCCAGTCCTTGCTTGACAACAAGCTCTATGAAGTCATAGGGGAGCTTTACAACCAGGGTTTTGCCGCAGACCGCTATGACAGGGTCACGAACTTCCAGAAAAATCTGGGGGTAATTCCCGCAAGTGCTGTCACAGGTGAGGGCATCCCGGATGTCCTGATGATGCTTCTCGGGCTTGCCCAGAGGTTCCTGGAATCAAACCTGGAGTACAGTGCAACGGGCCCCGGAGTGGGTACCGTGCTTGAGGTCAAGGAAGAAAAGGGCCTGGGCGCAACGGTGGATGTGATCCTTTACGACGGCACGTTGAAGAAAGGGGACACTGTAGTGATCGGAAGTCTGGGCGAACCTATCCAGACAAAGGTAAGAGCCCTGTTAAAACCCAGGGAACTCTCCGAAATCCGCTACGAAAGCAAGTTCAAGCAGATTAAAAAAGCGACTGCTGCGGTGGGTGTGAAAATCTCGGCTCCCGGGCTGGAGGATGCCCTTGCAGGCGCTCCCCTCCGGGTGGCTGATGAGGAAACCCTTGAAGAAATCGTTGAACAGGTAAAGTCCGAGATCGAAGAGGTCAGGATTGACACGGATTCCATGGGGATCATGATCAAAGCTGATACTATCGGGTCCCTTGAAGCCCTGGTGCATGAGTTCCAGAAAGAGGAAGTTCCTATCAGGAAAGCCGAGGTGGGAGATATCTCCCACAGGGATGTGGTTGAGGTTTCAACGGTCGAAGACCCTCTCTATTCGGTGCTCATCGGCTTCAATGTCAAGCTCCACGCAGACGCTAAGGAGTTTTTGCAGGGAGCTCAGGGAAGCAACGTGAAGGTGTTCACTAACGATGTGATCTACCGCCTGATCGAGGACTACCAGGAATACGTGAAGAAGCAGCAGGAACTGACCGAAAAGAAAATTTTCGAAACAATCATCCGTCCGGGCAGGTTCAAGATCCTTCCGGGCTGTGTCTTCCGTCAGAGCAAACCCGCAGTAGTCGGGGTCAGGGTGCTCGGCGGGGTTGTCAGGACAAATACCGACGTCATGCTTGAAAACGGAAATGCCGTGGGCAAGATAAAGGGCCTGCAGTCCGCAGGGGATAATATTTCCTCTGCCAGGGTAGGCATGGAAGTTGCAATGGCAATTGACGGGGCAACCGTGGGTCGTCAGATCAAGGAGGAAGATTACCTCTTTGTCAACGTACCTGAGAGGCATGCAAAAGTCCTTGAGCATGAGATTTTCGAGTCCCTGTCCTCTGATGAACAGGAAACCCTGGAGCGTTTCCTTGAACTCAAGCGCAAAGGCAATCCTTTCTGGGCGAAGTGACGGCTGGGGATTTGGATTCCCGGTAACAATTCAAAATGCAGGATAATATAAGGATACAGGTAAAGGCAATTTAAGGCAAAGGAACCTGATGAACTATTAGATAAATCTGATATTGGAGGATTCACATGGCAAATTTCAAAGTTGTAGTTTCAGATCCGAAGGAAGCGCGTGCTTACCAGGTCGATGTGAAGGATGCTGAAGCAAACGCACTTATCGGAAAAGCAATCGGTGATACCGTTGATGGCTCCCTTATGGGCCTGACCGGTTACAAGATCAAGATCACAGGCGGCTGTGACGGCAGCGGTTTTGTTATGAAGCCAGACCTTCCCGGACCCCGGAGACAGAGAGTCCTGGTGGCCGTAGGTGTTGGCTACACCCCGAAAACAAAGGGGCAGCGCAGGAGAAAGATGATGCGCGGCAAGGAAATCGCTCCGGACATCGTCCAGGTCAACGCCAAAATCGTTGAATACGGGGAAAAGTCTGTCAAGGCTCTGCTTGGCCTCGAACCCGCTGAGGGCGAAGTCGCAGAAGCTTCGGCAGAATGATCCGGAAAAAGTTCGAAATACTACAGTTAAAACAAGAAAAAGAGTGATTTTCAGTCACTCTTATATCCTTTTTTATTTCCGTTTTTAAATCACGTTTCTTTTTCATTTTCGTTTCTTCATTTTTGTTTCTTCATTTTCGTTTCTTCATTTTTGTTTCTTCATTTTTGTTTCTTCATTTTTGTTTCTTCCGTTTCTTTTCTTCAATTTCGTTTCTGGAAGCATGCTCAAAACTCGTATATCAGCGGGGTTAGCAGGATCACGGCAAGGCTCACCAGAATGGTGAGAGGAAGCCCCACCTTGATGTAGTCCCTGGCAGCATATCCCCCGGGCTCAAAGACCATGAGGTTTGTCTGGTACCCGGCGGGGTTGAGGAAGGAATAGCTTGTTCCGAGCATAAGGGCAACCGCGAACGGCATGAAGCTGGTTTCGAGGTCCCCTGCAATAGAGAGCGCAATGGGAAACATGAACGCTGCCGCTGCGGCATTTGTGATGACGTTTGTCATTATGATGCAGCTAACGAAGACCACTGCAAGCGCCACATACGGGTCGCTGCCCCCTATGCTCGATATCAGGTTGGCGAGAACGTCCGCAAGCCCGCTTTCCGTAACCGCTGCCTCAAGCCCGACGGCGCATCCGAGCACCACGACCGTGTTCCATTCAATGCTCTTTGTTGCCCTCCTGATGCTCATGCAGCCGCTTGCAAGCATGGCAAAGGTTGCCAGCAGTGCAGCGTTGAAGATAGTAAGAAGGCCGAGTGCAGCCGATGCGACCATTGCCCCCGTGATTACAATTGCTGCAATAGCCCGGTCCGTCCTCTTTACCCGGTAACCTCTAAGGCGCTTGACAATGATAAACTCGGTTTCGTTCCGGTTGTGGTAGAAAAATGAGTCTTCCACCTCAAGCACGGCACTGTCCCCTGCCATGATCCGAACTTCCCGGAGTGGGAGATCCAGTGGTTCTCCTGACCTGGAAATTGCCACGATTGCTGCCTCATAAGGTTCTTCGGTCTCAGGGAGGTCTTCAATGCTGCGGCCGACAAGCGAACTCCTGGGGGAGATTACCACTTCCACAAGCCGGTGCCGGTGCCGCTCGGCCTGTATCGGGAAGAGGGTGTTTAGCGGGGTTAGCCCGATGGTTGCCCAGAGCGCAGGCAGCCCGTCGGCGTTGGTGAAAAAGGTCAGGACGTCCCCCTGCCTGAGCATAAAGGAAGGCTTTATCAGGTGTTTTTCTTCTTCCCCCCTCCGGACCGAATTCAGGGAATATCCCGTAGGAGAAGCGAAGCCTGCTTTTTCAATGGTCTTTCCCGCAAGGTAAGAATCTTCTGCAATAAAGAACTCAGCCCTGTAGAGCCGCCGTTTTATCTCCTCCTTTCCCTTTATCTCGTGCCTGGGAAGAAGTTTTGTGCCGATGAAGAAGAGGAAGACAATACCTGCGATGGCTACCGGAAGCCCCACGAGAGTCGGCACGAAAATGGTTATCCTCTCCAGCACGGGAGCCCCCGGGTCGTTTTCGGCAATCTGCTCGAGCACCAGGCCCGCAATGATCAGGTTTGAGGAGGTGCCAATGAGGGTCGAAGCCCCTCCGAGGATGGAAGCGTAGCTCAGGGGGATGTAGATTTTCGAGGAATCGAGACCTGTGGACCTGGAGAGGTCCCTTACCACCGGGATCATCATGGCAACCAGCGGCGTGTTATTAAAAAATGCGCTCCCGGCTGCCACGGGAGGCAGGATTTTGAACTGGGCGCTGAGTATTGATTTTGGCAGGCCCACAATCCGGTCCGAGATCATGGTGATGGCTCCGGTGGAGTACATCCCCTCGGCAATCATGAAAAGTACGGCAACGGTCAGCACTCCCTGATTGGAAAAACCTTTCAATAAATCTTCTACCGGGGCGAGTCCCAAACTTATTGCAGCGGTGAGGGCTCCCAGGAAGACTACATGCGCCGGGAGTTTGGAGAATAAGAGCAGTGCAAAAGTAACTGCCAGAATCCCTACGGTAATCCAGGCATCAGTTGTCATCATAACTTGCTTACCCCCGTTTCACTCCCCCTCATTGAGTGATACTTTCCGGGACCGCAGACTATCCCTATTGTCTCTGCTTATCTCTTCTTATAATTATATTCTCTCTATTATATTAGTATGCGCCTTATATTTCAGGTAATTTTTTCACGGGTATTTAACTCCATAAACTACTTTTCCATAAACTGCTTTTAATACGTTCTATATAAATTTTCTATCCAGATCATCAAACTATAACAAAATATACTTGACTTATATTTTAATTTTTTATTATTATCCTTTTATATAGAAAATGTTTTGATACATTGGACATAAATCATATATATATGCTAACTTTAGTGCTATATGAAGATCTTTTAATTTTTTATGTCTGATCTCTAATTAATTTGGATAATATTCAGTCCGATGAAATGGACATAAAGCAATTATAAGAGGTTCACAAACATATTGAGTTCTAACATTGTAATAAAACTGTGCTTGATTCAGTACAATCTACCAGGAAGAGCCGAGTCTTCTAAATATTTACTCTTAGGCAAAACCGCGTTGACTTTTACTTTAACTGTATTACTTTAACTGTACTTACAGTTCGCTGGCTTTGCTTTCGGAAGACATACAGGTAAATATGGAGAAAAGGGGAAAATTAAGAATGATGGAAAGCAGAAGAATACGAATAGGAGAGCTAATTGTTGCAATGATGCTTGTGAGCATAGCATTCATACCCGCCGTTAGTGCGATGGAAGCTGAACTTGAAGTATATCCAGTTCCAGCTTCGGGTATGATCATGGTTGATGAGATAGTAACAGCGTCCTCTGATTCCGGTTTCAATCAGGATGTGGATTTTGCAAAACTCCAGATCAACCCACGTCATTCAAGCACCCAGTTAAAACCTGGCAGCAGTGACAAAATTACTGTGACTGTCACAAACAGGGATAATAAAACCATTACATTGGAACCCGAGGTAGTGCCATCCCCGTATATGGAGAATATCTTTGAAGAAAGCTGGGTCACCGTTACACCTGCCGGCAAAGACCTCGAACCGGAGGCAAAGCAGGAATTTACTATTGAGGTGAATATCCCGGAAGATGCTGATATCGGGAACTATGGCGCCGAGATCGCATTCACTGATGATGTAATGCAAACCCCCTATCCAACACCCTATCCCCAGTATATCAATACCATGAATCTTTTTGTCGATGTCTGGACCCCTCCGAAGATCCAGATCCAGACGTCATATATCAGGGACCGTGTCAAGGCAGGGGATGAACATGACTATGAAATCAAGCTCAAGAACGTAGCTGACAGGGATATTGCTCTCGATCCGAAAATAAGTGACGAAAACCGGTATTATTATGGTTCATATGGCACGGTGGGTCCTGCATTTGATGATGATGCGATAACCATTACCGCCCCTTCCATCGTAAAAGCAGGTGAAACAGCTGTTGTCAGGGTACATCTTGAAGTTCCCGATGATGCAAAAGGCAGATATAACGGAGCCCTTGACCTGAACATTGATGATCCGTCCATACGTGAATGGGAAGGTCAAATCCAGATGGATTTCGAAGTGTGGACCCAACCCAGTGGACCTTACACAAAGGCTTTCACCACCAGGACCAAGGGTCCCATTACCATTGAAGTGTCATCCAATGACCACAATTATGGTATGTGGATGGGTGCAGGCAGTCAGGACGAGAAAGATGAGGCCTCCTTTGACCTGGCCCTTGAAGGTGAATCAGGTAAGGTCGAACTGAACCTGGTTAAAACAACCTACAGCGGTACTGTCAGTCTTGGAGCATCTGACTTTCCTCCCTGGGAAGTGGACGGAGCAGGAATCTATCACGATGCTGTCGAAGTCTATACGGAGACCTATGAGGCACCAGGTGCCATTGGAGAATGGACACTCGGCATACTTCCGACAAATACGGAACAGTTCACTTATTTAATTACGATCGGGGCTGTTGAATGAACACGCGGGTACGGGCGGAATAACGCCCTGCCTTTCTTTTTCAGGTGACATTTTTTCAGGTGACATTTATGGACCATTTATCAAAATTGTTCATGGCTGCATTGATCGTAATGTTCCTCATAGCCGGTGTTGTATGCATCAACGACTCTGAAAAATCGTCCTCCGGATATGGGGTTACATGGGTGGGCACACCCCCGGCAGAAAGTGCCATGATCGAGATAAAGCTCAAACAGCAAATAAGTCCCTACCCTGGCATGGAATACGATAATGTTACGCTTAGCGCATCGAGAGAAAATGATAAACTCCGCATACACACGATCGCTGAGTCCTCGGCTTCCAGGTATCCCGACCTGTATGACTTCACATACCGGGACGGTGACCTGATACAGGTCGGATATCTCCTTGAAGCCATTCCCGAATCTGTCCGGTCCGAAGCTATTGGCGTGGCTATGCAATGTGAAGGTATCGCGAACGTCCTGAGTACCGATACGAATGCATACGGTGTTTCATCCGTAAAACGGATTCTACCTGAGACCTCGGAAAAGTTCTATTCCGGAAAGACCCTGATAAGTGTGACATGGCTGGATTATTCGGTATCCGCGCTGATTGACATGGATACAGGGGAAGTGGTCCAGGTCTGGAACGGACAATGAGAAAAGTGGAGCAGAAGCTTTTAGTGAACTATAGAATTAGTCTCATGAACTTTATCCTTTAAACTCAATTAACTGATTTTGATTGTTGAAAAAAGATGTCAACTACCTTTGTCTGATACATTTTTTTCAAAAAAGGATAGTTGTGAGGGCGTTTTTCCGTCCTCCCGCTCGGTATAAAATCGTAAATTCTATAAGTTAGTTCCCAAGGGCTTCAGAGAAGCTGCCTTCCCGCTTCATCCCCTGATTTGCACTGGTAAACTTCCGTGATCTTCATTAAGGCAAGGGCTTTTGCAGGGAACCTGTCTCCCATGGACTTGACCATTTTGTACATCTTCTCGTATTCCTCGCCTTCGGTCTTGATCTCGAAGTCTCCCTTGATCTGGTAGCAGCCCTTAATTTCGGGTCCCCATAGATAGATTGCCCCCCTCGGGTTCTCGTCAAGGTTCTTGCGGGTCTTATAGAAATAGTTGTCTGCAATCCAGATGGTTTCGTCGTCTTCCTGAAGCTTGCAAAAGCCGATCGGTACGACATTCGGGTCTCCGCTTTTTGAGGCGGTTGCAAAGGGGAAAATTTTCATTCCTGCGAAAGCTTCTTTCATTTCTGGTGTCAGTTTTACCATATACTTCACCTGCATCGGATCTTTTTTACTAATATACTCAATCTCTGGATATAAATATTCAGGTATGAAATATATAATAAAGTAATGGTGTGAGATACGGGAGAGAAAATTCGATCTTCCTGAATTATTCAGTTTCTGCTTCTGAGAAAATAGAAAACCATGGCTGGCTATAGACTTTATTTATGAACCCCATACAACCGGAACTAGCCTTATCGTGTCTTTTTTGTCCCCGGAAGCCAAAGGCTTCCGGCTTTTTCAGAATGAATAATGGTAAAAAACAATAGCATAAAACGGCAGAACACAGTAGAACACAGCAGAAAATAAAAGAGAGTCATAAGTAAAATCAGGCTAAAACCGGCGTTAGAGGTAATAAAACAGAAGTAAATACAACCTGAGGAATAATTCTTTCAAATCTCTTTTTTGCGTCTTTTCGGAAAGGGCCGCCAGACAACCTGGCGGAGGCACCCCTTATTCAATCAGATCGAAAAACGGTTGCCAGGGTACTTTTTATCTTAAAACTGAAGAACTGGCTCTGGATCAGATGGCATGTTTCCATGACCTGGCAGGTATTCATCCGATTAAAATAGAGAAATGGCCGCAGAAAGGGGTTTCATTTTCAAGGCCCTAAATCCCTTCCCCCATCTTAAGTGAAAGTGAAAGTTTAACCACCGAAAGTACGGAATACACGGAATAAAGGAAATAAGGTACAATTCTTCCGTGCTTTCCGTGTCTTCCGTGGTTATAAATTAAGTGAGCTTATGCGTAAATATTTACTTTCGGGACAATAGTTCGGTAAATTTTAATTCTCCGGGTTTCAGTTAGGCCGGATATATCTGAATACCTTGTCCAGGAAGTACTGATGGATGCGCATATCCTCAGTCAGTTCCGGGTGGAACGAAAGTGCCATTACATTATCCTGCTCTGCCGCGATTATAAAGCCGTCGAGCCGGGAAAGCACTTTCACGTCCGGCCCGCAGCTAACGATTGCCGGAGCCCGGATGAAAATGCCCGTAATAGGTGAATCGAGAATCTCAAGCTCCAGTTCCGCCTCGAAAGATTCCCTCTGCCTTCCAAAAGCGTTCCTGTTCACTTTCGTGTCCATGATGCCGAGCAGTTCCTGGCTGGTCTTTTCTACCTGTTCGTCCCCTTCCTTTGCAAGTACAATCAGCCCCGCACAGGTCCCAAGGATCGGAACTCCCTTTGCAGCCGCCTCTTTCATCTCCTTTGCAATCCCCTCACGGGCAAGCAGCCGGCAGAGTGTCGTACTCTCTCCGCCAGGGATCACAATCCCGCTGCACTCCGGGACGATACCTTTGTGCTTAATTGTCACTACTTCAGCATCCTCACCCCTTTTGGCGAGGGCTCTCTTCAAAGCCTCAACATGTTCGGAAACTGCTCCCTGGATCGCAATAACACCGATCTTCATTTAAAACACCATTTTGTGAAAATAAGTCTGTTATTTATTGAATCAAAAGTTTTTTTAAAATGAATTGATTTGAAAATCAAATAAATTTAAAAATTGCATAGATTTGAGTTTCCTTCCGGCTGACCGGAAGAATACTCATTTGAATAAATAATTTAATTAACCGTTTAGTCCGCTTGAGCGAGCGAAGCGAGTGAAACGGACAGCGCACTGCAGAGCCGCAACTCTGCTTACCAACCGCGTTCCTGAAGGGCTTCTTCCCTGGGGATCGTGTCGACGCTGATGCCTTTCATGCCGCTTCCGATGCCCTTGGAGATTTCGGCGAGTTTTGCGGGGTCGTCGTAGTTGTTGACGGCTTCAACGATTGCTTTTGCCATCTTCTCGGGGTTTTCGGCTTTGAAGATCCCGGAGCCTACGAAGACACCGTCGGCGCCAAGACGCATCATGAGGGCTGCGTCGGCAGGGGTTGCAACTCCGCCGGCTGCAAAGTTAACGACAGGGAGACGTTGCATCTTCGAGGTTTCGATTACGAGTTCGATAGGGGCTTCGATGTCCCTTGCGACCATGATCAGTTCTTCCTTGGTCTTTCCGGCAAGTTCCCGGATTTCGCCCTGGATCTGTTTCATGTGCTTGACAGCCTGGCTGACGTCTCCTGTTCCGGCTTCTCCCTTTGTCCGGACCATGGCTGCGCCTTCGTTGACTCTCCGAAGGGCTTCTCCGAGGTTCCTGGCTCCGCAGACGAAGGGTACGGTAAAGTCGGTCTTGTCGATGTGGAAGTAAGGGTCGGCAGGGGTGAGGACTTCGGACTCGTCCACCATGTCCACGCCAAGCGCTTCAAGGATTCCGGCTTCCACGAAGTGTCCGATCCTGGCTTTTGCCATAACAGGGATTGTGACTGTATCGATAATCTGCTGGATGATCTCGGGGTCTGCCATCCTGGCAACACCGCCTTCTTTTCTGATGTCTGCCGGGACAGCCTGCAGAGCCATGACAGCAACTGCGCCTGCTTCTTCTGCGATCCTGGCCTGCTCGGGGGTCGTCACGTCCATGATCACACCCCCCTTCTGCATCTTAGCAAAGCCCCTTTTGATAAGTTCGGTCCCATGTCTCAATTTTTCAAAGTCCATGAATGTCATCCTCTTGGGTTTTAATATTAACAATAAAATTCATTCTACTGGTGGAAAAGCTATCAGGTATATATCTTCGGTATATATCTTCGGTATATTTATCTTCAGGTATATTTTATCTGGTATATCCTGGAAATTGCAGGCTTTCGACTGCAATTTTTATTTTGCTGTTTCTCCTGTGAATTGTGAATACGCTCAATAGTTAAAAGCTTTATTTAAGGATTCCTTCGTCCGGCGGATAAGGATACATAAATTCCTCTTGTGAGCTTAAATTGCGAGCCTGGAGTTTTCCTTTTCCGGAACTCCTGAGGGAATTTCTATGGTGTTATTTTCGAAGACGTCATTTCAGTTGGTAAATTAAATATGAGATGGGAGTGATCAATTTTTCGATTGTTTTTCCCGAGTGTTGTATCCTGAGCTTTACTTCCTTGTCGGTTTTAAAAGCGTATATTGTGATAAGGGTTTCTGGTTGTCAGGTTTTCTGTTGATCAGGGTTTCCTGGACCAAGATCTCATTTTTTATGATAAGGCTTCTGCAGTGCCAGAAACTTTGGTATAAGATCTTTCAGTATCAGATTCTTAAATGTCCGAGGCTTCAGTATCAGAAACTTCAATGCCAAGGATTTATAAGATTAGCTCATATAATCAACTGTTTTAATTGTCTATATGATGATTATGTCTTTCTTCAGCTTTTTATTTTAAAGGCTGGATAGATCATTGACGGCTTATTAGATTATTGACAGCTTATTATTTTTGGGGAATGGAGTATGAAAATGAAGTTGAAAATGAAACGCTTAGATATATCTGTATTTTGTGTCCTCCTGATTGTGGTCCTTGGAGCATCTCCTGCCCTTGCCCAGATGGGTCAGGGTGGAGGGTCCAACGGTGGCATGGGTCCGGGAATGGGCCAGGACATGATGAATGGTTATGGGTTTGACCAGTACGACAACAGGTTTACAGGGTTCGGGTCAATGACTTTCGAAGAAGCCGCAAATACTTTCGGGATCCCGGTTGAAGACGCAATTTCCGACCTCAGGCTCCCGGAGGATATGGACACGCAGCTTACAATCCTGGAGGTTGAAACGCAGTACGGGGTTACCGGACAGGAAATTGCCAGCTATATGGTCATGAATATGCAGCGTACTCAAGCCTCGCTCAATGCACGGCATCAGGTCCTGATGCGCCAGCAGGCCGTACAGGCTGTAAGAGGCATGGGCGCAGGCATGGGTATGGGCTACGGGCTTCATTTCATGCAGCAGGGCCGTTTTGCATATGGGAATATCACGACCTTCAGTTTTGATACCGATGCTGGTGAAGTCAGCAACTTTGCGGTTGGCGGAGATCCGATTTTCGATTTGGTCACGGTTTCCGATTTTGCCTTTGAGGATGAGCAGGTCGCAGGTACAACTGCCTTCTATGAGGGCGCTGACAGCCAGATTTTCCTTCACGACAACCCCATGGGAGTCATGCAGGTCAGGGCCTTTGCCGACAAAACCGTAGTTTTTGACCTTGCAGAAGAAGTGGAAGCAAGCCTTGACGCCGAACTTTCGGATGATCCGGAAGATGCAATTATTGTAAAGATAACTAAAAACAATTTCGAAGGATACCTTACAGTCTTCAAGAATTGCCTTGTATCCGGTACGGAGGACGAACCTCTTGAAGGAATTGATGTTGCGATTTCGGATAACGAGGTCACGGTAACTCTTGTTGAAAACAGTGTGGTCATGTTCCGTGCGACTCCCATGGAGCCTGCTTTCATGCAGACCGAGTACCGTTACGGTTCCCGGGAAGTGTACATGCACCAGGTACTCAACAGGGAAATCGCAAACGGTAGGGTCGGAGCCGAACTAGCCATCCGCGCAGGCGGGGATAACGCATCCGTTGTGAGCTACACTCCCATGGGTGTGCAGGTCAGGGACAGGGACAGGGGCCGCATCGTGCTCGGGGTAGATTCGGAACTTCCCGAGGGCAGGGTCATCACCGTAAACGTGGACAACGAGACCATTAACCTTTCCAATCCCGACCGCCTCAGGCTCCACTTTGACGGGGAGGAAATCGAGAAAGCCGAAAGTATCGATGAACTCTTTGCCGGCGGGGACCGCCCGCTCTGCTATCTCGTGCAGGAAAATGGGACTGCCACCATGGCAGTCTATATCCCGGAATTTTCGGAGCACGAAATCGTAATTGATCTGGAACCCGAATCCGGAGAAGAAGCCGGAGAAGAAGCCGGGGAAGAGGAACCTGTTGAAGAAGAAGCCGCTGAGGCGGAAGATGATGCCGAATCCACGCCAGCTTTCGAGCTTGGACTCGGAGTTGCTGTGCTGGCATCCGCATACGGGCTGAGGCGCAGAAGTTTGTAAAGAATTCCTGGCTAAAAATAGCCGGATTTCTATATTTTTTCCATTTTTTTCTATTTTTCTTCTCCTCTTCTTTTTTCCTTTCTCCTTTTTTCCTTTCTCCTTTTTTCCTCTCTTACTTTTTCCGTTCTTCTATACTTTTTTATGCGCTACTTTCCTGGGTATAACTTTCTTTCCCGTACATTCCGAGCCTGGAACATATTTCTACGGAAATCCATATCGTGGCTGCAGGGACGAAAGCTTCTGCAAATTCAATTATATCGGGGCCAAGGAAGCTGGCTGCTCCTGTAATATCGATTGCGACAGCTGTGATGAAGGAGGCTGTTGCGAAGTTTAGGAGTGCAACCAGTACGCATGAGACCCGCTTCCCTCTGCTGCCTGCATTGCTCGGGAGCCCTTTTCGTATGACCAGGAGGTATGCTGCATTTGTCCCTGTGAGAAAACCAGCAATGTCCGGGCCTATCAGGGATAAGGCTGCGAGGAGCAGGGGGACGATGAACATGAATGTGTAAAAAAGGATGCTCGGGAACAGAATGCTCCGGGACAGGATGTTTGGGGACCCGGTTGCGGGAAAGAAACTTTCCTTCCGGAAAAAAGCTTTACAGACAGGGCTCCGGAGGAAACCGGAAAATGCGATCAGCAAGAGTAGCCCCAGAATGGCACCTCCTATAACATCTCCCAGGAAATGCCTGCCCAGGTACATTCTTGTAAAGGCCATAAGCAAAATAACTGCCGGGATTATTTTCCAGATTACCCTCTTCCCGAAAATCAGGGCAGCTCCCCCCCATAGTGCCGTGGTTGTGGAAACGTGTCCTGAAGGAAAGCCGTAAAGGGAGTAGAAAGGATGTGAACCGCCAGCCGTAACTTCAGCCCGAAATGCTTCGAGCATTTCACTATCCGGAAGCCCGAAAAAACTGCTTGCCCCTTTTCCGGTAAAGGGGGATATGTTCGGCTCTCCGCTTTCAAGGTTCAAAACCCTTGAGTCCACATAATAGGGCCTTGGCATGGCAAAAACTACCTTAAGCACCTCCGTGATTGCTCCTGTCCAGAGCAGCAGCTGGAAGAGAAGAATACCCCTGCGAAAATCGATTCCGAACGTTATGATGATTATTACTGCTGCATAAAAGGAGGACGAACCCATGGAAGTAATCAGGACCATGAGGGGTGTAAGCCAGTCAGTTGCCAGTGACTGGAAGTAGATTATCGGTTCTGTCTGGAACAATCGGATAACTCCTGAATAAATGTTTGTCGGCAAGCATATATCCGGCTCTATCCAGAAAGCTGGGAAACTGTAAAAAGTTTATGTTGATTTTGTAATTGTTTAGTTTGTTTAATTATTTTTAGTTTTCAATTTACTTCTATTTGTAATCTATTTTTAGTTTGTAATTATGTTGGGCCGGAGTACTTGCCTCCAGCTGGTACAAAATTACTGCCGTGGTTCCCGAGGTTCGGGAAGCTCCAGCTTAAAATCGTTGATTGAGAACTTCTTTTCAGGGCACCTTTCTTCGCATCTTCTGCAGGCAGTTCCAAGGCATCTCGCAGTATTGATCCTGAAACTTTCGTTTTCCCTTGAGAGAGCGTCTTCCGGGCATCCTTTCACACAGGTGTCACAGCCGCTGCACAGGATGGTGGCAATAAAACCACATTTAGGCTCCATGATCTCCAGGCTTTTTCCAAGTTCCCGGATATCCCTTTCATATTTTCTTTCAATAATGCATTCCTGCAGTTTTTTCGGGATTGGCCGGATTCCTGACCTTTCAAGGTTTGCGTTGTATTTTTCAAGCGGCATCCCTTCGTTCCAGAGAGCTATCTCCTGGATGTAAATGGTTGCAAAGGTGGGGGATGAGGCAAACATAATGTGGTTGGCAAGGATGGACTTTTTCATGTCGTTGAGACAGGAAAGGTAATCGGGATCGAATGCCAGGTCTTTTGCAAGTTCCAGGGATGTGTTTCCGCACTGTACTATACGCTTTGGGGTTGCAGGCACTATTCCCGTGAACTGCGCCTTATGAGGGTCAACGTAGGTCCCGCTTGCTCCGCACATGTACATTGTTTCAAGGTCTTCGTATGCTATTCCTGATTCGTGCATCAGGGTAAGGTGACCTGCTCTCAGGGCTCCGAAGGCTTTTCCGGCTTCTGCCACGTCCTCCTCCGTAAACGTGATCCCTTTTTCCATCCGGATCCTGCCGCCTTCAATATGGGGGAGCTTTATTATGTCGGTGATAAGGCCTGCGTACATAAGGGCAATTACACCTGTGCCGGTAATCCCTTTTGCAGGGTATCCAGAGGGTTTGAAGGTCCCTTCGCGCAGGTTGATTTTAGGCCCTTCCACAAGCCTGAGCTTTTCATCGAGGGCAAGGGTCTGCCAGCCCCCGGCGGAAAGCTGCATGTCGGCAATTGCTCCGGGGGTTGCCAGCATGCCTTTGCTGATCTGCTGCCCTTCGATGGCAGGGCCTGACGCCGCCGATCCCGTGTATATTTTGTCGTCAACTTTCAGGGCCATTTCGGCATTGGTCCCGTAATCCGTAACCATGCAGGTTTCGGAGGAATCCAGAAACCCGGTCTTTATCATCATGGCGAGGGCATCGGCTCCAATTTCATGCCTTATCGAAGGCGGGATTATCACATCAATATCTGCGCAAAGCCCTATTTCATTTCCTGAAACAATATGTCCGTCCCTTTTCGGAGGCTTTACATGCATTTTTTCAAGGGCGTTTTTTCCCGCAAATGCAAGGTCCCGGATTTCCAGGTCTTCGAATAATGAGAGCTGGATAGGATTTCCACAAACAGCCATTCGCTTCAGGTTTCCGGGCTTAAGGCTTTTTATCAAGGAGTTTACGGCTGAAACGAGAATTTCATGGGCTGTATCCTGTCCGTAACTGATTGCAAAGTCCATATGGTCAACAACATTTGCACCCGGAAGTGGGTTTCCGGATAATATTGCAGTCCTCAGGACCGAAGAGTCCGTAAGGTCCAGGAGCTGGGCTCTGATTCCACTGGTTCCAATGTCGATATTTATAGCCTGATCCATGTTTTATCCCAGGGTTTTGTCAAAGTTCTTTTTCATCCATTCCCGGCTTTATGCTTTCCTTACTTTTCTTACTTTTTTCGAATTTTGTTTTTTATTCAGATCTTTCTTCTGCTTCTTTCTTCTGCTTCTTATTTTCCCTCTTCTAACTTGCATTTAGTTTCCTATTAGTTGCCAGAAAAATAAGAAAGGAGGTTAAAATCGGAAAAAGAAACCAAAAAATGAAAAAAAAGAAAAAGAAAAAGAAAACCGGGAACTTAAAGTAAAATCAGTGAAGTTCCTCACGAGCTTCTTCCCAGCTCTTTCCTGCACAGATCTTCTTTGCGATTTTTACGGCGTCAAGCGGTGTTTTTCCATATACCGAGTTGCTAAAGGTTTCAACAAAGTGCGTGTCAACGGCAGCACCGCCGCAGGCTACAGGGACTCCTTCGGATTCCAGGGCTTCTGCAAGAGCTTGAAGACCTCCTTTGGTCGTGCTCATGAGGGTTGTTCCGGTAACAAGGTCGGCTTTTTCTGCCTTTACGCCTTCGACAGCCGCTTCCACCGTTATGTCTCTTCCGAGATCGACTACTTCGAAACCGTTAGCCCTCAGAATGGCTACTACTATATTCTTGCCGATGTCGTGGAGGTCTCCCGCGATGACCATGGACACGACCTTGCCCTGGCTGGGGATGTCCCCTATCTTTTCCTGACAGAGTTCTACGCCTCCGATAAGTGCATCATTTGCCAGCAGGATTTCGGGGACAAAGCTTTCTCCGATGTCGTAAAGTTCGCAGACGGTCTGGATGCCGGGCATGAGGGCATTTAAGACAAGGTCTGTCGGGTCTTTTCCTTCTTCAAGGAGGGTTGTTGTGAGTTTTGTTGATTCAGCCCTGTTTCCTTCGACCACGGCTGCTGCCACGGCTGCATATTTGGCATCCTTTGGCCTGTTCATTTCCTTTATCTTATCAGCAGTGATCTCTTCTTTGTCCCCGTCTCCGAGATCTAATCCAAGCCCGATCATGATCCCTTCGTCAATGAGTTTCTTGAACTTTGCGGGCTCTTTTTCTTTCATTTCATAAATCTTCTGGACTGCGAGGTCGATATGCCTGATCATTCCTGCATCCCTCCAAGGACGTTTTCTTTCATGTTTCTTCCGATACCCACTCCTATCTGCCTGACAAGGTCTTCGACGTCTCCTGGCTTTGGAATCGGGGTCTCTTTGCAGGCCCTTACGTATGCCTTGAGGTTTTCGGGAGGGGTTCCGAATGAGACGTCACATGCAGTACCCACAACATCGGTTCCCTGCAGGATGCATTCCCGTGTCCTGTTGTAAACCTGCTCGGGAGTGCCGTTTGGCATCAGGTCGATAACGTCCAGGCTTCCGAGGATGGACATCTCGTTGCCCATTACCTGGCGGACGTACCAGACCGGCACGGCGTCAAAGGAGAAACAGTCGATTCCGCTCTGCTTTATATAGGGCAGGAGTTTGCTTGTATCTCCGCAGATGTGCAGGATCTGGGGGCAGCTGATCTCCCTTGCCATCCTTTTGTGGGCAGGAAGCACGAATTCTTCATACGTTTCTGCAGAAATCAGGTCTCCTGATGCCGAGGGGTCGGCAGGGAAGAGGATATGTGCTCCGTAAGCGGCCTGAAGCCTTCCGTAGGCTATCACGAAATCAGTTGCTGCTTCAATGAAAGAATGGGCTTTTTCCGGGTCGGTCTTTGTCCAGCGCACCAGGTTTTCAACACCTGCTATGTGGCCGGCTACCGTAAAGGGGGCTGTAAGTACGGGGATAATAGGGAGCATGCCTTCATAGCGCTTCCTCAGTTCGTCGATTGCTCCGAGTACTACCGGAATTCTTCCGGTTTCTTCCAGGTTGTCTGGCCAGGTTATGTCGGCAGGGTCCGTATAGGCAGGTCCGGTCACAGGAGGCCTGTCAGGCTTGTCCCAGTCAAGTTTGCACCCCAGGACCTCTGCTTCCAGGGAAATATCAAACTGAGGGCGTGCAGCCTCAATGCCGCAAACTTCATAAGGGGCAGCTGCAAGGTCTGCCATCATCTTGCTGTCAAAATGGGCTTTTGGCCAGGATGCACCACAGACCTCCATCAATTCGGCTGTAGTCTGAGCCAGGGGGTTTGCAGGGGGTACGTAGTCAACCCTGCCTCCAAGCACTGCTGCAAGAGCTCTTTTTGTTGGAGTCATTTCGCTTACCATGTTTTTATTTCCTCCAATTCTCAATTTAATATTGTATAAAATTTATTTAGTCTCAGGGTGCCAACAAATTCGCTTTTCTTTGAGTGACACCCATGGGGTTATATTGGGTATGGCCGGTTATCAGGTAGGAACCTGACATTTCCGTGTTTACATTTTTATGTAAGTCGTTTTTCCATTTTTTAGGCGACTATCCTGAATTTATTCCACTTTTGTGGATATTTGCCATTTTATGCCGCGTTTAATATACTACCCATCTGGATATTTAACCGGATATATTTTCGTAATTATGAATAAGTTAATATATTACTCATGCATTGTTGAAATTTGTTTATACAGTATCCTAGTTGCCCAGCAGGTTTCAAACATCCCATTCCAAATTTATCCCACTACATTGGTCATCGGTTAAGAAATTTAAGCTACTTAATTAAGTAATTTTTAAGGCGATTTATGCACCCCTCAAAATGAGTTTGAATTCGAAAAAGAACACACACCATCACTATAGACCTTCAAAAACACCGTTAAACTTGTTACTCTAAGTCCTGATAAATCACGATTCTTGCCTTGGCCGATGACCAATGCCCACTAATTACACCAACCAGTAATATTTTGTATATTGTATCCTGAAATGATTTCGCAGATTCAAAACCATTCGGAAGTTTAATACACAATACAACATCAGACGATACAAAAGGTTAAACTTTGAGTAAATTCCAATTCCATTTTGGTACTGTAGAATGATCATGTAAAATGAAACAAATTTGAAGTTGAGTAAAATAGTGTACCATCTGTGTACGATATATAAATGCAATAACAGAGATAACAAAATCGAAATAATTTTAGGATAAAACAAATTGGGTGTCAATAAGATTATATATTACTTGTATCTAACTGAAAATTATTGGAACAGTTTGTTTGTCTATTCGCAGGCTCCAAGCACCCGACTTCAAATTTCTTCCAGTTAATCATTCTGACCAGTATTTCCAAATTGAGCTTATGCTCTTAAAATCCGGGAACTCAGGACCTTATGGTTTTATGAAATATATAATCAGGTTTGATCACTAAAAGGGGGGTTTAGAAGCCATCGTTTTTCCTGATTATTTTCTCCTTTCAGCTTCTTCCAGGAGGCAGGAAAGGGCGATGAAAACTTCCCTGCCTTTCCACTTCCCCCTGCTTATTCGGGTTTTGGCAGGGATTTCCACCCCTTTTTTGCTCACAAAAGGAATGCTAAAGGAGGATTTCTTTCCTTCAAGGCTTCCGGTTAAAATGTTTGCAACTTCAAGTGCTTTATTCGGGGGATGAAGGGAGAGTATGTTTTTTCCTTTGAGTGTTTCCAGGGAGTATCCAAGCTGTTTTGAGACTGTCTGGTTGCAGTGGACTATGCAGCCGTCGGTATCGACTATAAGGAGGAAATCATTAAAGGAGTTTAACAGGGATTCCAGGTCTTCACAGGTCTTTTTTAATTCTTTTTTTTCCATTGTCCGGCCTATTGCAACCCCTATTTCGGCAGCTATTGTTTCCAGTGTGTTCCGGAAAGTTTCCGGAATTTCGTCATCAGTGCGGGAAATTAGTTTGAGGGCTGCTACAAATTTCCCTTGATATGAGATTGGGAGAAAAGCGGTAGCTTTTAACTTCTTGTGAGTTTCCAGGGTGCAGAACTCTGAATGGTGTTTGTATATGGGCTGTCCGTTTCTTAGCAGCCGGACAATTACGGAATTCCCTTCATAACGAGAAATACACTCCGCGTAGTTTGGATATAGTCCCACATGGGTTTCCACGGAAAGCCCGCCTGTTTCCCTGTCCACCAGGTAGAGGCATCCATAATCGATGGATTCTACCTGCAGCGCTAACTTGAGTAGCTGTTCAATAGTTCCATTAAAATCATCTATTGAGGTAAGGGCAATTCCCAGGTCGCACTGGACCTGCAGGAAATTGTTTTTCTGCTTGCGTTCGGTAATATCCATGATAGTGCACTGCAGGTAGGCAGGTTCTCCGTTCTCATCCGTCTGGATGAAGGTCTGTTCACCTACCCAGCGAACCTGTCCGTCCCTGGTCAGGATACGGTATTCCTGATTGAAGTCGGTTTTCCCTTCCGAGCAGTTTCTTATCAGGTTGTCCGTGACTCTCTCCAGGTCAGATGGATGTATGATGTCGCCAAAAAGCAGCTTCTCTTCTGTAAATTCTTCAACGCTGTATCCGAACTGGTTGATGTTCCCTGATATGAATTCTACAGGCCATTTGTGTTCGGGGCGGCAGAGGAATACAACAACCGGGCTGTTGTTTACAAAAGTTTCCAGAACCTTCCAGGCCTTCATGGCATAGAGCAGTTCTTCCTTTGTCTTTTTCTGCTCGCTGAGGTTCTTTCCCATCGCCAGAACCATGGCTTTCCCATCGTATTCCATGGTATGCGAGCGTATTTTAATGGGAATGAGGGCTCCGTCCTTTCGCATATTTACGGTTTCGAAGGTAAACTCCTCATTTCGATAGACCCGCTTGATCAGTTTTGGGATGCTTTTTTTGTACTTCACCTCAAAGTCATGAGGCGTCATTTGCAGGAGTTCTTCCCTGTTGTACCCAAGGCACTCGCAAACTGCCTCGTTTGCTTCCAGGATCTTTCCTTCTCTATCGTGGATGATGATTGTATCTTCGCTGTATTCAAGAAGGGCTTTGAACTTCTTTTCTGAATATTCCAGCTTTTCTTCAAGCTCTTTTTGTTCGGTGATATCCCTGATGAACCCGATATAATCCCTAATCCTTCCTTTCTGCCCGTACCTGGCAAGGGTCCGGTCCTCTACCCAGCGCACTTTTCCGTCCTTTGTGAGAACGCGGTATTCCTGGGTGTAGTTTCTGATCCCTCTTTCAGAATTGTTGAGAACCCCAAAGCCAAAGGCTTCCAGGTCTTCGGGATGGATAAGGTCTGAGTACAGGAGTTTCCCTTCAGTAAAGTCGGACGGCTCATACCCGAAAAGTGAAACGTTTTCGGAAACAAAATCCACAGGGAGTCCTGCCTCTGCTTTCCGCACCAAAATAACCAGAAGACTGCTCTCAACCAATTCACTCAACTCTTCAGGTTTCTGGCTTTCCAGAAAATCAAAGATATCCCTCTCTCTCCTGTTGGGGATTTTCCTGCCGTAACTTCGACTAGTTACATTCCTACTATCTATATTTCTAGTGATGCTGTTTTCCCCTGATGAGCTTGTCAGCTTTATTCGGATTCATTTGGATTCCTTAGGATCCATTTGGATTTATTCGAAAGCATCTTAAATTGTTGGATCATTAGAATCATCTGGATTATCTTGCCTGCAGATGTTACTTATTTTGTTTTTAACTCTTATAAAAATACATTTATTTAATAAAACGGTTTGGCTTTGTAGAAGCCCCTTCCTCGGCTCCGAAGGAGGCCAGGAGAGGTAGTTCACGTAGATATAAATGCAGAAAAGTCAATATCATTTGCAAAGAAATGGATCGAAACATTCAATTCCCAGGTAAAGAGTGTAGTTCACTGAGTCAGGATCTATGGTAATTAATATTTTTCAAACTTTTTTGGAACCTGGAATTTCATTGAAGTGCAGTTCATTCCACAAGAATCGAGGTCGATTGCTTGAAACTGAACCAGATAGACGACACCCGCAGGAAAAGAGCAGTCATCATTTTCCTTGCAGCCATTCTTTTCATCTCTTTCAAGGGGTTTTTGTCCCCTGTAGTGGATGTCGGTTTTGTCCTTCAAAAGGAAGTCGTCGGGGTTGAAGAGGAAGGAAGGTTTATCGTCTTCCGGAGTGGCTTTGAAGGGGTCTCGGTTCAGGATGTTGCCTGTGGACAGTTACTTCCTGAGGGTGCCGAATCCCTCCGGATCAACGAGTCCGTGGAAGCCGAACTTAAAACCAGGTATCCTGAAATCGAGTATGTTGTCCTGATGCGCCTCTGCGTGGAAGACGAAATCCGGGAGTACAGGGTAAGCAGGGAGGACTTCAACAGGCTGGATATCGGGGTGGTAGCCAAGTATGAGGTCTACAGGTCCGAGAAGGATGTCATAAAACGGATAATCGAAATCTGAACTGTCCCCTGCCATTTTTCCAAAGCCGGAACTGTCGAATGGGGCCTGATCCGTCTATGGGAAGGCTTCTCGCCTGTGGAGCTAAAAGCAATACGTATAAGAATGATTTTTAAATATTCTCCCGACAATGTGTAAATAATCATGATTATTCTGCACGCAGCATGGCTTGAAGGACAATTGTTTGTCTGGGGAGAAAGCCCCCTGGTGGATGAAAGCAAACTCCCTTCTGTCAGGGGTGCGGTTCCTGTCATCCCGAAAGCGAAACCTTTTCCTTACGACACAGGTCCTGAAGAGCTCTTAAGATCCCTGGAATCCCTGGGCTTTCCGGTTGAGGTGAAACTATATTCCTCTGGAATGAATTCCGGGCTTTTTGTTTCGAAAACAGGATACAGTATTCGGAGTAATTTCCGGGGTCAGATTGGAGGGGTTTACTTAGAGAGTAAGCGCGATGTCCTTAATGTTTAATTTCTTCAGCTGTCCTTTCTCGTATCGTTTAACTGTGCCCTATTTTTTAATATGCGAAATCATTTGAGCATATAATTACAGATTATAATACAGGATACAGAAGGGGGGTTTATATAAAGAGTGCAAAAATATTTGCATGTTTTCTGCTGATTACGGTTCTGTTACTTTTCTCAGGGTGTACGGATTCTTCTGACTCAGATCCTTCGGAGACTGATCCTTCGGGAGTCGATCCTTTGGAAACTTTAGGCAACATTTCCGGGAGCAGCCTTGATGAAACCCGGAGCTATGAATCGGTGCAGGAACCGAGGACTATTACGGTTGAAACCGCTGAAGGGGAAGCCCAAATCCGGATCGTTACTGTGGATATCATAAGTGAAGGCAGGAACTACCCTGCTTATACTGCCGCCCCGGCTGAGGAAGGCAAATACCCGGCTGTGGTCCTGCTCCATTCCTTCAACGGTTTCGTGCCCGGTTACCGGGAAATGGTAGACAGGATGGCTGCGGATGGCTTTGTGGTAGTCGCCCCGCAGTGGCAGACCTATTCGATCTCCCCGACCGATGCCGAGGTGGAATCCGTGGTAAGGAACAGCACCGAATATCTGCAGAGCAGGGAAGATGCGGACCCCGGGAGGCTGGGTCTGACAGGTTTCTGTGCCGGGGGCAGGTATACCATGCTCTATCTTCCCAAAATCAAGGAACTCAGTTCAGGAGTTGCCTGGTACGGTTTCCCTTACACCAGCGGCTCGATGAGTCGCCCTGAAAAGCCCGTTGACCTGATCGAAAGCCTTGAAGCCCCGATTCTGGTCATCCACGGCAGCCGGGACCTTGCAAGTGACATCTCCAACATCTACAAGTACGCCGGGGAACTTGACACTGCTGACAAATATTTCGAACTGAAAGTGTATCAGGGAGAGCCCCACGGCTTCATGATCGATGACAGCGGGAGTTTGTCAGAAAGCTCCGTCGCGCAGGACGCATACCGGGAAATGATTGAATTTTTTGAAAGGACGCTTTGAATCGGGAGTTCCCCGATTCTTCTTTTTCAGGATCGTTTTTGAAGATTGAGAATTTGATTTTTTTGAAGATTGAGAATTTCCGGGGACAAAGGTTCACTTTAATAGATGGCTCATTCATTGATGGTTCATTCGTGGACGGCTCATTTTAATGGATTTCATTCTAATACATGGGTCATTCCAATAGAGTTTAAAGTTTTCAGACTGATTCCATAAGCTTAATATATGGGCATTGATATTTTTATTCTCGTTCTATTATTTAAACTGTTCATGCTTTTTTGTGCCTGCACAATAAACTTTGAACCCCGGAATGAAAATACATGGTAAACACCATCTCCCACCTGGGGATTGGCTTCTTAATCTCCCTCGCCCTCGGTCTTAAAGGAAAGCGCCGCTGGACAGTAGCGTTTCTTTCAATCCTCCCTGACCTGGACTATCTTAGCTATTCGGCTTTTACACTTCTAAGCGGCAGCTTAAGCCATGAGGCCCGAAATCAGCTTTTTTACCTGCTGGGTCACAGGGAGTTTTCGCATTCAATCTTTTTCGTCTTTCTGGTCACGCTTCTCATCTGGCTCAGAACAAAGGACAAGCGCTTTACTGCAGGAGCTTTCGGAGCTATTTTTTCCCATATTCTCCTGGATTACACTACAAGCGCAAAAATGCGCATATTCTACCCGCTTATCACCGATTCTTCGGTCCTGAGAAGCACTTATTCCTTCGACCCCCTGGTAAACATCCTTCCTCTGCTGCCCCTCATCCTCCTGGCTGCGGAATATATGAAAAACCGGGGCAAATGGAATGGGAAAGTCGACGACTTTTCCTCTTTTGCAAACCCGAAGGGGAAAAAGTTCTATGCATCCCTTCTAGTAGTCCTTCTTGTCTGGGTTATGTTGTTCCCGGCTGCAAAAGTCTTCCTCATAGACAATATCTCAAAAGCCGAAGGAGCTGAGATTAGCTACAAGGAAACCTACCCGATATCACCTACCAGATTCCTCGCAGCATATTCCCATGATGATGCCCAATACAAACTTCTGGAAGTCAGCTACCTGTCAGGAACTGAAAATAGCTTCTATGTCGAAAAAGTTTCCGTGAAAGGCGACGTCTCCGATGCCTCAGCCTACGTTGAAAGAACAATGAAACTCTACGATACCAGCCCTCCCCAGGAGATCGATTACCCGGTCTACACCGTTTCGGAAGAAAACGGTAAGGTTACGGTCCTGCTGAGCGATGCCAGGAGCCCGTATGTCAAAGAATGGCCTTACTTTGGTGTGGTTTACAGGTTCGTTTTCGACAGGGAAAGCGGAGAGTATGAGGCGTATTTAAGCAAGTATGGAAGAAAGGAAGTGAAGCTTGGCGAGAACCATTTTGAGTGATTCTGGATTCAGAACACCTGGCTTCCGTTGTCTTGGAGCTTCAGTCAGTAGCCTCCGTTTGCGTAGCAAACGGCCCTTCCCGAAAAATTAAATTAAAGAGCCAAGGAATTCAGCAAGGACATCCCTTTCTCTCCACTTTCTTTTATCTACTAATATCCTTTTAATTCGCTTTTGTTTCATTTTCGTTTCACTTTCGTTTCACTTTCGTTTCACTTTCGTTTCACTTTCGTTTCACTTTCG
>CBFCWE010000053.1:0-29230 GCA_965601435.1 uncultured Methanosarcina sp.
GGTGTTTCACGGCAAAGAAGGGAGGTATACCAGTGAAAGTGCAGCATTCAACGACGCCTCGTAGCGAGAAGCGCACTGACCGGAAACTTGCCAGTCAATGGAACTCTATTGACTGGGATGAAGTTAAATTCCGAGTTAACAGGCTACAGACCCGGATTGCAAAGGCAACATACAACGAAAATCGGAATCTGGTTAAAAGGCTCACATACCTGCTGACCCATTCTCACTCCGCTAAACTACTTGCAGTACGGATTATTACGCAAAACCGTGGAAAACGAACAGCGGGTGTTGACGGTCAATTCTGGAAAAGCGCATCTGATAAGATGCATGCAGCACTCAGTCTTACCGATCAGCAGTATCAAGCATATCCATTACGTCGTATCTATATACCCAAACCAGGCAAATCCACCAAACGTCCTATTTCCATCCCTACCATGAGAGATCGAGCTATGCAAGCGCTTTATGCTATAGCTCTTCAACCTGTAGCAGAAACTACTGCCGACACTCGATCCTTCGGTTTTCGGATTTTTAAGAGTGCACAGGATGCATCAGCATATGCATTCTTATGCCTTGCTAAAGAGACGTCAAGCCAGTGGATCCTGGAAGGAGATATCAAAGGATGCTTCGACAACATTGCTCACTCCTGGCTCAAGAATAACATTCCAATGGACAAATCAATTCTGACCCAATTCCTGAAATCCGGTTTCATTTTTGATGGTACATTTTACCATACTAATAAGGGAGCTTCCCAGGGGGGAATAATCTCTCCCATCCTTGCCAATATGACATTAGACGGTATAGAAAAGATCCTCTCAGAACGTTTTCCAAAGATGAAAGTACACTTCATCCGTTATGCTGATGACTTTCTGGTCATAGCTCCGTCAAAGGAGATAGCAGAAGATGCGTGCGAAATCATCGGAAACTTTCTGGCAATCAAGGGTCTTGAACTCTCTGCCGAGAAAACAGTAATCACTCACATTGACGAAGGTTTTGACTTCCTTGGATGGAACTTCCGCAAATACAAAGGAACCCTTCTGATTAAGCCATCCCAAAAGTCAATCAAAGCGATTACTCAGACCCTTAAGACTATTGTCAGTAAGGCTAAAGTATGGACACAAGATGAACTCATCAAAACTCTCAACCCGATAATCAGGGGATGGACGAACTACCACCGCCACATAGTGGCTAAGGATACGTTCAGGAAACTTGATTCCTATCTATGGAAAATCACTTGGCAGTGGGGAAAACGGAGACATCATAATAAAGGTCGTAAATGGATTGCAAGCAAATATTGGCACTCTGAAGGTAATAGAAACTGGGTATTCCGGACAAAGGTGACCAAACTTCTCGAGTTTTCGGACGCCAAAATCCTGCGACATGCAATGCCCAAACTTGATGCCAACCCTTATCTGGACAGGAACTATTTCCTCGAAAGGAAGAAGCGTATCAAAAGGCAGACACCACGGATTCAAACCAGATTATCATTTTTCGTCATGAGCCGCCCAACCGGGTTGTGAAATGCGCGAGCGAACTGCGGTGAAAGTCGCACGGTTCGTTCCTGGAAGGGGGGGAAAGAGAAATCTTTCCTTCCTATTCAACTGTCAGACCGCCTGTGAAGGTCGGGGTATTCGTGACTCTCCACGTTCCCGTAGTAATAATGAGGTCTCCCTTGAAACTGCCGTAATTCAGATAAAGCTAAATTAGGACTAGAAAGCCAAATGAAGCAAGAAGTGGTAAGTTTAATGTGGGATATGAATTTTAAAACCTCCCACTTTCTATAGGAACGGATGTTGGGTCATTACATCTGGTTTGGAGGGGTAACCCTATATGAAATTAAATACGATATACTCTTGAACTATATGTTGCCAGAACTGCAACTTAAATATTCAAAAGTTAACCGCGAATTTAGCCATATACGGTCTTTTCTGATGTGCTTTGCCCTACCTTTAAACGGGGCGCTGTATTAAAAAGTTCTGATGTCTAAGACACTCAAAATTAGTTTCTTATGAGTTCTGAGGCACTCGATAAAACTGTTCTGTTGGTATAAGGCACTCAATTTTATGATGCGAATTAATTTTTTTAGAGCTGATCCAACTTCCTATGAAAAATACTTCAATGAAAAAAAGCCGGAATACTTGGAAGGTCGTTCCATGCTCTGAGGATGACCTGCATCAAGTTTTGTCGGGCTGCAGGATGAACACCGAAGCAGGTAGCCAGGCTCACAGGGGGTATTATTGCTGTGATTCAGGCGCACAGTACACCCGTACATTAGAGATGCTGGAGGTTTCAAAGAAGAAGCCGGTGATCTAATATGTTGAGCCAGGGGAAACCTGTAACTCGCTCCCCAAGTTGAGATCTACTGGAACTATGCAGGTCTAGGAGGAAAAAGTCAATCTCACAGAAGCCCCGAGAGGCAATTTGCTTACTATGTGGCTATCAAACCCCATGACGATCCTGCCTGGTATTTTCAGGATATGAGGGTCAGTCCATATACGAGTTTTTCTAGTCTTCTAAGGTGGGTCGTGTCCGTGAGTCATTGATCATGATTGAGAAAACAGACACATTCAGCTTGATTAGGCATATTTACAGAAAGTTCTTCTGCAACCGGTTTTCAATGACTGACCCCCAGGACCCTAAGGTGAATGTGGGTGAAACTGTTGCAATAGCAACGGTTTTGAACAGGGTACATGAATGGGCGAATCTTTATTTCTCCTGCCCGTGGAACTGACTCTCATATGTGAAGGAATTTAACTATACAAATAATTTAGTTTTTCAACTCCCCCCACGCCCCTTAATTTCTAAACATTTTATATAATAAGTTGTAACTGTTCATAGTTACGAATCTTGGTTGATACTTATTTATTAAACACCCATGCAAATCACATAGAAAATATATTTTACAAATTACCTTAATAGGGAATTTAGTATTAAGAAGTTGTAATATCCTGCAGTTCATACTTTAGAAACGCACGCATAATCCCTTAAGCCCTCCTAATCGACCATCAAAGAGAATACGTGTAAAAGACAGCTTCAACCTCCGACACCTACCCCACACCAATCCCCTGACATGCCCTGACAGGGCAGCTCTACGGACCAGAGCCTAAAATGGGGCTTAAACCTCAGAGAGGTACGCCTCACTCTGAAAATGACTTACTTTTTGAAACTTTTCAGTGAGCACATGTATTTATCTGAGCGCGGTTAAAACTATAAATGGAGATGAATTACCTGTGTCTCCTTTAAACCTCCCCCTGGCCTCCTGGGGAGCCTATGAAAACAAGTGTAGGAAGCCTCGTATAGAGATACTCCGGCCGTGGAAATCGTGAGGCATCTGTCAGGATATGTTTCTTGAATGAGGTGCCGAAATACTGAACTTCCAAGCTAAACAGCTATTATTCTGGGAAAAAAAGTAGGGTGTTCCTACGAAACATTCGTAGGATTCTTTACAAGTGTTAGATAGCCCGGCACGGATTCGAACCGAGGTTACGGGAGTCAGAGTCCCGTATGATTGACCACTACACTACCGGGCTTCGTTGATTCATCTCTCGGGCACGTTTTGGAGCGCCCCTGAGCGTATCTTCTAAAGGACAAATCTGTATATATAACTTTCGGCTCACATTATGAAATATTGCGGTTTACTTTAAAGGTTTTCTTCCTTCTGGTCCAGGACAGCGGTCCACCACCAGCGGGCCATGTCCATCAGGTCGCTGGAAAACTGCCCTGAGAGCCTGTACTCCCCTTTGCTTATGGAGATGAGCCCCGCGCCCAGGAGCTTGTTGCGCATGGCATAAAAAGAGGCACGTCCAACCTGAAGTTCTTCAAGCATTGTTTCCCATTCTTCTGTCCGGACCGGGTTGCCTGCAGCCTGCCTTTCTTCTATTATAGTTAAGAACTTCTTACCCCTCAGGGCAGTGGCATCTTCCTGGAAAATGCGCTGCATAAGGGCATCGTAAGGGTTCCTTGTTTTA
The DNA here is from genome assembly GCA_965601435.1 of uncultured Methanosarcina sp. Lineage (GTDB taxonomy): Archaea > Halobacteriota > Methanosarcinia > Methanosarcinales > Methanosarcinaceae > MTP4. The sequence continues at coordinate 3,966 of CBFCWE010000053.1, forward strand.
GTTATGCGCAAATTTGCATCCGATCGGGTAATAATGGTCGTCGCAGTTCTTGGGGCGTTTTTAACAAGTGACATAGTCAATCAGTAAAATTAGAATGAAATCAAAATTTATTTGGCAATCTGAAATTTATGCAGTAGTCTTTATGTAATTGAATTACTTGACGGCTTAGGTGCCGTATTTACGACTTTCATAAGCAGGTCCAGATATTCTTCCCGCAGAGTGTATACCATCGGGGTCTTATAGGACTCTTTATGAGACCTCAGTATCCCGAGCTTTGAATGAATATATCCCACCATGGATGCAACCGTATTCCTTGAAACATTGTATTTTTTTCCAAGCATTTCATGCAGCTCGTCTATGGTTGCTTTCTTGACTTTTATAAATATGCACAAAATTGCTCTTCGATAGCCGGTGGAATCTACTTCGATAAATTTCTCTACTCTAGATTTGATTTTGGAACGAATGGATCCCATGTGTTACCACCTCTACTGATACAGTAAACTATGTCAGTTTTAACTCTATATATAGGTTTGTAAATTAATTCGTTATGATGGGAATGGTTATAATTTTTTTTACTTTCTCGATAATTATATTTTTACCACTGGTGCTATTAATTCTAATGTATATATATGCCCTCCCTCGATATATTGTTTTTTACGCCCCAATGATATATTTGCTGGATTTTAGGGACTTGCTCACAAAGTAATCATGCTTCTATATTTTTATTTTCCATTCCGTTTTTATAAAAGTCATAATATGGCTTAAAACTCTGAAATAAGCCCTAAAATGCCCTCAATCTTTGAAAACTTGTGATATATATTTACCCCCACACTTAATAACTTTCGAGGAACTTCTATATAAATATATCTCCTCCATCGGTTACCAGTATCGATTTTCGGGGGGGTGCGCCTCAATGCCTCCAACTAAACTGACTCGAAACCTGGCATAACCCGCCCTCTGCATAATCCGGATGTTCCCCTTTTAACTTATACAAAATACGAATGAAGTTCCGCCACTTCCCCCGCATTTTGATTATCCCGGTACAATCTTTACCTGCTGTCGCGTTCAAAGTTGAAATGTGTCCGCTTTTATATATTTTCGGTCCTGAGAGGGATGAATTTTAATAGTTTTATTACCTTAGACAGAAATGTATGGGGAGACTGGCTTGCGCAGAGGCTCTCCCAACTTCCCGGCCACATTAAGGTGTGATAATAATGGACTACAGGTATGACCTTCAGGATAACGTTCTTTACATGGGTGAAACCCGGATGCCCGCATACAGTCTTGAAGAAAACGAAATCGGCACCTGCACGCACTGTGACTCCTCAATGGTCAGCATTAGCTATCATGTTTCGGGGGAGGAAATCGTAGTTGCAACAAAGTGCACGACATGCGGGGTATTTTATGCGATCATATATGGGCCGGAGTGGAACTGGCTGGACGAAGCCCCCATTTTTCTGTTACCTGTCCCGATCCCTATAAGTAATCCGGTTGTCAGGGACCTGGAAGGGCTTGAAGCCATACCGCTAAAAAAACTGGAGGCTGTATTCTCGAAAGGGGAAATCGAAGCGCTCTTTGCAAGGGCCGGGGAAAAGACACCGATTCGCCAATATCTATACCGTGCCCGTAAAAAATATGAGCAATTTGAAGAAATTTTTGAGCTCAGGCTCGAATTATAAATTGTTACTTTATATTTTATCAATTACTGTTTTTTTGCAAGGGCCTGGTGAAATATCCCTCATAAACCTGGCAAATAGGGCCTGGATTTTATGTAATCAAATATTATTACATGGCTATTCGGGTATTTTTTTGCGCATATTTGTTAAAGATAAGCTATTAATAGAAAGCATCTTATTAATATTTCATACGAATTATTTTAAGATATGGCACTATATTTGACCAGGTATATTGGGGGGCATTTTAATTATTTATAGTAATAAATAGTAATATAATATTATATTTTGCCATAATTTATCATATCCTCCAATAAATAGGTGTTGGAATCCCCAAACAGGGTCTATGTGTATTCAGCACTCGTTGAACCCCACAGTCTAGCATATATAGGTCAAAAAAGTATATATAAATATACACTTATTTAATCCGGTTACGAGGGGCAAACTTTGCAAAAAAACAGGATAACTGCCAGAAAATAAATACTCATTTCGCCCCAGGTCCATTTCCTTCAAAACTAATTTTTGTATATTGGGCGGCTTGTGAACATAAACCCACGTCCGTAATAATTCAAGGGGTCTATTATTATCATTGGTAATTACTGCATTTCCCCTGCTAAATTGAGCCCCCATTTCCGGTACCGGGCAGCCGTTCCCATAGTATGTATGAATTGATTTCCAGGGCGGTCAAAACCTATGTTTTAGGCAAGTCGTCCATTACAGATCATATAGGAATATGCCATATCTCACCGATTACCCCATTATGTAAGGCAAAAATAAGTTCTAAACGGAATACCCCCTGTAAAAACCACATTATTACCATATACTATATGAATAGATTAATTTAACTATCCCTGGGACAGAACCATTATTGAGATATATCGACAGTAATAGTATAAGTAATGGAAAGTCACACTATTTTTTGATATATGTATCTGGCTTATTTTTTACTAAATAGTCTAGCGTTACCATGTCAAATAATATTATATAAATATAGGCAGATTTAAACCATTATTTCTAACAACTTGATTTATATAATTATGCATTTATTATATGATGTATAATGTATGTAATCATTCAGAGGTGTGCCACCATAATACCTATTGCACATAATATATTGCTCTTATGGTATTTAATCCCAACCCTCAAAAGTAACCTTGAAATAATACATTAGATTTTATGAATATATTACTATATGTACTATTTTCTAATGACAAATTTTTTTGAAAAAAGATAATTAATTTAATAAATAAATATTGAATTATATGTTTTTTTAAGCATATTATATATAATACATATATATGAAAATTATCCCCCCACATTCACTAAAAAAAGTGATATACGATATATGTTATTTATCATATATTTTTGAGACACTTCACAATTTGTGATGGCCAGATTGCACAAAATAGATGAATATATTGTCATATATATTTCAATTTTATGAATTTATCAGAGTCATATTATTTGAAATAACTCTCATTTATTACACATACATATGTATATTAAATATATTGCAAATGGTCACCGAATCTTTCAAGTATAATACATTGTTATATAGTTACAAAGAGGTATATATCAACTCATATTATACTTTACCGCAAAATAAGTTCCTATAAAGACCAGTGTTTTTTTATAAAAACGCACTTTGTTATATTCACATAATTTTAATTAAGCTATATTTATATAGCACTTTTCACATTGAATATGCTAGACAATCTGACATAAAACCCTCAAAAAACACATATTTGTGAAATATTGCCCAATTTTCTATCCAGAAATGAAGATTTAATGTGAAATGCCCAGATATGCCATTTAATGTCCAACTATCAAAACTGTTATCAGAATTAGTATATATATTACATAATAAATATCATCCCGATATAGCATTTAAAATATAATTAGCCACCCATATGCCAACTGCCCTATTGCATCTAACCTGGTATCCCCCGGTCGGACCTATAATATCGGGATATAATATAACAGGACTATTTATTTCACATGTTTTTTGTATATTATGCACAATCAGCATTTATTTAAGGACAAATGCCCTATTCCAAATAGTTTTCATCAATGAAATGTACAGTGATGTGAGACCTCCCCATATACAATTTATTTTTACATAGAGTTTCCTGCGAGACCCGTTATGCTAGAAAATATCGACCTGACAATGAGCGTGAAAAACGGAGATTATAAGGACAGCCTGGACTCCCTGGAAGAAGAACTTGGAGAAATCCAGCGCCAGGCCTGGGAACTGAAAATCCCGATTATTCTTGTGTTTGAGGGCTGGCATGCCTCGGGGATTGCAGAGGACATTAACAGGTTCATCCTGCCCCTGGACCCCAGGGGATATGACTTCCACACAATGGTGAGACCTTGCTACGAGGAAGCCTTTAAACCTTTTCTCTGGCGATTCTGGACCAAGATCCCGGTCAGAGGTAAAATTGCAATCTTTGACAGGAGCTGGTACAGCCGGGCAATTATAGAAAAGTACGGAAGAGAAAGCTCTGATGAGTCTCTGGTAAATTGTTTGAAGGAAATTAATTATTTCGAACGCCAGCTTTCCGAAGACGGCTACCTTATCCTCAAATTTTTCCTACATCTCAGCGAGAAGGAACAGAAAGAACGCTTCAAGAAAATCCGCAGGAATAATATCCCCCTGATAGTGGACGAATTCGAAGATGTCGGCGGAAAGGAACTTGACTTCATTCATGAATACTCCAGGTATTTGCCTGTGGTAGAAAAGGTCCTGGAAATGACCGATTTTCCCCATTCCCCCTGGACAATTGTGGAGGCAAATGACAGGAAATTTGCAACCCTTAAAATCTTCAGCACTGTCATCCAGGTTGTCAGAGAACATATAGAAAAAGTTACCCGGACTCCCGGGCAGCAGACCATCAAATACCTGAATATCTCTACCTCCAAAACCCTCGACCTTAACGGTTCCTTGCTGGAAAAGACAGACCTTTCAAAAGCACTTTTATCCGATGAGTATAAAGAATCGAAAAAACAGTGCCAGAACACACTCCGTGAACTCCAGTACGAACTTTTCAGGCAGAAGCGTTCTCTGGTAATCGCCTTTGAAGGCATGGATGCGGCAGGCAAGGGAGGGGATATCCACCGCCTGGTCCAGGAACTAAATCCAAGACTTTACAGGGTGGTCCCTGTAGGAGCTCCAAACGACATCGAAAAAGCCCACCACTACCTCTGGCGTTTTTTGGAAGGAGTTCCGAAAGCCGGGCACATGACCATCTACGACAGGAGCTGGTACGGGAGAGTCCTGGTGGAACGGATAGAAGGGCTCTGCAGTGAAGATGAATGGAAGCGGGCCTACCGGGAAATCAATGAGTTCGAGGAAGTCCTGGCCAATTCAGGAACAATTGTCCTTAAGTTCTGGCTCCAGATCGACCGGGAAACTCAGCTAGAACGCTTCGAAGGCCGAAAAGCAGACCCCCGGAAACAGTGGAAAATCACTCCTGAAGACTGGAGAAACCGGGAAAGATGGGCAGCTTACGTAGACGCTGCAGAAGAGGTGCTCCAGAAGACCAGCACAAGCTATGCCCCCTGGATTGTCGTGGAAGCCAATGACAAGTACTATTCAAGGATCAAGGTCCTGAAAACCGTAGCTGAAACGCTGGAAAAGGAACTTAAGTCCTGAGTTGCAGTAGAAATTAGCTGCCAGATGGGGTATCGGATAGAATTGTTTGATAATTAATAGATAAGTATTTCGAGCATCCCACAAATAATTACATATGTTCGATGAAGACCTGATCAGAAAATGGGTGGACAACGGCACGATAAGCCCGGAACAGGCCCGGGAAATGTCCGAAGATCTTGCCGAATACAGGGAAGAGCACAAATCAAAAGGACAGATTATTGCTTTTTCGGTAATCGGCACAATCTTAATCGGTGTCGGTGCCATTCTCTTTGTAGCCTCTCACTGGAATGAGATCCCGAATTACGCAAAAACGCTGCTGCTTGTGGGAAGCACCTTTGGGATACACCTCTCAGGCTACCACCTTCTATATCAAAGACAGAAGTACCCGAGATTGGGATCTGCCCTTCTCTTTTTATCGGCAATCTTCTTCGGAGCCAGTGTCTTTCTTATCGCCCAGATCTATAATGTCAACGCCAATTCCCATTTCCTGGTGCTCATCTGGCTGCTGGGCTCGCTTCCTCTGGTATACGGGTATCGCTCCACCGCAAGTGCGGGCTTATGTTCCCTGTTATTTTTTATCTGGGCCGGACTGCTGTACAGCGAGAACCGGAGGCTTGAAGAGGCAATTGAGAACCTCTTTCTCCTGCAGGGGCTTGCGCTCTATCTGGTCGGGGTTCTCCACGAGCTCTTTGAAAAGGTAAAGTATGCTGCCCGGCCTTACAAATTCATAGGGCTGCAGGCAACCCTCCTCTTTTTATTCCTGCACACCTTCCGTCTAAACTACGAATTCGGAAAGATAACTGCCATAATTTATGCAGCCATCGGAACCGTATTCCTGCTCCTGCTGCTCCCCCCAAGCCTGCGGGCCCGGTTGAGCGACTATCAGACCGATGTGGGAATCTTCATACTGGTGCTGCTCCTGCTCGGCATGAGCCTTGTCACAGGCTACTATCCCGGGCATGAAAAAGCCTACATGATAGCATTCAATGTTATCTTTCTCGGGGTGCTTATCATGCTGCTTTATACCGGCTACGGCAGTGAAAACATGGGGACCATCAATACCGCAATGTTCTGGTTCATTCCTTTTATCATTGCCCGGTACTTTGATTTCTTCTGGGAAATGTTGCCAAGGTCCCTCTTTTTCATTGCAGGTGGCCTTGTAATGCTTGCAATCAGTGTACTCCTTGAACGAAAAAGAAGGGAGTTCAAGGCCCGGTTCGGGAGGGGGCAGGCATGAACCCGAAGAAAACCCTCTATATAATTTTCACCCTCTGGCTCCTTATTTTCGCAGGCCTCATCGCCTCAAAGGAGTACACCCTGCGGACAGGGGAGGAAGTGATCCTGAAAACAGTGCCTGTAGACCCCAGGGACATGTTCAGGGGAGACTACGTAGTCCTGAATTACGAAATCAACCGCCTTGATCTTGACGAGGTCCCGGCAGAGTATATCGATTTCGAGTACAATGATCCGGTATACCTGGCGCTGGAACTTGAAGACGGCTACGGGGTGCCAAAAAAAATATACAGGAACCCGCCTGAAGGCGAACTTTACATAAAAGGTACCGTGAAATGTATAACATACGACTATACCCCCACCGGGGAAGAAAGACTTCACGAGGAAACTCCTGTCCCCCGGAAAGCGTCCGTTTCCGAAATCCGGGTCGAGTACGGCATTGAGAGCTATTTTGTGCCTGAAGGCCGGGGCCGGGAGATCGAAACGCAGCAGTGGAAAGGAAAAGGCGTGGATGTAAGGGTCATACTTGACAGGTGGGGAAATGCCATAATCAAAGACCTGCTGATTGATGGAGAAAAGGTGGCGTTTTAAAGCCGGTTTGTAAGGGCCCGTTATTCTGCGGTCCCTTTCTTTTTACAATGCGATCATCCTGTATTTTTTACTTTAAACCCTTCGTCCTGCACTTTGTTACTTCCTCCCTCTCAGCATCCGGAGTATTTCAATTATCAGGACCCAGAACGCAAGAATAAGTGCAATTAGAATTAAAAGGAAAATAATCAGCATTGGACGGAGGAGGAGAATCCAGATGGCGGCCAGGATGCCAAGAATGCGTATGATTACATCCAGGATTCCAGGGTTCGAATTGCGCTTTCCGGACTGCCAGTCAGGTTTTTTTCCACGGCCAGATGCCGAAGTCCTGTTGCCGGAACCTCCGGAATAACTGCCCCATTTTTTTCTGCCTGAAGTCCTGCCTGTTCCACTTTGCCTCTCCCACGTCCAGGTATACTCTTTCCTCCATGTGTACTCCCTGGGTTCCGAGTAACTGCTCCGGCCCGAAAACCCGGGGCCAAATTTCCTTTCCCGATCATATTCAACCCGGGTTTTCGGGTCCGAAAGAATATCATGCGCCTGGTTTATAGTTTTCATCTGCTCTTCGGCATACGCACTGCTGTTCCTGTCGGGGTGGTATTTAAAAGCAAGCTTGTGGTAGGCGGCTTTTATTTCCTCTGCAGAGGCATTTTCCGAAACCTCCAGAACCCTGTAGTAATCGTTTACAACCATGATTGTACCGGAATAATCGAAATCAGAATCTAACATTCAAAAGCCTGACACCCAATTTATGGAGTGATCCAGGACTAATCCTTATTGAATTTAAAAGTAAATCAATAAAATTTAAAGCGCTAATTTTCACCTGAATAATATAAACTTATCGAATGATATTAAAGATGTTTTGCTGAATCAAAAATAATGAGATACAATACTGAATAACTGAAAATGAGATTCAATAATGAATAACTGAAACAAACAGTGCAAAAAGCAAAAAAGAGGTTCTGAAGAAGAGAAAAGGATAGCATAAAAAGTACCCTGAAGTTACAGCTTCAGAGATCCTATTTATAGTTTCTTCAGGTTAGCAGGGGTGACGACAGGGGACAACTATTGCCCCTCAGGAATTAAGTTTGCGGGCAGGGAAATTATTACTTCAGGAAATATCTTCATGCTACTGCTTTTCTTTTCAGCCTCGTGGTTTTTTAAAGCTGTTTCGATACTGTCGGCCAGCTCATTTTCATCAAAAGGTTTGGTGATATAGCCAAAAGCCCCCGTTTTTTCGGCCTGTGCCCTGATCTTTTTATCGGAGCAAGCGGTAATGTATATCACAGGGGTATTAAACCTGGTTTGGACCTCTTCCGCAGCTTTCAGTCCATCAAGCTTGCCTTTGAGCATGATGTCCATAAGTACAAGGTCCGGAAAGGTGCTTTCAGCCTTGCGGACTGCGTCTTCCCCTGTAGAAGCTATGCCCGTAACCTGATACCCCAGGCTCTTTAACATTCTCTTTATTCCCATTGCGACTATGTGTTCGTCTTCAACGACAAGAATCTTTTTTCCTTTCATCGATTTACACCTTTGTATTTTCTCCCTCTCGTTGAAATGTTAAACCCGGTTTTCCTGCCCGAATCATACGCCATGTTCCCTTCATCCATTTTCCGGAAACTCGCCGTATGAAAGCCGGGGGCCTTACTTTCAAAGACCACCGCAGGGATATTTCCCTTCTCCTGTCAATGGGGAAATCCGGATATCTTTGCTTATATCCCCTCTTTTGCCTGCAAGAACCGTTATCCTGCCATTTTCGGTCTCGTGAAAGCTTTATCCACCAGGGTTTTATCCACATAATTCAGTACTGCAAAATGGCTAATATATTCCGCTTCCTTCCCGTTTCCCGGATTTTTGCATTTCCGGCATACATCCACTACACCCAGCCTGAAGTGCGGCCTGACAACTTATTGAGCTGTTTTTCCATTTCCGGGAGGCTATTTTTATTCCCCGAAGCCTGGATAGGGCCATAAGATCATGAAAGGTGGAGAGACAAAATCCAGGGAAGGGTTGAATCCTGAATTTCAAGAGCTAATAGATTGGATTATTTCTTAATGAATTGGATTATTTCTTACAGGTTGTTTTTATAGAAATAAATCTATATAACCTGCTTTGTGGTGCTCTTTCAGAAGAGGAGGGATTTGAAATAGGCAATGTTCCTGGCGCATGGGGGCAGACATTTCCAGTGCCAGCGGATATTTTCACCACATTATAATTTTCAAAGGCATTAAAATCCATCATCAGGCATTACCCTTCAGATCGGTTCTGAAGTGGTACAACCTTAAGTAAAAGCATGAAAAAAAGAGGATTAAAAAGAAAGAATACTTAACCAGTTATCAAGAGATGTTCTGCCAGTTTCCTTCTACACTCACCTGAAAAATAAATGCATTTGAATCTGCTGGACCCGGTTAACTGAATATAGCAACTCGATTTATAGCAACCCGACCGGGAGTACCGGAACTTAATCCTGCACTCCAGGTTACTGTCGAAAACCTGATATTGAAGGTACTTACCGTCTTAATTCTCTTCCTGCTTCTTTTTTTCCGCAGCATGCCTTTGAAGCGCCATTTCTATGCTGCTGTGCAGGTCCCTTTCTTCAAAAGGTTTGACGATATAGCCAAAAGGTCCTGTCTGCTTTGCCCGTTCCAGGATCTGGCTGTCGGAATATGCGGAGAGATAGACCACGGGAAGGTCAAAGCGTTTTATGATTTCCCGGGCGGCTTCGATCCCGTCAAGGTTTCCTTTCAACATGATATCCATAAGCACAAGGTCCGGGAAGGTGCTTTCGGCTTTGCTGATAGCGTCTTCTCCTGTGGAGGCTATCCCCGTGACCTGGTACCCAAGGCTCTTCAGCATTTTTTTAATGCCCATCGCAACTATGTGCTCGTCTTCAACAACAAGAATCCTTCCTTCTGCCATTTTTAACTCCCTTTATACTTTGATACTGTATTCTAACTCCCCGAACCGTATCTTGAATTCGGTACCTTTCCTACCCGTGTCAAGCTCGACAACGCCTTCTATCTGATCAACAAGGTTGACTACCAGCTGAAGGCCCAGAGATTCCGTGTCCCTGAAATCAATGGCTTCCGGGAAGCCCACGCCGTTGTCCTTTACAGTTAGCAAGAAACACTCTTCAGCTTCTCCTGCCTGCTGCTTGTCCCGGGAACCGGACACTTTATTTAAAGGCCCGCATCCATCCTTTTTAAGGCTGATGCTGATCTCTCCGTTTTCCCTTTCCGCAAAAGCGTGTTTCAGGGAATTCGAGACCAGCTCATTAATAATGATCCCCAGGGGAATTGCAGTATCTATCCCGAGGAAGATCCTGTCCACATCAAGCTTCAAACTTACTTCCTTTACTCCTACGGAATAAGACTGGAAGAGATAATCGGCAAGGTTCTGGATATAGTCGGAAAAGTCCACACTTGCCATGTCCTCAGACTGATAGAGTTTTTCGTGGACCAGGGCCATGGACTTTACCCGGTGCTGGCTGTCCTTGAAAGCCCCGATTGTCTTTTCGTCCAGGAAATTCCCGGATTCCAGGTAAAGCAGGGTTGAAATTACCTGCAGGTTGTTCTTGATCCGGTGGTGGATTTCCTTCTTCCGGATTTCCTCCATCTGGAGCAGGGCCTCTTCAGCTTTCTTGTGCTCCGTGATATCCAGAATGATGCCCTGCAGACGGATTTCGCCAAGATGGTTTCTCTGGATGAAAGTCCTTTCATCAACCCAGTGCGTTTCCCCTGATTTCGTAAGGATCCGGTATTCCGAATTATAGACTTCACAGCCTGACTCCACGTTTTTGGAGAGTTCGTCCTTCATCCTGGCCAGGTCCTTCGGGTGGACTATTTCCCCGTAGAGGAGCCGTTTGGAGGTGAAATCTTCTGGACTGTATCCCAGCCGGGAGACATTTTCGGAAACGAATTCCGCAGGCCACATGTCTTCGTATTTCCAGAGGAAGACAATCACCGGGCTGTTGTTGATAATATTCTCCATCTCTTCTTTAAGCTTGTTGGACTGCTCAAGCTCCATTGCATAGGCCAGCAGGGCTTCTTCGGTTTTCCTGCGCTGGGTGGTTACCCTGTCAAGCACCTCCCGGGTTTCTTCTATCCCGTCGGTCAAAAGCTTGAAATCTCCCTGCCCGTGCATCTCGATACTGCGTTTGAAATCGGTGTTCTGGAAAGCGGTGAGGACCGCATTTGAATCGTCAATGATCATATTGAGGGTTTCCGAGAACTTGTCAAGAGTATCCCCGAGTTCCCTGAACTCTCCCTGCAGGTCCGCATTGACCCTTTCTTTCAGTTCCCCTGCCGCAAGGGCATCCGTAACCCTCATGGTCTCCCGGATGGGAATGATTACCGCTTTAAGAATTTCATTCAGGCCCCGCGGGATTTCCCGGAAATCAACTTCAACATCGGTATCCGCCCTTACATCAAGTTTTCCTTTGACGGCATTCTCGGCTATGTTCTTGAAGTCTTCAACTATTTCGTCTATGGGCTTTGTTATGGACCTGGCAATCATGTAGCCAAGGGTAGCCATGAAAAGAATTGAAATTGCAGAGATTATAAGCAGCCTGTTCCGGAGGTCCGTCACTCCGGCCAGCATTTCTTCTTTGGGGATTGCCAGAATGAATGCAAACTCCCCTGTCTTAACAGGTTCGTAGAACATTATAACATTATTTCCTGTGGTGGGGTCGGTGGTTTCAATACGTCCTCCCACACCATTTTGAATATCTTCTGCCGCGGCAAGGACCTCTTCCGCTTCAAAATCACGGAGGCTCCTTTTTCCGATCCATTCCTTATTGGTGGGGTGGGAGAGAAAAATTCCCGTATTGCTTACCATAAAAGCATAGCCCGTATCGAAAGCCTGGATATCACTTATGGCATCGTCCAGATATTCCAGGGGAACGTCAACACCTGCTATCCCCACAAACTCCCCATCCCGGATGATGGGGGAATCATAGCTTACCATGAATATCCCTTCGTAAAAGTAAGGCTCGGTCAGGACATCTTTTTTTGTGCTTTTTGGCAGCTGGTAATAGTCAGAGATCTCGTAGTCAACAAGCGGCTCGATAATCGTGGGGCCGTTGATATTGTTACAGTAAGGGACAAACCTTCCCGTGGAGTCATAGCCCGGGGCATTCGCGTATTCCGCATCCCTGCCGTCAAAAGCATTTGGCTCAAACCCAACATATGCCCCGACCAGGTTAGGTTTTTCTTCAAGGACCCTTCTCAGGATATTCATCACTTCTTCCCTGTCGGCACCTTCATACTCGGCCATCGTGAGGGCAAGGGTGTTTGCAACTGCCCGGTTGGCTTGCATATTGCTGTCAAACTGGTTCGCATAGTTGCTCGCCATTTCGACGGATTTCCGGTAAGCAAGGCCTTCTTCCTGGGAGGTCACCGTGCCAATAATGACTGCCGTAGACACGGCCAGGACAAGAAAAACCCCTACGACAATAAAGAGAACCAGCTTTGTTTTTAAGGGGACGTCTTTAAACCTCATTGTACTAAACTCCCACCAGTTAATATCCAGGTAAGCTGAACGATGAAAAACAGGTTGCCATTTCCCGGCTTTGACGGCCGGAAGCGTTTATATTCCGGTTACTTCCCGGCATAGCCCCCTGTAATGCATGAAAAGTTCTTTGCCCCAGCGAACTGCGCTTGAATCAAAGCTCATTGCCTTTCTGTGATCGTATTTCCCCTGCTTGTCGAAAAGGCAGATGTACATGAAACGGTCGGTGACAGCAATTGTGGGAAGCCTGAGGCTTTCTTCACTAAAGACTTTCACTACTGTATTTCCGGAATTCAGCAGTACGCCGAGTTCGATCGGAGATTCGGTTTTCAGTCTTTCGAATACTGCTTCCGTCACCACGATTTCCACTTCCGCGTCACTCTGTGAAAGTTTCGAATAAAGGGAAGGGTAAAGGGGATGATAATAGGAAAGAGAACTCATGATGCACCTGGATTTCGCAAGGTTTTCAGTAAATTCTCGGGGGAGATCAAACATATGGTTCAGGTCGGGCTCTATCACCATGCATTCCCCGAGTTCCCCCAAGCGCATAAACAGGTCTTCGGGTATGGCACTCATGTCCCGGCTTGCCCAGTATCCTTTGTTGTCCTCAAGGACTTCAAACGTGTTGAGGAGAGGGAGCATGTTTCCAACTACCAGTTTCCCAATCTCCGATAGCTCGTACACTTCCTCGGCCTGAAGGATCAGCTCCTGCTTTTTCAGGATCTTTATCTGAGGCATCATCGCTTTTGAAGTCACATTAAGAGAAGCTTTTATTTGCTCGATGTCCCGAGGCCCTTCCATCAGTAAAAGGAGCAAGTTTTTCCTTTTTTCAGAAAGCCAGATTGTATCACTCAGGGAAGAACTCATTATAAAAGATATTTTATAAGAGTTCTTTTATTTATAAATTGTGTTCAGACCGGAAAGGAAGTTCCGAGTAGAATATAAAAAAATTAAAGGACAATCAAAAATAACAGTTCGATTTTGGGATAAGGTGGCTTCATAAATAGCATTGAAAATTTTAAGGGCGTTAAAATATCCGTTCACCCTGGCATTTTCTCATCCCCCGTTCATTTCTTCCTCATCTATCCATTTCCTTTCAGCACTACTTTGACCTGAAAGTTCGGAAAGAGCATCATGGTTTGGGCTATATAATATACAGGCCTTATAATTGATCAGGAACTGAAAGGGAATATCTATCCGGCAATAGCAAATTGCCAGAAGAAATCCCGGCATCTTGAATTAGATAATTTCAAAAAATTGGCACTAAAAACGGTTTAAACGGTTTAAACAACAATATGGCACAAAAAACGGTTTAAACAGTTTAAACAACAATATGGCACAAAAAACATTTCAAAAGACGAAAGTCAAAAAATTGCATCCTCAAAAAAAGGGAAAAATATCTCGGGAAGAACGGAAGATGTCGGCTCGCACGTGGGAGTGCAGTTCGGCTCTTTGCGGGCCCGCCTGAGAAAATGAGAGCTAGGAAGAAACTGGCCAAACCAGAAATGGAGGCAGTTCTTCATGCTTCTCTTTTGAACCCCAGCAAATGCATTGAAAAATAACCTGAAGGTTGTGGCGGTGGGATTTTATGCCACAACCTCGGGTACCTCCAATAATCCTCGTCTGGTTTTGAATTCATTTCTGTTTTTGAATTAGACTTTGAATTTTTTAGCAGGCATTTTTTCAAGAATCCTTATTTTTATTCTCCAATATGTTTTTTCGGGATTACAGATGGCCTGATTAGTTATTCAACTATAGTTGTTAGTCATCCCAGTGCCTTAAATGGTTATGGGAATATATTTTATGGTTACCACAATGCCCTTACAGCATCATATTTTTTTGTGCATCCTGAACGACAGTTTTAGCTTCCGGGATGCCAGGTACCTGTTTTCATGTCTGACGAAAACTGAATTTTAATCCTGTTATAATTTTCAAAGCCATAAAAAAATCTCCTGTCGCAGGCAAAGTCCCCGGCCCCTATCCAGAACCCGTTACTCTTGATGAATCCTCAGAGTTTGGGCTTTATATAAGCAAGGGCATATACTAATTTGTCAGGGAACAGTGAAACCCGTTGGCCGTTCTCCGGTCAGCGTCTGTTTCAACCTTGAAATGATCAGAGGTTCAATAAAGTAAATAATCGGGAATAAGATATATGTGAGCAGATCCGCCCCCTTCTGACGTAACTGGGAAATGAAATCAGAGGGCATATAGCGGAAATCTGGACATATGGGAAACGAACCTCAATGCCGGGATATGAGTTGGGACTCATCAATGAAGAAGCCGGCAGTATAAGCACAAATGGATATGAGTTGATGAGCCGGGAACTCATCAGCAAAAAAACGGCAGCTAAACGCAAACAGGATGTAAGTTGGGAACTCACCAACAAAAAAACAGCAATAGTAAAACGGCAATAGTAAAAAATAGGATATGAGTTGGGAACTCACCAATAAAATAAGGAATCTGCTGGGATTTAATTAAACTGACACATGAAAGTTTAAAACCCTTCAAAAGTGAAAGCCCCATGCGAGAGGAAAACCGATTCTCAAGAAAGGGGAAGTGTATCCGATTCAAACACCCCCTTTAAAAGGAAAAACCGGAGTGTAAAAAGTATCCAGCAGATTTTACCCATCTCTTTTTTGATTCAGGGCTTAATATTACTCCTTACACAATTTTTTCATTCAACGGAGATATTTCACTGTTAATTGAAAATCGTTCTGCCTTTAATTGAAAATACCTGCATCCGATTGAAAATTATTATACATTTTCCTGTAAATCAGAATTTTCTTCCTACTTCTTTTTTTCCACAGTATGCCTTTGAAGCGCCATTTCTATGCTGCTGTGCAGGTCCTTTTCTTCAAAAGGTTTGACGATATAACCGAAAGGTCCTGTCTGTTTTGCCCGTTCCAGGATCTGGCTGTCGGAATATGCGGAGAGATAGACCACGGGAAGGTCAAAGCGTTTTATGATTTCCCGGGCGGCTTCGATCCCGTCAAGGTTTCCTTTCAACATGATATCCATAAGCACAAGGTCCGGGAAGGTGCTTTCGGCTTTGCTGACAGCGTCTTCTCCGGTAAAAGCTATCCCTGTTACCTTGTACCCAAGACTCTTCAGCATTTTTTTAATGCCCATTGCAACTATGTGCTCGTCTTCAACAACAAGAATTCTTCCTTCGGCCATTTTAAACTCCTTCATAATTTTGTCCTGTACTTCAGCTCCTTGAACCAGATGAAGAATTCGGTTCCTCCTTTACTCGTGTCAAGCCTGATCTCGCCTTCGATCTGGTCAACAAGGGTAACCACCAGCTGAAGGCCCAGGGAATCCGTGTCCCTGAAATCGAGGTCTTCCGGAAAGCCCACACCGCTGTCCCTGACATCAAGTAAAAAGTACTCATCAGGATTTTCAGCCGTACTGTTTTCATCCCTTTTCAGGCTGATACTGATCTCCCCGCTGTCCTTTTCCGCAAAAGCGTGTTTCAGGGAATTTGAGACCAGCTCGTTGATGATGATTCCCAGAGGAACTGCCGTATCCATCCCGAGGAAGATCCTGTCCACGTCAAGTTTCAGACTGATGTTTCCGTTTCGAATGGAATAAGACTGGAAGAGATAATCGGTAAGGTTCTGGATGTAGTCCGCAAAGTCCACGCTTACCATGTCCTCGGACTGGTAAAGCTTTTCGTGAACCAGGGCCATGGACTTGACCCGGTGCTGGCTGTCCTTGAAAGCTCCGATTACTTTCTCGTCCTTGAAGTTCCCGGATTCCAGGTAAAGCAGGGTTGAAATTACCTGCAAGTTGTTCTTAATCCGGTGATGGATTTCTTTTTTCCGGACTTCTTCAATCAGGAGCAGGGCATCCTCAGCTTTCTTATGCTCCGTGACATCCAGAATGATGCCCTGCAGGTGAACCCCGCCCTTCAGGTCCCTCTGGACAAAGGTCCTCTCATCAACCCAGCGCAGTTCCCCGGATTTCGTAAAGATCCGGTATTCCAGGGAATAGGTGTCCGAACCTGACTCCACGTTCCTTTCCAGTTCGGATTCTACTTTCCGGAGGTCATCCGGGTGGATTATATCCCCGTAGAGGACGCGCTGGGAAGTGAAATCCTCAACCTCGTACCCAAGCCGGGTGACATTTTTCGAAACGAAATCTGCGGGCCACTTATTCTCGTATTTCCAGAGGAAAGCAATCACAGGGCTGTTATTGACGACCCTTTCCATATCTTCTTTAAGCTTGTTGGACTGCTCAAGCTCCATTGCATAGGCCAGCAGGGCTTTTTCGACTTCCTTGCGCTCGGCCGTAGCCCTGTCCAGAGAGCGACGGGCTTCTTCTATCCCGTCGGTCAGGATCTTGAAGTCTCCTTGACCGTGAACCCTGACCGGATGTTTGAAATCGTTATTCTGGAAAGCGGTAAGGACCGCATTTGAGTCATCTATTATCGTATTGAGGGTCTCGGAAAATTTGTCAAGGGTATCCCCGAGTTCCCTGAACTCCCCCTCTACGTTCAGGTTGACCCTTTCTTTCAGTTCCCCTGCCGCAAGGGCATTGGTTACCCTCATGGTTTCGCGTATGGGGACGATTACCGCGTCAAGGATCTTATTCAGGCCCCTGGGGATTTCCCGGAAGTCAACTTCCACATCGGTATCTGCCCTGCTGTCGAGTTTTCCTTTGACCGCATCCTCGGCAATGCACCTGAACCCTTCAACAATTTCATCAATCGGCTTTGTAATGGAACGGGCAATCATCCAGGCAAGGGCAGCCATGAAGAGAATCGAGACAGCCGAGATTATGAGTAACCTGTTCCTGAGGGCTGTCACCCCGGCCAGCATTTCCTCTTTGGGGATGACCAGGACGAATGCGGAGTTACCCGTTTCCACAGGCTCGTAGAACATCACAACGGTCTTGCCTGTGGTAGGGTCTGTGGTTTCCAGGTGCCCTCCAACTCCGTTTTTAATGTCCTCACTGGTTTTCTCCAGGCCCTCTCCCTCAAAGTCATGGAGACTTTTTTCCCCGATCCAGTCCTTATGGGTAGGGTGGGAAAGGAATGTCCCCGTGTTGCTCACCATGAAAGCGTAGCCCGTATCAAAGGTCCTTACCTCGCTGACCACCTCGTCCACGTACTCCAGAGACACGTCCACTCCCCCGATCCCGACGAACTCCCCATTCTTAAAGATCGGGGAGACATAACTCATCATGAACACGCCTTCGTAGTAATATGGCTCTGTAAGCAAATCTCCTTTCTTTTCCTTCGGAAGCTGGTAATAGTCCGAGTGTTCGTAGTGGAGCAGCGGGTCCAGGACAATAGGTCCGTTCATTTTGTTCCAGTAAGGAACGAACCTGCCCGTGGAATCATGGCCGGAAGCATTTACAAACTCAGCGTCCTTCCCGTCAAAGGCATTGGGTTCATAAGCTACGTATGTCCCTAGAAGAAGAGGGTTTTCAATAAGCAGGTTTTTCAGGATGCTCAGGACCTCTTCCCTATCCGAAGCTTCATAGCTGTCCATGGTGTTGGAAATCGTCTTTGCTATGGCAAAGTTGGCTTTCATGTCCGCATCGAACTTGTTCGCATAATTGGCAGACATTTCTACCGACTGCTGGTATGCCAGCTTTTCTTCCTGGGAGGTAACCGTGGAGATGATAACCCCCATGGAAGCTGCCAGCACCAGCAAGACCCCGATTACGATGTAAAGGATCAGTTTGGTTTTTAATGGGACATCCTTGAATCTCATGATGGGTTCAATCCTGTGTTTTTCGGCCTGCTGTGAAGGGGTAAGGGAAGGTTAAGTGGAAAGACGAATGACGGGAAGGATGAATGAAGGAAATGATTAAGGGAAGGTTAAGGCAATAACTCTCGAGTAAACTCCGAATTCGGACTTCTCCTTTTACTTCTTCTTGAAAACACCCGCAGCCTCAGGCCTCGGATACTTTCCGGGTTTCTTTCCGGTAATGCATGAATAGTTCCCTGCCCCATTCCAGGGCACTTGCATCAAAACTCATGATTTTACTGTGGTCATATTTCCCCTGCTTATCGAAGAGGCAGAGGTACATGAAGCGGTCCGTAATGGCAAGGGTTGGCAGTCCCGCCTTTTCGCTGCAGACTTCCAGCTGGGTATTTTCCGCATTAATGATGGTTTCAAAATCTTCCTTGCACTCGTTTTTCATCCGGTCAAGCACAGGTTCGGTAACAACTATTGACATTTCAACCCCACTTTCCGCAAGTTCCGAGTACAGGGAAGGGTAGAGTGGGTGGTAATAGGAAACCAGGGTAAGGATTTTCCCGGCTTTTTTCAGGTTTTCCGTAAACTCCCTGGGAAGGTCGAACATGTGGTTCAGGTCGGGTTCGATAAGCATGCATTCCCCAAGTTCCCCGAGCCTAAGGAAAAGGTTTTCAGGAAGGATGCTAAGGTCCCTGTTAGCCCAGTATTTCCGGTTATCCTCGATAACCTCCAGGGTATTAAGGAGAGGGAGCATGTTCCCGACAACAAGCCTGCCGATCTCCGAAAGCTCGTAGGACTCCTCTTCCTGGACGATCAGTTCATCTTTCATCAGGATCTTTACCTGGGGCGTCATGGCTTTGGAGGTCACGTTCAGGGACGTTTTGATCTGTCCCATATCCCTTGGACCCTCCATCAACAGAAGGAGCAGATTTTTCCTTTTTTCGGAAAGCCAGAGTGTATCACATAACGAAGAGCTCATTTCTAACCTATTTTATACTTTCTATTTATAAAAATATTGTGCTTTTTATTATGGTTCCCGGCCCCGGGCCCCGCAAAACCACATTATACTGTAGTTCAAACAGGTCTATTCTAATTATTCAAGCATTTCCATATATACTAATCTCCCACGTATGGCCAATCTCTTGAGCCAGACCAATACTTTGCGCCAGACCAATACTTTGAGCTATGCCGTCCTCCTGCGCATATGCTCATAATAATACCGTTATCCGCCTGAAGGGACCTGGCGCATCTGCCTGCCTGAATCTCTTTTTTCCTGTCAATACCTCCTGACCTTCCCGGAGCCCGGGATAGCTCCCAATTCCGGGCATCCTGGAAAAAACGGCATGGGCTAGGCTATATGTTTTAGAAAATATAAAATAAAGACAATCAGGGTTATTAAGATTTCCAGATTATCCCTGTACTTCAGAAAGCCGGACTGTTTCATGATGCAAGAAAGATTGAAAATGGCAAATAAAGAAGAATCAGCCCTTTCTCTCTCAGGGGCAAAACGGTTTTCCTATGAATGGAGGTTTTAAAAATGGCAAACAAAGAAGAATTAATTCAGGAACTTTCGGATGCGATTATTTCCTGTAAGAAAGACGTAGTACTCGCTGCCGTAGAAAAGGCAAAAGAAGTAATGGAACCCGCAGAAATCATTGATAAAGGACTTGCAGCCGGCATGAACGAAGTCGGGGTTCTTTTTGAAAGAGGAAAACTTTTCCTGCCCCATGTGATGATGGCTGCCGATGCAATGTCCGCAGGGGTCGCAGTCCTTGAAGCCGACATGCCGGAAGGCAGTGAAAGCAAAAAGCTCGGGGTCATCGTGAACGGGACCGTGGAAGGAGACGTACACGACATCGGGAAGTCTATTGTTTCTACCATGCTCCAGTCCGCAGGTTTTGAAGTCCATGACATCGGAAGGGATGTTCCTCTCAGGGATTTCATTGAAAAGGCAAAGGAAGTCAAAGCAAACATGATCGGCCTGTCTGCCCTGATGACCACAACCCTGCCGGGCCAGAAAGAAGTCATCGCGCTCCTGAAAGAGGAAGGCATGAGGGAGAACGTCAAGGTAATGGTCGGAGGCGCCCCCGCCACCCAGGCCTGGGCTGAGAAGATCGGGGCAGATTGCTACGCTGAAAACGCCAGTGAAGCAGTTGCCAAAGCAAAGGAGCTTCTCCTTTAATCCAGATCACGGAGGATAAAAAATGGCAAAAGAATACACTTTAAGGATGGGAGACGGAAAGCGGGTCTTCCTGACAAAAGAAAAGATCGTCGAGGAAATCGAGGCAGGTACGGCTAACGCCGCAGACCTTGGTGAAATTCCTACCCTTTCCGGAAATGAAATCGACAAGCTTGCGGAAATCCTGATGATGCCGGGTAAAACCGTAAGTGTGGAACAGGGCATGGAAGTACCTGTTACCCACGACATCGGGACCCTCAGGATTGACGGGGACCAGGGAAACAGCGGCGTGGGTATCCCCTCCAGCCGCCTGGTCGGCTGCATGATGCACGAGAGAGCTTTTGGGGCCGACACCATGGAACTGGGTCATATCGACTACAGTTACAAGCCTGTTAAACCTGTTATTTCAAACGAGTGCCAGGCAATGGAAGTCTGCCAGCAGAACATGATCATCCCGCTCTTTTACGGGGCAATGCCGAACATGGGACTGTACTACACTCCTGACGGTCCTTTCGAAAACCCGGGAGACCTCATGAAGGCTTTCAAGATCCAGGAAGCCAGGGAATCCATTGAGCACGCAGCCGAACACATGGACCGGGACATGGTCTGGATCATGCAGAAGCTCATGGCAAGCGGCACGGACGGCGTTAACTTCGACACCATTGCTGCAGCCGGAGACGGGGATATCTACGGGACCCTGCACTCAATCGAAGCTCTCAGGAAACAGTTCCCTAACATGTACATTGAAGCCGGCATGGCCGGGGAATGCGTCCTGGGTATGCACGGGGAACTCGAGTACGACGGCAAGATCCTCGCCGGACTCTGGCCGCACCAGCAGGCACCTCTTATAGCAAAGGCAGGAGCAAACGTCTTCGGGCCTGTCTGCAATACCAACACCAGCAAGACCTCAGCCTGGAACCTTGCAAGAGCGGTTACCTTCATGAAAGCAGCCGTGGAAGCCTCTCCGATCCCCTGTCATGTGGACATGGGTATGGGTGTGGGCGGAATTCCAATGCTCGAAACTCCCCCCATCGACGCCGTGACCAGGGCCAGCAAGGCAATGGTTGAGATTGCAGGCGTAGACGGCATATAGATCGGAGTCGGCGACCCGGTGGGTATGCCGATCGCACACATCATGGCTTCCGGGATGACCGGACTTCGGGCTGCAGGAGACCTCGTAGCAAGGATGCAGTTCTCAAAGAACATGAGAATCGGAGAAGCCAAGGAATATGTCGCAAAGAAACTCGGCGTTGAAACCATGGACCTCTCGGACGAATACGTCATGAGGGAACTCCGTGAAGAACTCGACATTGGTGTTATCACCTCCGTGGCAGGCGCAGCAAAGGGCATTGCCGCAAAGATGAACATCGAAAAGCTTCTCGACGTCCAGATCAACTCCTGTGACCTTTTCAGGAAACAGATCGCATAAGCCAAAAAGATTTGACAAAAAACCTGAAGAAAGGAGAAAACAGAGCCCCTGTCCCAATTTCATCTACAATGAACCGGCAAATTGCCGGGGAGTGGGAATAGTTTTTTTCGGGAGGCCTTTTCCCTGGAAAGAATCCTGGCCTCTTTCCGGACAGTGCCTCCTGCTTTCTCCTCTAAAATTACAGAACCTGCTTAAAGCTGATTATTGCTGTCAAGAGCGGAGCTAATCGTCGTCCAATCCAAAAAAATATGGAGTGTGTGCAGAGTATGACTGAAGAAAGCAGCGAAGCCGGAGGGCTTCAAAGAACAATCGACTGGAAACAGGGGCTTGCAATTGCTCTTGGGGTCCCTGTGCTGATCCTGCCGTCCATCGGCTATTTCGCAAGTTATGTCTGGGCTTTTGCAATTATTGTATGGGCTCTTTCCGTGTTCCAGGGTTTCATGCAGAACTTTGCTTACGGAGAACTTGCCACCATGTTCCCGAAAGCCTCAGGACTGCCCGGATATGCCCAGAGCGTATTCAAGACAAAAGATAAGAACGCAAAGTATGACAAAAGCAAGCTCCTTGGAGGCTTCAGTGCCTGGAGTTATTGGTTTGCCTGGAACCCGGTGCTGGCGATCTTTGCAATCCTGATCGGAAGCTACCTTAAAGGCCTTGTCCCTGCCTTTGCCGGGGTGCCGGACCTGGCTCTCTACATCGCATCCGGAGCAGTTGTATTCTTCTTCCTTATTGTTGTTAATTATCGCGGGCTTTCCGGCGGAGCAACGCTCGGGTATATCCTCGCCGTACTTGCCCTTGCCCCTCTTATCGTTATTACCCTTGCCCCCTTTGTAACCGGGCACTTTGAAATGAGTAACATCACGAGCGCCTGGCTGCCTCCCGAATGGTCCTGGGACCTTGAGCACATCCTGATCCTGCTCGGGCTCTTTGCAATGGCCCAATGGAGTGCCTGTGCCTGGGAAACCGCAGCAATCTACGGGCCCGAGTACAAGGAACCGAAGTCCGATGTCCCAAAAGCCCTCTTCATCTGCGGTGGGATCTGTCTTGTGACCTTCATCCTGGTCCAGGCAGCATGTACGGGTACCCTCGGAATTGAAGGTATCCTGGCCGAGCCCTTCTCTCCGATGCTCCCGGTTGCCCAGATGACCCTCGGACCCATAGGAGGTGCCATTGCCATCCTCATGCTGATTGCAGCAATGATCCTGATCATCCAGACTGCCTTCCTTGGAGCCTCAAGGGCAATGTACTCCCTGTCCGATGAAGGAAACCTGCCGAAGTTCTTTGGTAAAATGAACCCTCAAGGGACCCCGGTCAACGCCATGATCGTGATTGCCATCTTCAATCTGGGTCTTATTACCCTGGGAACCCCTGCTGCCATCCTGGCGGCGTCTTCCATCGGATACGTCTTTGCAAACGGGATCAGTCTTTTTGCCTATGTGAAGGCCAAATTGAATCCGGAATTCTCAAGCCTTGAAAGGCCCTTCAAGGCTCCGAAAGGCTGGCAGTACATTGCCATCATCTTCGGGATCTTCAACCTGCCGCTCTGCCTGATCGGTGTGATCTTCCTGAACAGCCTTGAAGTGGGATGGACCTCAACCATCGTCGGGTTCGTGGTGCTTGCCCTCTATGTACCGCTCTGGTTCTACTCCCAGAACGAGAATGCAAAACTTGCGGTGAAGGAAACAGCAGTGCCGAGTGAATCCATATTGTAAAACCAAGAAAAATAATATATAGAAAAATGCCCGAAGATTCCTGCAGTTGGAAGCACAGCCGCAATCTCCGGGCTTTTGTTTTTTATTTTTTTTCGTTTTTATTCTTCAGAGTATATTTTTAACCCCAGCAGTTTCTCTTTTTAACCCCATCCGGGAGAAAGGAAGTTAGCCACATCCCTGGGAGTCTGATTCAAAGCTCTTAAATTTTTCAATATGATTGAAAAATCTCAGGACATGTGCAAAGCTTGTCCTTCAGGGCCGATATCCAGAGACTCCATGGCAGGGCTGCGCATCTGACCTTTGTAAATGCCACAGATACTTTCAAATTCCGGACTTCATGGAAAAGACTCCACGAGCCAGGTTAAATATTTTTGTTAACATATAATTGGATAATCCGGAACATTCTGTTTCAGTCCTGCCCCATCAAGGATCTGGACCGGTTCCTGACTTATGTAGGTAAAAAATGGCGAACAAAACGGAATAAAAGGAAGCTTTCGTGTGTGGTTGTTTCCTTTTACACCCGACTAAGGGTTTGTCAGGAAACCGGATCGGTGTCACGAAGTTTGATGGAGGTTGAAAAATGGCAAACAAAAACGAAATCATTCGGGAGACTTCGGGCCCGAATATCCCCTGAAGCAGAAGGAGAAATTGTTTCTCTTCCGGAAGGAAAAGAAGCCACCAAAATCTGCCGAAACCATATAAACGAGGATAGCAACCTGTATGAGAGAGGATGGAAACATGCAGAGAGGGGCAAACGTTTCCTATCTCATAATGGTAGCTGCCATCCCAATGACAGCATGGGTAAAGACCCCCTGAACCTTCAGGTTCAGGGGGACATGCCGTCCGTTTTAGAGTATTCATTATAACTTTTTTCAACCCGGGTTTCGGTCATTTCGGTGACTTTTATAGTTATTCAAGAAACTTTTTTAGTTACTCACATGACTTTTATAGTTATTCGAGAAACTTTTTTTAGTTACTCACATGACTTTTATAGTTACTCACATGACTTTTATAGTTATTCAAGAAACTTTTTTAGTTACTCACATGACTTTTATAGTTATTCAAGAAACTTTTTTGGATATCCATGAGATCTTTATGGTTATTCGTGGAACTTTTATGGATTTGAATCAGGAACCCTGGGAAAAAGAGCGAAAAGTAAGGGTGATCCACGGCTGCTCATTCCCCCATGCAGAAATACTGCCCTTCAAAGCGGAATTTCCTATAAAGATCACAGTCCTGGCACAGGCAACCTGCCTTTTTTTCAGGGAGAATGTCATCTGTTAGCTTGCTTTTTCCCCGTGCACAGAACATATTTCCGCGTTCCGGGTGCGAAGGGCAGTTGCCGCAGATGCAGGCTTTTGAGTTGTGATAGGAAAAACAAACTCCGAAATACTTGCCATAGTTTTCAGGTCCTTTTATGGGGGCATTTACCAGGACCCGGTTTTTCCTTTCATTTCCTTTTTTCCCTTCACTTTCCATTTCCACTCTTCCTTCCCTTCACTTCCCATTCCCACTCTTCCCTTCTACTCTTCCCTTCTACTCTTCCCTTCTACTCTTCCCTTCTACTCTTCCCTTCTACT
>CBFCWE010000054.1:0-27268 GCA_965601435.1 uncultured Methanosarcina sp.
GTATTGAACTTTTAAGGCTGTATTGAACTTTTAAGGCTGTATTGAACTTTTAAGGTTGTATTGAACTTTTAAGGTTGTATTGATTCTGTTTTTCATTTGTCGAATTTCAAACCGGATTTACCGAATTTTTATTCCCCCCGTTTCACTCCTCCCGGCTGCACGTCTGGGCCTGCCGGTACAATTCTTCGGCTTCGGAATGCTGCCCTTTTTCCCGGAGGAGGTCCCCGTACCCGCAGAGGATACCCATGTTCATCGGGTCAAGTTCCAGGGCTTTCCTGTACTGGACCTCGGCCTCGTGCCGGTGCCCGAACCTTGCAAGGAGCCGGGCATACTCACAGCAAGTTTCCACGTCATGGGGGTCCAGGTTGAGAGCATACTTGAAATGCTGCCTGGCTCCTGAGATGATCCCGTGCCTGGAAAGCAACCTGGCATAAGCTCGGTGGATCTCCGGGTTTTCCGGGGCTGCCTTCAGCGCCGCTATGTAATGGATTTCCGCCTCCAGAGCATCCCCTTCCTGTTCCAGGAGGAGGCCATAGCGGAAGTTCGATTCTACATGATCCGGATCGAATTCGAGGACTCGCCCATAATGATAAATTGCTTCGATCCTCTGCCCTAGTTCTGAAAGCAATACCCCGTACCAGCAATGGGCCTCAACATGCCTGGGTTTCAGGATCAGGGCTTTTTTGTAAGCGGCTTCGGCATCTTTTATTCTCCTGAGCCTGTGAAGGAGCCGACCGTAATTGCAAAGCGTGTCCACATGGTAGGGGTTAAATTCCAGAACCTTCTCGTACAGTTCCCGGGCCCTTTCCAGTTCCCCGAATTCCGCAAGCACTGCCCCATTCCTGCTTAGAGCCTCAATGTTGTCCGGACTTGACCTTAGCAGCTCCTCGTAGACCCCCGCAGCCAGCTCCTTTTCCCCGAGAGCCGACGCGGTATTTCCTGCTCTTAGAAGGCCGTCTTCGCGAAGCTTTCCCCCGGCAAGTTCGGAGCAGGCCCTGGAAAACACATATTTTTCCTTATACATTTTTTCGGTATCAAAGACGGCTGAAAGCTTCAGCAAGGTTTCCGGAGAAACCGAATGTTTGCCTGAAAAATCGACTGTAAATTCAACAGCACTTTTGATATCCTTTTTATTCGATGCAACCAGCTCGATTACATCAGAAACAAGAGTGTCGACAGCATCTATCTCCATGCCAAAAAAACCTCCAGGGGATAAAACTCCGAGGAAAACCCTCAGAAATTTCCCTTTTAAAGTAAGTTTATTCGACTCTATAAATAATTAGCCTTATTAAATCACACCGAATAATATTCAAGCCATTTTAATCAAAACCATTTAGATCAAAACCATTTAGATCAATTCCTTATGAAATAGATCCAGGGAGCTATGATCAGGCAGCTAGCCGCAGTCAATCCCTTTTAACGTGCAAACTGTATCTGGTTTCAACATCATACATGCCCTTAAGCTCACTTTCTTCCAGAAAGCCTTTTTCGAGAAGTTCACTCAGCACCTTCCGGTCGACAGATTCCACCATATCCCAGAGACCCTTTTCTTCAAGATAGGGCTTCAAACTCGTTATATGCCAGAGCTTCCACTCCGCTGCCTGCCGCCTGAGCTCCACATTCCCTATCTTCAACACATCGATGGCTTTTTCCCTGCAGATGTCCAGGATATGTTTCCTGAGTTTTTCCCGCCGGGCTTCCAGCCTGGCTATCGCGGAAACCAGGTCTTCATACTCAAGCACCACATCGGCAAGGTCCATCTTTGCAGGGTCCTGCATGTTGATTTCAAGTTCCACATTCCCCACTCCAAAAAGTCTTATTTTTAAATTCGAACTTAAATCTTAGATAAAGTTCTGTTCAGGTATTATTTGCGGAACTTTATCATTTTCCGGTATTTCCTGCTCTTTCATATATGCAGGGTTCGGGTTTATACCTTCTACCCGGAAAGAGACAGCATTTTCAAAAAAATGGTAGAAACCTGCAAAGGCTCACTGAAAAAAGCGGGAGGAAACGTTTATCGATGCAAAAATTAAATTACTGTGCGCTTCAAAACTTAATTAACCATACTTCAAAACTTAATTAACCGTAAAAAAAGGATTTCAGACCACTTGTCTTCAGGGGTGATCCAGTGCCTTCAGGAGAATTTCCCGATAAAGATGTTACTGATAAAGATGTTACCGATAAAGCGGCCTCAAAGGAAGCCCTTCGTGCCCTCCTGCCGGAAGCAAACCGTATTTTCAACTCCGAACCCAGCGTGCTCCGGATCGAGGAGGAACCTGTCATGCTTGTGGGGGACATCCACGGCAACCTGGAAGCTCTGGAGTTCATTTTGAAGATTAGAGAAGAAATAGGCTGCAAAACCCTCCTGTTCCTGGGAGATTACGTGGACAGGGGGCCGCAGGGTGTGGAAGTGCTTGTGAGGCTTTTCCGGTTGAAACTTGAAGACCCCGAAAACGTTTTCCTGCTGCGCGGGAACCACGAAACGGTGGAGATGAACGTCTACTACGGTTTTTTTGAGGAAATCGGCTTCGACTCGCTGTTCCTGGCCGGGGTCAGCCGGACATACAAGAAAATGCCAGTGGGAGCCGTGCTTTCGGGACATACCTTCTGCGTACACGGGGGCATCACCGGAGTAGAAAATATCGAGAAGATCACGAAAGAAAACGCTTTTCCCTACCTATGGAACGACCCCTCGGAAAAACCCGGACTTAGCGCATCGAGAAGAGGGGACACGGTAAAAGAATACGGGCCTGACCTTGTAGACGGCTTTCTGGAGCTGAACGGTTTAAAACGGGTCATCAGAGCCCACACCGCCCTCAAGGAAGGATACGAATGGTGGTTCGGAGGGAAACTACTTTCCCTTTTCTCCTGCCCGGATTATGTGGGGTTCGGGAACTCGGGAGCCTTTGCACTGTTCGGGGACGGAAAGGCCGGAGAAGTGAAAATAGAAAACACAGGAATCAAGAAGGAAGAAACTAGAGGAAGAGAGCCCGAAAAAAAAGAGCTTAAGCTCTTTGTCTTCGGAAACATAAAAACCGAAACACGGGACGAAGAACAGGAGTATTTTCTGCTCAAATCCCTGTGAAACCTTTAACTTAACTTTTGATTATCCTGCCCTTAAATGAAGAACCTGGAAGGTACCTGGAAGGTACCTGGAAGAAACTGCAAAGCATCCTGAAGAAGCTGCAAAGCATCCTGAAGAAGCTGCAAAGCATCTGAAAGCACATCTCAGGTAGAATCTATCAGCCTAAAATATTCGGCAAATTTTACCAATCAGACCTCAACAGTCAAACCTCAACAGTCAAACCTCAACAGTCAAACTTTCTCAGTCGAGGATAATCCAGGGTTCCAGTATTTTGTCCATGATATCCGGGTCTAGCTGCATAGCTTTGTTATACTGTTTTTCTGCTTCATCGAACTTACCCATTTTTCTGAGGAGCAAGCCGTAGCTGTAATGGAAGGGAGGGTAATAGGGGTTCAGGCCAAGGGCCTTAATGTATTCTTCTTCTGCCTCGACAAAGCGACTGATCTCGGTAAGGAGGTTCCCGTAGCTGTAGTGCCCTTCGGCACTTTCGGGGTCCAGGTCAAGGGCTTTTTTGTATTCCATTTCAGCCTCGTACCTCCGCCCGAAACGGGAAAGGAGGTTTGCGTAATTACAGTGGGTCTTTGCATCATTTTCGTCCAGAGCAAGGGCTTCGATGTACTGTTCTTCGGCTTCGGACACCCTGCCTTCCCGGGCAAGGAGGTTCCCGTAATGAAACCGGCTTCTCCTGTGACTCGGGTTCAGGTCAATCGCCTTCCTGTACTCGTCCTCAGCTTCGGAAGCGCGTCCCAGGAAAGAGAGTAGCGACCCATAGTTGTGGTGCAGCACAGGGTTTTCGGGATCAAGGGTGAGTGCGGCCCTGTATTCTTCTTCGGCTTCCCGGATACGTCCCAGCTCAAAGAGCAGGTTTGCATACCCTCCTCTTGCCGGGACATAGTCCGGACAGGAAGAAAGTGCCCGGGAATAGCACTCTTCGGCCTCATTTACCCGCCCCATTTGAGCTAAAAGGCATGCATATCCGGAATTTGCCTTCACATGCCCTGAGTCAAATGAAAGCGCAGCCTGATACTCATTTTCAGCTTCGGCGATTCGCCAGAGTTCCATGAGCAGGTCCCCATATGCCGACCTGACGTCCGCATTTTCAGGGTTTTTTATGAGAGCTTCCATATAGTTAGCTTCGGCCTCACAGGGTAAACCCAGGAAGCGAGCCGCATTACCTACAGCAAAAGAGGCATCTTCCCGAAGCTTTCCGGAAGCCAGCCTCAAGCAGGCTTTTGCGAATACATATTCTTCGAGGGACATCTTCTGCTTTTTGCAGGCATCTGCAAGGTCAAGCAAAATTTCAGGGGGGAAAGAATTTTTTTCAACAAATTCCAGGGCAAAATTAACCGCAAAGCAAAGGTTTCTACGGTCCGATCCGATCTTTTCAACAACGGAATATACAATTTCATCAATTGAGTTGAAGTCCATTATCCGACCTCAAGAAAGAGATTTTTTCAAGTTTATGGGTTGGTAGGGTTGGTAGGGTTGGTAGGGTTGGTAGGGTTGGAAATTAAACGTTCCAAATATATTTTTAATAGATTTGAATATATTAATTAGTTATTAAATAGACTTTATAGTGTCAGGTATAAGATTATAACCATAATATAACATTCTTTCCCTTTGTACCTCAATATAAAACAGTTGACGAAATTGAAAAAATCGAGCTATTGCTCTTGAAATTGTCGGAGAAAATATCAATGAAGAAAATACCCGAAAGTCAAAAGAGTATTCTTAGAGAAGGTGTTCCGATTGAAATAAAGAAAGCAAAATCACAAAACCAGGCACTTTCCATCAATGAAAAAAATGATAATGATTAATAATTACTAATTGGGAAAACAGAAGGAAAAAACAAAAGGTTGAAATAAGCCATCCCGAACTCAATCGAAGAAAACCCACTGGCAGTCTTCACTCTCAAGAGAATAGTTCTCTTTCAGGGCCAGTACGTAGTGCTGTTTTGCTTCTTCCATTCTCCCCAGTTTTTTCAGAAGGGAGCCATAGCTGTAATGGGTCCCGGTATGCTCGGGGTCCAGAACAAGAGCTTCCATATACTGGGCTTCGGCTTCTTCCACCCGCCCTTTCTTCGCAAGCATACGCCCGTAATTGTAGTGGGGGGGTACTCTCATGGAATCCAAGGAGAGGGATTTTAGGAACTCTTTTTCAGCTTCAGCACTGCGCCCGCAGTCAAGCAGGAGCAGGGCATAATTGCAGTGAAGGTCGGCATCTTCGGGGACCAGTTTAAGGGCTTTCCGGTACTGGACCTCAGCTTCGGAAACCCTGCCCTGGCGTGAGAGGAGGTTCCCATAGTTGCAGAGGGTATGGATGTGCCGGGGATTAAGGGAAAGCACTTCGCTATACTGGACTTCGGCATCCTCAAGCCTTCCGAGAGCAGAAAGGAAAATCCCGTAGTTATAGCGGGTACCCACATGCTCCGGGTCAAGCCCCAGGGTGGCAAGGTATTCTTTTTCCGCCTCGTCGTTTCGACCCAGGTCGGAGAGCAGGTTAGCGTAGTTGGAGCGGGCTCCCACATGCTCAGGATCGGAAGCAAGGGCAAGCAGATATTGTTCTTCAGCTTCCTCGAGCCTCCCCATTTCGGCAAGGAGAAAAGCATAGTTGCAGCGGGAACTGGCATGGCCGGGTTCTTTTGCGAGCGCATTCCGGTACAGGTTTTCCGCATCTTCAAAGCGTTCAAGATCAGCCAGGAGGGACCCGTAATTGCAGAGGGTAGCAGTATGGGCCGGGTTTTCTTCCAGGACAAGCCGGTAGCAGTATTCGGCTTCCTCAAAGTAGCCCATAAGATAGGCCATCACACCCGTGATAAAAAAGGCATTTTCCCGGGTTTTTCCGGACCCAAGCCTGGCACAGGCTTTTGCAAACACATACTCTTCCCGGTACATACCCTGCTGTTCGCAGACCGCAGCCAGCTCCAGCAGCATTTTGGGATGTACAGAGTTCGTGGCAGCAAAGTCGAGGATAAAATCCAGAGCTGAATCAAGGGATTCACGGTCCGGCCCAATCTTTGCAATCACTTCAGATACGAGTTCATCAACTCTAGAATAGTCCATCGGTGATGCACCTCTCAAAAATAAGTTTCTCTGCCATCTATAAATAATTATTTATATAGTTCTAACAAATATCCAAATATTTTTAATATAAAGGGAAAAGTAGAAAAAAATAGAAAAAAATAGAGAAGAAGAGTTCTGCCGGATTAATCGGAAATTCCTGGATTAACCGGAAATTCCTGGATTAACCGGAAATTACCGGATTAACCAAAATATACCGAATTAAAAGGAATTTGTCGGATTAACCGGAATTAAAGCATAAAGGTTGGAAGTTCCGAAAGAAAATCCTTTGTGGAAACAGCCTTAAGATAGTGTTCCTTTGCTTCTTCAACCCTTTCGAGTTTGAAGAGGAGCATGCTGTAATTATAACAGGTCTTAATGTCTTTGGGGTCATATTCCAGGGCTTCTCGGTATTTGTCTTCAGCTTTCCTGAGCATTCCGAGCCTTTTAAACAGGTTTCCGTAATTGCAGAGAGTGGGCACATGGAACGGGTCTGTTTCAAGGGCTTCCCTGTACTGGAACTCGGCTTCCCTGTAGCGCCCAAATTCGAAAAGGAGCTGACCGTAGTTGGCGCGGGTATCCGTATCCCCTGGGTCCAGCCTGAGCACCAGCCTGTACTGGGTTTCTGCCTCATCGAGCCTGCCAGATTCCGAAAGCAAATTCCCGTAGTTGCAGAGGGCATCTAAATGGCCCGGGCTTACATTCAACACCTCCCTGTAATGATATTCGGCTTCCCCGAACTTCCCTTCTTGCTTCAGGAAGTTGGCATAATTGTAGTTAGCTGCCACATGCTCAGGAACTTTTTCAAGCACAGTTTCAAACTGGGCTTCTGCATCCTCCTTTCTCCCGAGTTCTGCCAGGAGGTTTGCATAGTTGCAGCGGGTGTTTGTATTCCCGGGATCAAGTTCAAATACCTTTTCAAATTCGACTTCCGCTTTTTCCAGTTCCCCGAGTTCATAAAAAAGGTTTCCGTAGTTGCAGTGAGTGCTGACATTCCCGGGATCAAGTTCCAGAGCCAGTTTGTACAGCTTTTCGGCTTCAACCAGGTTTCCGAAGTCTGCAAGGACGATTCCCATATTGCAAAGGGCATTTACATGCTCCGGGTCAAGCCTGAGAACCTCCCTGAACTCCTCAAGAGCTTTTTCCTTGAAACCTATGAAGTAAGCGATCACCCCGGAAAGGAAATGAGCCTCAACCCGAACCTTCCCGGTTGCCAGGCCTGCACAGGCTTTCAGGAAAACATACTCTTCCCTGAACATGCCCCTGGAATCGCAGATCTTTGCAAGTTCCAGAAGGTAATCGGCTGAAATCGAATTCTCCCTTGAAAACTCAAGGGCAAAATCAACCCCGGAGTCCAACCCGTTTTCATCCTTCCTGACGATCTCCACGACATCAAAGACAAGTTTGTTGAGTGCATCCAGGTCCATAAAAATCAAATCTCCCAAAAATCCGGAAAAGTTTCTATCGGAAAAAATAGCATTTCCAAAAACAATCCCGATAAAGTTCTATTCCCAAAACAGGTCCCTTCAAGGTTATATTTCCCAAAAAGGCCCCCGGAACAGTTATGTCTTACCCACTAATTATTTACTGTTTGGGTAATAAATACTTTTTTATAATACAAATACTCACAGCACAAGTTAAAAAAATTAAGAATTCGAGAAATTAAGAATGAAAAAAGTTGAGAATAAAAGAAATTAAGAATGAGAAATGAGGAGCTATTCAAAAAAGCAGTCAAACCCTC
Source organism: uncultured Methanosarcina sp. (assembly GCA_965601435.1). Taxonomy (GTDB): domain Archaea; phylum Halobacteriota; class Methanosarcinia; order Methanosarcinales; family Methanosarcinaceae; genus MTP4. The sequence goes on from CBFCWE010000054.1 coordinate 7,886, forward strand.
CAAAAGCTTATTCCAGAGCAAATTCAACCGCTGCAAGCGCATGGATCTTCGTGGTATCAAACACGGGAACTTCCGCGTCCTCCTGCCCGATAAGCAGTGGGATTTCGGTACACCCGAGGACGATGCCCTCTGCTCCTTTTGAAACAAGGTCTCCGATGATTTCCCTGAATTTCTCCCTGGAATCGTCCTTTATAATACCCAGACACAGTTCATTGAAAATGACGCTGTTCACGAATTCCCGGTCCTCTGCCTCAGGAATAAGCACCTTAATTCCGAACTTCTCTTCGAGCCGCTCCCTGTAAAAAGCTTCTTCCATGGTAAACTTCGTACCCAGAAGCCCTACTTTTTCCAGCCCTACCGCCTGAATCTCCCCGGCAGCCGCATCAGCGATGTGCAACAGCGGTAGCCCCGCCTTTGCTTCCACCTTTTCCGCAAGTTTGTGCATGGTGTTCGTGCAGATCAGGAGGAAATCCGCTCCCGCCTCTTTCAGTTCCAGGCCAGCCTCTCCCAGGCAGGTCTCCAGCCCTTCCCAGTCTCCTCCAGCCAGCATTTTTTCGATTTCCCCGAAATCAACCGAGTCGAGGACGCACTTTGCGGAGTGCAGCCCGCCAATTTTCTCCTTGACCGCTTCGTTTACGAGCCTGTAATACTCGAGGGAAGATTCCCAGCTCATCCCGCCGATCATTCCTATCGTTTTCATGCAAAAACCTCAAATAAACCCTTTTTTCGATATATTCGATACAATAAAACACTTTTAATTAATTAAAGTATTATACCTGAAACGTTTCACATTCAGCACTTTTCATATCTACACGTTTCACATCCATCACTTTTCACATACAAGACATCTCAAAACAAAAACCTCTCAAATCCAACACACCTCAAAACTAAGACCTCTCAAAGCTAACACGTTTGCAGGATAAAAAATATCCTAACATATTCACAGGAGAAAACGACCACCATGCCTGACTGCCTGACCTACTACTACCTCTTTCCCGTAGCCGTTATTATTGCGATCCTTGCTATGTCCGCAGGCATTTCAGGCACGAACTTCTGGATTCCGGTCTACATCATATGGCTCGGCTTTGACGCGAAAACGGCTTTCTGGCTCGGGCTTTTGACCATGATCTTCGGGTTCGGCTCCGGCGTACTCAGGAACCTGAAACAGAAAACCGTTAACTGGTACATAGTGAAAGAGTACCTGAAAATCACGATCCCGACAGCTATTGTAGGAGCCCTGCTGGTACCCTTTGCCCCCGTGGGACTACTTCTGCTCCTCTTTGCAAGTTTCATCCTGGGATACGGGAGCTACCTCATATACCGCTACTGGCTTTACTACAGGGGAAAAGTCCCTGAAGAATTCGTAACCCGTGACAATATATGCTGGAAACGCGCTGCTGTTGCCGGCTTTCTGAAAGGGCTCATCGCAACCGGGCTTGGCAAACTGATATCACCCTGTATCATGGAACATAAAGATATAAAGTCACCCGCAGAAGCTGTGGGTTCCACAATTCCCATAATCTTCATTGTCAACCTTATCGCCCTCCTTTTCCGCCTGACCCCGGACTTTATCTCTGTCCTGGTAGAACAGAAGGTACTTATTTTCGATACGATGCTCTGGGTCGCTCCGGGAGTGGTCCTGGGAGGACAACTGGGCCCGGCTGTTGCAAGAAGGTTCTCGCCGCAGGGGATGAGACTTTATGTGGGGATCCTGCTGATCGGTGTCAGCATACTGATATATCTAAGGGATCTAAGAGCCTTTGCCCTCATTTAAGGAATAAAATTGTTGCCAGACCATTGCTAAATTGTTGCCAGACCATTGCCCCTTTTAAAGAAAAGACTCCAAAAACCGAAAAACTCCAAAAAAACAATATAGATGGAGTGGTTAATAAGAGTTAAACCCCGGTATCAGGCAAAAAACCGAAAAAAATTGTTTGATAACCATTAAACAACCCCAGAAAAGGACAAACATGTTTCTAAAACTCTTTTCCCTTTTCCTGATTATTCCCCTCGTGGAACTCTACCTCCTGCTCAAGATCGGAGACGTGATCGGCGCTTTTAACACAGTGATGGTCATCTTCATAACCGCAACCATTGGCGCTTACCTTGCAAAAAGCCAGGGCTTTCTCGTCCTCCGCAAGATCCAGGAAGCAAACAGCCAGGGCTACATGCCAGGAAACGAACTTCTGCACGGCCTCTTCGTCCTCATCGGTGGCTTTGCCCTCCTTACCCCAGGCTTCCTGACCGACGCCATCGGGTTTTCCATGCTCATTCCCCAGGTCCGGGAAATCTACGTGGGCATTGCAAAAGAGACGCTCCGGAAAAAGATCGAGAGGGGAGATGTGCAGATGCAGATGTACACGAATTTCAGGTGAAGCCCTGAAAAGGGAAACACCTTTACTTTTTTACTTTTTACTTTTTACTTTTTTCCACCCCGTTGTCAGCATCATTTTCCTGCCCTTTGAAGCCGTATTTTTTCCAGACCGCCTGACCGAACATGGCCGTATGGGAAGTAATCGGTGCGTTCGACTTAGAAGCCGCTTTCGTTTACAATACGCTCAGGGCTTTAACATCAATTTAACAGCCGAATTTTCTGCATGACCTCAGAACCCCGGGCTCTCACCGGGCGCGAGCGCAGCGAAGCGGCCGGCTTTTCCATAAAAATTCATAGAAAAATACGTGAAATTTGACGATTTAAACCTTTTTTCCGTTGTATTGACTAAAAATTAAAGCCGTATATTTTTTCAGAACACTCCAAATAAGCCAGATGTATGCTTTTCTTGTACATGCAAATGTCCTGTAAAAGTCATCAAGAGATACTTGATAGTCGTTTGGATGAATCTTTCCAGTCATTGAGATATATTTTTTAGTTATACAGATGACTTTTGTCAGTCATCTTGAGATACTTTTTAGTTATGAAAATATACTTCATGGAAAAGCCGGTCGTCTTGGACGACCGGTGAGAGTGCCGGTACCTGAAAAGCAATTCGAAAAAGGTTTTTCGGAATAACTGAATGATGGATCACGGTCACCTTTTCCTGGCTAAAAACTTGTAAGCTTCAGAAAATAATCCCGAATACGTAAACCAGCAGCGGTGCAAGAAATACCGTAAGCAGCCCTGCAATCCCGATTGCAAGCCCACTCATCGCCCCTTCGGTTTCCCCGAGTTCTATGGCTTTGGTGGTCCCGAGGGCGTGGGAGGCGGTTCCGATAGCAACGCCGACTGCGACTTTGTCTTTTATCCGGAAGCAGCGGCAGATGAAAGGTCCAAGGACAGCCCCGATGATCCCCGTGATCACGATTGCAGCCACGGTTACGGCAGGCAGGCCACCAAGCTGCCTTGAGATTTCCATGCCTATAGGGGTGGTAACGGACTTTGGGATAAGGGAAATGCTCAGGGCTTCATCGAGCCCGAAGAAGCGGGAAAGGACGAGGATACTTGACATTCCCGCAATGCTGCCTGCGCTTATGCCGGCAAGGATTGGGAGGGCGTCACTTTTCAGGAGCTGGATCTTTTTGTAGAGGGGGACGGCAAGGACAACGGTTGCGGGGCCCAGGAAGAAGGAGATATAGTCCCCGCCCCTGTTGTAGGTCTCAAAATCGACCCCGGTGTACATGAGGAGAATAATTACGATAACGCAGCCCACGAGGAGAGGGTTAAGGGCTGATACCCGGACCTTTTTGTACAGTACAATGCCTATCTGGTAGGCGACGAGGGAGAGCAGAATCCCGAAAAGGGGCGTGGAAACGAATTCTTCGGCAAGATACGCCTGCAAGCCCGACATTTAGCTCACCTGCCCCTGAACATTCCCCTGAACATGCTCATGCATATTCTCTCGTACATGCTCCTGTACAGGCTCCATTACATGTGTCGGCTCATGTTCCGACATATGTTTCTGCACATTTTCCGACACATTTTCCGGCACATATTTCTGTGAAGGCTCTGATGCCCCTGTATTTACAACGTTTCTGGCTTTTGTTCCCGCCGCAGCTTTTTCGGCTGTAGCTCCGGGTTTTTCCGGGGAACCGGATTCAGGCTGCCCTTTATTATGGTATTTTTTCACGAGTTCCACGGTAAGCCCTGTCACGGCCAGGATCACAACGGTTGAAAGCAAGGAGATTTCGAGAATCGCCGTCCACTTCCCTTCCAGCAGGGTAAAGCAGGTGATAAGGCTGACTCCTGCGGGCAGGAAGAAGAAAGCCAGGTTATCAAGCAAAAACCCGCTCATTTTGTCGATCATTTCGAGCTTGATCACGCCCGCAGACAGGCCGAAGAAGAGGAGAAGCATGCCTATGACGTTGCCCGGGACCGGAAGACCGAACGCTTTTTGCAGGAGCTCGCCCAGAAAATAAATGCTCAGGATAATTGAGAATTGTTTTAGCAAGGTTTGTTTTGCCTCCACCTGATTCAGGTGGGGTACAGGGAAAATCTCATTATATAAATTTGTTATGGGTCTGGAAAAGAGGTATGGGCCTGAAAGAGATGGGTCTAAGTGGATATGGGTCTAAAAAACAATACCTTCATATTACGAAAAGCCCCTATTTTCATTGGGAGTTTTGATGGGAAAGAAACGTTTCGTTTACATGGACCATGCGGCCACCACCTTCAGCAAACCCGAGGTGGTTGAGGCTATGCGGTATTTTTTGAAAGAGCATTTTGGGAATCCTTCATCCCTGTATTCCATAGGGAGGGAAGCCAGGGAAGCGGTGGAAACTGCCCGGGAACAGCTTGCAAAAGCCCTGGGAGCCGAGCCCGAAGAAATCTATTTTACATCGGGGGGAACGGAGTCCGACAACTGGGCTGTCAAGGGGACGGCTTTTGCCAGGCGAAAGGAAGGAAAACACATTATCACAACCCCGATCGAGCACCATGCCGTGCTCTACCCCTGCGAGTACCTGGAAACGAAGGGCTTTGACGTGACCTACCTGCCTGTGGACGGGGACGGGCTTGTTGACCCTGCGGATGTGGAAGCCGCGATCCGGGACGATACCATCCTGATCTCGGTCATGTACGCCAACAACGAGATCGGGACCCTTGAGCCTGTACTAGAGATAGGAAAAATCGCCGCCGAGAAGGGGATCCCCTTCCATACCGATGCCGTGCAGGTGATCGGGAAAGTCCCGCTGGACATGAAGCGGGCTCATTCGGACGTGGACATGCTTTCCCTCTCCTCGCACAAGTTCTACGGGCCGAAAGGGGTGGGAGCCCTCTACATCCGGAAAGGAGTGGAGATTGACAATTACATGCATGGCGGCGCACAGGAACGGGGAAAGCGGGCCGGTACGGAAAATGTCGCCGGGATTGTCGGCATGGGAAAGGCAATCGAGCTTGCAACCGCAGATATCGAGGCTCATAATAAAAAGATAATGAAGCTTCGGGACCGGCTCAGGAAAGGTGTCCTGGAAATTTCCCATACCAGGCTGAACGGGCACCCGGAAAAGCGCCTGCCGGGAAACCTGAACTTCAGCTTTGAATTTATCGAGGGAGAGTCCCTGCTGCTCATGCTCGACCAGGCCGGGATCTGCGGGTCCACGGGAAGCGCATGCACCACGGGTGCCCTTGGTCCTTCCCACGTACTCACGGCAACAGGGCTTCCCCCTGAAATTGCCAGAGGAACCCTCCGCCTGACTCTGGGGGATGCCAACAGCGAAGAAGATATAGACTACGTTCTGGAAGTGCTGCCGGAAATCATCGAGAAATTGAGAGCAATGTCCCCTTTCTACAGGCCGACAACCTGAGGCAAGCACGTGAGAAACAAATTCCAGGAGGAAATCGGGTGTATAATGAAAAGGTAATGGACCACTTCACAAACCCGCGAAACGTGGGAGAAATCGAAGACGCCGACGGGGTAGGGGAAGCCGGAAACCCTCACGGGGATTTCATGAAAATTTTCCTTAAGATAAAGGATAACCGCATCGAGGACGTGAAGTTCAAGACCTTCGGCTGCGCGGCGGCAATCGCATCGAGCAGCATGGCAACGGAACTGATCAAGGGAAAGCCCCTGGAAGATGCCTGGGACCTGACAAATGAAGCCGTTTCCGAAGCTCTCGGGGGCCTGCCTCCCGGAAAACTTGAGTGCTCGGTGGTCTCCAGGGAAGCCATCCACATGGCGATCAACGAATATCGGAAAAAGCAGGGAATTGAGCCCTGGGAAGAGAAACAGCAGTAAAAACCCGGCCCTGAGAGAAGAAAAGGAAGAGAAAAAGGAGAAAGAAAGGAGCAGAGGTAAGCCCGGAAAATTGAAGTCCCTAAAACTGAGATCCCGGAGAACTGAGGGCGGCCCCTAAAGCCCTAAAAGAACCGCCCATGGAGAAACTCAAGGAGAAGCTCAGAGAGAAGAAATTCTCAGTTAAGGTTGATGACCGTTTTTAAGCAAAGGCTGACTTGAGGCAGCATAAAACCTCTGAAGGCAGCATAATACCTGGTAAGAACTTTGTACAAGCCAGCCTTAGCTTTTTTTTGGAGGAAAATGCTCAAACTTGCAAATTCGGTGGGTTTACCTCCGCTCATGTTTGCTATGCAAGGTAGTAAAACAAGACCAAGTAACATAAAGCATATTATTTAGCTAATGAATTATATTCGAAAAGCTAACGATGGGCACCAGAACTAAAACTGAAAAAGTTTCAGGAACATGCCGAAAAACTGTAAAAATAATTGAGTCTGTTAAAAATTTTAAACATCCTGCTCCTGTTTTATCGTAAACTTAATCAGGAAAAGCTCAGATTTTACCCTATGAAAAAAATAGGGATTGTAGTAACCGACCCTGGGGACTGGACGGCCCGAGCCCTGATCGAGGCAGCCCGGGAAGAAGGTTTTTCCCCTCTTATTCTTGACCTCAGGAGCGCAGAGGTCAGCATAAACTCACAAACTGATTTTAAAGTAGGGGAAACCCGCCTTAGCGACCTTGAAGCCGTGATCGTGCGGGACGTTGGAGCAGGCACCCTGGAAGGGGTTTCTTTCAGATTCGACATCCTGAGAGAGCTTGAAGCGGAAGGAATCCCGGTTATCAATTCCCCGGAAGCAATCCAGAACGCCGCCAACAAATACCACGCTTCCTGGCTCCTGGCAAAAGCCGAGCTCCCTGTCCCCGAAACCAGAGCAGTACAGAGCGCCAGCGCTGCCCTGAAGGTGGTCTCAGGGTTCGGGGACGCGGTCATAAAACCTGTTTTCGGGTACAAGGGAAAGGATATTGTAAGGGTAAGGGACGGAGAAGTCCTTTTTTCTGACCGGAAAAGCCAGCCTGTTCCCGTGGAAGAAGCCCTGGAAGCCCTGCTTGCAGAAAGGGGTATGCTCTACATTCAGGAGTTCATTGAAAACCCGGGCAGGGACATCAGGGCTTTTGTGGTCGGAGGCAAAACAGTCGGGGCCATTTACCGAAGGGCTCCTGCCGGTTCCTGGGTGAACAACCTCAGCCAGGGTGGAAGCGCGGACCGCTGCGTGCTGACCGAAGAGCAAAAAACCCTTGCGGAAAAAGCAGCCGAAGCCATCGGGGCTGTGTTTGCGGGCGTGGACATAATAGAGGGTGTGGAAGAGGAGAGCAGAAGCAGAAGCAGAAGCAGAAACACCCAGAAAATCCTGGAAGTTAACGGGACACCTTCCGGAAAAGGCATCTTCGATTCCTGGGGGATAAATCCCGCCGGGGATATCCTGGGATACATGAAAAATATTTTATGAAATTGATTACAAAAGATGCAGTGAATATTGAAGGTCATATGGAAAATAACACGAAAAGTTACATGGGACCCTCAAAAAAGTACAGGAAACGTTTAAAGTATAAGTTGACCTTGATAAGGCCCGAGGCAAAGGATGAGTGAATACAAACAGTGCATAGTTACCCGGAACGACCTGAAATTGTCCAAAGGGAAATTTGCGGTGCAGGTGGCCCATGCTGCGGTTTCGGCTTCGGAATGGGCAAGCAAGAGTGACCTTGAAAAATGGAAAGATGGAGGACAGAAAAAGGTTGTTCTCAAAGTTCCGACCCTGAAAGACCTTTACGAGCTTAAGGAAAAGGCAAGACGGGAAGGACTGCCCACAGCTTTGATCCAGGACGCAGGGCTGACCGAAATCCCCCCGGGCACGGTCACAGTCCTCGGAATCGGGCCGGCAAAAGAAGAGCTTATAGATAAGGTCACAAAGGACCTGAAACTTTTGTGAACGCTTTTGCAAAAAAACAAGGAAATCCGTATCGTGTAGAGTTAATAAAGTGGTTCTCAAGGTAAATAATTCACCGGATAAATTGATTCTCCGGAAATACAGGGAAATCGGAAAGTTCCTTTAGGACCGGATTTGGGAGTGAGTTCATGGAAAAACCCAGGTTGTCAGGAAAAGCCGTAGCTTCGATACTTGCCGTTTTATGCATAGGCTTTGTGGTGGCCACGGCCGGAATTCTGCTTTCGGACTCAGTTCCCGGGTTCGGAGCCTTCAGGGACGGATTTGGAAATTTTTTTGATTCAAATTCGGGGGAAAACCAGGAAGAGGTTTTCAAACCTGATTCCAGCTTATTCACTGTTCCGCAGGTGCCGGCTTATTTCCCCCGGAAAAATGAGGAGACTCCGGTTCTGAGGACCCCCAGGGACCCCGGGTTTTCCCTGAGCACAAGTTACCAGACTGCTGAATTTTACCAGGGCGCGGTAAGCTATATCAGGGTAAATGTCAAAAACGAAGGCAAAAACCCCATCTTTATCGACAGGTACGGGGTCTCGGTCAGCAATTCCGAAAACCTGGTGTATTCCGAGGACTGCGGCGCCCTGCTCGGTCCGGAAGAGGAACAGTGCCTGGGAGTGCTTTCGGCCAGGATGCCAGAAGGGGAAGATGAACCCACCCTGAACATTGTCCTCTGGCTATTTGCAAGTACTTCGGAAGGGAAATGGCACGAATACGAACCCCAGTTCCTGGAAGAGTTTACGGTTGAAGCAAAGCCCGTGCCCCAAAAACTCGATCCTCTCTACAAATACAACACCCTTCCCTATTTCGAAATCTTGAACGGGCTTGTGGAACCGGAAGACCTTGCCGTCAGGAAAGCTGCTGCAGAAAGCTCTGAGGAATATCCGGGAGCGTTCAACATCTATCAGGTCTGTGCCCTTTTTGACCGGGTAAGCGTGGATATCGGGTACATAAACGACCCGAGAGGAAATGACATCTGGGAACCCGCCAATGCGACCCTGAAAATAGGGGCAGGGGACTGTGAAGACCAGGCAATCCTCCTGGCTTCCCTGATCGAAGCCGTGGGAGGCACAACAAGGCTCTACCTCACGGACAACCACGCTTTTGCCGCGGCCTACATAGGCAACGAGACCGGGACGACAAATGCCATAATCAAAGGGGTAAGGGCCTACTACGGAAATGTTGACGTCTATTACCTGACCGACGACTACGGCTCCTGGCTGATGCTCGACCCGAGTTCCAGCCTCTACGCAGGCGGCCTCCCGGGGACTACTGCCCCGGCAAAACTCGCAACAGGGGAAAACCCCGATACCCCCGTGGACAGCTGGACTTTTCTGAATACGAGCGGAGTACAGGTAATTGACATCAGCTTGGAAGCCACAGGATAATTCAACGTAATAAATAAAAACGCGATAAACAACAACGCGATAAACCCAAAGCGCAATAAGCTCATAAATTCATAAAGCACGGTATACCAAACCCGTGATACGATAGCCTCATGAGGGAATTAATCAAACTCATGAGACCCTTTCTTTATTCATTTTTCCTTAATTTTTCCAAAAACCGCTTAAGGAGTGTTTAAAGCTTATGGAAGTTCCCAATATCGAAAAACAGATTGGAATCAGCCTTTACTCCACAGACACCGAAGGTCTCGGGGGACAGCTCCGGCAGGAAGTGGAGGACTTTATCGTAAAAGAGATCACGAACCGGGAGGAGGGGACGGAAGGCAAGCACCTGGTCCTTGAAGTCACCAAACGCGACTGGGACACCCACCATTTTACCCGGACCCTTGCAAAGATCCTGAAGATCAGCCAGAAGCGGATCACCGTTGCAGGTACGAAGGACAAGCGGGCGCTGACAACCCAGAAGATCAGCATCTTTGGTGTGGACGCAGAGGCTATCGAAAAGGTCCGCCTGAAAGACGTGGAAATGAAAGTCCTGGGCCGGTCTAAAAAATCCGTGGAACTCGGAGACCTCACCGGAAACGAGTTCAGAATCACAGTCCGGAATATCGGCCTCCCGGCGGACGAGACCCGGAACATCCTTGGAAAAGCCACGCAAGAGGTCCTGGCTGCCGGCGGCGTCCCCAACTTTTTCGGGATCCAACGCTTTGGCTCGGTCCGCCCGGTCACTCACCTGGTAGGAAAAGCCATAGTTGAAGGCGACTTTGAAAAAGCAGCCATGACCTACATTGCCGAGCCCTTCCCCGACGAGCCAGAAGAGACAAAAGCCGCCAGGCAGTACGTAAAAGAGACCAGGGACTTCAGGACCGGCCTCGATAAGTACCCTCTCCGCATGGGGCATGAACGGGCAATGATGAACCACCTAATAGCAAACCCGGATGACTTTGCGGGCTCTTTCCTGGTGCTCCCGAAAAACCTCTACCGCATGTTTGCCCATGCTTACCAGTCCTGCATATACAACACTATCCTCTGCCGCCGGATTGAAAAGGGTCTCCCCCTGAACCTTGCCGTGGAAGGGGACATCGTCTGCTTCAAAAACGAAGCCGGGCTCCCGGACAGCTCCCGGACCGAGAGAGTAAGCGCCGAAAAGGTAAACGCAATGAACCGCCTGCTCAAGCGCAAGCGCGCCTTCATAACCGCCCCTCTCCCCGGCTATGCCACCGAATTCGCATCCGGAGTCCCTGGAGAAATCGAGCAGGAAGTCCTGAAAGAATTTGAAGTTCCTCTCGAAGGCTTCAACATCAAAGAAATCCCGGAAATGAGCTCGAAAGGCATCCGCCGGGAAGTCCTCCTGAATGTGGAACCCAGGTTCGAGGTCTCGGAAGACGAACTGAACCCCGGAAAATCAAAGGCGGTGCTGGAGTTCATGCTGCCCAAAGGGAGTTACGCGACAACTGTACTGCGGGAATACATGAAAGCGGACCCGCTGCAGATGAGCTGAAAAACTGAGAATTCGAAGCAAAACGGGTTGCAGGAAAAATCAGGCTGCAGGAAAAAAGGGTTGCTCCATTTCACTGTCTACTATTTCCAGCCTGACAGTCCCCTATTTCCTGACACCTGACTCCTCAACTCGTAATCATAAGATTCAAATCAGCGTCTAAATCAGCGTCCAAATCAGCGCCTGTTTACAATGTAGGCCGAAACCAATACTCCTAGCAAAGTAAACATCACCTTGAACCCCGGAATATTCCTGGATTTTTGCAGATCTTCTGTTGATTGCAGATCTTCTGTTGATTGCAGATCTTCTGTTGATTGCAGATCTTCTGTTGATTGCAGATCTTCAGTTGACGCTTCTGTTGACGCTTCCGTTTCCTTTACCAGCTCCATATCCTCCTGAGGAAATGTTTCCTGCACATATTCAGTCCGAGCTTCCGTCTCCTCTACCAGTTCCTTATCCAACCGAGCAAGCTCTTCATATTGGAATACGAGTGGTACTTCATCAATTCCAAGTTCCTTTCCCACCCTGTCAAATATTCCGTAGATCTCGTCCAGAGTGGAATCGTTAACATCCGAACCTTCCAGAATTCCGACTTCGATTTGGTTTTCTCTGTTCGTGCCATAGCATATAACCGGCCCGGCCGGATAAAAGTATGATTTCATATCGTTTCTTGCACCGTTCATGATAGAACGGAGATAATCGAACCATTCTCTCCTCCGGTCTTCAATGTAGAACTCACGCTTTTCTCCGTAAGCGGCAATTACCGTAGTTTTATGTTGATTTTCAATCTTTTCAAGGCCTATTTCTGCAAATGTCCGGACTCTCTCAAAGTCATCATCCAGGGCTTCGGTAAGCGGCCCTATTGTGCGCTTGTCCTCGATTCTGCCAAGAGCCTCGACAACAGCGACCCGGACATAGGGGTCTTCGTCTCCAAGGGCCTGGATCAGGGGCTCAACCGCAGGCTCTCCCATTGAGCCCAGGGAATACCCCAAATCGTCCCGAAGTTCAGGATTTCCAATCTTCAGGGTCTGAATCATTGGCTGAATTGCTCTTTCATCCCCCATATGCCCAAGAACGATAATTACTCTCTTCTGCAGGTAAACACTTTCATTATCGTCCTGTAAAACCAGGATAAGGGGTTCGACCGCAGGTTCCCCTATTTCAACAAGGGCATATATTGCAGCTCTATAAACTTCCCACTCTTCCTCCATCAGGAGCATTATAAGAGGCTCCACGGCTTTTTCGTCTCCTATTTTCCCGAGAGTGCAGGCTGCATTTTCCCGCGTATCCGGGGCTTCGGACTCCAGGGCCAGGATTAAAGGTTCCACTGCCGGAGACCCTATTCCAACCAGGCCTTTTACGGCATTCTCTTTAACATCCAGATCCGGGGAATTGAGGTCCCGGATTAATGCTTCTATTTCCTGGGAGCTTGGGTTCGAGACATTTGAGTCAGAGATATCTGAATCCGAAGAGTTTGAGTCCGAAGCCTCTAACTCCTGATCGATCGAACCGGCGCTGGCTATGCCAGTTCCGGCACATATGACCGATTGGACGACTACCAGTGCGAAAATCGCCAGAAAAATACTTAATTTTTCAAATTTCATTTGATCCCCAATTCGGAATTAATTAATTTTTACTCAATGACTTTGCCTGTGAGGACTTTCATAAATTGGAAACTGTATTGTAATTTTGAATCTGATATCTGTTTACTTTAAAGAAACACGAGTTTTCCTGCTTCCTGCGTGGGAATAAGATAGCCTTTGACCTCGTCAAGTTTGGGGTTTGCCGGGTCCACCCCGTATTTTTCAATATAGGCTGCCCTTGCATCCTCCATTATTTTTGACATTTCCTGCTCGCTCAGCACAACGTCATAATCCGCGCCTTCTTTCGAACCTTCCGGAGGCTCACCTGTCTCGGTGACCAGAACGCTTGAGTTATTTTGAAAAACCGTGTCTTCCAGGTAGTGAGGAAGTTCCCCTCTGGCAAATTTGAGGTCATTCTCGGTGATGTTGTATTTTTCATACAGGTCCTGCAATTCGGCATCCGTATAACTCATATCAGCATCAAGGGGAATGCCGCCAGCCATTTCTTCCGGGTTTCTGTAATTCAGCCCGTAAATTCCGACAATGCACACAAAAACTGCGATTACTGCTATCCATAATTTATTCATGTCAAACTCTCCACAGGTCTCAGATTGCATATAAGAAATCAGTTGCAAGAAATCAGTTGCAAGAAATCAGTTGCAAGAAATCAGTTGCAAGAAATCAACTGCATTACAAAGTAAGAAAGAAAATTTAAACCATATAACTTTTCTGTGAAAAATCAAAGATTAATTTCTAATGAAATAATTAAAGGAACAAAATTCGAATGATTACTTTTAGTTTGATGGTCTGGAGAGAAAAAGACAAATATGTCCTATATTTAAAAGTTAATGGAGTTGGGTTAAAGCCTGCAAAGGGGAAAAACTGAAGATAAATAACAGGAGGGGAACAGGTGAAAACAAATATGAAATTTGGAATAGCTGCGCTGGTTATAGCAGTGCTGCTGTCGACCGTCTTCTTTGCACCGGCTGAAGACACACAAAAAGCCGCAGATAAGGGGGAAGAGAAGGAAGAAGAAACTGCAGCTGCGCCCTGGTTTGACAAAGGCGATGAATTAAACCGGCTCAATACTTATGAACTTGCAGCCCTTGCCGAAAAGAACGAAACGGTAAGAAAAATGCTCGAAGAAGACCGAAAGATTAAGCCCGCCCGGATTGAAAGCCTTGAGGATATAGAACACCTTCCGGAAAACTATCCCGAGGAATTAAAAAAACTGATGATTGAAGATTATCTCGCAAGGCAAAATATCTCGGAAAAGCAAAACAACAGTTCCGACGATTTCCCGGAACCACCAACTTGTGAAGTAAACGAATCAACAACAATTGATACCAACTAATCAACACAAGTGCTACTAACGAGTTAACAACAAATTGGAATCGTGTTCATGAAGCTACAGATGTGGAACAAAGAGAACAGCTTAGCTTTTCTTAAGGACTGAAGACAATTTTGACCAGGCTTGATCCTGATTCCACGAAGGAGAAAGGCAAAAATGTTACAAAAAATATCCACCCGGGCTTTAGCAACGGCCTCTTTAGTAACGTTGATACTTGTTACAATTTTGTATTACATTGGAGAGTTCTTTTTTCCGGGGCACGGTTCTTCTTTTATGCTCTTTAGCCAGGTCGTGGGCGGAGTGTTTTTTGTCTTAATGATAGTGGCTGCAGGCGCTCTAAGCATTTCAGTCTTCAACCTCGTTTTCAGGCATATTAAAGGAAATTAAACAAACTGTTAGATATTATATAGAAATAAAAGCGGAATTTGAAAAAGGGGGTTGGGATAACTGAAAATAAAAAACTGCCTTGCACTGGAATTCGTTTTACTGGTATTTTTTTTAATGATATCTTCTGTAGATGCCGCTGAAGCAGCTACGAGCATCACAGTGGATTGGAACGGAGGAGCAGACTATACCTCCATACAGGAAGCTGTAAACCATTCTAAATCAGGGGACTCCATTCTCGTTTTCAGCGGAACGTATACGGAAAATGTGGATGTAGATAAAGAACTAACTATTATCTCAAGGTCAGGAAACCCTGAGGATACGGTTGTTCAGGCAGCCGACCCTGGAGATCATGTGTTCCATGTGACAGCAAGTAAAGTTACAATTAGCGGCTTTAATGTGACAGGAGCAAACAATACCGGGAAAAGCCGCGAACCCTGCGGGATATACCTTGACGGAAGACCCGAATTATTCAGGGCTCCAGAGAGAGATGTGGATAATGGGGTGAATGAAGAAGTCGATGGAAAAGTGGACGGGGGAATGAACAGAGAAGTCGATGGAGAAGCAAATGAAGGAGTTCACGCCTGCACCATCAACAACAATATAATTTCCAACAACATCCTGGGCATTTACCTTGAAGAATCCGATAACAACACCCTGAGCAATAATACTGCGTCGAATAACTATATCGCCATCTTTCTGGCTGCAGCCGACAGCAACGAACTGAAGGGAAACTCCGCGTCGGACAATAAGGGCGGAGTCTTTATGTTCGGAGGCGCAAACAACACATTTAACGAAAACAGGATTTTGAGCAGTGGGACCGGTTTCCTGCTGGAGTATTACAGCAGTAATAATATTTTTAGCAACAACGCCGCCCTGGACAATGAAAACGGCTTCTATATCCGGGGCGCCGAAAATATCACGCTGATAAACAACAACGCAAGCTCGAACAATGAAAACGGGATCTGCCTGGACTCCTCCTCAAATAACACCCTGAAAGGCAACAGGGCAGACCTGAACAGGAAATACGGCATCCACCTCAACCATTTTTCCTGGAACAACGTGCTTAGAAACAATACCGCTTCAAAGAACGAAGACGGGATTATGCTGTATTATTACAGCGAAAACAACTCCCTGAGCGGAAACACTGCAAACCTTAACAGCAAAAACGGGTTTTACCTGAACGAAACCGCCGGCAACACCCTGGAATCGAACACTGCAAACTCAAACAGCGGGCACGGGATCTATCTCAAGTCATCAACTTTCAACACGCTCAATAACAACACAGTAAACTCAAACAACCTTTACGGCATCTATCTTGACCCCTCGAATAATAAAACGGTGAACACCAAGATCGTAACCGCGGATTTCAAGTACTGCAGGTTCCTTGAGGATTCCAGCAACAACAATACGGTAAGCGGGAATTACCTGAGCAGCAATAGTGAAGCCATCGTGGCAAATTATTCCGAAAATAACATTTATGACAACCACTTCGATGGTAAAACAACTCCTGAAACACCTTTCGCCTCAAGGATAATGGCAGTGATTGACAGGATAAGGGATTTTTTAACGGCTCCCTGAATTCCGGCTAATTGACTTTGTGGAAATACTGACCCCTTCGGGAAAAATGACCCGGAACCATCCGTATTTCTTCAGCAAATAAGCCATGCCTGACTTCTACGTACCGGAATCGGCAGGCAAACGCCGGCATTGAAGAGCTTGATAGCTGAGTCTTATTATATAGCCAATAAAAAGGGAAGTATTGGAAGGTTATAAAAAGATTGAAGAAAAAATCGTAAAGGAGTTTAATCAGTTTTATTTTATTCCTCAAAATCTTTCTTCATGCAGCACTTCTTATATTTTTTACCGGAACCACAGGGACAGGGGTCATTGCGCCCGATTTTTTCCGGCTTGAGCATTCTTTTCAATCGGTCGGGAATCCGCCGATTCTCATAAGAAATCTTCCAGAGTCTTTCGAATTTCTGAGGATTGAAATGCTCCAGAGGGTCAGCCGAATGTCTTTGATAATCCATACTTTCATCAGGACTGGAGTATGTTACACCAACGTCTTCCATTGTAATAATGAAGTCGTCTACTAACCCCTTATCGAAGGCTGACTTTATATCCTCGAGAGCATCAGGATCCTTGAATTCCGAGAGGTCACAAATCAGGAAGCCAAGAAGTTCGGGGTCATCTTCTTCCTGCAGGAACTGCCTGAAAAACCGGATAGTAGAATCCCATATTTCAGGGTGCTTGTGAGCAATGGTAGAAAGGGCTCCGATTGCAGTAGACCGTTGATATAATCCAAGTGTCCTGTCAGAGATACACTCCTTCAAATCCTCAACTGCATCCAGCCCGAAATTTGCCAGGATTGTCGGAAAATCGTCCGTAATCCAGTCTCCCAGTTCCTCCTCCCTTTCCCGGAGAAGCCAGAAGACTGCATCCCTAGCTGCAGGGGTTTTTATTGCTCCGAATAAAAAACACGCATGTATGGGTGCCCAGCCGTCTCCCGGCCCTCCCTCCATAAAATAGGTATCGTTTTCAATAATGCGTACCAGATGAGGAACAGAATCCTGCCTCCGGGAAATTTCCCTGGCAAGTTTGGGGTCAACCACAAGTTCCGAGTTTACCAGTTCCCGGATAAGTTCTTCCGTAGAACAATCTTCGTAGCTTTTCATATCCTAAGGTATCGGCTCCTTTCGATAAATAAAAAGCGCTGGTGAAGGGGACTATATATTTATCCGGAACCAGTGAAATGAAAGAAAAAATAGTCAGGAAATGAAATGTTAAATGTTGAGAAAACCGTAAAATGGTCTTAAATGAGGGAATCCCTCAAAAATATCGATTTTCAAAGAATTCTTCAGGCTACATTATATTGAGAAAAAGGTGCCCGGGGCCGGGTTATTGATAACCCCACCCGACCTGCTCATGACCCTCATGGACAGGGAAAGACCAAAAAATCCTTATTTCTTCTTCTTTTCTTTTGCCAGCTTCTTCTTGGCATCCTTACTTCCGGAAGCAGCCAGTTTTTCAAGCTGTTCCATTTTATCTCTCTGAGCCTTCTGCTTTCTTTCCTTATCTCTTTTAGACATTGCCATAACAAAATACCTTCATATGGACTGCCATAATGCAGTCTCTTAATTTTGCTGCTGCAGCACATATTTCCAGGCACTGCGCATTCCGCTAAATTCAGTTTTAAAAGTATTTATCAGTTTCCGGCGAGATATGAAATTTTTAAGGAGAGAATGAAATTGTCGGAAAGTAGAATATTCGGAACCAAAAGCAGGAAATCAGCAGGAAAATCGGAGCCAAAAACAGGAACTCAGCACATTTATATGTATAATATGCCTGCATCCTGACCTCTGAGCTCCGAGTTGGCTTTGAAGTTTGAAAGTTCAGGTAAATTTAAGGACAAAGCTGGGCTAAAAAGATAAATATGAACAACCGGCATGGAGGACACATTTATGGCTTCTGAAGAAAATAATGAAATTGTTGAAGAAGAACTTTCATTGTCTGAATACCTGAAACCCGACACCCCGGAAATACTGGAAATAAAAAGCCTGTACAATATGGAATATGAATACAGTGAGTATCTGGGTACGATTGAATATGCAATTGCCGACTATTATTATAACACTAACAGGGAATTAAAGGATAAAGATGTCATCTTGGCATTAAAGAATATCAAGCAAAACTACGAAAAAGATATTTCTTTCTTCAAAAGCGACCTTGAAATACTAATTATTGAAGACCTGCTTGAAACCTTTGAAGAGTTTCCGCTCACCCAGCATGAGTTCAAGCTGCTCTTTGAATACATCCTATGGGTCATTGACAACAGGTCCTGGGTGGAAGATGAACAGGCCTACGCAAAGTGGACCACATACGTCCTGGGCCTGTTTTCAAAAGAGGAAGAGGAAGACTACGAAAGCCATTTCAAAAAGATTACCAGCGAAATGGGCCTGACCGATGCCCAGGCTGACATGCTCCTTTTGAAAAAAGATGCGGATGAATTCTTCGAAGAGGGCGGCTTATTCGAAGGCAGGGAAGAAAGCGAGCTGTTAGATAAGAACACAGTAGCAGACGACCTTGAAACCGGTTTCTTTTTGATGACTGACGACGAAAAATTCGATTTCCTGCTCGAACATGGCTCGGATTACATCGAACTCTTGCAGTCTTACATCTCCGATCTCGCGGAAAAAGATGATTTTGAAAAACTCCAGGACTTCTACAAAAAGCTCAGTGAAAAAGAAAGAAACTTCTTCCCTCTTCACTTAATGATGGGCACCATCTATTTAGGTAAAGACCCTGCCTTTGCAAAATCTTGTTTTCAGGAGACTTTGAGAATTGTCGAAACATTGAAAGAAATCCCAGAAGAAACAAAAGCAGATCTGAGAGAAAGCATCTCCCTTCTGGAAAAACTCATTGAAAAATCGAAAGAGTAAGGGAAAAACACCAAAGTAGGCAGTAATCGAGTAAGGAAACAGGTTCGGAAAGAAAAGGAAAGGTAATTCTTGAACCTGAGCCCGACCAGTTCTAATGAAATCTTGAAGCCAGGACAACCGGAATAGGTGTATTTTGTGCTGCATTGTCACACTCGCCTGGGGCGAGCGGCCTTTCCCACCCTGGTGTCCTGTAAACCAAAAAATATGAAGGTAATTGGCAACCGGTCGGATAAAATAATCGCCTATTTATTAGACATATGAAGATTACATCCCTGTTCAGCTTGAATAAAGTACCCTCTATTAACACCTTAACTCCGATTTTTTGTCGTGGAGTTCAGTCATTGAAAATAGGCTGCGGAATAACTTCATATGAATAGTCTTAAACACGCCGATTGTGCATTTTACTTCAACCATGATCAATGGCTCACGGACACAACCCATATTATTATATAAAAGCATTTGAAATGCACTTGCATAACTTATATCATATTTTATATCATACCTTATATCATACCTTATATCATACCTTATATCATACCTTATATCATACCTTATATC
>CBFCWE010000055.1:0-26283 GCA_965601435.1 uncultured Methanosarcina sp.
CAAAATATGCTAACAAAATATGCTAACAAAATATGCTAACAAAATATGCTAACAAAATATGCTAACAATTTCCGAAACTGATATTTACAGGTTTGGGCAGGATAAGTCATATCATGTGCACTATGTCCGAACAAATACCGGGATACGCATACACGACCTTTTTGAGGTCCGAGGCCTTTAAACCCAGCCGCATCACCATGGCGAAAATGTTGATTGCTTCTTCGGCATTTGGCCCAAGGATGTGGGCACCCAGAATCAGGTCTTTTTCCTCGTCGATAACTACTTTTGATGCCGCAAACTCCAGGCCAGTCCGCCGCGTGGAGTACCAGCCGCCCCGGTCCCTGAAGACCACCTTCTTTTCCTTGCTGCCCTGGGGCGAACTGATCCCCACGGAAGCCATTGCAGGAATTGTAAAGACCACACTCGGAATGCCAGTATAACTGGCCTCAACAAGGTTCCCGTCCAGGATGTTTGCTGCCGCAACTCCTGCCTGGAGGCTAGCAATCGGAGTTAAGGGCATCCCTTCGGAACTGCAGTCACCCCCTGCATAGACCCGGGAGTTTGAGGTCCGCATGTGCTTGTCGACTTCAATTGCCCCGTTCTTGATCCTGACCCCGGCATTTTCCAGCTCCAGGCCTTCGATGTCAGGGACCCGCCCTGCCCCATGCACGACCATATCCGCGACAAAAGTGTGGGTTTCGGAATGGGATTCGGTTTTGAACTCTGTTTTGACCAGGAAATGGGCTCCTTCTTTTTCCACCGCAACCACTAGATTCTCGGGGAAAACTTCGATTCCTGCGGCTTTGGTGGCTTTCAGGAGCACGTCCACAAGGTCAGGGTCAAAACCCTTCAGGACCCTTTTACTCCTGTGCAGGATTACGACCTCGGACCCGGCTCTCCGGGCAATATGGGAAAACTCGAAGGAGATATAGCCTCCCCCGACAAAGACGATTCTTTTGGGTAGTTTTTCCGTTTCCATGAACTCTTCGCTTGAAGTAAGGTATTCCTCACCCGGGATATTCAGTTTTCGGGGTTTTGTTCCGGTGGCAACGAAGATGTATACCCCCCGGAGCAGGTCTTCCCCCACGGCAACAGTGTTTTCATTTTCGAAGTAAGCTTGGCCATGATACGTATCGATCCCTATCTCAAAGAGACTTTTCTCTATCTTCCGGGGGTAGTCCTCCGTAAAGGTCCTCTTGAAGCCAATTAGAGATGACCAGTCAATGCTCAACAACTCCTCGGTCCCTGCTCCTTTACCTATGAGCCTGTTGTTCCAGTCCGTAGCCTCGGCTGCGCCGGCAAGTACTTTTTTCGGGTCGCAGCCTCTCAGCGGACAGGTCCCCCCATACTCCCTGCAGTCAATAATAGCAATGTTAAGTCCTGATGACGCAACTTTGTATGCAAGGGTTGTGCCAGCAACCCCACTTCCTATGATTATGATATCGTAGTCCCTTTCCATCCGACACCCCTTCTTCTGCTTCGAGAACCCCTGAAAAAAACCAAAAATTCCGGTAAAGCCATGTTATCCTCTATTTCTAAACAATAAGTATTTCACCTGAACATTTTTCCTTAAAGGTGATACTGAATGGGAAACGGCCGGAGTGGAAAACAGCCGGAGTGGAAAACGGGACTAATAGAAAATAACTTAAATAAAGGAAGAAAAGGCTCAGTCGGAAAAATTCGGGAAGATTTCAGAAAAGGACTTTGAGAAAAAGAAAAGCCTTTAGATCCTTAAAGTGGAAGAGTTCCACGTATTCACGTTAACATAAATAAAAATCGAAGGAATTTTACCCCCATTTCGTCCTGAAACTGAAACTTTTTTTATATATAATCTGTTGACCAAAAGCTATATAGCTAGGGATTTTTAAACCAAGTATATTGGTGATTTCTTGGTAAAAAGGGCACTGCTCAGCGTCTCAGATAAGACAGGAATTGTGGAATTCGCACGTGGGCTCGAAGAACTTGGCGTGAAGATTATCTCAACAGGCGGGACAGCGAAGATCATTCGCGACGCCGGTATTGAAGTTACTGATGTTTCGGAAGTCACGGGCTTTCCCGAGATGATGGGGGGTCGGGTCAAGACCCTGCACCCAAGGATCCATGGGGGACTCTTATGCCTCAGGGAAAGCGAAGAACACATGGAAGAGGCTTCAAAAGAAGACATCTCCCTCATTGATATGATTGCCGTAAACCTCTACCCCTTCGAAATTACGGTTTCGAAAGACGAGGTGGAACTGGAGGAAGCCATCGAAAACATCGATATCGGTGGCCCCACCATGCTCCGTTCGGCAGCCAAAAACTACCGCTCCGTGACAGTACTCTCTGACCCCGCAGACTACGGGCGCATCCTGAAAGAACTGCGTTCCAGCGGGGTCATCTCCGATGAAACTCGGGCAGGACTTGCCGTCAAGGCCTTCAGGCATACTGCAGACTACGACGCAGCCATCGATACCTACCTGAGTAAAGTCCTTCTCGGAGAAGAAGTGCTACGCCTGAAGTTCACCGACGGCGTGAAACTCCGCTACGGAGAAAACTGGCATCAGGAAGCCAGTTTCTATAAAGACCCCTTGCTGGAGGGACCGGGCTTGGCAAAAGCCACCCAGCTGCACGGAAAAGAACTTTCCTATAACAACTATGTGGACGCCGACAACGCCATTCAGACAGTCAAGGAACTGGGGAATGCCGCCCCGGCTATTGCCATAGTAAAGCATAACAACCCCTGTGGACTTTCCACGGGAAACACCCTCCTTCAGGCGCTGCAGGCTGCCTGGGACGGGGACCCCATCTCGGCTTACGGGAGCATTATCTGCACAAACGAAACTTTCAACCTTGAAGCTGCCCAGCTCCTGAACGGGAAATTCGTGGAAATCATCCTTGCCCCGGATTTCACGCACGATGCCCTCGAATACCTGAAAAACAAGAGTGCTAACTTAAGGCTCCTGAAACTGCCCGATCTAAGGGAAAGTTTCGGGACGAATTGCACCTACAAATACATAATCGGAGGCATGCTCAAACAGTCCCGGGACATAGGGATCTACGAGAAGTGGGAATCCGTTACAGAGGCCCCCTATCCCGAAGAAAAGCGCGACCTATCTGAATTCTGTCTCAGGGCCTGCAAAGCCACGAAATCCAACGCAGTCATCATCGCCCACGAATACGAACCTGGTTCCTTTATGGTGCTGGGAATGGGTGCAGGACAGCCGAACCGTGTGGACTCCATCCGCAAACTGGCAGCCACAAAGGCAATCGAAAACCTGAAGCTTATCTACGAGCGTGAAGAACCGGGTATTCCCTTCGAAGAGTACTGTAAAAATATCCTTTCCGAATGCGTGATGGTCTCGGATGCCTTCTTCCCCTTCGACGACAGCGTAATCCATGCCGCAGAGAACAACATCCGCTATATCGTATCTCCCGGCGGGTCCATTAGGGACGGAGAGGTCATAGCAACCGCAAACCGGCTCAATGTATCCCTGGTCTTCACCGGCATGCGCCATTTCCTTCATTAAATTAAAAAATATAAAATCTGCAAAATCCAATATGCAGCCTTCCCTGCCGGAAATGGCAGGGAACCATTTCACTATTTTTGAACATAACGATTTTACATATGGCTTTAAAAGACGAATTTTAACATAACTTTTTAACAGAACGCCCTGTTTTTCGAAAACAAAAATCATTACACAATATCCCACTCACCTTCCACTTCAATTATAGGTCTTTTCCTGAAAATCGGTCATAATATATCTAATTCACGATAAACCTGAAAATGAAAAAAACTGTTTTAATCACTGATTTCTTTGAGAGAAATATCATTTTTTTAGATCCAATCGAGCTATACCAGTAAAATAACTGTACACCAATAATATATTAAAATTAGTTACGATGTTTATATAAATAATAATAATGACATCTAATTGTTTGAGACTACTGCTTCAGATTATCCGTGTAAGAGAATAAATTCCAGAGAATCATCAACACTCCCAAAAAAGATAATATAGATTGAATTCATATATCATTCTAGTAATAGTATACGACCAACATATAATAGCCACCACAATAAATTATATGAAATGTAATAAAAATGGATGAATAAATCAAAAATCCCTTTAATTTAGATGTCTCACCTGGAATATTTTCTCGGGAAGATGGGATTTGCCATCATAAAGTTAACGAAATAAGGGTTGATCAAAGTGAAATCCAACGGATTATTAAGTACCCTCACATTTTCTGAAAAAAGAAAGGACCTTCTCTTCCTGATTCAGGAGAGTCCAAGGACCCTTTCCGATATCAAGGAATACTTCGATGTAAGGTCTCCTGAGATTCTGCCCCGTCTGAAGGAGATGGAAAATGCAAACCTGATTTTTAGGCAGGAAGGAATGTACTGGCTGACTCCTCTCGGGAAGGTTTCGGCAATGTATTTCCGACCTTTCCTGGACACCCTTGCCGCTATAGAAGCAAATGAAAAATTCTGGAAAGAACATGATCTCTCAGGGGTCCCCGAAACCCTTCTTAACAGAATTCAGGAACTTAAGGAGTGTCGAGTTATAAGAGATGAACATGAAAACATCTATGATTCTCACAAAACATTCATAGACAACGTACAATCTTCAACCCGTCTCATGGGTTTTGCGTCAATATTCCTCCCTCACTACCCCCAGATGTTCCTGGATGTGGCACGTAAGGGCATCCCTATCTCCATAATCGTAACTCCAAATGTTTTTTTCAAGCTAAAAAGCGAATACAACAATGAAATCGAAGAATACCTGGGATACAAAAATACGAGCTTTTACGTTTATGACAACGCCAGGGTCGCTTTTATGGTAACAGACCGCTTTACATCCCTTTCCCTGTTCTATAAGAACGGTACCTTTGATCCACGAAATGACCTTGTCGGTTTCGATGCACTTGCTATCAAATGGGGAGACGACCTTTTCAAGCACTACAAAGAAAACTCAGTTGAAATAAAGAACCTGTGAATTACCTCTCCCTGTCCCCTTCGGGGCCGGGGAGGGAGACTTCCTGCCTTCGGAGTTAAACTTCAGTTCCTTTTTCCTTTGACCTTCCACTTCAGAAGGATGCCTTCTT
Source organism: uncultured Methanosarcina sp. (assembly GCA_965601435.1). Lineage (GTDB taxonomy): Archaea > Halobacteriota > Methanosarcinia > Methanosarcinales > Methanosarcinaceae > MTP4. The sequence continues at coordinate 5,083 of CBFCWE010000055.1, forward strand.
CTATCGGCTCTGCTGAGAGCAGTTCAAGTTCCAGGAGTTCAGCTTCCGTAAATCCTTCCCCATCTGCGAAGGTGGGGGCAGCTTTTCCCCCTATAATGACGTTTCCTGCAAAGGTATAGATTTCGTCCACAAGGCCTGAGGAAAGCATTCCCCAATTCAGGGTCGCCCCACCTTCTACCATCAGGGTGCAGATTCCCATTTTTTTCAATTCCCTGACAAGTTCGGAGAGGTCTACCCGTTCTTCACCGGTTTTGATGACCCTTGCCTTTTTTTCGAGATCCCTTACTTTCTCGGAAGGGGCTGACTTTGAAACTGCAATGATCCTCTTTCCCTCCCCTTTTTTGAAAATATCTGCGTCATGAGGGGTCCTGGCGGAACTGTCCACGACGATCCTTACCGGGTTTTCTTCTCTTCCTTCGGCTTTCCTGGTGGCTCTTCTCTCAGGGGATTTTACGGTTAGGCTCGGGTCGTCTGCAAGCACGGTTCCTATTCCGACCATGATGGCGTCTGCCTGCGCCCGGAGTTCGTCCACCCGTTCAAAATCCTGTTTTCCTGAGATACGGACCTGTTTGCGCTCTTTTGTCGAGAGCTTACCGTCTGCAGACATTGCGGAATTAATAAAAATAAAAGGTCTGTCCATGTATGTGCTCCTTAAAAAAATAATTAGGTGGAGGCATTTTGGATTAATTGCCCCCTTTTGGAGGCATTTTGGATTAATTGCCTCCTTTTGGAGGCATTTCTGATTAATTACCCCCTTTTGAAAGAGCTTTATTCGGCTTCAATCAGTGGTTTCAGGAGGTCGCGGTCTCTCAGGAGACCCTGTAGTTTCCTGTTGGAGTTGATGATAGGAATCTGGTCGATCCTGTTCCGTTTCATCTTCCTTGCACAGTCGCTTACCGAAGTTATGTATGTGGCGGTAATTGGTTCCCGGATCATCACTTCTTTTGCGATGAGGTTCGGGACTTTGATCCTGGAAACGCTGTAGTAAATACTCATTGTGTCGCGCATGGATTCCCAGGTCCAGGCGTCGTCGTCCGAACCTGCCGACATGTCAGACACCTCTACACTGTCTTCGATTACGCTGGCGCTTACGACGTCCCTGTCCGATATAATTCCCACGAGTTCCAGGTTTCCGTCAAGCATCGGGGCTGCCTTGACACCTGCGAGTTCCATGATCCTGGCAATGACAGGTAAAGGCGTTTCACTGTAAGATGCAACTACCTTCTTGTCCACATAGTCCTTGATAGGAGACTCGATGTTCATGTCGGCAATGGTGCCAATTACGTCTGACACCGTAACAAGCCCTACGAGTTTTCCGTCATCAACCACAGGTAACCTCCGGATCATGTGTTCCAGGAGTAGTCGGGCAGCAGTTTGCAGGTCCGACTCCGGAGTGATGGTGATGGGGTCTCTTGTCATGAGGAGTGCCAGCTGCTCCTCTTCGGGATTGCGCAGAATGTTACTCCTGGTTACGAGCCCGACTACTTTCGAGTCCTTGAGTACGGGTACCCCTGAGATTTGTTTGTTCTTCAGGATTTTTAGAACCTCGTCTCTGGAACCGGGAAGGGTTGCACATGCAACGTCCCTCACCATGATATCTTCAATGAAAATGTTTTTTGGCATTTCATCTACACCTTTGTTGTCGTATGATCCTGGATTTTTCCTGAATACCCTTTTTGTTTAAAAGCAACTCTATACTGATTGTACAGGTTTCCGTTTTTTCACTTAACTCCTGACAACCATTACCGGAATCTTTGAGTTCCGGACAACTTTCTCAGCAACGCTGCCAAGGAGGAACCTGTCAATCCCGCTTTTTCCGTGTGTTCCCATTACTATCAGGTCAACGTTGTTGTTTTCTGCGAAATCGATTATTTCGTTGCTCGGATGTCCTTCCCCAAGAATTTCTTTAACTTCAACCCCCGTGGCTTCTCCGGTTTCCTTTACATAGGAAATCGCTTTATTCCCTTCATTCTTCAGGATTTCGTACATTGCTTCCCAACCTGCATCCATAGGTATTGAGGAAAATGAAGATGTATCCACCACGTAGAGCGCATGGACTGTAGCCCCACTCATTTTTGCAATCTCAATCCCATAAGATATCGCCCTGTCACTGTTCTCAGATCCATCGGTTGCAATCACAATGTTCCTGTAAAACTCGCTTGTCATGTTATGTTCTCCATATGCTTTGAATGAAGCACGGATAGTATATCGTCAGGTCTGGCTCGCCTGACGATTCCATTTATCGGGTCCTTTATCCCTGTAAGATTATTTGAATCTCCGTTAAGGATCATCAAATTAGCTTTATTCCCCTTTTCTATTGAACCCTTGGAATCAAGCCCCATTACAAAAGAACCATTAAGTGTACAAATTTTAAATACTTGTCTGTCATCAATCGAAAACACTTTAGATATAAATTCCATTTCGGCAAACATATTTACCGAATTTAACATCACATTATCAGTGCCGACAGCTACCTTAATGCCTGCTTCGAGCATTTCGGCAATAGGTGCCATACCAACTCCTGTTACAAAGTTGGATCTTGGACAGACAACTACCGGAATTCCGGCATCTGCTACCTGTCCCAGGTCCTTTTTTTCTGCTTTTGTAAGGTGAATGAGCAAATCAGGACTCAGTGAAAGGGATTTTTCAATATCGTCCCTCTTTTTTTCTCCTGCATGGATGGCAAAGAGTTTATTCCTTTTTCTGGTGCAGGTGGCAATTTCTTCCAGACGACTGAAGTCCAGGTCGTTTGCTCCGCTCATCCCTAGCCCGTCAGAGTGTAAAAGGACCCTTCGGATCTCATTCAGAACGGTTTCCAGAGCTAATTCTGGTTCGTTTGGTCTCCCGTAAACGAGGGAATGGAGGTTAAGGCCTTCAAGAGCTTTATTTAGTGCTGCAGCTCCCACAACTCCTCCTTCTCTGAAATCCGCAAAAGCAAAGGTACCCGTTTCAAGCATATCAAGCAGAGATCTTCTAATGCTTTCTATGAGGGCCGGGTAGGATGTTTGTCGGAGTATCCTGTGTTTCAATCCATCAGGGGGCTTTACAAGTGAATCAAGTTCTTTTTCAACCCTGAAACCGGAAACTTTCCCCAGGGACGGGTCTTTGAATACGGAATCTCCCAGGTGGGTGTGGGCGTTGACGAAACAGGGTGCTATAATGTTGGAAGAATTAGTGTTTTCTTCCCCGACCTCCGTAATTACCCCGTTTTTTACGCAGACGTAACCCTTGATAGGTTCAAGTTCGGGACCTGAAATGATAGTTCCGGAGATGATCTTTTCAATGCCGTACATAGAAAAGCAACCCTGTTGTTTATGGCGTTTGAGCCAAATTATTGATGACCAGATATGGGCATCCTATATAACTTTTCCTTAAGAATCTTGCACGATTTGTGAATTTTTTTGTATAGTTTGGTTCAAGCCTGTATATTTTCCGGATTTTTTCCATATACACTATTAAATTTCCCTCTTTTTAATTCCTCTCATATGCTGGAATATGTCCTAATTATCCTTCCTGCATATTTCCTTCCCGTAAATCCGGTATTTGTTATACGGTATAGATCTAAGGGGCGTCATCTTTATATCTAAATACGGATATTTAAATGCTCAGTCGCATTGTATAGGTCCTTGCACGAGGAGATGGGATTTCCTGCCTGTGAATGTACAGACAACCCCAATGCGATACACCTATAGTGTGAGAATGCCCGGCACGAGGGTAACCGGAAGGGACTGCGGATTGCCAGAGGATGAGCTTCCGGAGTTAGTGCGCTCGGGCTACAGCACTATTATCCACCTGTTTTCCTTTTGTTCAATTTGCACTTTCATTTTTGCGGTTTTTTAAGTTGTCATTAAGGTTTTTCGATAATGCTGGTAAGCATTCTTGGACTCTTGTAACCGCTATTTACTACATGCACCGATATAGTTGCGTGTACTTGATTAATTGCAGATCAATCACTTATGGTTGTTTGTACTTGATTAATTACAGATCAATTCGTTATTGATTTATAGGATATCCGGAAAAAACTAACAAACATGTCTTTTGAAGACGCAATAAAATCTCTGGATTCCGGGGTAAGTGTGGATATAGAGGTTACACCCGGGTCAAAATCCGTGTCTGTCCCCAGTGGTTATAATGAATGGCGTAAGAGAATTGAAGTCAAACTTACAAAAAACGCCCAGAAAGGAAAAGCAAATGAACAGTTGATCGATAGCCTTGCCGATTTTTTCGGAATCAGTAGTTCCAGCATCATGATCAGCAGTGGGGCTACAAGCAGCAAAAAATCTGTTTTGATAAAAGGTATTTCTTACGAGCAGGCAGTCTTGTTTTTTGGGTCCCGTTTGAAATGATATAACGGCCCAAAAAGATCTTTATTAAGTTCTGGCGGATTCCCCCTCCTGTCGGGGCTATATCATAAGAAAAGGTTGATGGTAAACGTGGTTGATGTTGAAGTATACCGAAAAAGGCTTGAGAGGCTTGAAGAGCTGCTTTCCGAGCTTTCCGAGTACGCTGAAAAAGGCTCTGTAATAATAGTGGAAGGCAAAAGAGATGTTCTTTCGCTAAAGAAGCTCGGGATAGAAGGGCATTTTGAGCTTGCCACCCGGCATCCTCTTCTTAATTTCTCCGAGAAAATAGCACGGCAGAACCGGGAAATTGTCGTGCTTACTGACTGGGACCGTAGAGGGGACCTGCTGGCCTCAAAATTAACTGAATATTTTGGAAATCTCGCCATAAATCCTGAACTTCAGATCCGGCATAAGCTAAGGCTTATTACGCAGAAAGAAATTAAGGATGTAGAAAGCCTGTACACATATGTCTCCAAGCTCAGAGCTTTAACAGGCTCATACAATGACTCTGATCTATACTGAATTTTATTCTTTTTGATGAGTGACCCTTGATTTTTTTTTGGAACGGCAACTCAATTGGATAACTGAGGTGGATTGGCAGGAAGACCTATAGCTAAAAGTGCTAAACTAAAAGTGCTAAACTAAAAGTGGGTAAAAATGTATTTTTAAATCCTCTCCAAAATAAAAAATAAATAAGGTAGAATTGGACAGGTAATTTATCTTGGAAGAGGGATTAACAGTTCCTATTCATTTTGCACTGCTTTGCCGGTTTCCTCTTTTTCCTGAACCATTGAGAGGTTATCAGGGTGCTTTTGCTGGTTAAACGTTCTATCAAATTCTGGGTACTTCTGGAACTTACCAGCCAGTTCCTCGAACATCTTGTGCCTCGGACTGATGATGATTATATGAGCCGGAGGATGAATTTTCTTCAATCTGCTAATTGCTGCTCCAGCATGGTTGTTCAGTTCTACAAGTGCTGCAGAGTTGCATTTTGACTTGAGAGGCACTCCCATTACGCTGACAAGAAGATCATCGGCTATGTTTGGCTCGATGCATCTGGGAGTAGCTGAAAACTGAATGTGTCCGTACCGTTCTAAGTCATGCAAGGCTATTTTTACTTTGTCCGAGTCGTCTGCCCGGACTAATGCGAAAGATTTCATTTTTTACACACCACCAATCTACTAAAGTTTTCCCCATTTCTCTATTGCTCTACACCTATAATAATCTTTGTACATGAGGGGGATACATTACTAACCATAATTTCTCTTTGTGAAAAACGACATGATGAGGCACTTTTCACTCTCAAAAACTGTTAGAAATTACTGGTTAAGTGCGCCCAACCCGCTTCTTACCTTCATGCCGATGAAGTTTAAAAATTACACAGGCGCATTGTAATATCATTTTTCAGTATGTGGTATTTCCTCCGTTTTACTGGAGTACTCTATAGGTAGATTTTCCGAACATATATTTGTTTTGAAATAATATTTCCTGGAGAAGCAAATTTGCTTTATTTTTCCTGCTCCCTCCTGAAATTAAATAAGGATTAAACCTCTTTTCTATGCCATATGACATCCGGGTTGCGACTGTGTTAACGTAGTTAACATTGTATGTTATATTGAGCTTATTAACTCTATCGATCATACTATCCTGTCGCCCCAAATTAATTGTTTTGATTTGAGTAAAAGCTTTGATTCGGCTCTTACATATTAGTGAAATTTGTATTGTATCTTCAATCTACTGCTTTCAACTTCTTGAATGATAAGGTGGTTTAAAACAAAATAATATTTCAAAGTTTCCTACAATTTCCAATTATTCCGGGCGGATTTTAAAAACTCTCCTTCAGGAATGGTATCTTTTATTTAGGTCCTGCCTGTATCATATACCTGAACAGTACACAAATACGTGCAATAACGTATTCTTCGTGCTATCTGTTTGGCCTTGTGGACGAAAAAAGCCTGTGGATTAAAACTGGATTATTCTGGCGCGTCATGAGCCTGTCATGTCGTATGTCATAAATGGGAACTTGCATAATAATGTAAAGTTGTCATCTTAATATGGAAAAATCCTTTTCAATTATATTTCACAATATTTGTCCTATATTTACACAAAAGATGCAGTATGGAAGGCTTAATACCCTTCTGGATATATGTGTGATGTGATTTACTCTATCAATTGATGAGGCTGGTTTTTCTGCCTCTCCGGCTTATCTGCCGGGTCATAATTCATTTAATGGTTATTACATTGAACTCGATAAGTTTAAAGGTTATTTCAGAAATCAAATTCTAGTTCATAATTCGGTGATGATATGGCTGAGGATATCGAAAAGAAGGTTATTACTGCAAAGAAAGCGTCAATCGAACTTGCCAGCGTAAGTACGGAAATTAAAAACAGGGCTCTGGAGGCCATGGCAGATGCCCTTGATAGGGAAAGAAAAGCAATTCTTGAAGCAAATGCAAAGGACTGTGAATATGCTGAAGAGCTGAAAAAATCCGGGAAGCTCACCCAGGCTCTTGTGGACAGGCTGAAGGTCAACGATTCGAAAATCGATGGGATGATCTCAGGAATCAGGGACGTAATTAAACTGGAAGACCCTGTGGGAGAAACCCTCTCGGCTCTTGAACTTGATGACGGACTGGTCCTCTATCAGGTGAGCTGTCCTATCGGCCTGATCGGGGTTATCTTCGAGTCCCGACCTGATGTGGTGCCACAGGTCATGTCCCTTTGCTTGAAAAGCGGAAATGCAACAATTTTCAAGGGCGGGAGTGAGGCAAAGGGGTCGAACCGCACGATCTTTGATATTCTAGTAAGAGCTATCGAATCCACGGAAGGGATGCCGCAGGGTGCTTTTCAGTTGATAGAGACCCGGGAAGAGGTCATGGATCTCCTGGGCCTGGACGCTTACATAGACCTCCTTATCCCCAGGGGTTCCAACGAATTTGTCAAGTTCATTCAGGATAACACGAGGATCCCCGTGCTGGGGCACACAAGTGGTATTTGCCACTATTACGTAGACGAGTTTGCAGACCTTGAAACAGCCTGGAAGGTCTGTTTCGATGCGAAGGTCCAGTACCCGGCTGTCTGCAATGCAATCGAAACCCTGCTCGTAAACCGGAACCTTGCTGAAGCCTTCCTTCCGAAAATGGCGGAAATGTATCTTGAAGCCGGAGTAGAACTGCGCTGCGATGAGGACAGCTATACCCTGCTTGCAGGAAAGGGCCTGTCCCCTCTTGCAAAGGCTACGGCAGAGGACTGGGGCCTTGAATACAATGACCTTATCCTATCTGTCAAAATCGTTGACTCGATCAAGGAAGCCATTGACCATGTTAATACCTATGGCTCCCACCACAGCGACGGGATCATCACCACAAGTGATGAGAGGAGAAAGAAATTCACCGGGCTTGTAGACTCTTCCAGCATCATGGTTAATGCCTCCACTCGCTTTGCAGACGGCTATCGCTATGGAAAAGGTGCCGAAGTCGGGATAAGCACGAACAAGATTCATTCCCGGGGTCCGACGGGCATGGAAGGTCTCCTGATTTACAAGTACATTCTTATGGGGGAAGGGCACATTGTAGCGGATTATGCCGGAAAGGACGCAAAATCCTTCACTCACAGGAAACTTGATCTTAAGTTTACAGATGCTGTCTGAAACAGGTCTGAACCAGGCGGGTTTTAACTGAAGTAGGTATGAATTAAGCAGGTTTGAGTGGAATCAATTGTTAACGTGAATCCTTAAATCGGGCTAAATCCCCTGACGAATTATGAAATCCTTATATATTTGAAATGTGAAATTTGTGCCGGAAAATACGTAGAGGTGGTGTAAATCCCCGATTGCGGCGAGAACCCCGTGCGGCTTTGTACTGAGGTTCCGGGTAAACGCTGCAATCAAAAATTACCCTAAGAGGCATTACTCTTGACAGATAGAAAACAGTTTTTCCACGATGTAAACAAGGTTGTTATCAAGATCGGGACTTCCTCGATAACTAAAAGGAACTGTGACGAAACTAAGGAAAACTGCAGCATAGACCCGGTATTCATGGAAGGGGTCGCATCCCAGGTTTTCGAACTTAGAAAGCGTGGGAAAGAAGTAATCCTTGTAAGCTCGGGCGCCATAGGTGTGGGGCTCCACGAAATGGGGATTGCTCCCAAACCCCGTGCAATCCCGATCCGGCAGGCTGCGGCAGCGGTTGGACAGAGCCTCCTTATGCAGGACTGGATCCGGGCATTTTCGAAGTATGGAATGAAGGTTGCGCAGATCCTCCTTACCTATGACTTCTATTCGGACCGGGTGACGTACCTGAACCTGCGGAACAGTATCTCCACTTTGCTCGAGTACGGAGTCGTTCCAATCATTAATGAAAACGACTGCACCTGCACGAATGAGATTGAAGCTATTTTTGGGGACAACGACAAGCTTTCAGCAATGGTTGCCAGCAAGATTGACGCCGACCTTCTGGTCATTCTCTCGGACATTGAAGGGCTCTTTGACAGGAACCCGAAGATGAACGGCGATGCCCGGCTCATTTCCCTGGTGGAAAAAATTACCCCCGAAATCGAGAGTTATGGGGGAGACCCTACCAGCTTTAAAGGGGTCGGGGGGATGCGGACGAAAATCAAGGCTGCAAAGATCTGTAGCATGGCAGGCTGCTATGTTGTGATCGCAAACAGTGATACAGACGATGTTGTCCTCAAAATCCTTTCAGGTGATGATGTTGGGACGCTCTTCCTGGCAGAAAGGCACATCCAGAAAAACCGCTCTCGCTGGATCATTCTCTCGAAAGCTTCCGGGACTATCTGCGTGGACGCCGGGGCAAAAGCTGCAATTCTAGGGAAAAACAGCCTCCTTCCTGCGGGAGTTGTAGGTATTGAGGGTAATTTTGACAGGGGCGATGTCGTGAAACTCGAATGTGATGGCAGGGTTTTTGCAAAAGGGATTACTGACTATACTTCTGAAGAACTGGTGAAAATAAGAGGGGTTCACACCGACCAGATTGAGATAATCCTTGGTTACAAAAACTATGACAATGTCATAAAGAAGGAAAACATCGGGCATATGGATTCGTCGGAGCATCCTATGTGACCGGGTCATCTCAAAATTATATCAGATCCATATCAGAACCATATCAAAATCATATCAAAATCATATCAAAATCATTTTATTTCTACATGGAGACATCAGGTATGACAGTTCAGAACAAAAAAATAGGATTTATCGGGGCAGGGAAGATGGGTTCTGCCCTCATGCAGGGTATCATAAAAGCCGGGATCGTAGAGCCATCAAGTGTAGGGGCAAGCGACGTGTACGAGCCTGGCCTGAAAGCCCTGGAAGAAATGCTGGGGATCCGGGTATCGACTGATAACAGCGTAATTGTCGGGGCTTCGGATATCCTCCTCCTTGCTGTGAAGCCTCAGATCCTGGGCGCTGTGCTTGCAAAGCTGAGTGCAATTCTCACTCCTGAAAAGCTTGTAATCTCGATTGCTGCAGGAGTCCCTCTCTCCACTTATGAGGATGCCTTGCCAGAAGGTACAAGGGTTGTGCGTGTGATGCCAAACATCGCAGCCACGGTTTCGGAAGCTGCGTCCGGGATTGCTCCTGGTAAAAACGCTACTGGTGAAGATATTGAAACAGCCCTTGAGATCTTCTCTGCCGTGGGGACTGCTGTCCGGGTTCCGGAATCCCTTATGGATGCGGTAACCGGGCTTTCCGGAAGTGGGCCTGCCTTCATCTTCCCGGTAATCGAAGCCATGGCGGATGGAGCTGTTTTTGAAGGGCTGGACCGGCAAAGTGCCCTTTCTCTCGCTGCCCAAACTGTGCTGGGGGCTGCAAAAATGGCTCTTGAAACGGGTATGCACCCCGGGGAACTCAAGGACATGGTCACATCTCCGGGAGGGACCACAATTCAGGGCGTCCACGCTCTCGAAGAAGCCGGGGTAAGGGCTGCCTTCATGAATGCCGTTATCAAGGCAAGTGAGCGCTCTAAAGAACTTGGGAAAAAATAATTTTTCTTTTTCCTTTAAGCTGTCAGATGAAATTATTAAAGTCGGGGATAGGATGCAAAATGAAATGTGTTTCTTTCACCCCGGTCTTTTAATATCATTTCACAGAATATATTTTTTGGCGCTTATTTGTCCTTTTTCAGACACATGAACCAATCAAGACAGCACCTTCCTTCCTCTTCTTTTTCAAGCCTTTTTCTTGCACCGTCAATTGAGGTTGGTGGTGGAATAATAACGTCGTCTCCTGGCTGCCAGTTTGCCGGAGTTGCAATCTTTTCGGCGTCACTCTTCTGAAGGGCATTCAGGAGTCTCTTGATTTCCTGCATGTTTCTCCCGTTTGCCAGTGGATAATATATGATTGCTCTGATTTTTGCCTCGGGGTCCATCAAAAACACTGCTCTTACAGCCTGGGTTGTCGAGGCATTTGGCTGTACCATCCCGTACTTCTTTGCAACGTCCATCGTCAGGTCTGCAATCACGGGGAAATCGATCTTCAGGTTTTTCATACCCTTGTACTCAATTTTTTCCTCGATCCTCTGCAACCAGGCGACGTGAGCAAATACGCTGTCTATGGACAGCCCTATAAGTTCCGTGTTTATTTCCCTGAATTCTTCCTGCATGCTGGCAAAGGTCATGAACTCGGTGGTGCATACGGGTGTGAAGTCTGCAGGGTGGCTGAACAGGATGACCCATTTTCCTTTGTAGTCTTCGGGAAAGTTGATTGTACCTTTGGTTGTTACTGCGGTAAAGGCAGGAGCATCATCTCCTATCAGCGGCATACGTATTTGTTCACTTGCGTTTTCGTCCATTTCTACCATTCCATTGTTATAGATTTTCAGAGATTTTTTATAAATATTTTCGAGGTCAGGATTAAGTGACGGGACTTCCTATACCAGCATATCTGGACTATTGTCCCGACGTTTATCTGTGCCAGTATATGTAAACAGTTCTCCAGATGTTTCTCTACTCCAGATATTTATACCGTCGCCCGAATACTTCCCTATATTATCCCTATCACAAATTATTTTCATTCTTATATATCCCTTGTGCAACTCCTGGAAATTTCTCCTTGCTGAGGAAATTATTCTTATATTTTTTCAAATGATTCTTTGATTCTTATCTTAAAACAGTAACATGCATCCCTTTTTTCGGAAAGCAATTTATGTGATCAATTCCATCTTTTTCATGGGGGATTTTTTATAAGGGAGTTTGTTAGACCGAAAGTTGTGGTCAGCAAATGTCTGGAGTTTGACCATTGCCGTTACAACGGGGACATGATAACCAGTCATATCGTGGCAAAACTCAAGGATTATGTTGACTTCCTGCCTGTGTGTGCAGAGATGGAATCCGGGTTAGGGGTTCCCAGGAATCCTGTGAGGATTGTTCTGGAAGAGGGTGAACAGAGGCTTGTGCAGCCTGCGACTGGCAAGGATGTCACGGAAGCTATGAATGCCTTTTCCGCATCTTTCCTGGATTCGCTGGAAGCATTGGACGGTTTTATCCTGAAAAGCCGATCTCCCTCATGCGGGACAAAGGATGTGAGAGTTTATCCTTCCACTGGAAAATCAGGGGCTGTTGAGAAAACTGCCGGGTTTTTTGCTCGGGAAGTTCTGGGGAGATATCCTTCTCTTCCGATTGAAGATGAAGGGAGGCTTCGAAATACCCGGATTAAAGACCATTTTTTGACGAAACTTTTTGCTTTTGCCAGTTTTCGTAAAGTTCGAAACGAAGGCAGGATAAAAGACCTGGTGGCCTTCCATACGGAGAACAAATTTCTTCTCATGGCTTACAACCAGACAGAACTCAAGGGACTGGGGAGTATCGTTGCAAATAAAGACCACAGGGCCTTTGGGGAACTGATTCCTGAGTACCAGGGGCATCTCTACAAGGCTTTTTCAAGGGCTCCCAGATACACTTCGAACATCAACGTACTCATGCATGCTATGGGGCATTTTTCGGAAGATCTATCGGACCCGGAAAAAGCCTTCTTTTTTGAATGGATCCAGAAATACAGGGAAGGTAAAGTCTCACTTTGCCCTGCAATAAACACAATAAGGTCCTGGATTATCCGCTTTGAGGATGACTACCTGATGGGGCAAACATTTTTCAATCCTTATCCCGAAGGTCTGATGGAAGTGGACCCGGTGAATTCTCATATCAGGGAGGACCTCTGGAAGTGAGAGTTGCAACTTTATATTGATTTGAGATATGACCTGTGGAACTGAGAAGCACAAATTATTTGAATTTGCGATAATCCCGAAAATGAGAATCTACCAGGCTGTACTGGATTCCTTTTCCGGTAACATCTAAGGGGCTAATTGGGGTTTGAGAAGCTGAAGGGCTGGGGGAGGGACATTTTATGAGAGCAGAAACCAGGCTTTTTTTTCTCATGGTTATGGTTTTATCCGGATATCTCTTCTTCTGGCAAGTTTCGGATTATTCTCCTGGCATGGAACTTTCTGATGTGGAACTCCGTTCTGGGATCGAGGGGTCTTCCGGGGAAAACGGGATTCAGTCTGCTCCTTCAGGGGTAAAGATAACTGAAAAAGCTATGGAATCCGGGAAATCTTCAAGGACCTATTCCTGGAACTATGAGGGTTACCGCTGGCATCTTACGCTTTTGCTTGACGACGAACTCTACGGTGTATACAGGGACAGAACGAGAAAAAGAGATTATGACCTTTTTGCCTCGGACCCTTATGATGATCCCCTTATCAAAAGTATAGCAAAGACCCTTCTTTCCCTTTCCGGGGATTACGGGCTAGAAGAATCAAAGGTCCCAGGGCTTTGCATCTCTTTTGTCCAGTCCCTGAACTACAGTTCGGATCTTGTAAGTGCGGGGTATGACCAGTATCCTCGTTTCCCTTACGAAACCCTTTATGACAGTGGGGGGGACTGTGAAGACACGTCCATCCTTTCCGTGGCAATCCTGCAGGAGATGGGTTATGATGTTGCGCTTCTGGAACTTCCCGAGCATATGGCCCTGGGAATTCGCTGCGATTCCGGGACTGAAGGCAGAAGTTTTGAGTATGGGGGGAAGCAATACTATTACCTCGAGACCACCGGCAGTGACTGGGGGATCGGGGAGATGCCCAAAGAATATCAGGATCATCCAGTGCGTGTTATTCCGGTGTATAAACACCCCCTTATACTCCTTGATTTCAGGGCACAGTGCGAGTACTCTGATAAGGAAGGGGTTGTGGATGTCAATGTCACCATGAGGAATGTGGGGTCTGAAAGGGCTGAGAACACCACAATCTACGTTGCTCTTCAAGCTCCGGACGAACATGGGACATGGGACACGGTAGAAAGTATCCCTCTAGGGGTTGAACCGGAAGAAACCTTCTACTACAAAGCAAAAGGGCTTCATGTTCCCGGTAAGGCAACCTTCAGGGTATGCGTAAGGGCTTTCGGGGAGAATGTGCTTTCTGAGGAAATCATGAGTGATTGGGTATCTCTTTGAGAGTTTTGTGGGGGCTTGAGTTTCTGGGGTTCTTATTCCGGAAGTCCTGTATACACAAGTGGGGAACTGTATAACTTTTTTAAGGATGGGGGGTAGTTAAATGATGAATCCTTAATTCTAATTGCTCTTTAAGAGAAGCTTTAATATCTTGCCCTGCTAAAATATCTTTACGTCTTATCTTTAGCTCAAATCCTTCAAAGAGCCTTTAAAATCTTCAAAGGGGCCTTAAAATTTTCAATGGTGGTCTCGACCTCCCGGCATTCTCTGGCCGGGTTCTCAACAACTTTCTAAAATTGGTGGAACAATGAAAAAACTGTACCGATCAAGAAACAACAGGATGATTTTCGGAGTCTGCGGTGGCATAGGGGAATATTTTGATGTTGACCCGACCCTCGTAAGACTGGTGTGGCTGCTTTTCACTTTCTGGGGTGCTGGAATATTGGCTTATCTTATAGCCTGGATTATAATCCCTGAAGAGCCCTGAAGAGTCCTGAAATGGGTTCTTTTGGAAAATGTTACCTGCAAAACAAGGTCTACGTAAGGTAAAACAAGGTCTACGTAAGGTAAAACAAGGTCTACGTAAGGTAAAACAAGGTCTGGGTAAGAAAAGGTATTCCCGGAATATCCGGGAAATGCCAAATTTAGGGTATTTTTATTTCAGGCGCCGCCCTGGTTGAAAAGCTGGTCCACAAACCAGTCTGAGTCAAACTTTTTCAGGTCGTTGTAGCCCTGTCCGACTCCGAAGAAGAGTATTGGTTTGCCTGTGATATATGCAATTGATATGGCGGCTCCTCCCTTGGAGTCAGCATCGATCTTGGTCAGGATGGACCCGTCAATTGGCACGGCTTCGTTAAACTGGGCTGCTCTCTCGACTGCGTCGTTTCCTGCAACTGCTTCGTCCACAAAGATCACAAGGTCGGGGGAACTTACCCTGCAGATTTTTTCCATCTGCACCATGAGGTTTACGTTTGTGTGCATGCGCCCTGCAGTGTCCGAAAGTATGAAATCGGTTCCATGGGACTTTGCATACTGGACAGCGTCATATACGACTGCAGCGGGGTCAGCTCCGGCCTGGTGCTTGATCATCTTTACCCCGAGCCTGTTTGCATGGATCTCGAGCTGGTCGATTGCACCTGCTCTGAAAGTATCCCCTGCGGCAAGAACCACGGAGTAGCCCGAATTCTGGAGGTACCTTGTGAGTTTTGCAATGGAAGTTGTCTTTCCTGTTCCGTTTATACCTACGAAGACGATGTGGACGGGCTTCTTCCTGTCTTTCACGAACTCATCAAAATCAAAGGTATTTGCAGATACCACTTCAAGGATGGCCATTTTCAGGGCTTCTTCCACAATCTCTCCTGTGTTGCTCCCTATGTGTTTTGTGGTGCCTGCTAGCTGGTTTTTCACGGACTCCACAATGGCTTCGGAAACTGTAAGGGCAAGGTCGCTTTCCAGAAGTGCCATCTCAAGTTCCCAGAGGGGCTCTTCCAGGTCTTTGGAATCCAGGTAGACTTCCCTGTTAAAGACCAGGGCTTTTGCCTTCTTCGCGAACCCTACTTTCGGAACCTTTTTGAAAAATGATTTCTTCTCTTCCTTTTCTTCCACTGCAGGTCCGGCTTCTTTTTCAGCTTGCGCTTCTTTTCTTCCGGCAAGCGGAACTGCGGGCCCTGGAGTTTCAGTTACAGTTTCCGGCTCAGCATAGGCAAACTGCTCTTCAGGAGCGTGTTTGGCAATTTCATCGGTGGAAGTTTCAACTGCCGCTTCAGGGGTTTCAGGAATTTCTTCTACTTCAGCCGCGTTTTCTTCTGCCGGTTCGATAGCTATCGCTTTTTCGTCAATCGTTTTACTGAGTGATTTTTTGAAACTGCCAAGTTTATCTTTAAGTTTGTTAAACACAGGATCAATCCCGAAAGAAATCAGTAAAAAATAGATGAAGATTCAAATTTTTTGAATCTGATTTTTAAAGCTTTAAGCTTGCTGCGTTCTCGCCCAGGGCCTTGTTCTCAGGCTTCCTGGGGTTTATATTTTTCAGCTTCCGCTTCAAGAGCCTGCATGCCCTGCATGAATTTAGTCAGTGAAGCGTTCATTTGCTCGAGAATCTCTGTAAGCTGCTCCTTGCGACTGTTAAGGATTTCAATAGCTCCTTCAGTACTTTTTTCAGCGCTGAATCCGGCACCCAGATTTACAACAACCTTGTCCACGTTTTTGATTTCAGCGTGAACGAATGAGCCAAACCCTACCGGAACCATCGTTTCGGTTCCTTTGCCTTCTTCTCCTACCTTTTTCAGATCGCTGATAGTCGTGATAGCCTGGTCGCAGCTTGCAACGGAAGCCTGCACCATATTCATTTCTTGCTTGAGGGCTTCGGCCTGCCTCTGGAATTCCTGGTGCCTGGCTGCTAGATTCCTGATCTCTTCACTGACTTCTGGCATGCTTTTCACTCCTCTGCAACGCTTTCGATCTGGATCTGGCGTCTTTTGATCCCGTGCTTGCTTCCGAAGATCGAATACACCTTATCCTCTGCATTTTTTTCGTTCTGGCTTTCGATCTTCTTTGTGAACTTTTCCCAGGAATATCCTGCTTTGAATTGGCCTTTGACTACAAAATTCTTCATCATAGATCACCATGCTCTAACTGTAACATTGTTCCGGAACAGATGGCTGATATGATGCTTATTCAATGAACCCGAGGGAATCTTCAATTCTTCCCATTTCAGGTCCTGTGGTCTCGGAACCTACAACATACCCTTTCGAGTTTGCAAGTAGCCCTGAGCCCAGCATCTGGGTACCAAAGTTCGTTGTCCCGATCTCAACAGTGAGTCCGAAGATCTCTTCCAGAAATTCGCTTTCCGGAGGAGTAACTTTCGGATGTACAAGGAGCCCTTTATTGGTTACGACTCCTGCCATTCCCACATTTTTTATTCCTGCAATCGTTCCTCTGTACACTTCCACTTTTAGAGTCTTGCCAATGACCTTCAGGGCATTATCGGACAATTCCGGGTGTACAAGGGCTGCAGTGTCATTTGCAAGCACGATGTTTCCCACTGCATTCAGCTTGTCCGGGATAGTTCCGGCAGGAACTCCCGTGAGTTTCTGCAGTTCCTCAGTCCCCGAGCCTCTCGGAAACAGGAAGCCATTTGAGTTCCCTCTGGAAATGGCTCCCACAACAACGCTTCCGCTCACAAGAGTCTCAACGACCCTTACGCCCAGCAACTTTTCCAGCTGGGCACAGGTCTCGGGCTTTGTGCAGGGGGGAACGAGAGCAACGTCTTCGGTGCAGGTTGCAAAGACCCCAATTAATGGGGTTTCGTAAATATCCACTGTTCGAATCATGTCTTTTAACGCTTCAAGGTTCCTCTATATGTTTACTGTGCAAGTTCTGCTTGCACTTCGCCGTCCGCGAATTTAACAGCACGGATCCGGATAGAGAGTGGGGGCTTTTTGCAGCCTCTTTCCCAGAGGCGTTCGTTAATTGATTTGTCCAGTTTGACCTGGGTCGACTCCACCTTCAGGTGTTTTACAAGAAAGCTCCGAACTTCGCGTACTGCCCTGTTTGCTCTTTTCCAGGATGGGGCTTTCTTCACGTCTCTGAGGGGTACTGTATAAATCTGTTCTTTTACCACGTCGTCTGCCATTTTACCCACCTATGTCGCTCATTTTACATCCAGGCTTCTTCTTCTCCAGTGCCTGCGCTTGGGATGAGTCACTACCTTCCGGTTTGTTTTCACAATAACCCACACTGGGACTCGTGTGTTCTGCCTGTGCGCCTTTGCAAGACGCTTCTTCTGTCCTTTCATATTATGACTCAAATGAATCACACCTGTTAACCTGTAAATTATAATTCTGTTAATTTGATGATTATTTTCCAGTATTTGATGATTATTTTCCGGTATAATATGTTGAGATATAAACCTGAATTTTATTGGGATTCCAACCTTACCTGAAGGATTCGGGTCAGATGCGGCAAATCCGGTAAGAGTTTCTGGTTTTCCCTTGCAATATCAAGGGGTTGAATATACTTGATTATTGTATAAATCTTTAATCCAGATTTTTCTCTTTCAGCTAACTTCCTGAATTCAAACGCTTCCTGCTGCTTTTTTTCCAGTTTTTCGGGAAAGCACATGGGACTGGATGTGGACCGGAAACAATTCGCTGATTTTCTCTTCTCCCTGCAGTTGTCGGATCAGTTCCCGAAGCTCGGTTTCGTAATCTGCTTTCTGGGTGGTTTCGCTTGGCCCTTCCTCAATTACCAGGTAGCGCTCGACAAGGATATCCACGGCTTTTCTGCTGTACCCCTTAAGGGGGCAGATATACTGGACCCCGAACCTGTCTTCTATGCTCCTTATTCTGGGGGGTGAAAGCACCGGGACCCTGTCATCCCGCCTGATGCCATCCACAACGAATTCCACTTCCGCGTCCGAGGCAAGGGTTTCGACGGCTTTTTCATGGATGTGGTTAATTGCGTTTTTCGGGAAACCGTCATGAATTATCATCCCGTATGCCTTTTCCAGAATCTCTCTTTCAAGGGGGATTACTCTGTGGGGGAACTGCAGCTTTTTGGCAGTTTTCTCCGCAATCTCTCCTGTAGGTAGCAGTCCGAAGTTGCAGGTTACAAGCTCAATCTCAAAAAATGGTTCCAACAGGAGGGCTGAGAGCGAACTGTCTTTGCCTCCGCTAAAGAGGACTGAGGCTTTCATTCTGCTTAAACCCGGGTTATGGAAGTATTGCGCTTTTTTGGCTGCATTTTTATCAGGAGCGTCTTCAGCTGTTCGTCGTCGATTTTGGACTGGAGCCTCCCGCTCTGGGCGAGGGAGATTAGCTGAATTTCAAGCTGCTCTCCAAGGGCTGCTCTTGACATCTTCAGGGTTGTAAGACGTTCCCTTGCTTCAGGGGTCAGGATCTGCCTCAGGATAGCCTGTTTCTGGGCATCCATTTCGGCTTTGGCCTGTTCCTGCTGGTAAGCTGCCTGCACGTCCGTAGGTTGCTGCTGGGCCTGCTGCTTCTGTATTTCTGCAAGCCGTCTCTTTCGGATTTCTTCTAGTTCATCATCCATTCCTGACAAGGAAATCACCAAAAAAACCGGTTTTTTTCAACATCCGGATTGGTATGCAAAGTTAAGGTCCGGGAAAGGGCTGCCGGAATTTTTACTGGCCCCTTTCGTAGGAACTTTACTTTTTCAGTACTTTGCGAGTCCCGGAATCGTTTCAATAAGTTCCTGCTTGAGTTCGTGGGAGGCGTTATCAAGCATCGAGCGTCCCTGGGGGGACACTGCACGTCCGTCCCTTACCTTCTGCAGGAAGCCTGCTGCTTCGAGCTGCTGGACTGCCTTCCGGGCAATTGAACCGCTGCCCTTTGCTCTTTTGTAGGGCTGTGATCCTCTGTCCTTCCTTCCTCCGTATACGGAGCGAAGCCTTTCGATCCCGATTGGCCCGTCTGCGTAAATCTTTCTCAGGATTGCGGCGCACCT
Organism: uncultured Methanosarcina sp.; assembly: GCA_965601435.1. Lineage (GTDB taxonomy): Archaea > Halobacteriota > Methanosarcinia > Methanosarcinales > Methanosarcinaceae > MTP4. The sequence goes on from CBFCWE010000055.1 coordinate 24,349, forward strand.
GACATACCACCAGTCATTGTTGGCTGGGGGCATTTCCTTGTGGACGCCGGTTTTCACGTTTTCTGCCCATTCCGGGGGAACAATCTTCTCATTTTCCTTAAGTATTCCTGCAACCTTTTCGATCAGTTCTGCCACAGGGACATCGTATACAGTTGTCATACTCTACTCCTTTTACGAATTACTTTGCTTTTTGAGGTCTCAGGGATTCTGGCCGATTTTCTTCCCTGAATCTGGTAGGTGTAACTCATTTTCTCTCGAAATTACGATATTCCTGTCCCTTTCGAGAGTTTAGACAGCTGGTTTACGTATTTGGACTCGATACGTATTAACTCAATGAACTTGAAAGGTTGGGGGCCTGCTGGCCCTATAACCCCGGTTAATATAATTCTAGTCTAAACTGAGACGAGATTGATAAACTTATTGGTTAATATATACACTTTTAAGTAAGTGTCCTGGGTAAGCTTACTAGATGGCATTACTGTTTTTTAAAGGTTTGTGCCCTTCCCGGACCTACTGAGATGTAGCGGATTGGTACTTTCATAAGTTCTTCCAGCCGATTCACATAATTTCTGGCGTTTTCCGGAAGGTCTTCGAAAGCTTTCACTTCAGTCAGGTCGGCATCCCAGCCCGCGTGGTCCTCATATACAGGTTCGCAGGCCTGGAGGTCTTCCGTAAGTTCGGGAGGATAGCTCACGGTTTCACCTTTATAGCTGTATCCTGTGCAGATCCTGATCTGGTCCAGACCTGTCAACACGTCCAGCTTTGTGAGGGCAATTTCCGTATACCCATTCAGAGCGATGGCTTTTTTCAGGAGAGGCAGGTCAAACCAGCCGCATCTTCGCCCGCGTCCGGTGGTGGTTCCAAATTCTCCCCCGGCTTTCTGGATTCTCTCCCCCATTTCGTCGGTGAGCTCTGTGGGCAGCGGCCCCTCTCCTACTCTTGTGATGTAGGCTTTTACAATTGCCGTTACGTTGTTCACTCTTGTAGGTCCTACCCCCAGGTTGGCACAGGCAGACCCTGAAATAGTAGATGATGAGGTTACAAATTTCTGTGTCCCGTGGATGACGTCGAGGTGAGTGCCCTGGGCAGCTTCGGACATAACGTTTTTCCCGGCATCGAGGGCTTCGTTGATTTCCCGGGAAACATCCGTGATACATGATGCAAACTTCTTTCCCAGTTCCAGGTATTTTTCGATCAGGTCTTGATCCCTGACAATTTCCGGATTTCCACCAAGTGCGGATATTTCCTTCTCCTTCTGGGGGGCAAGCTCTTCAAGCCTTGCCAGGAAACGTTCTCTATCTGCAAGCTCGGCAAGGCGAACTTCGTCCCTTGCAACCTTGTCAATATAAGCATAGCCGATTCCCCTCTTCGTGGTCCCGATCTTTTCTGTCCTGGCAGCTTCCCGTAACCCGTCCATCTCTATGTGGTAGGGCATGATGATACTTGTCTTGGCATCAATTCCGAGCTTTGAGGCATCCACTTTTACACCATGCTTTTCAAGCATTGCGATTTCTTCAGCAAGAACCTCCGGGTTCAGGACAACTCCTGGTCCTATCAGGACCCTTGCGTCCAGCAGGATGCCGGAAGGAATCAGGTGCAGCTTGTACACCTCATCCCCTACTTTGACAGTGTGGCCTGCGTTGTTTCCGCCCTGGAAGCGGGCAACAATGTCGTAATCTTTAGCGAGAAGGTCTACAATTTTTCCCTTTCCTTCGTCACCGAACTGTGCACCTGTGATGATCGTAAACATAACGCCCTGATTCGGGCTTAATCATTAATAAGGTTTTGATCAAGGTTGGGAGGAGCCGGAAGATGCGGGGATATTCAGGGGAAATCATACTGAGTGCTTCATACAGAATGTGGAATCTTCCGGATGCGGACTCTCAAAAACACGATCTCTCAAAAACACGATCTCTCAAAAACACGATCTCTCAA
>CBFCWE010000056.1:0-25714 GCA_965601435.1 uncultured Methanosarcina sp.
CCCTTTGTTCTTTATTGGGAATTAATCGGTATTTGTAGGCTTTCAACATACAATATACAGATATTAAATAAGCAGTAAATATAGATATTGCTAAAGAACGGTATTGAAGTTTACGCATTCATCTCCCACCGGCCAGCCTTCGGCTGTCGAGGAAGGAGTCTTCTGCTTTTGAAGATAAATATGACACACTATACATTACATTGTTATTAACCAGAAGACATGCATTCAATTACTGGAAATGATCTAGAACCGTAAATATAGCATTTGAATAAATTTATGGGATTTTGTAGTAAGTTTGATATTTCACTTAATCGTATAAAAAGTTATCAAAGTTTCCATTAGATTAGTTCTCATACCGAACTGCTAAAAATAATAAGATATGTTCAAACCCCGGGATGTTAAAAATCATGCATATGGTAATTAGCTTTAAATCCAGCAGCTTTCATAAGTATTCTAGGTAAAATGTCAAAAACAAAAAAATCCAGCATTTTTACTTTAATCACAGTTGCATATGCAGTCCTGATTTTATACTTATCAGTCACTTCAAACCTGGGAGACCTGAAGAACTTCCTGATAATGACCCTGGGTTACAAAACAAGAGACTCACTGGTTGAAAACCACCTTTTTTTCATCAAGGATTTTTTGCTTGATTCCTTAAAGTTTATCAATGGTCTATCCATAGACCTGGCCCATCTTACGGTTTACTTCGGGTTTGGGGTTTTACTGTATCTTGCATTCTTGAATTCCAAAAACCCGTCACTCGTAAAATATTCGGCAGTGTGCGCTATATGCACAGGTACAGCATATGGTATTCTCAATGAGATATTTCAGATGTATCTCCCCTTCCGTGTAGCAAGCATGGCAGACGTAATGTCGAACTTTATTGGACTTGTACTTGCTCAAATTGTTGCAATAATTTTTGTCCTTGGAATGAAAGAAATTTTAAAAATAAGAGATACTCAGATATAAACATTTATATTTAAGGTTAAACACCCACCGGATGGTTAAATGTCAAAACTCACCAAACCCGGCAACATAATCATAATCACAATTTTTTATACTCTCCTGATATTCTATCTTTCAGTTACACCCACCGTATCACCCATAAAAAACTTTCTTAAAACCAATGTTCTCTATAAAACAAGAGATTTCCTGATCCAGAACAACCTTTCTTCTGCCGCAGATATTCTTACAGGACTTTACCACCATGTTGCAGACATGTCCCTGGATATAGGCCACATATCAATCTACGCCGCCTTCGGATTTCTACTCTACTTCGTATTCCTGAAATCCAAAAACAAAACACTTAGCAGCCAACCAGCCCTTGCAGCCGTATATGTTGGTTCCGTGTACGGGTTAATCATGGAAATAATTCAATATTTCACTTTAAATCGAAAAACCGACATGATAGACGTGCTTTCGAACCTGCTGGGACTGGCCCTTGCACAGCTCGCTCTAATCACACTTATTTTCGGATTAAAAGGACTCATCATCCTGCTGGAATCAATTCAAAAAAAGAAAGAAGGGATGCCGTGAAGTAAAAAAATTCAACAGCTTTTTTATATTAAAAGGATTTTCGAGATGAAATCCGGAAAATCCACTCACTTTTAATTTTCCTTAACTTCCTTAACTTTCCTGAACCTTCGCCCTTCCCAGCTCAAACGCCTTCACGTTTACCTCAACAGTCTTCGGAGGCACAAGCGCCTTCACACTTTCCAGCAAAACCTCTTTTGAAATAGGCAGGTAGCTTGAAACCGCACCTACCATCACCACATTCATGGCAAGCCTGCTCCCGGCTTCTGCGGCAAGGTCGTCTGCACTGAAGGCTTTCACAGTATATTTCTCGGAGAGGGCTTCGAGGATCTTTGAAACCTCGGGGTATGAAGCCTGACCCGAAGTTACGGTTACCGGAATCACAGCTTCGGTGTTTACGATCACGACTCCGCCGTCCTTCAAAAAGTCCACATATCTCAGCGCCTCCATGGGCTCCAGGGCAAGCATCAGATCCGCACCTTTCTCAGGGATCATGGACCCAAGGTCGGCCCCTATCCGGATATGGTTTACAACCGAGCCTCCGCGCTGGGCCATGCCGTGGGTCTCGGCGGCGCGGATGGGAAGGCCTGCTATAACTGCGGCTTTTCCGATGATGTCCGAGGCAAGGATTGCGCCCTGGCCGCCGACTCCGGTAATCAGGAGGTCGAAACTCTGCTTCTGGATTTCACCCGCACCGGTATTTGCGCCAATTTCACCAATTTCACTTCCACTCATTCCACTTCCACTCATTTCTTCACCTCCCCGATTGCGTCAAACTTGCATATCTGGGCACAGACCCCGCACCCACTGCAAAGAGCAGTAATTACCGCGACCTTCTTTTCCTCGTCAAACTCGATTGCAGGGCAGCCAAACTTCACGCACTGCTTGCAACCTTCACACTTCTCAGGGTCAACCACATAGGGGACACGTCGGATTCCAGACCTCTTTGCAGAGATCACGCAGGGCTGCTTTGCTATTACCACAGCAGTACCTTTGAATTCCTTTGCGGCTTTGAAGGCTTCCTGGATTTCAGCAGGGTCATAGGGGTCAGCAACGGTCACAAGCCCGGCTCCCATAGCCTTGCAGAGTTCGGCAAGCGAGACTTCCACGGTCGGCTCTCCGGTTGCGGTAAAGCCCATCCCGGGGTTTGGCTGGTGCCCGGTCATACCGGTTATGCGGTTGTCCAGAATGGTGACCGTGATGTCAGCTTTGTTATAGATTGCGTTCAGGAGTGAGTTCATGCCCGTATGGAAGAAAGTCGAGTCCCCGATGGAACAGCAGATCGGCCTCTTCTCACCTGCATGATAGAGTCCGGAGGCAATGCTGATGCTTGAACCCATACAGAGGGTGGTCTCGACCGTCCCGCTCTGGATTCCCAGGGTATAGCAGCCGATGTCGCTCGGGTAAACTGCATCCTTTCCAAAGACTTTCTTCATGGAGTAAAAAGTCGCCCTGTGCGAACAGCCGGCACAGAGGGCAGGCGGGCGGGGAGCAAGCTCGAGAGCGGCAGCACCGGCACCGATACCAGCTGCAGAACCAGCCCCAGAAGCAGCTTCGGAATCAGGTTCTTCGGGCAGGTCGAAGACTTTCCCAAGAGCTTTCAGGAAGACGCTTATGTTCAGCTCCCCTTCCCGCGGGACAAAACCGTTCATTTTCCCGAGGATAGAAACCGGAAGTCCGGTGTCCTGTGCAATCATTTTGACCTGTTCTTCCACAATAGGCTCCAGTTCCTCAAACACGAGCACAGCGTCCACGGTTTCAAGGAGTTCCCTTATCAGCTTCTTCGGGATAGGGTAAGCCCCGATCTTCAGGAAAGAAGCTTCAACCCCGAGTTCTTCAAGGGCTTCCTTTGCATAGACTGAAGCGATCCCTGCCCCGATTACCCCGAACTTTGCGCCCGGTTCCAGTTCCAGGGAGTTCCAGGGAGCCTCAGCCAGGGCGTCTTCCATGGCCTGCTGGATCGAGAGGATGTGGGTGTGGCGAGGCCGGGCGTTCTTCGGGAGCATGACCCAGCGGTCAAGCAGCTTTTCGAAGTTTGCGGGCGGTTTGTCGGTAGGGATATCCCCGAGTTCGATATCGGACTTCCCATGGGAGATCCGGGTCGTCGGCCGGAAGATCACGGGCATCTCGAACTTTTCCGAAAACTCAAAGGCATAGGGGATCATGTCCTTGGCTTCCTGGGGGGTGGACGGGTCAAAACAGGGTACAAGGGCAAACTGGGCGTAGCGCCGGGTGTCCTGCTCGTTCTGGGAGGAATGACAGGAAGGGTCATCGGCCACAATTGCGATTAGCCCGCCCTTTGTCCCTGCATAGGCAAGGGTCATGAAGGGATCGGCTGCCACGTTTAACCCCACGTGCTTCATGGTAACCACCGAGCGCACCCCGGCCCAGGCGGCTCCCACAGCCACTTCCATTGCCACCTTTTCATTCACGGACCATTCGATATAATAGTCCCGGTCCTTCCGGGCCGCAAGGGTATCGATGATCTCCGAAGAAGGAGTCCCCGGATAGCCTGAAGCCACCTGCACGCCTCCTTCAAGAAGGCCCCGGGCAATTGCCACGTTTCCAAGCATGTACTCGCGTGTCGTCATAATAAGTCTCCAATAAATGATGAGAAGAATTTAGTCTAGTAGCGTATTCACAAAGTTAATTAAAGAGTTTTTGAAAACATCCGTAACCTAACAAGCAGAAACTTTGTACTATTCAAAATAACACGATCAATAATATACTTTCGGATAATAGAGAAGGAAATTTCTCATTAGGAGATCAGATTCAGGACAAGGGTTTCTCAAATGAGCTTGTTTCAAAAAGCCAGAGCAGCGTGAATACCGCATCCCGGTGGAGATTTTCCGCTCGGAGAGCGGCCCTTGCACAAAGAATGAACAAAAAAGTATTAAAAATAAACCGCCAGAGCAAACAGAGAAAATGCCTTTGACCAAATGAAAAGACACCTACCATAATTCAAAAGATTTTAATATTCATTTACATTCACGAAACACTTACGAGTGGTCCCTCAGGATATTCCATCTCATAATTTTACACATGCTCAGGCCGGGCTTGCACCCGGGACTGCAGCCCCGGCAAAGCGAAAGCGTCACAAAAAAGTGAGCTCCGGCTAAGTGAAAGCATCAAAAAAGAAATAGGCTGCCCGGAAAAATTAAAATGCACTGATTCACAGACCTTGCCCATGAATCAGATATTCCCCAAGATTTAGTTATTCCCCAGAAACTCTTAGTTGTTCTCCAGAAACTCTTCAAGCTTTACAATTTCTTCTAGTTCAACGTCGAATTCTTCCCCTTTCAGGGACGCCTTGAAAAGCCCCCTGTCTGCAGGAATTGCCGCGGCAACTTTCGAAGAATCAACCGCTTCAAGAAGCTCGGCTTTGATATCTTCCTCGACCTTGTTCAGCACAAAGAAAACCCTATTTCCGGCCTGATCCCCGAGTTCCTCAAACTTTCGGGACAATTTCAGGGATTCGTAGGAAGGGTCAATCACTACAAGGATTGTGTCAAAGTCTTTGGCAACGCCTCTTCCGAAGTGCTCAACCCCGGCTTCCGTGTCCACGACCACGATGTCATCCTCGGAGAGGTCAAGGTTTTCAAGGAACTCCCGGGTAAGGACACCCATGGGACAGGCACAGCCTTCCCCGAACTCGTGGATCTTGCCAATTGCCATGAGCCTGATTTTTCCGGATTCTTCCACGAACTCCGGGGGGATGTCGGAAAGTTTCCACCTTTCTTCGAAAAACCGGGACTGCTGTTGCTGAGGAAAACTCCCAGAGCCGCCAGAGCCGCCCGAACCTCCCGAACTGCCCGGGCCACCCAGTCCGCCGATTGCAGAGGTCTTCGGGGCTCTTTGCTTCTGCTTGAAACCCTGCTTCCCCCCGAAGTACTCCATCAGGTCCTTTGGGGCGGCCAACCCTAGCAAGGTATGCAGGCCGTAGTTGGACTCGTCGGTGTCGAGCACCAGGACATTTTTCTTTTTTGCCATCTGCTTTGCTAGAAGAGCCGAAACAGTGCTCTTCCCACTTCCGCCTTTTCCGCATACTGCTATTTTCATCCAGGATCATCCATTAGAATTGCTTTCAGTACCTTACTTCATGATAAGTTAAAAAACCTATTTTTTAGGATGCCGAAAAGGAATAGAAAAAAGGTATTCCGGATAATAGCTATATCAAGGAGAACGGATAAAGTTCAATAACAAACTGAAAGAGCGGGGCATTTGCCCGGAAGTCAGGGGATAGGAGAGGGGAAGCTGGTTCTGGAAGAGTACCTGGCAAGCTTTATTACACTGGGAGTTACACTCATTCTCCTTTTTGGAATCGAATACCTGTTTCGCCGGGCAAAACTGATCACAGGAGATGTTAAACTTGTCAGGCAGCTTATTCAATTTGCAGTCCTGGGCATTGGTCTCATTTTCGTAATCTTCGGCCTCCCGATCCCTTACACTGATAAAGAATCAATTTTCCAGCTAGTGGGAATCATTGCCGGAGCTACGATCGCCCTTTCTTCCACCACTTTCATTGCAAATGCCATGTCCGGGATTATGCTCCGCATTATAAAGCCCTTCAGGATAGGGGACTATATTGAAAGTGAAACCGTCTTCGGGAGAGTCACGGACATCCACATCCTGCACACGGAAGTCCAGTCTATTGACCGGGACCTTGTAACTCTTCCCAACCTCAAACTGGTCTCCAGCCCCCTGAAAACCATCCGGACTTCGGGCACGATCATAAGTACCAGTATTTCCCTCGGGTATGATGTTTCCTGGAAAAAAATTGAAAAAAACCTCCTCCTTGCCGCAGAAAAAACCGGGCTTGAAACCCCTTTTGTCCAGATTCTCGAACTGGGAGACTTTTCGGTCACCTACAAAGTAGGCGGGCTCCTGAAAGAAGTGGAAAACCTCATATCGGTCCGTTCGGAACTTAAAAAAGAGGTACTCTACGCCCTCCATGGAGATTACATAGAGATCGTTTCCCCCAATTTCATGAACCAGAGGGTACTGAAAGACGGAAAAGTCTTCATCCCCCCGAAAGAACCGAAAAAACCCGAAGCAGCTGAAAAGCCCCCGGAAAAAAAGCCTGAAGAAATAATTTTCGACAAAGCCATAGAAGCCGAAATTCTGGACCGGATCGAAAAAGTCCTGGAAAGCCTCGAAAATAAGGAAAAAGAACTCGAACAACAGGTCAACAGCGTATCGGATGAAAGCCAGAGAGAAGACTTAAAAGAGAAGCTGGAACTCCTGAAAAGCCGAAAAGAAGAGGTCAAAAGCGATTTGGAAACGATGAAGAAACAAAAGAAAGAAGAGGAAGAAAAAATCGATCCCGAATTATATTCAAGCCAGGTCCAGAGCCTCAACCTGAAAGCCGACCACCTGGACATCAGGAGGAGAAAGCTCGAAAGAGAGTTGAAAATGATCTTCGAGGAAAAAGAGATTGTTGAAGGATGAAGGATGATTCCAGAAGTGATTTTTTCAAGCACCTCAGAATCATAAAAAATTAAAAATGCCATCCGAAACCTCAATCCCCAATTCCGCCATAAATGAAGTATAAATGTGGAGAAAATCGGGAATAGGCACATATGCCTGCACAAAATGCGAGAACGTGAAAGAACTTGATGATGATACTCATCCGCCATTTTCGGCCTGCGGAGACTATGAACTTAACATAAGGTTATTTAAATTTACTTTATTTTCATAAAAATAAAGAATATAAAAAAGTCAATAAATTTTATATAATATAGAATTTATTAGGGAAGCAGGGAAGTTAAGATAAAAGGAAAAACGAATTTTTCCGATCACGTCTAACCCCATAAGATTGAGAGAAAAACCCTAAAAACGGAAAAACGGAAAAACGGAAAAACGGAAAAACGGAAAAACAGAAAAACGGAAAAACGGAAAAACGGAAAAACGGAAAAACGGAATTACATCCCTGTGCTATATCTAAGGATTGCAGCAATTCCGCCAAAAGCTATTATAAGTTGAGAGCCTTCGTCGAAATCTGCTGATACAAAAGCAATCCTTGCATCGCCTTTTTCAGCGAGTTCTGAGAATTCACCAACGATATCAATAACATCCGTGACTTCAAGTGCAGAACCACATTCAGGGCAATTTCCAGCCGCAGGAACAGCTTCACTGGTTTTCCATTTTCTTGTCCGTTTATTCTCATACCCACAAACACTGCATTTGAGAGTTACTCTTTCAACCCGTAGGTCTTCAGAGAGTAAAAGCACATCAACTGCCTTTATTTCAAGATTCGCCCGTACATTATCTTCTCCATAGGATACTTTACCGGACTCAGTAGCGATTTCTTTAAAAAATATTTCCATATCTTTCTTTTGCTTAATTAAATCAATACCCTGGAGCGTATCCTCTGCTGCATTTATTAACTCGGAAAAACCTGATTCATCCGTATACCCTGTATCAAACAATCCAAGAACCTTTTTCTGAAGCTCATAATGTAGAAATTCACCTTCACTGAACTCTTCTTTAGCTGGAGAATGTCCTCCTATAAGAATGCCTTTAAGTTCAGCTGGTTCTAGTTCAAGGAATGCCTCACTTGCAGCATCCCCTATTCTTTTGTAGAAATCATGAATAGCAATGCGTCTGAGCTGTTCAAAACGGTGTGCACTCTGACCTCCTTTTTTTTGTTTGCCAGGGACAGTAGAGTGGAGATGCCTGATAACTTCAGTTTGCCTACCTACAAGCATTCCGATAGTAGCTTCTCTTAAATCAAGAAGTATAAGCCCATAAGTACTGCACTCTCTGAGCATTTCCTCAAGAGGCTCAAGATAAAAAACGGAATCACGGTGATAGATGTAATGTACAACAGGTTCCGGAGGAATAAGAACTTCGTTCACCATGCCTGTCCTGTTAGCTTCGGTATCGACAGTTCCTGTAAAATAAACTATCCCATTTTCCGGCATTTTGTTAAGATGTCTTAACTTTGCCAGCAAAGAGTCAAGTGCTCCCTGCACGTTATTGCTGGCAAGTTTAGGCTTAATGTTCGAAGCCTGCTCATGTTCATCTCTCAAATGATCTGTAACATCTGAAATCTGTTTATCAGGAGGAATATAAAGGGAAATTAATTCCGTGCCCCTTCCACTTTTATTTTTTAGAGTTTCAAGCTTCTTTTTAAATACATATTTTTCATATGTACAGTATTCAGCCATTCCAACTTCCTCCTTTTCTCATATAAAACAGTTGAGGGACCTAAAAAATAACATAAAATACAATATTCATTTATGCTTTATCATTTAAAAAACGTTTTTTAAATTCCATTCAAAACTTCCCTCCACGCCCGCATGCTCAAGAAGTGAGCAGATATTGGGCGGTAATTGGCAAAAAAGAAGAAAAGTAGAATCGGCACTGATATAAAGACACAAAAAAGGGGATTACAACCAGGATAGGAAATGAGAAATAATTTTGGGATAATAAGTTTTATCAGTATGTTAAGTCCTCATAAAATAGGGCAATTGATAGTATATACTGAATATCTCTTTTTTTCGTTCAATTGGGTGAGTGCTATGGATAGAAGACAACGTTTCAAAAAATATGACTGGTTAATCCCAAAAACTCAAAGCATACTTAAACATTATAGCTGTCCTGAATCATGCAATGCGAGTTGCTGCAAACATCATATTATTGATTTTCATAGAAAAGAATATGAGAAAATATTAAAAAATGTAGATAAAGAAAGTGTGAATATTTTAAAATCGAATGCGATAAAATCAGAGTTGAAAGGATGTTATAAAGCAATAAATGCCGTCGAGCAATGCCCATTATTGATAAACTCAAAATGCAGAATATACGATAATAGGCCGGAAGCATGTAGGAGTTTTCCGTTTGTAATATTTCCGGATGCGGAAATCGGATTTGGTTTAACGTTATTATTGTGTCCGATGTCTGTTAACGTCATTCAAGATTACGCACAGTGGTATAAATCGATAAACTCAATAATGCATGGTCAATTAAATGCCTTATATGAACAGTATAAAAACATAGACAAAAATAATGATTTTTGTATTGAAATGAAAGAGCAGAATTTAGATTCGTTCATAGAATTTCTTGAAAGGAAGTAATCACTATTCATTTCCTTTTTCTTGCCGGTTTGTGTCAATGTCTCGAATATGCCCGCAGCGACCGCCTTTGACCAAATGTTGTTACCCACCCTGGGGGGATAAAGACTGTCGACCAGCCGTCAGGGCTCCCGACCAAGCAGGTCGAGATGTCACCCAGCTTGGAGACATAATCGAAGCAGACTTCGCGCCGGGCTGCTCGTACTTATGGGTCCCTTTCACTTCTTCATGAGGAACTGAGAAAAAAGAAGAATTTGAAACGATAACAGAGAAAGTGTCAGACTTATTTTTAAAAAAACAATTTTTGAGTGCCTCAGAACTCATAGGGTTCATCACGAATCAGAATAATTTTTCATCATAGGCACTCGATCTTGATATTATCAAGATAATTGATATTTCAGATATTTCGGATTATATACTCGGGCAGGTAATTAAACTCTCAGTTTCAAACCAGAACTTCCCCCGGAAAACTCTCAGTTTCCGCCGTGAAGTTCAGCCTCAATTTCGGCGGCGATCTGCCTTGCGGCTTCGCCGGGGTTTTCGGCTTTGTAGATGCTTCTTCCGACGATCACCCAGTCAGCGCCTGCGGCGATGACGTCCGAGGCTTTTCCGCCCTGAGCCCCGACTCCTGGAGAGATGATTGTGAGTTTGTAGCCGATGATTTTGCGGATATCCCTGACCCTTTCAGGGCGGGTGGCAGGGGCGACGAGCCCGAAAGCTCCGGCTTCGAGAGCCATCTTAGCTATGGGTTCTGCCGCATTATGGAGGAACTGGGTACCACCGGGGTGGCTCATTTCGCTCACCACGAAAACGTCTTTTTTATATTCGGAAGCAACTTCAATGCAGGCTTCAAGGCTGTCTTTTCCGGTGAAGCCCTGGACAATCACAGCCTCGGCACCGGCTTCAAAGACCTGGTCACAGATCAGGTGGTTAGTATTGGGAATGTCCGCAACCTTGAAATCGGCAATAATGGGTGCATATTCGGAGAGTTCTCGAATAATTCCAAGCCCTGTGGCGAGCACGAGGGGGTATCCGACTTTAATGGCGTCCACGAATTCCCAGACTTCTTCGGCAATTCGGAGGGCGTCTTCCCTGTTAGTCACATCAAGGGCAAGGATAAGGCGGGTCTTTTTTTCCATTCAATCACCTCAAAATAATTTCATGTTCGTTTTTCAGAAAGCCGCGTCCTGACTGCCGCGACCATGAGGGGGAGAGTAATAGTTGCATCTGCGTAAACGGTTACCGAACTGGCTTCTTCTCCAACTTTTCCCCAGGACTGGGCTTCGTCCAGGGTAGCCCCGCTAAGGCCTCCGGTTTCGGGCCGGTCCATTGTAAGCTGGATGGCATAGTCAAAGGACCTGGGGGTCACAAGCATGGACTGGAGGATGTAGTTCTTGGGCACACCTCCCCCGATAAGGAGAGCTCCCGCACTTTCGGCTTCATAGCAGATGTCCATGAACTCGTGCATGTCCGCAAAAGCGTCCACAGTAAAGGAGGAGTTTCCTTCCTTGTGCAACCAGGCCTGCAGCCCTATCACCGAGTCCTGGAGCGCAGGGCAATAAACGGGCACACCCATCTCTGCGGCGGTTTTCAGAATAGAGGAATCGTCGTCCAGGTTCTTCCCAATTTCCGTAAGGACCTGCCGGATCGAGAGCTTTTCCTGCGGGAGCCCGGCAAAGACTTCCTGCAAAAACTCCTCAAGGTCCGTGAAGTGCCCATCAGGGAGGTAGACGTCGTAAATCCGGTCAATGCACTCGTTCCGGAGCTGGATATCGTTTACGTGCTCGTTGCCCTTGTAGTGGTGCAGGCCCAGGGCTTCAACCGTGTCATGCACCATGTTGGCGCCAGTGGTGACCAGAACATCAATATGCCCGTCCCTGATCAGGTCAGCAACGATCTGCCTCATGCCCGCGGGAGTCATGGCTCCTGCAAGCCCGAAAAACTTTGTAGTTTTTTCCGAAGCCAGCATCTCATAATAGATATCGACAGCTTCGGCAAGCCTGCCAGCCCCGAAAGCACAGCCGGCATATTCCCTTACAAGCTCGTCCACGCTCATACCAGGGGCGATTTTTGCGCCTTTGATAGGAGTTGAAAGTTTATTACAGGAAGTCTCAGAGTCCATTTATTTCCCTCAGAAAGTTGAAAAGTATCAGGATAATCACCATAGTAAACAAAGTATCTATAGATTGCACATACAGGAAATTTATATTCTGGATGAGTTACATAGTAGATGAGTTATACTGTATTTGATATTCAATATTCCTTTATCTTCCTGATTCTAGGTTGAATACGTAAGTGCTTGATAAACCTTACCTTTTAAAAAAAGCAGGAAAAGCAGGAGAAGAGAGAACAGAGAGAAAAAATATCCATAAGGTATAGTTTGTATTCAGGAAGATAGTATTGGATGATGCAGGAAGATAGTATTGGATGATGCAGGAAGATAGTATTGGATGATGCAGGAAGATAGTATTGGATGATGCAGGATGAAATAATCAGGTATGAAGGCGTCGGCATGACGTACAACAGTAAAAAAGTGCTTTCCGGTTTTAATCTGAGTATTAAAAGAGGCCAGAAAATCCTGCTGAAAGGCAAATCCGGGGCAGGGAAATCGACCTTATTCAAAATGCTGCTGGGTTTTGAAAAACCGACAGATGGTACTCTCTACTACAGGAGTCAGCCCGTGAACTCCAGCCGTGTATGGGAAATTCGAAAAGAGGTTGCCTATGTGTCCCAGGAAACTGACCTGGGGGAAGGCCCCGTAAAAGTCCTGCTCAAAGAGATCTTCTCGTACCCCCCCAACCGGGATAAAATGGACCCCGAAAAGCTGTACGTACTTATGCAGGATTTCGAACTGGAAGAAGATACCCTTGATAAAAATTATGAAGATTTGTCAGGAGGGGAAAAACAAAGGATCGGGATCCTGATAGCCCTCATGCTTGGAAGAGAAATCTTCCTCCTGGACGAAGCTACTTCAGCCCTTGATTCCAAACTCAAGGAAAAGGTTGCGGAATATTTTCTGAAGCACGGGGGATGGACACTCTTTATTATCTCCCACGACCGGGAATGGGAGAGTGAGAACATAAGAGTTGTGGAACTCAAAAAACAGATAGGTCAAGGAAAACAGACAGAAGAAGGAGGAATTTAAGATGGGGGGTCCGGAAGTATCAACCCCTGAAATAACGGTTCTTTCCCTGATCATGTGTTTCCTGCTGCTTGCCATTCCCCTGGCGATCAGCTACAGGATAAAGCTTCATGTCATCAATGCCACTGCAAGTTCTGTTGCTCGAATGACTTCCCAGCTCTTTTTAGTCGGAGTGCTTTTGACCATCGTCTTTGACCTGAATAACTGGATTTTGAACCTGACCTGGGTGTTCGGGATGGTCACTATTGCGACTTACACTACCATAAGAAATGTAGAACTTAAAATGGAAAAGCTCTTTCTGCCCGTTATAATTTCCTTTGCAATTACCAATCTCAGTGTGCTCCTGTATTTCAACGAATTCGTGCTAGACCTTGAAAACCTCCTGGAAGCCCGCTTCCTGATTCCTATAGGAGGCATGATCCTCGGAAACTCCCTGAGAGGAAACGTGGTAGGGATGGGGGAATTTTATGAGGATATCCGAAGAAACGAAAACAGGTACCTCTACAACCTTTCCCTGGGAGCAAAGAAGTATGAGGCACTCATGCCCTATATCCGGAAAAGCCTTCGTTCATCCCTTAGGCCCACGCTTGCAAACATTTCAACCGCAGGGGTTGTCTTCCTCCCCGGCATGATGACCGGACAAATCCTGGGAGGAGTTACCCCCATCCTTGCTATCAAATACCAGATCACAATCATGATCGTGATCTTTGTCTCCACGGTAATGAGCACAACCTTTTGCATCCTGAGTACTATCCGGACTGCCTTCGATGAATACGGGCTCGTAAGAAAGGAAATATACAAAGGAAAAAAGTAAAACAGGAACCTTCTGTACCGAAGAGATGAGAGTTAGAAGAATTTGCACCCTGGGAAGGCATCTATTCCCTGAAAAAACCTGAAAAAGGGATCTACTCCCTGGAAAAGGATTCACCGGAACTTCCCACACTCAAATAATCAAAAAATAACGCGAAAGGCACGCCAAAAATCACGCGTAACCGGTAATATCCTGCCCTATAGGCGTAGTTTTCCTAACGCAGTCCTCTCCATACTCTATCATGTTCTCTACCGCACCTTTCAGGATAGACGGATAGATCTGCCCGACCTGTTCCCACAAAGGCTTCCCATGACAGAAAATTTTGAATGTTGGGGTCCCCTGTACCCCATACCTCTCCGCAGTCCAGGGATTCGTTGCAACGTTTATCCGGATAAAGACCGCTGAATCTCTGAATTCCTTAGAGTAGTCTGCAAAGTAGGGTTCCATCACTTTACAGAAAGGACAGCCAGGGCTGTAGAACATTACAATAGCAGGTTTTTCAGCGCTTTCCACGAGTTTTCCCCAGGTCAAATCCTCGGCTTCAATTACATGATTTTCATCCAATTATAGCACCCCTCTATATAATCCAAAAAGAATTTGGAAATACTATGTTTACTCCCCTTATTAAAATGTGACTTAAAGAAAAAGAGGGTCGTCCACTATTTATCGGTTGATGTTTTACGATCAAATTTCAATGTGTTTTAGCGATAAAACGTAGTCCATTTGTCCAGAATCACCATCAAGAGGGCTTTCAACCACGGAACACACGGAAGGACACGGAAACCGGCCTTCGGCCGGTGAGTAAGTTGGTCCATTATATACCTCTGATTCAAATCCAACTATGGATTTTTGGAAGTGGAATAAAAACGCCAGAAAAACCGGAATTGCCATCTTCCAGCCGTTTTTTTACCGTGTGTTCCGTGTGTTCCGTGGTTTTTTACTTTGATATGTATTTAATGGGCAAAAAACACAAAGAAGGAGCTTAATGCCCTATTCTTATTACATAATATAATATCAACCGAATACAAATGGACCATCAAAAAGAGCGGTAAAGCAGAAAAAAAGTCATACGAAAAAAACAGGGTATAGAAACAAGAAAAACGATAAGCTAGGATAAATAAGAGGAAAAAAAGTAAAATAAAATCAGGAAAACGAAACAAGGAAAACGAAATGAAGAAAACAAAACGAAGAAAACGAACTAAAGTAATATTAAGAGGTAAAAAGTGGAAAAACTATTTGAACAGAACTGCTAGAATAACAGTTCTGTCCTTTTCGGGTTCTAGACCCGTTAAGGAACTGAAATTCCGTTTTTATACCCTGAAATATGTTGGTTTCAAATCCTGGAGAGAAAAAGAAGCTCCACAAAAACTCAAACTTCATCTTTTTCATACTCGGGATTCATAATCTCGTCGTAGCATTCGCTACAGATGTAATTCTCATCGGTATGCACACAAAGATCCACTTTGGGGCCGCTTGGCTTTGATATGGCTTCCCTGAATACGTAGAATTTCTCATTGAATTCTATTGGCTGTGCGCACCTTCCGCATACAAATGGAGGATTTTCAACAACATCAATTGCGCACTCGATACATATTAAATCAGACTTATCTCCGTGGACCTCCTTGAATGTGATTGGCTTCATATCGAGGCTTGTGTCTACTACAACTACATCCTCCAGAAGCTCCTGACCACATATAGTACAATACTCCTTCATTGTGTTGCCTCCTTTCTGAAGAGGGTTCTTTGACAAACCTTTTTCAGAGCCTGCAAGAGGCTTTGTGCCCGCCGCACTTGTGCTCATTTGATCACCAGCTTTCCTTTATTGGTATATAGATTCCACACTTAGATTCCACATTTCCGAACTTCGCCATTTTGCCATTTTTCAACTTTTTATATTCCACCTGTAAATACCCTGGATCCGGCACTATATTGTATCCGGATTCAAACATACTTACCAGTGCTTCAGCAAAGGAAATATCAACCGAACCGAAGTGGACAAACCCGACACGGCAAGAACATATTTATTTTTATTTAAATGTTTACAAAGAAACGCTTTAAGCTCGGGGGTCAAAGCATCTCAAGAAATCTGCCGGAAATCCGGGCTTTCGGTCACTGTTATCAACTTCCCTATGTAAATATACGTTTTGAAACTATATACAGTTATTCATTTTAGTCAAAATTTGGCGAATAATAACATAAATAATAATTATAAATCAAACCCGGCAGGACACCCTGAAGAAAACACAGCTAACAAAATAAACAAAAAAATAGCCCATGAAATAAACAAAAAAAGCTAGAAATTAAACAAAAAAACGGTTCACAAATTAAACAAAAAATAGCCCAGAAAGTAAAACAAAAACGAGAAACAAGATAAATGAGAAAACGAGAAACAAGATAAATGAGACAAAGAATTTTATCATTCCTTGTTCAATAGATGAAGGGGGAAGAAAAGCACGGTTCCTTGCTTCAAAAAATTCAGGCGAGACTTCTCCTGGAGAAACTTCCCTTAATTGTTTCCAGAATTTAGAAAATAAGTATCAATCAACAGGACTGAAAAAATGCTCAAGCAAAGATTTGTGCTGGACACCACCGCACTGACTGACCTGCAGACCCGAGAAGTTATGGGTTATGCTGCCCTTTGCGAAGGGATGAAGGCAATCCTTGACCTGATAGCCGAAGCCCGTCTGCAGTTCGGGATAAGCTGTTATGTGCCCTACCCTTCGGTCTACAAGGAAATGCATGAATTTGCCAGCCGAAACGGCTGCGACCGGGAAGTCATGGCAAAAATCGACACCTGGCTTGTGAAAAAGTCCCCTGACAGGTACCAGGTGGACGTAACATCCCAGATCTTCCACGAATATGTGGCTTACATGCGGGAGAGGATCAACCGGGGGATGGGGGTAGCAGAAGATGCGATATGGGAAGCTGCAACTGAATGTCTCTTTATGGAAAACCCACAGAACAAGAAGAAGGAATACAAGGAAGAGGTGGAAAGGGAGGTCATAGGCGGGATTATCGGGAAATTCCGAAACAAGTACCGTGCAGCACTGCGCTACGGAATCCTGGACAGCGCCCCTGATATCGATGTCCTGATCCTGGCCAAGGAATTGGACGCTGCTGTGGTTGCAAGTGATTACGGGATTGAAAAGTGGGCGGAACAACTTGGAGTCCGTTTCGTGCCTGCAAACACATTTCCGATGATGATAGGGGAGTACCTCAGGCACGGCCCGGAAAGTGGAAAAGGGGCAGGGCTGGTAAACGAAACCAACAAAGAAGAGTGAAAGGACTGAAGGGAAAGAATTCACGTTAATCGTTTCGTTTTGAATACTATGTTTGACATCTGCAGCACATAACCGGGAAGGTAAGTGCCAACAGTTCATTGGAAATCATTCGGTTTACTGACAATTATTCGGTTTACTGACAATTATTCGGTTTACTGACAATCATTCGGTTTACTGGAAATTTTGTATGCAGGGGAATAGCGGGGGGAAAAATTTGAGAAACATCGTCATTGAAGAGTTGAAAGCTTCTGAAGTCTATCGACAAAGGGTAGAAGTCGTCGAGCGAAAAGGTCTCGGGCATCCGGATTATATTTGTGACTCGATCATGGAACAGGTCTCGGTCCGCCTGTCGGCGGAGTACCTGAAAAACTTCGGAACCATCCTCCACCACAACATTGACAAGGGCCTGCTCGTTGCAGGAGAAGTCGAGGGAAAATTCGGGGGAGGTAAAGTCAAAAGCCCAATGCGGCTCATCTTTGGGGACCGTGCAACCTTTGAAGCAGGGGGAGTGGAAATCGATGTGCCGGGAATTGCGGTTGATACGGCAAAGCAGTGGCTTTCCGAAAACCTCCGCTTCGTGGACCCTGAAAGCCTCTTTTACCAGGTAGAACTGAAAAAAGGCTCTGCCGAGCTCACGGACATTTTCAGCAGGGGCGGGGAAATTCTGGGGGCAAACGACACGTCTGCTGCCGTGGGTTACGCCCCCCTCAGCCCCACGGAAAGGCTGGTGCTTGAATGCGAACGCCACCTGAACTCCGGGAAGTTCAAGAAAGAACGCCCGGAATCCGGGGAAGATATCAAGGTAATGGGGCTCAGGCATGATAAGGACATCCACCTGACCGTGGCCATGCCCCTCATGGACCGCTTTGTGGAATCAGAATCCGATTATTTCAAAAAGAAAGGGGAACTGCAGAGCAGGATTGAGGAATTTACCGCGGACTTTGCTGAAAAAGAAGAGGAAGAATCGGAAAACTCCATTACCCTGAAGACTTCAGTTTCCCTGAACACCCTTGACATCCCCGGAAGAGGCCTGGAAGGAGTCTATACAACAGTTACGGGCACTTCTGCCGAAGATGCAGACTGCGGGCAGGTAGGGCGTGGAAACCGGGTAAACGGGATCATACCCCTCAACCGGCCGGTAAGCAGTGAAGCCGCCGCCGGGAAAAACCCGGTGAGCCATATAGGAAAGATCTACAACCTGCTCTCCCACAGGATAGCGGATAGGATATACCGGCAGGTCCCCGACATAGCGGAAGTTTATGTCTGGCTCCTTAGCGAAATCGGGACCCCGATCGACAAGCCGCAAATTGCGACCGCCCAGCTTATAATGAAAAAAGGCTTTGCCGGGGATGTGGAAGAAGAAGCCGCAGAAGTCATAGAAAAAGAGCTCGAAAACATCCGGGCCTTCTGCATGGAACTTGCGGCAGGAAAGATTCCAATTTGCTAAAATTCCCGAAAATAGATAAAAGCTCATGCCCCGGCAACAAAAGCGATAAGGGCAAAGAGCATGGCAATCTTGAACATTTTAGAGGATTTCGTAGGGGAATCTTTTACCAGGAGCTGGTAAATGGCTACCAGGAAGCCCAGGTCAGCCAGTGAGACAAGGTAGAGATAGCGCAGGCCAAGGATTGACATAAAGTAGGGAAGAGGGCTTAATAATACGGCCAGAAACCCGATGAGTACCGCAAGGTATCCTGCCTTTTTTGCCCCGATCCTGAGTGGAAGGGTGTCGGCACCTTCCTGCCTGTCCCCTTCCATATCTTCGATGTCCTTTACGATTTCCCGGGCCGTAATGGCAAGGGCAGCTAGCAGGAAAAGGACAAAGAGAACTTCAAGCCCCCTAACCCCGAAAACCGAAGCCCCGAAGAGGAAGGTTGAACCGGTAAGGTAACCTATGCTCAGATTTCCGAATAAGGGAGTGCTTTTCAGGGTTTTCGCGTAAAAGATCAGGAGCAGGGAATTGAAAAGGGCGATGGAACCACAGGCAGGGTTGATCGAAAAAGCAAGGATCGTACCCAGGGCAAAGAGGAAATAAGAAAAATAAAGGGCTTCCTTTGCACCTACCCTCCCGGAGGGAATCGGACGTTCAGGGCGATTGATGGAATCGATTTTGATGTCAAAAAAATCATTGATAGCATTTCCTGCCCCTGAAACGAAAAACACAACAAGGAATACGAGAGCAACATCAAGGAAAGGAAAAGCCCCGGGATGATACGAACTCAGGGGGTCCGAAGTAAGGATATTGAAAGCGATCAGCGTCCCGATAACAGCTGCAAACCCTGCCATAAGACAGTTTCCGTACCTCATCAGTTCCAGGTATGTGCGTACTCCGGCAGACATTACAAGAAAGCAGTATTATACATTATTAAAAGTATCGGAAATGTCCGATCGAAACATCGTGTGCCCAAAAGAGATTTAAATCCAAAAAAGGGCAAAAGACAACTGAAATTACAAAAAGAAGGGAAAAAATAAATGAAATTCCAAAAAAGGAAGAAAGAGAAGTAAATTACCGGTTGATTTTTACCGCAAGCATCCTATCAAGAGCTTCTTTTGCCCTTCCCCTTACGTCATCAGGAACAGTTACCACACTCTGCATGTTCTCAAGGGAAGCAAGAAGATTTTCGAGGTTAACCATCTTCATGCTGGGGCAGCATGCGTATTCGGAGATGCAGTAAAATTTCTTTTCAGGGGCCTCCTTTAAAAGCGCATTTATTAGCCCGCATTCGGTCCCCACGATGAATTCCCCGGCTTTTGATTCTTTTGCGTACATGATCATGCCCCTGGTGCTTGCCACCTTTTCGGCAAGTTTGAGGACCTCAGGTCGGCACTCGGGGTGAGCAATGAACTCGGCTTCGGGATGTACCTCTTTCATCCTCAGGACATCCTCCCTGAGGATCTGGTGATGCGTCGGGCAGTGCCCTTCCCAGGGAATGATTTTCTTATCCGTGTGAGCTGCTACATAGGCTGCAAGGTTTTTATCCGGCACAAAAATGACTTCATTGGCGTCAAGGGAATTTACCACTTCCACGGCGTTTGCCGAGGTGCAGCAAATGTAGGACTCCGCTTTGATCACTGCCGAACTGTTCACATAGCAGACCACAAGGGCATCAGGATGCATTTCTTTAAGCTGCCGGAGACCAGGCACATCAACCATGTCAGCCATGGCACAACCTGCATCTATTTCCGGCAACAGCACGGTTTTGTCCGGGCAGAGGATCGCGGCACTTTCCCCCATGAAATGGACGCCGCAAAACACGATTACATCCGCACCCTGGCGAACGGCTTCCTGGCTCAAGCCCAGGGAATCCCCCACAAAATCCGCAACATCCTGGACTTCAGGACGGGAATAGTAATGAGCAAGAATAACTGCATTTCGTTTTTTCTTCAACTCTTTGATCCGTTCTATAAGCTCTGCTTGCTGCATGGGACCACCGAAAATTTTTGAAAGGAATATGATTTGAAAATATAATTTACGATTTCTTTACAATTCATGAGGTTAATTTATGGGTTTGAGATTTCATCAAGTCATTTTGGCGCAAAATGAAATTCAAATTATCAGGCGCTAAAAGCGCACATAATACCTGTTCAGTTGAGCGTACCTGCTTAACTCTCCCGAACTATATAATCATTTGTGAGCACATTTCAGGTAGCAGAATGAAATTATAAAAAATATATTATATAAATATATAATATGGGTAATAGAATGGGGATGAAGAAGAGGAGAAAGAAGAGGAGAAAGAAGATCAGGAAGGAAGTAAAATAAATATTTTTGAGAAGAAAGTTTCAATCGTTTAAAGTAATAGGTTTAAACAAACCTTTTAAACAAACCTTTTAAGGCAACGTTATTCATGTCCCGATCTGGAGAGGATTCACAATCTTTTTTAAAGTGGAAATCGCAGAAAGAGCAGCAAGATAGCTGGTACGGGGGTTCTCCGGTGAAGGGAGATTTTCGACTCTGGTAGAAAAACTGCCAAAATCCCCTTCCACCCTGACCTCGTGAACATTCCGTGAAAGGGCAGGGTCAGCAATGACCTTAACTTTCGTCCTATCAAAACCAATTCCAGCGAGGCTGATCGTTGCTGAGACATTAACGTTTGCAGGGAAAGCCTTCACGGCTTCGGAAGCCGGACCTTCAAATATCACGGTTTCGCGGTCTATTTTTTTAAGGTCTATGCCCTTCTCCACAACAAAAGGAGCCCCTTCAAGCCCTGAAGGAGGTTTCCTGGTGCTAAGGGTTACAGAGAAGATATCTGCAGCAGATGCGGAGATCAGCCCGTCTATTCCGACCACTGCACCCGAAGGAAAGTAGAGTTTACGGTTGAACTTCCTGGCAAGCCCGAAGACCTTCTCCCTGAGTTCCCGGTCCGCAAAAGCGCCGACACTCAGGACGATCACGTCACATCCTGCTTCAATGGCTTGCGGGACGATTTCCCTAACTGCACCATGGGAAGCGCATTCAACTAGAATGTCCACATTTTTTACAAGTTTTTCAAGCTCCATATGCTGAGGCTTGCATGTATTTAACGAAGCCTCAAGAGCCAGAACTTTGCTTTTCGTAGAGTCGCAGAGCCCGTACATTTCAACATCTATTGCTCCTTCATCAATAGCCCTGCAAATCTGACCACCAATAAATCCACAGCCAACAATTCCAACTTTCAGCATACAAACTCCTGAAAAAATAATCAATAAATTGAGATAATCCTTATAAAAAGCTCTCTGAAGCCCTGAGAAAAGGGAGAACTGAGGGGTACTGTATAATTTCACCCTCTTTAAACTTTCTGTTGTCGAGTTTGCCATATGTGCCCCCCATTTATTTTCGCAATAAATAAAACGAAAAAGCCAACTAACCAGAATATCAACTAAACAGGACAGCAACTAAACGGGAAAGCAACTAAACAGAACAGCAATTAACCGGGACAGCAGGAACTTGATGAAAACTCCCGAACCCCTTATAAATCCCGGACAACATAGAGTAGCATGGGTAAACGATCATGCTTATAAAAGATATCGAACGCTTTATAGAGGAAGATCTGGGATATGATGATGTTTCATGCACCATCGTACCTGATGAACCCTCAGAAGCGGTTATATTCACAAAAGAAGATTGCACTGTTGCCGGAATAAGAGAAGCTTCGGCAATCTTTTCTTACCTCGGGGTCCGGGCCAAAACCGAACTGAAAGACGGGGACAGGCTCCGGGCGGGAGACGTTATTTTCCGATTGAGTGGGGGAGCGGTTTCCATTCTACAAGGAGAACGGTTGGCTCTGAACTTTCTAGGGCACCTGAGCGGGATTGCAACGCTTACCCGGGCCTCCGTGGACATTACCAGGAAGCATTCGGAGCACACCAGGGTGGCATGCACGAGAAAGACCACGCCCGGGATCCGGAAATTTGAGAAGAGAGCCGTTGTTGCCGGAGGAGGGGACCCGCACAGGTTCAACCTCTCGGACTCTGTCATGATAAAAGATAACCATATCAAACTCATGGGAATCGAAGCCGCAATAAAGGCGGCCAGAAAGACGAGCTTTACCCGGAAAATAGAAGTAGAGGTCGAGTCCGCAGAAGATGCAGTTCTGGCTGCAGGGATGGGTGCGGACATAATCATGTTAGACAATATGCAGCCGGAAGAAATCCGAAACACCCTGAAAGTACTGGAAGAAAAGGGGCTGAGAGGTAACGTTCTGGTCGAAGCCTCGGGCGGGATTTCCAGAGATAACCTTGAAGAGTACACAAAAACCGGGGTAGATATCATATCAATGGGTTCCTTAATCCACCAGGCCAGATGGATAGACATCAGCCTTGAAATGGTTAATTCGGGGGACACGGAGAGTCCGGAATAAGCCACCCTAATTGACATTTCAAACAATTATATTTCACTCATTTCATCATTTTCCCGGGAGTTCTTGCCATTTTCCTCGCACAGCCCTTTATTTCCGTCAGGATTTTTAAAGAACAAAAATAAAATAACCGGATAAAATTTTAAATGAGAAGAATAACAATGAAAAGAGGAAAAGATCATAAGCTTTATATCTGGTTTTGCTGAAGATAAATAAGCGTAAATCAAAAAAATTGAGAAGGAAAATGACCCCATAAAAAAAATCTTTTTTTATAAAAACCTGAGGTAGCAGAATTGAAACTAAAAAGGATCCATATACCTGTTCTATGTGCATTTTTCATCCTGCTGATGCTCGGCGGCGCAGCATCGGCCAGAGCGGACGTATATGAAGGGGATATCGAAGAAGGAGACGGATACCAGCTGAACAACTACGTGATTGAAATCACGGATGTCTTTGTGGAAGCAAATACCGCCTCTTATTATGTGTACGAAAGGGAAAAGAAGGTTGAGGACGGGCTGCTGGACATAAATGAGAGTTTCGAGTTTGATTTCGACGATGGCGGAGAAGTCCAGATGCGCCTGAAGTCCGTACATTCAGGAGTTGTACCCAGAGCCACGGTCGAGATTACGATATCCAACTACAACATAGGAGACCTCTACATAAATGATCTCGTCGACGGAGGTCATTCCGCAGCAGACTTTGCAGGGGACCCTGAAATTGAAATAACAAAGAAAATCGACAGGTCCGAAATAGGGATAGGGGAAACCATAACCGTAACGGTTAATGCAAAGAACACCGGGAACGATGCCGCGCAAAACGTGTTATTTACGGACCCCAAACAGGAACACTTCGTCCTGGAAAAGACAACGTACGAAGTCACGGGTTCGGTTCCTGAAATCGATGTAGGGGAATCAATACCGGTATACATATATGAGTTAAAGGCAACAGAAGCAGGGACCTATGACCTCAAACCGGTCACTGCAAGTTACACCAACAGTGCATCTCAGGCTTACCAGTCAAGTTCGAATACTCCCACGATAAACATAAACGAAGGGAATAAAAAGAGCGCACAGGTCGAAGCTTCAATGGACGTGGACCTGAAGTCCGTAGAAAGAAACGGAAAAATAATCTCAACCATCGTCCTCAGGAATACCGGTGATACTGCCGCAGAGGCTGTACGGCTGGACATCTCGCTCCCCCAGGGCCTCGAATATGAAGGAGGAGACGGGGACATTGAGCTCATAGGCGGGAACCCCAGGATCTATATCGACACTCTCCAGGCAAACAACGACAAGGAATACAGCTACGTATTAAAAGCAAACGAAGTGGGCACCTACACCATTGCAGGAGAGCTGTCGTACGAGTATAATAACGAAGTGGACACCGAAAATATAAAAGAAAGTGCAGAGGTAAAAACCTCCAGCATTTACGTGACAAAAGGCAAGTTCGATTACCTCTTTGAACAGCCTGTGTACGTATACATAATACCCCTCCTGATCCTCGGAGCAATCGGCGTGCACCTCTACAGAAAGCACAAAGAATACAAATACTAAGAGATTCTTTATTGAGGATAATTATCAACTCCATAATATTTAATGAGAGTATTCGAGGATTATCTCAGGCATCGCAGGCTTTTCGCGGTAAAAAAGCGTGAATAACCCCGGACAGGAAAAATGCTAACACATCCTAAAATGGAGGAGTTTCTTGCTCAACATACTGGTGATAGGAAACGGGCAGTGTGGAAACAGAATCCTTGATTCTGTCAACAAACATGCATTCGGCGGGGGTAAAAGCGGCAAGCTTGTCAAATTTTACTCCAAGCAAAAGTTTAAGAGCAACGTGCAAACCATCGCCTTCAACACTGCTGTCAATGACTTAAAAGAAATGAAATTCACAAAAGCAAAGGACAGAGTTCATATCCCCCACCTGCACGGCGTCGGTGCAAACCGGAACATAGGAAAGAAGGTGTTTGAAGAGAAAAAAGAGATGATCATGCGCCAGATCGAAGAGAAGGGCAGTTTCGATATCGCCTTTGTGGTAACTTCGGCTTCCGGTGGCACAGGTTCCTCTTTTACCCCCCTCCTCGTAAAGGAGATGAAAGAGCGCTATGATTATCCGGTTTACTGCGTCGTGGTCCTGCCTTTCAGGGAAGAAGGCACACTTTACCTCCAGAACGCGGCATTTTCCCTCCGGGAACTCCGCCAGAGCGGAGCTGACGGGGTAATCCTTGCGGACAACCAGTACCTTAAAAACATTGGCGGCAGCATCCAGGAAGCCTACAACGGGATCAACGACATGATCGCCGAGCGCCTGCTCTTCCTCCTCGACGCCCTGGACAGTGAAATGATGATGGTGACTGATCTCGGGGACTTTAAGACGGTCATGAGCGGAGGTGCAGGCCTGGCGACAATCGGCTTTTTCAGGGCTGAGAAGGAAATGCCGATCAAAACAGCTATCCAGAACGCCCTTTCACCCTCAGGCCTCCTTTTTTCCACAGACGTCTATGATGAAGCCAGCAGGGCAATGGTCATCATCAAGGGCGACCGGAAATACCTGAGCATCGATGACATATCAAGTGAAATAGAAAAGCTGTCCGGAGCTGTAGGACACGTCTTCAAAGGCATAGTCGTGCGTAACGGCGAATTCCCCCAGGTCCTTTCGGTCCTCACCCTGGAAGCCGCCCACGAGCTTGAAGAGCTCTACAACGTAGCCGTCCAGGCCATCCACCATGAAAAAGCGAAAAAGCAAAGGGTGGAGGAAGGAGCCGAACTGGACAAAACATTTTCCCAGCTCGAAGGCCTTGAACCCGAATACTAAAAGAAAAAAACTGCGGAAAGCCTTTTCAAGCTTTCCTATCCCCAGTTTCGTATTTGAAACTTCGGTCTTGCCTTTGCAACCTTTCTTTAAAAATTTTTTAAAAAACGGTTTTTGAAAACTGCCCGTTTACTTTTTTGAAAAGTTCACTTTGTTGAGCCTACTTTGTTGAGCTTCTGGTTAGCTTACTTTGTTGAGCTTCTGGTTAGCTTACTTTGTTG
>CBFCWE010000057.1:0-25665 GCA_965601435.1 uncultured Methanosarcina sp.
TTGTGTGGTAAGAATGAGCATTGTAGATCGGATCGTTCTTGCCTTCGCTCACATCGGCCGCAAAGGGTTCACGGTGGTAATGGTAGTCCTCCGGCTTCTCAGGCTTCTGGACTTCCCATTCCTCTATGAAATCGGCAATCCAGGGATTCGGGCAGGCAGTATAATAAGGGGGATCACTTAGGGCGAGAATGTCTTCATCGGAACCTATAGGGAAACCTTCTATTTTTCGGAACCCCGGGTCCTGGAGTTTTTCACGCAGTTTTTCGGTGAAGTAATTACGGCGTTCCTCTTCGGTTTCGAAGGTTATGCCGAGACAGGTCAGCTTACTGCTCCTTTGTGTTGCTGCCTGGGTATTATCAAAGTCAAGTGTGCGTTGTTCGCTCATTTTTGGTCATCGCCTTGTATCAGTTGTGACTGCAGTGCCCGGCCTTTTACCGTCAGGCGGTATTTCTGTTTGCTGCTGCGGGGTTTTTCGGGGATGGTCATTTCAATGAGTCCGGCTTTCAAAGCAGGCAAAAGGTACGTTTTCCGGAAATGCTCATCATCTTTTAATCCGATAGCATTCTGCAATTCTTGTCTGGTCATTTCTCCGAAGATGGCATTAACCAATCGGACTTCCGGGGTGACTTCCGGGGTGACTTCCGGGGTGACTTGTGGGGTACTTGTGGGGTACTTGTGGGGTACTTAAGAGGTTATTTATTCAAAACTTACTGACCCACGGATGGTCCAAATAAATAATCAATAGTCGTCCAGAATTCTCCAAAGTTTCCTTCCTGATCTTTTTCAAGGTATCCAGTTACAAATTGAGACAATTCCTGCAATTCCAGAGTTTCATCCATAAAGGGTTCTATTGCTTTCCTGCGAAGGTCGTTCAATTTTGGGATATTCAGGCCCAGCTTTTCAATTGTTGTTCTTGCTGCCTCGTCTGATTCATCGGCAGGCAGGATTTTACCACGTTCTGTATAGGTAAAACGTCCCTCACAACTCGGGTCCAGCGGAGAAACCAGAAGCTGGGCATCAAACCAGTCGCCTTTTAGGTGTCCGCAATGTAAGGGGTCCCCTCTTTTGGGTTGTAGGCAAGAACAAAGCATGTTAGTGTAATCTAAAGAATCGACGGCCGGATCACTTTGAGGCCTGAAATGCTCTATATGGGAATCCTTCTTGGTCAAACGACGCTCGCAGTAGCAACAGATACGGCCTTGTTCACTCATGAGAGCAGTTTTTACAATCTTCTTTACTTTGTGTTCAAAGTTCAAGTCACGAAAAGTTAACTGCCTATTCGAATTTGCCTTCCATGCGGAGAACTCCTGAGGTTCCTGATTTTTGATGATATGCTTCATTTGCCGATCAGCTCTTTGCGTTTTATGAGAACTTCGGCCTTAACCAGTTCAGGATCAGCTCCGATTTTTTCCTTTAGTGCTGAAATAAGTTTTCTTGCTTCTTTCAGTTTACCGGAATTGATAGTCTCAAAAATAATGTCAAGATCTAACTCTACCTCATCCGGCCTTGTTGTTTCCAGGCCCATTAGGTCTTCAAGAATCCGGTCCACATTTTTCCCGTAGGACTCGTCTGGCTTTTCTGCAACAATACCGGAAGCCGTTTGCTTCAAGAGGAAGAGGTTTTCAGGCTGCACATGGGTGATAACATGCGGAGAATGAGTGGATATAATAAACTGGCAATTAGGGAACACCTCCAGTAACTTAGGTACCACCATCCTCTGCCATTTCGGATGCAGGTGCAGGTCAATTTCATCTATAAGGACAATACCTGAACCCTCCAGTGGTTTTATGGAAGCAGGGTTCAAAATTGCCATCCGCCTTGCAAGGTCTCCTATCAATGCAATTAAGCACTTTTCTCCGTCGGAAAGTTGATTCACTGTAAATGGTTTTCCATTTTTCTTAACTTCCATACGCAAAGGATGCCTGCGAACAGTAAGGTTTGAGAATTCCGGCAAAAAATTAGTTAATGCGATTCGGACGGCTTCCAAGTGTGGGTCCGGGAACTCGAAACCATCTGGTTTTACAGATAAGTCCAGATATTTTCGATTTTCATTTTCAAGGTCTTCCCTTTCCCGAAACCATTCGAAAAAAGTCCTGAAATCCGCCCCACTGGTCAAAGCTCCTTCATAGGCCGTGAGCAGTTCAAAACTGTGCTTACCACGTATCCTTAATGGAATATCCAGCACAGCACGGTTCACAGGGTAATAGTCGAATATAGGGAGGTTAACTTTTGTAGGAATGTTTACATTTTCCAGATCTTTGGTGAGCTTATTATTAATTCCTTTTGTATATTCATTCAGTTCCTGCAGGTTGCTCTTGCCTTCCGAAGACGCATGTCCCTTTCTAACTTTAGACAGTTTCCAATCAATCGTTTTTCCTTCTGCTTCACAGGCCAGCTCGATGGACGAAGCCGCCTTACCATTGGTAATATCACTTTCCACAATTGGCCTTCCCGATGCTTTGGGACTATTAATTCTGCTGACAGTCCATGAAAGCATAATGGCAACGGCATCCAGAACAGTTGATTTTCCGGAACCGTTCATCCCAAAAAATACATTAAGTTGCGGATCTAACTCTAAGGAAAGATCTTGAGCACCCCGGTAATTTGTTAGACTCACTTCTTTAACCTTCATCACGACCACCATTCCTGTATTATGCCTGTTATGATTTCATGTCTATTAGGGCTTCAGTATCCATTAAAGTTTTACTCCAGCACAATCCGCACCTTGGCCGGGTCCTTGCCCCGGGTGAGATCGTCAATGTATTCCTCAAACCGTTTTTTCATCTCTGCCGGGGTGGTTGGGCCGCCTGTTACCTTCAGTGCACTTTGCAGGTCCTGCGCTTTGAAAGTTACCTTAACCAGGCCTGAAAAAACCTCCTGCAAGGCATGGATAAAGTTGTTATCCAGTGGTATCGGCAGTTTCCGGGATTCGATAAAGGCTTCGAGCTGCTCGCGTTCTTCGCTCTTGAGCAGGCTCATGTTTTCCTGGGTGATCGGGTCCTCGAGGTTGCTCAGGATTGTGCTGGTCCAGTCTTCAAGCAGAGTGTCGAGCCGGGTCTCCATCTGGTCAATAAGCTGAGGACCTGCAGCCTCACCTTTTTCTACTGAGGGACGGAAGTTGCAATGTGTGCATACCGGGTTAGAGTCAAGCTCCTTTTCGGTCAAAGCAGAACAGCTCTTTGGCTCAGCCAGCTGGCTCTGGTAATCAGTAAGCTGCTGCCTGGGCATCAGTTCGATCCCGGCCAGCTTGAGCAGGGTCTTCAAACGTGAATCGTTTAAGAGTGCCACTCTTCGTTTTTCTTCATTAACTCCCAGGCGTGCCCTGGTATGCAGAGCGATGTAGGCGATGACATAATCTTTCTTAAGCTGCTGCAGCTTTGAAGAAATTTCCTTAGATTGAGTTGGCAATCTGGATAGATCTGCCTGTTTTAAGCTGTCCAGGATGTCCTGCCGGGTGGTCTTCATACGGTCCACCCACTCGTGACCTTCAGGCAGTATCGCTTCAGCTGTGCTGAGCCAGGTCGTGTTTGGTCCATAGTCCATCACGAACTCGCGCAGGGAATTCAGGTCATCCAGTGCTTTGACTGCCTTTTCATGGGACATGACTTCCTGGGCACTGTAACGGAAATTCTTGAGTTTGCCGGGTGTGGAATAGGCCTGCAGGGATTCGAAAAAATTCTTGGCTTCATTCAGCCCACCAGTTTTAGCAGCCAGGTCAGTTCCCACCAGTAGATCCATACCCCAGAATGAGAGGCCGTCCCGAATGGTCTGCTGGGTCATGACAATGCGCTTGACTATTTTTCCCACTTCCTGCTGGAGGTCCTGCACAGCTTCATCCTTACCCTGGGTGATGAGCTGAGCCTTTCCGGGAGTCATCCCAAGTAGTTCGAACAGTGCCTTGAGCGCTGGAAGGTCCCATTCCTTTGGCTGTTCCAGGTGTTTGAATCGTTTCAGCTCATCCATTGAAGTAGCTGCCAGCTTCTGGAGTTTTGTAGCGTCAAATTTGTCCCCGGGAATGGCAAGCACTATGTCCCCTGAATAAACGAGTGCAGCCAGGATCACCACTGCCCATTCCGGCTCCAACCGGGCTGCTCCGGGGTTCATGTATTCCAGCCCATGGTCGTCCATAATGATCTCACTGTGGTTTACCACCTGTCCTGGGCCCTTGGTCTTGAATGCGTCAAGAATGTAGCTGGCGTACTTGGATCTGGTGGGGTCGACCCTCTCCCCGTCGAGCAGTTCGAGGGCATCCAGCACGGCGGTTGCCTGTTTGGTGCGGTTCTGCCCGGCAATGGCCCTCAAGGCGTCCTGAGCTGCCTGCTGCCGGTTGCTGCCTGTAATCAGCACTGAGAAAATTGGATAATCGGGAGCCTGGTCAGCGAAATGTGGAGCCAGGCAAAAGCCTGCAACGGCATTCACCATGTCTCGGAAGTTGATGGATTCGTGAGAGGACTGGCTCTTAATAGACGTGCCTTTCGCCCACTCAACCATGGACCTGCTGTGCCCCTGATAGGTTACTTCGAAAGCGTCATTCATGTGCTTTTGCAGCCACTGAACCAGTTTCTTCAGGAATCCGTTAGCTTTGGACTCATAGGTGCCCTTGGCGTGACCGGAGGAAGTGGCCGCAAGATCCAGGGCAGCTGCATAGCTCTTGAGTGCTGTCTGGAATTCTTCATCAGCCACCTTCAACCGGAAAAATACCTCATCACTCTTTTTTTCATCCTTGAACCGGCGAGGTGGATCATTCGGCTGGATGAAATACAGATAGAAATCTCTCTGTGGAACCGCAGTGGAGCGATCATTAGGTGCACCAAAGAACAGGTAGCCAGTGCGAGCTGCCATGTGTTCCCGCCACTCCAGCTCATGTTGCCAGATCTTATAACCGGAGGTATAGGTTGCATCCTGGCATTCCATCACTCGTTTGAGTGCTTCATAGTAGAAGCGGTCAAGCTGGGTGTCCCCAAGGCTCTCAGTCCTTTTTGCGATCAGGGCGTCAAAGTCGTCGGTCTTTTTTAGGTCCAGATAGACCTGACCGTTGTCTGGATTGAAAGATATGAACTGTCCACTAACCGTCTTATGGATCTCACGCAGGACCGTTTCCACATGGGTCTGGAGGTCTTTTTCAGGTTCCTCGCTGCCCATCTCGGCAATAAGCGGATCAAAAAGGCATAGACTGTCGCGAAGTTCTTCAGCCGTAGCGCCAAGAGGGGAATAAATGTCCCCGGTGGTGAGGCGATGCACTGACAGTGCGTGGATTAAGCGCAGGGCCATTGGCTTATAGAGAGGTCGTGTGAAAGCCTGCTGGATACGGGATTCCAGCAACTGGCTGCAATCTATCACAGCCCGGATCTCGGGAACGGAACGGAAGGAGGAATTTTGATTCAGGGTGTTCCAGTAACTGTCATAGCCAATCAGTCCGGGTTGATCTTCCGGTACCTCTTTACCCATTATGCTTTTCATTTCCAGAGAGAGGGTTTTTAGCACTTCTCTTTTTTCGACCGCAGTTACCCTCTCAAAGGTTTCGATGTAATCAGGATGTACAGGGAAGAGGCGGACAAATTCGTCCATCCGTTCATTGAGACTTCCATAATACTTAGCAAAAGGTGTAAGATAGTCTCTAATCTTCGCCTGCTGTTCGGCATTTTTCTTGAGCAGGCGCTCAGCTACAACGAATTTGACATCACTGCGGACAATCAGGATTTGCTCGAAACGGTCTTTCACCCGGCGAATACTGTCGGCAACGAAAGCAAAACGAGGGCTGTCAAAAATAGCTTCCTGTACACCAGCCACAAAGCGGAGGCGGAGGTCTTTGCAGACTTCACCGATCTCTCGAAGGAAGTTCAGGTCAAGAATCAGTTCCTGATCTTTACGGGAACGCAGATAATCAAGAAGTTCGTCAACAATTAGTAGAAGACCTTTGTCAGGGTAAACCTGATGAAAAGCAGACATCATCTCCTCAAAAGCCCTCTTGTGATTGCTGATCGTGTCCATATCTGGAAAAACGTAATCCACACCAAATTTGTCAAGATTTTCTTCCAGTTCGGCAACCAGAATGTCGCGCAAAGACATGGTTGTCGCGCCAATTTCAGTACGAATAACTTTGAATCTTCCGGCAATCTGCCTTGAAGCATCGGCTACTCCTTCATGGTGCAGGGCTTCCAGCAGAGAAGCATCTTCAGCAATACTGGATACTACTGACATCAAATGAGATTTACCGGTACCGTAGTTACCGACAACCAGTATTCCCTTGTTGTCCGCAGGCTGGTCGAACTGTAGTTGTGGAATGACAATTTCAGTGAGCTTTTCAGCCATTTCTTCTGAAATGACATAAGTATTTACTAAATGGCGTGCAGCACTTGATTTGTCTGCATCACGAAGTTGGACCACCGACTCAATTGGGTCGAAATGGATAAGATCTCCGTATTTCATGCTTTTTTGCCTCTCTGGTTTACTTTGCCGAATCGATTGTTGCCATACCGTCCATCCCCACGACAAGTGCGTCTACCTGATCGTAATTCTGATATTCGGGGTGGCCTGCTATGGCGTACCTTAGTTTTCTCCCCTCTGCCGAACCATTCCAGGATGCGACTACGGAGTGATTTCTTGATATCCCTTGCAGAAGTCGCAAGGGATCTTGTTTCATTTCTTTATCAAAAAGGATCTCAAGGTTGTCAAGGATCAAGATTGAGTTGCCTGTTTCAGTTATTTCATCGAGAAGTTTTGGAAGACGTAGAGCACGTTGCTTTGCTGTCAACTCAAGCAACTTTGCCGAAAGTTCCAAATTAATATTGATAACCGGAACGCCAAGTTCATCAGCAACATCACGAAGGACAGGGGTCTTACCTGAACCGGGTTCACCGACCAGTAAAACGAGCTTGTAATAAAGACCTTCTGCCTCTTTAACAGATTGTTTTACTTTTTCTTTAATCGGCTTTGACATATTCCTTCCTTGTTATTCGGTTTCTAGCTAATCAGGCGTTAATAAAATATATTAAATGTTTTGGTATGAATGGGTAAAACTTTATTAAATGTCTTTTGTAAATTATTTAAACTCAAATATGGTATACCTAATGCATTCTTTCTATAAAAATAAAATGACTTTTTGATTTATATGGGCAAATTTGATATTATATATAATAACTATTTTATCTAAAATTTTGCCTATCATTATTTTTAACAAAATACTAAATTACCTCATCCTTCCTGACTATTTGTAAAATACGTTTATTATGCTTTATTTCTCGGAAGGCAAATAATTTCCAAAATGCGTAGGGGAGCGAACTCTTTTGTAAGGGTTACTTAACACCGCCATAACGTTAGATTCAACCTCCTGCAATACGTTGATTTGAAGGAAAGGAACAAGTCAGCATAAAGAGAGACTTGTGAATAGTTTACCTATTGGGCTTCCTGACAAAATATAAAAAAACAGTTATGTTATATCGCGTAAGCAAATCGAAGCATACATTGTAATTTCGAAGAGAAAGTAACTCCGAAAAAAATCAGGGCGGCCATAACACTAACTTAAACCATTACTCCAACTCAATCTTCTCCCCATTTGGCAAGCTAAAAGCAAAGTACCTCTAATAGATTTAATAGAGACCAGGATAAAACCGGAACAAAACAGGGTTTTAACAGACAGTTGAAAAACTGGGTAACAATTGACAATAAATGGAAATAGAAGGCTTCATAATGACCGAAAAAACCAGCTACACATCCTACAACAAGCTCATCCGCGACAAAATCCCGGAAATCATAAGAAGCTCAAACAGGGTTCCGGAGTGCGAAATTCTTGATGAGGATGAGGAATACCCGCAGTATCTTATAAGAAAACTCTATGAGGAAGTCCTGGAGTTCATGGAAGAGCCATGTGTTGAGGAGCTGGCGGACATAAAAGAAGTTGTTGATGCGCTTTCCCGGGTCACAGGGTTTGAAAGGGTTGAGCAAATCCAGAAGGAGAAGAGGGAAGAGAGAGGCGGTTTTGAGAAAAGGATTTTGCTTACAGGGGTTTATGAGGAAGAGGGAGAGTAAAAACTTCGGCTCCTTAGAAGTCCTGTTATATTGGCTGGAAATTATTCTCTTTACCACCTGTGTTGATGTTCAAATTCCTGAGCTTGCGGAGTACGATTCCGCTTCTAGACTGAAGGTTGTGCGGGGGTTGGGTGAGCCCGCCACCGGGCAAATATATAAAAGGAGTTATAGTAGTCCTCTTGAGGGAGCGCAGCGACCGAAAAGGACCGCGTACTGCAGAGCCGCAACTCTGCTGGCGCAACTAGGGTGCTAAAAAAAGAGAAATTGCCTGTGAAGGCATTTTGTGTTAAAGTGCTGTCCAGCCGCCGTCGACTGTTATTATCTGGCCTGTAATATATGTTGATGCATCGGATGCAAGGTAAACAACTGTTGTATCCAGATCCCCGGACTGGCCTGCACGGCCCATGGGGCACATGAATTCGATGATTTTTGAAAACTCCGGGTCGGCGACAACTTCTTTTGCTATCCCGAGGGCAAAATAGCCAGGCGCGATTGCGTTTACAGTGATACCTTCTTTTGCCCATTCACTTGCAAGAGCCTTGGTTAGCATTAAAACCCCACCCTTTGTTGAGCAATAAGCTGTAACAGGCATTCCTCTCATTGCCACTGTTGAATGAATTGACCCGATGTTGATGATTCTTCCGTATTTCTGCTTTAACATTACTTTCCCGACTTCACGGGCAAAGAAGTAAACACCATTCAGGTTAGTGTCAATCATTTTGCGCCACATTTCATCGCTTGTTTTGTCTGCGTCGTCAACAAGCCCAAGGCCGGCATTGTTTACAAGGATATCAATTCTGCCGAAGTCTTTTTCTACCTGCTCCACAGCTCTTTTAATCTGGTCTGTTTCCATTACATCACATACGTAATAGCGGCAGCTTACGCCAAGCCCTTCGATTTCCTTCTGTACTTCCTTTAATTTTTCTTCACGACGTGCAATTAAAGCAATATTTGCACCTTGATTTGCCAGAGCCCTGGCATAGTCTACCCCAAGACCCGAGGAAGCACCTGTTACGATAGCAACTTTTCCCGTTAAATCAAATAGATTTTTCATATTGACCCTCCTTTAACTGCCGTTTTTAAATTGCCTTTCTAGCTTATGGCTAAAAAAACGGCTCCGTATAAATCCCCTGAATTACAATTTCATCTAAAAATTTTATAAAATTTAGACTTGAAAATTGTCCCTTAATTTTTTGTCCCCACAAAAAACGAAGGTGCATCATATATTGAAATCGAAAAGTATATTAAATTTGTTAATCTCGGTTTTAAAACATTTAAGGTTTCCGAAATGAACCTCTAGTCTTGTAAATAGAAGGAAAGGAAAGAAAATCGAAGGTGAAGAATAAAAACTTCGGTTCCGCAGAAGTCCTGTTACCGTCGAAGTTCTGTTATATTACCTAGAAAGGCCCTGGTTTGACCGGGTTGAATAGTAATTCCGGTCCGCCGGTTAACTGCTCAGTATCGAGAAAACAGGGTCCTCACCGCTTGCGTCAGCAAACGGCTTTTTCCGAAATTAGTGGAAAAAGGATTGAAAGAATAAATTGGCATTGTTAGCCTGTACTTTTATTCAGTAACTTACTTTTTATTCCATTCACTACTCTGTGTCGATATTGGAAATTTTATGTCGGGTGGAGTGCTATTTTGTTCGTACGTTGAAGGTTTTGTGGGGTTTGGGTGAGCCCGCCGCCGACTAAATATAAAAATAGAGTTGTACATTTCTTCCTGATTGGAACGAAACCGCCTCTTTACCATCTATTCTTTGTCATAGCTTTTTACGACCGAATCTTTCCATCAAATCTCTACCACCGATCTCAAAAATCCTCACAGTTACCCAAATTCAGCTCCCTGATCAACCTTTCAACAGCTTTTTCAAGCACCGGAGCATCTTTTATTGCAGCACCCCAAACACGGTCATAATCTACATCAAAATAAGCAGACATCAGGCAGTCTCCCATTCCTGCCATACCCTCCCAATCTACTTCCGGAGCCTTTGACCTTATATCGGCAGGAACGGATTTTGCGGCTTTACCTATGATCTCCAGCTGGAGTACGACTGCATCCTTTGTTAGATTGTCATCCAGAAAAGTGTTCTTATCCATCCCTTCGGTGAACTCTTTTATACTTCTGGACGCTTTGAGCATCTCGCACAGGTAAAGTAGAGGTGATTTTATGCCCCCGGCAGTTCCCTTTAATATATCAGCTTTTACTATCGGGTTTATGCCCCTTTCCGAAACAACATCCACCGGAATCCCAAACAGCTCTTCGAGATAGGACTCAAGCCCCGTAAGGTCAAAAAGGCTTACTCCTTCCCCCAAGCTCACCAGGACATCGATATCGCTTCCCTCTTTTTCCTCCCCGCGTGCGTATGAGCCGAAAATGCCCGTGATTTCTGCATTGAATTCCTTTTTAATCTCATCCTTTCTTTCTGCGATAAGGAGCCGGATCCGGCTAAGGTCCAGGGGTGTTTCTCTCTTAGTCATGACATCGGTCCTGTATTTTTGAGGGCTCGGTTCTGCGGTTAAATTGGGATTGGAAGAGAATCCAGCCGTATAATGTACAATATAAGAACTGTATAATATATACAGCACTATCATAGAAGTTGCTGACAATTCTTAATTTTCTTCTTCATCATCTATCTTATTTTCCGGGAAAAACCGCAAAGCTTCGCTTTGCGTGGCTGCTGACGGGAACTGTCAACCAGTGAGGGCCGCGGTTTCTGAGTCCGTAAAACAAAAAAAGCAACCTCGTCCCCAAAGAAAATCATCATAAAACTTTGGCGGCCAGACCATTAATTTTAATCCTCAATTCGGTTAGCCTTCGCCCTTATCCCCGTCAACCTGCAAACCCCCTGCTCAAGCTCCACCTCGAACTCCTCAACTTCCCCTCTCTCCCTGCAAAACTCCACAAGCTCAAGCATATGCCCGAGCCCTTTGCTCGCCCCGGCATTCTTCAGGAGGTCAAGGGGAGGTTCCAGCAAGGGGCGTGGGAGGAAGACCACGCATTTTGCTTTTGCCCTGGTTATCGACACGTTCAGCCGATTCAGGCTGTAGATGAACTCGGCTTCGTTCATTGCGGTATCGATATCGCTGACCCCGTAGCTCACTATCACGGCTTCGGCTTCCTGGCCCTGGGTCTTGTCAACCGTGTCAACGAAGGGGCGGTGCTGCCAGTTTCGCAATTTGCCGAGCTGGCCCCGGATCGTGCGGATCTGGGCGCGGTGGGGGCTTACGATAAACAAGCCGTGCTTCCAGAAATCCGAGTCTCCTTCCCCGGAGTCAGGGTAGGGGATGCCGGGCTCATCCCGGGACAGGGTCTGCCGAAGGGATACGGCGAGTTTTGCGACCAGTTCGGCTTCGATCTCGTTTTCTATCGAAGCCCGGGTGTTTTCAAGAATTACCACGCTTAAAGGATATTCAGGGTCAAGGGCCCAGTTTATGAATTCGGATTCGGGTTCGGGTGCAGATTCAAATTCGGACTCAGATTCGAATTCGGAATCGGGTTTTTCTACAATTTCTGCTGACCCCGGCGGCAGGAGTTTGAGCTTCTGCTTTGCGATCTCTTCGGTTGCTGGTTTGTAGCCTTTGCCGTAGAGGGTAGCTGCCGGGAAGCCAGACAGCGTCTCGTTCATCCTCCAGTTTTCAAGGAGCTGGCAGGTGTATCCGGGATTCGGGCTGCTGTCCCTGAGGCGGAGGTAGGAGAAGATGGAATCGTACAGGCCGGGTAAACCGTCTTCGGGTTCAGGGTACTCGCCGGCTATGATAGGCGGGAGCTGCAAGTCGTCTCCTGCAAGGATGAGCCGTTTTCCTTCATCCAGGACAGACATGCCAAGAGCCAGTTCTGAGGGCTTCATCTGGGAGGCTTCGTCAACGATGAGGAGGTCAAAGGGGTCACATTTCTGATTTATTTTATTGAAGCTGTTGACCGTTCCCCCCAGGACCAGGAAGGGGCAGGCGCTCTTCTCCTGAATGTCGTATTCGGAGAGGGACTTCAAGGTCTCACGGGCTTTGGGAGTCTTTACTTCCTTCAATTTATAGATCTCAAGTCCTTCTTCTTTTCGTTCTCCTTCTTCTATTCGTTCTCGTTCTCCTTCTCCAGAACCCACCACAAGTCCCTCTTCCTCAGCAAATTCCCGGACCCTCAGCAGCAGGTTTTCGATTGCCGCGTGGGTAAACGCAGTTACTCCGACGTGGATTTTTTCCCCGGCTTCCATTTTTCCCCGGACAAGGTTCAAAAGGGCTTTTGCCAGGAAGTAGGTCTTTCCGGTCCCCGGGGGTCCCCAGATAAGGGTCAGGCGGTTCTCCAGCATGTGGGTGAAGGCTTTTTGCTGGCTCGGGGTAAAGCCCGAGTTTTGGCCATGTTTCAGGGCAGCGGTGCGGACCTGACCAGTTTCCCGCACAGGGGTTGAAAAGCCCCGGGGATCCCTCAAAAGCCGGATAAAGTCATGTTCCAGTTGCTCGTCAAGCTCGGTGAGCCTGCCAATTATCCTTTCCGAGGAAAAGTCCGTAAACCTCGGGTGAAGGACTGCTTCGTCTCCGGTCTTGAAAAAGCTCTGTTTGGAAGCTGGCTGTTCTCCGTTCTTAGAAAAACCTAGCTGGTCCTCATTATAATAGACCTCAAGGAAAAATCCCGTTGTTTTCCCGGTTTTTTCGTTCTCGATTTTCCTGTTGACCATTGCAAAGCAGACTTTGCTCCTGCCGGGGTTCCGTAGATTTGTCCGGAATTTGTAATCTTCAAAGGTAAGCTGGGCTTTTTCCCCACCCTCTCCTTTCGGGACCAGAAGGTAGCTGAAGTTTTCGTTCTGGTCAAAAAGGCCCGAGTCCAGGTCCGAATTGACTTTCCAGAGGTTCTGTTCCAGGTACTGGACAGGAACACTGATCCCTTCCTTCACCCTTTCGGAAAAAGGCAGGCTGCGCCTCTCCCTTATCTCAAGGTTCCTCAGGTAAGACTCGTAGCGGGCGATAAAGATCATCCTGGAAATTTCCGGGTAGTTGTACTTTTGGGACGCCGGGATCCGGAATTTGGGAGGCCACCTGACCACGGAGTCCCGGGTTTTTTCCCGGAGCCCGTCAAGGACGCTGCTCGCTGCAAGGAGCCGCATCGAAAGTTCCTTTTCAATCCAGCCAGCCGCTTCAACCCTATTTTTCTCCCAGACCATCGAGATTGCGTCGCTCTTGAGCGAGTTGCTGTGCTCGAACCAGAACAGGTCCCCCGGGTCAAGCTTAAAATCGAAATCAGCTTTCGGCAAAGCCTCCGTAACCTCGGGAAGCCGGAGGGAAAAAGGAATCGGCAAACATACCAGCTTCCGGATCTCCTCGGTCAGCACAACAAGCGGGAACGATACTTTTGCAAAAGGGTGCTGCTTTTCCCCGAACAACGAAGGGTCCTGATAATAGAATAAAAACTCCAGGGCAACGGGTGCAAGTTCCGGGATTTTTATCGCTTCCCGGAGGAGGTCCCTGAACAGGGAAGCCTCGTAACTGTCATAAACGTATGTCTGCAGGGACTTTTGTTCTTTCCATTTCAGGGTTTCATTAGCTTCAGCGGATTCAGTTTCAGTGTTTTCATTAATTTTATTAGCTTCATTGACAGCGGATTCATTGGCAGCGGATTCATTGACAGCGGATTCATTGGCAGATTCATCGCTAGTGGATTCATCATAAACTTCATTATAATCATGCAGGATTTTCAGCTCGCCAAATAAATCCAGCAGGAATTTCCTCTGTATCTCTTCGCATTTTTCAGGGCTTTCCGCCACGTAAATCCTTTCGTTTACCGGACTTCCATAAACGGCTTTCCCCTTGAAGCGCCGAAAACCCGCCGAGTAAATCTTGCCCGAAACCGGGTCCCTCTGGAGAGTGAGAAAAAGGCTTACGTCCTCATTTTTGGGCAGCGGAAGGGAAACTCCCCTGTTAAGCACGACCTTCTTTTCTTTCAGAGCCCGGAGGGTATTTCGCAAAAACTCCCCTTTCCCGCGCAAAGAGCCGCATCTGTCCAGGACCTCCTCAGCCTTCCAGGTTCCCCCGGTTCCTTCACTTCCTTCGCTTCCCTCGCTTCCCCGGGTCTCAAGAAAAGCCTCCAGCTCGCCCAGGGTATTTATCGAAGTCCTGCTGTCCCACTCCGCCTCCCGGAGAAATTCCCTCCCGCTGACCGAAAGGTAAGGGATAAGGGATACCGAATTGCATTTTTCAGCCTCTTCCCTGCAGTGCCGGTAGAAATCGCATAACTCGCAGCGGTGATACACATGCCAGGGCACGGCTTCGAGAGGTTCTGTAAGGATTTTTGGAAGGCGGTACCTCAAAAATTCTTCGATAATCCTGATATTGAAACCCAGCTTGAACAGTTCCGGCTCGTCCCGCCCGTAAAGCCAGATGCCTGCCCGGTCCATGTCCACCCGCATATCAATGCCGTTTTCCTCCAGCACTTCTCTCAGCATCAGGGCGTATAACGTAGCCTGGATCCTGTGGCTCGAACTCAGCTCATCACTGGCCTTTACATCGATTACCTGGAGGCAAAGTTCACCGGACCCACCCGGCTTGTCCGAATCATCCGAATCATCCGGATCCGCCGGGTTTGTCGGGTTTGTCGGGTTTGTCGGGTCCTTTGAGTCCATCGGCTCCTTCTTAACAACCCGCACCAGGTCAGGCCTACAAGCCGAAAACCTGCACAGCTCAGGGGATAAATTGTACTTCCGATAAAACCGGGGCGGGACTAAAAGCGTAGGCTGGTAGACTGCATCCCCTTTTTTCAAGCTCCTGAAAATTTCCAGGCTTTCCTTTACGGAATGAGCCCTTTCATGTAGGGCCTCTTCTCCTTCCGGAACCAGCAAATTGTCCTTCAGTTTTTCAAGGACCACAAGCTCCTCCCATCGGTTCCCCGCTTCCAGAAGAG
Source organism: uncultured Methanosarcina sp. (assembly GCA_965601435.1). Taxonomy (GTDB): domain Archaea; phylum Halobacteriota; class Methanosarcinia; order Methanosarcinales; family Methanosarcinaceae; genus MTP4. The sequence continues at coordinate 14,917 of CBFCWE010000057.1, forward strand.
CCTTCGTAGCCGGGCTCTGGTCCGGCTTGACAGCCGGGATCCCTATTTGAGCTCTTTCCTGCAGAGGTGTTGCATGGTATCGAAGATAGCGCTCGCAGTTGTGGTAAAAGAATCTGGCTATAAGCGAAGGGCTAAGTCTGTGTTTTATCATCAAATCCCGGTTTTTCCCAATAATATTACTCGTAAAATATACTTGAGGATTCAGGATACGAATCTATATTAAGATTTATAATTCTTGTCATTTATCAGGCAATTCGAAGAGGAGGGCTGAATTGAATCGCTTACCTGGAGAGTCACGGGAGTAATATAAAAAAAGAGTTATGCTGGTCCGTTTGAGGGAACACAGCTAATGAAATGAACCACACAATGCCGAGCAGCAACCTGGCTGAGAAAACAACGTAACCGGAATACTGTATTAAATCGTTCTTGTCCGCACGAAGTGCGGCTTTTCCAGGAAATCCCCGAAGAAAATGCAAATAAGAAAGCAAATTAAGAGATGCATTTGCTGCAAACTGAGAAAGAAAACGGTTTCAGGTGTCTAATTTTTTATTCCTATTCTTCATTTTACTTTGGGAAAGGCCGTTTGCTACCGCAAACGGGCTGCTGACGGGATTCCAACCAGTGAGGGCCACGGCTTTCGAATTGAGAATACAAAAACAGGTAGCTTTGACTTTTAATTGACCTCTGGAATCCAGGGTGGCCAGAATGCCTTCATTAACCTTTTTATTCAACATTCGTTCCAAGCTTCGTCGTATTCATTATCCCAGAAGGATGTTAAGGAATCCTCGCTAATGGTTCTATTGCTTTTCAGGAATGGGGCTTCAGGGAAGTACCTGCCGTATTTTAAATGCCACAGCAATTCTTCAATAATTTTCATAGTTTCATTCCTCTACAGATATGGATCTACACCCATTGAATTTCAGACAAATATAACAGGGGAAACTTATATCGGTACCAACTCCCCTAACTTATGATATCAGGCTTCATGTCTATATGCTTTTGCTGCTGTTCAGGGCTCTGCTCAAAAAGCAGCTACTTGAATATAAAAAGTGATGTGTCCGCTGCAAACTGAGAAAAAACGGTTGCAGATGTTCAATTTTTGTATTCTTATTCTTCATTTTACTTTGGGAAAAGCCGGTCGCTGGTGCGACCGTGGGCTGCTGCCAGAAACTGCCAACCAGTGAAGGCCACGACTTTCGAATTTAGAAAACAAAAGCAGGTGGCCAGAACTTTTAATTGACCTATAAAACCCATGGCAACCGGAATACCGTATTCAACCGTTCTTGTCCGCACGAAGTGCGGCTTTTCCAGGGAATCCCTTAAAAAGATGCAAGAAAATAAGAAAGCAAATTAAGAGATGTATTTGCTGCAAACTGAGAAAGAAAACAGTTTCTGGTGTCTAATTTTTTCATTCCTATTCTTCATTTTACTTTGGGAAGGGCCGTTTGCTACCGCAAACGGGCTGCTGCCTGGAACTACCACCAGTGAGGGCCGCGGCTTCAGAAACAGTAAAACAAAAACAGGTAGCCCTAACTTTTAATTGAACTCTCAAATCAATGGTGCCCAGAATACCTCCTCTAACCTTAATTGATAAGATGAAAACTTAATTGATAAGATGAAGATTGTTCCCGGCACCAACCCTTCAAACTTAAAAACCCCCGGCACAAATATTCCTGTAGAAATGAACAAACCGGATTCCACAAAACCATTCGAAACTTTCGACGAATACGCCCCCGAATACGATACCTGGTACGATAAATACAAACCAGCCTACGAGTCCGAACTCCTCGCCCTGAAACAATTCCTCCCCGCTCACCCGGAAAAACTGAGAGCCCTGGAAATAGGAGTCGGCACCGGGAGGTTTGCCTCTCCCCTCGGAATCGGGTACGGGGTCGAACCTTCGAAGGCAATGGCGCTTTTCGCGAAAAAAAGAGACATAGAGGTAGTTCAGGGCATTGCCGAATTCCTTCCCTTCAAAACCCAAACCTTCGACCTGATTTTAATCGTAACAGCCCTCGCTTTTTTCATGGACCCGGCTCAGGGCCTGAGGGAAGCCGCAAGGGTCCTGAAACCCGGCGGGCAGCTCACCATCGGGATGCTCGACAGGGAGAGCCCGCTCGGGCAGTATTATGTGGCGAAACAGAAGGAAAGCAGCTTTTCTTCGGGTGCGCATTTCCTGTCGGAGGCTGAGGTTTCGGGGCTGCTGGCAGGACTCGGGTACGAAAAGCTCGAAAGCTGCCAGACACTTTCAGGAATTCCCGAGGAGCTTGAGAAAGTGGAGCTGCCGAAGAGAGGCACCGGGAAAGGAGGCTTTGCCGTCCTTTCTGCGAGAAAACCGGGTGGCAGTGCTTTCTAAAGAAGGAAGGTAATCGTTTTTACGGGAACTGCCAGGGGTAAGGGGTATCATAGTTGCCTTCTTTGGAAGTCGTGTTTTCAGAAGTCGTATTTTCAGGTTCATTGGGTTCCGGGGCTTTGGAGTCCGATTCATTACTGCTGTTACCGGGATCGGTTTGATTTGATTCCTCATCGGAAAGATTCTCAAGACTCACGGGATCAGCAGAGTCAGCAGAGTCAACAGAGCCATCAGAATCGGTAGAATCTGCAGAATCGGTAGAATCTACAGAATCGGTAGAATCTACAGAATCGGCAGAATCTACAGAGCCATCAGAATCGGCAGAATCTACAGAATCGGCAGAATTACCAGAACCCACCGAATCAGCATCATCCATTGAATTGCCGGAGCCCGCTGAATCAGCAGAACCGGGAGACCCGGTTACCCCAACGCTTTCTGAAGCGTTTCCGTCCTGCACAACGGATTCATTCTCAGCCCCGGACGTGTTTTCAGCTTCAGGAGAGACGTTTTCCATTCCGGGTATTTGGGGGCCATAGTTCAGGAATGCAAGGGCAAGGGCTCCGAGGACTGCGAAAGCCAGGAGGATAAGGATAACGCTGCGGACGTTTTTCATAAGCTTTTTTCTGCGGGTATGGATTTTTTCGTCCCTCGCCCCGGCGTAGTTGCTTCCGAGCCAGGAGTCCAGCTTTTCGGTTTGCTTTTCGCTGAGTTCCAGGACAAAATCGTCCCCTGTCCCTGTTGCACGTTTATCCGGGGTCCTGAAAGCTGAGGCTTTTTGTTCTATAAGGGTTTTGAGGAGCAGTTTCCCGCCTTCTCCCACAGCGGGCAGGGTTGAGAGGACATGCTTTAAAAAGTTCACAGCTTCATGAGGGCTGAGGGGGTCGAACCCTTTGCGAAGCCCCCAGGTGAATATTTCCTTTCCATGAGGGTTCCCGTAAAAGGAAACATCGGCAGTTAGTGCGAGCAGGGAGGGGAGGTAAGGGGAGGGCTCACCTTTGCGGAAGCCTTCCTCGAGCATCAGGGCAAGTTCGGAGACGAAGTCTTCGTAAAAGAAACCGTTTTCCAGGAGGTAACGCTGGACCTCTTCTTTTTCACCGAGGCTGTTAAGCCCCCGGTACAGCTCCAGCATGAAGGCTTCAAGCCCTTTGCTTACGGAATCCGTTCCGCTCAGTTTCCTGATCACTTCAGCTGCAAGTTCCTTGTCCCGGAACACGAAGACCCTGTCAGCCCAACCCCTGGCAACCAGGGCATCAGCCAGCGCTTTCAGGGATTCGGGCTTTTCCCGGTAAAGTTCGAAGAGGGTTTCGATTTCTCCCTTTGCCATGAAACTGTCGGTTATTTCGGGCCCGAAATGTTCGATCATGCCCCTCCGGACTTCCTCCAGCAGTTCCTCCCGGTCTCCGGTCCTTCCCCGGAAACCTTCCTCAGTCCCCGGGTATTCCTGCTGCTCTGCCATGCGGACGAAAGCCCTGTAGAGAAATTCGTAATATTCCACAGGATAGGAAGGCTCCGGACCCCGCGAAGCCGGGTTGAACCTCAGGTCCCCGCTTTCAAAGAAAAAGTCAGGGTCAGGCTCCCCGGGCCCGGCGGACAGGTCAAGCCCGGACGGATAGAGGGAAAGGGCAAACCTGAAAGGCAGGTGAAAAGCAGGCTTCAAGCCCGAAACCAGGCCGAAAAACAGCAAAAGCCCGTCCTCCAGTTTAGAAGTCCTGACCGAAACCGGCTGGTTTGAGAGAAGGACTCCCGCAAGCTGAGCAAGGGATTCGGCAAGGGACCCGGCAGGGAATTTTTCCGGGGAAGTAAAAGAATTCAGGAATCCCGGAAAATCAAGAAAACCCGGAAAATTCGGAGAGACCAGCGAATCCAGGTCCCCTGCTTTCCACAAACCTATGACGTCATACCGGATTGACTCCAGAGCTTCGGTTTTCGCCCTGGCCTCCTTATAGAACTTCTTGAGCCAGGCCCCCTCCCGGTCAAGCTCCTCCGGCGGGATTTTCGAGATAAAGACAACCCTTTCTTCCCTGCCGAGCTTGATTTTAGCCAGGAGGCTGCAGCCGAGAAGAATTTCCCCGTTTCCGGTCCTGTCCCCGATCAAGTCCCCGGTCTCGACATACAGGGCACTTCTTTTAATGTCCAGCCTTTTGGCAAGTTCGGAGTACTCTTTAAAATCCTTATTTCCTGCCAGCAGCTTTCCGCTTGAGCTGAATACCCCGAAAGCAGAACCATGACCGGGATTAAAACCGGAACCAGAACCAGAGCCGGAACCAGAGCCGGAACCAGAGCCGGAACCAGAGCCAGAGCCGGAATCAGAACCGGGATCAGAATCCGAATTTCGCAATTTCACCGACCCTCCATGGGAAAATCTGAGTAATTCTTTGCTGTTCTTCGATCATTTTTCCTTCTTTTGAAAACTGGGGAGTGAGCGTTGCGTCCACGCTGACGGTGTAAAAGTAGATAGGGACTTTCCGGGCCCTGTGGAGGATTTCCCTGAAGGTGTCCGTCTTGCTCAGGAATTTGTAGATTTCCTCTTCGATCTCCCGGGCTTCCCCTGAATCTTCCGGAATTTCGGACAGGTCTTTGAACTTATCGATTTTTGTTACCACGAGGGCGTAGGACTTGTCGCTTCCCAGAAGGTCCATAAGCCGGGAGTAAAGCCCGAAGAGGCGGGTTAATTCCATTCTTCCTTCCAGGTGGTAGTCCAGGAGGTAGTCCCCGTCCACGAGGAAAATGATTTTCCCGGCAGTTTCCATTTTTTTATATATGGAGGCCAGGATCAGGTCGTGGAATTCTCCCTGGAGCTCCTTTGCGTAGTCTTTTTTCAGCTGTTCCAGGAAGCTGATAGTCCCGATCCGCCTGTAGATGGTGTTTATATTGAAACGTTCCAGTTTTTCATCGAGATTATTGACAGCCAGGGCGTAATTCTCGGGGCCCAGGTCGGCGGTATACTCCCCGCTGTAATCGATGAAAGAAAATTCTATGGGGATTGCCCCTTTTTTTCCGGAAAGCTCATACATTGCCATATCCGCGCGGCTGGTGCTCCTTGGCATGTCCCCGGCTTCGATTTCCGCAAGCATGGACTCGATTCTCAGCCGGTCCTCGTTTGCTTTCGAGAGCTTCCCCTGCGTGTCATAGGAAAGGATGATTTCCCTGTGCGTGCCTGCGTAAAAGTTTACGAAATGGTTGTACAGGGCAAGCAGGAGGAAGGTCTTTCCCGATCTTGAAGGTCCGTATATGAAGACATCGGAAATCCGGACGTCCCGGATAAAGCCTGTCAGCTGGTACAGGGAAAGCACCACCAGCAGAGCCAGCCCCAGGTTCAGGGGTTTTTCCGACCCGCTTTCAAGGAAACTCCCCAGCCTTTCACCTGAAAACGGGTATATGAGTTCCAGGACAAGGACAAGGATGTAGACGCCCAAGCCAAAAAAAAAGAGTCTCGCCCCTGCCCTTGCATAGCCCGTAAGCAGCTTGAACCTGTTATTGTGAAGGGCCTGCCAGTCCAGAAGTCCCCCGACCAGGAGGCCCAGGAGCAGCCCGTTTGCCTTCAGGACCCCCAGGTCAAAAGAAAGAAAATACAGGAAAGGCAAAAAGACCGCAATTAAAAAGAAACCTCCTTTTCTTGACTGTTCGTGGAAAAACATCCCTGAAGCGCTTGCAACGAAGAATGCCGGAAAGAAACTCAGCAAAAAAGCTCCTGGCCAGGAAACCTGTGAGAAAGCTAATGTCCCTGCAAACCATAAAAAAAGGAAAGATAAAAGCAGGACCAGCCCTACTGCCGGAAGTTCATAGAGGAGTTTCAGGCTGCTGTGTATCCTCATTTTTCAAAGCCTCTCTCAAGCCTTTTTCTTCGTACAGTTCATTGATCCTTGCCCCGACGTTTACCCCTTTCTTTTCCAGGTTTGCCAGTTCCCCCGCTTCCTTAAGGTCAAGCAGGGCTTTTCGGGTCACGTACTTTCCTTCATGGAGTTTGAGCACGTGGTGCAGCAGGTTATCCTTCTTATTTTCATACACTTCCCAGAAGCCTCCCCCGGCGGTCAGGGGTGAGATATTGTCCAGGAAACCCGTGGCTGAAAAGAAGGTCAGGGCAATGTCCCAGGGCTTTGTGTGGCTGTGGGTGGCAAGTTTTGCATCATTGCTGTTGCTGAGAGCCAGAATCCCGTTTATTTCTTCTTTTATCCCGTCAGCTATGGGTTCGCTTGCAATCCGGCTTGAAATGTACGAGGACCGCGAGGACACTACCAGGGCGGCTTTTCCGAAGTTCCAGCGTTCGGTGGTGCTGATAGGGATCATCAGGTTATGGATCCCGAGCTTGTAACTTTCTATCAGGTTTTTGTAAGTTACCAGGATTTCCCCGATGAGTTTGTCAAGCTCGCGGTTCCCGCTCTCGTCCCAGTCAAGGTCCCTCATATCGGAACTCTCGTCAATAAGGGAGAGGATTTTGGGGTTGATGTCCCCGAACTTTGTCATGTAAAGGCTGCTCAGGGTCTTGCTGCCAGCCCTGCTCCCCGAAGGCTTGATATCGCTGAGCTTTGTGAAATGCTCGTAAAACTTATCGTATTCCCGGGAAAGGTCCCTTCTGTAAGCAAGCGTATCCTCGGTAAGAACCTCGATTTTCCCGAGGTAAACGGAAAGGGCATTCTTAGCCTCAAGGCTTTCTTCAAGCTCCCTAAACTCCGTCTCAGTCCGTTCCAGTTTCCCTGAATAGTCTTCCCTCTGCAGGTAGTAGCGGGTCAGGACCTCTCTAAGGAGACTTCTCAATTTCGGCCTGTCTCCCGACTTAAACGCCCGGTCAATTTCCTCAAGATCTGCGGCTTTCCTGTGCAGGTCGAAAAGGAGGGAATCCAGGATCTCGTTTTTAAGTTCTTCGGCTTTTTTGTTCAGGCTTTCACTCAGGAAATTTTCGGGAACATAAAGTTCGAAAGGAGGGTTTACCTGGACATAGTCCCTTCCCGAACTCTTGATATAGTCCTCCATGCTCCGTTTCTGGGCTTCATACCTCCTGAGAAGCTTCTTTTTATTCCCCTTTAAGGCCCCGACCAGTTTCTCCTTAAAGCCCCCTTTTTCGATCCTGTTGATCCTGTAATCGTAATAGTAGTAGAGGGAAATCGATTCCATGAGTTTGGAAAGGATCTGGAGGTCTATTTCAAGCTCGTGGGAAAGGGCGTTAATCTCTCTCTGGATTTCAGGGACTCCGGTCAGGTTCAGCCAGCTTTCCTTATCCGTGCTTTTGAAGTTTCCTGCCCCGAAATTGCTGATAAAGATGTCAATTTCCGATTTCAGCTGCTTCTCGTGTTCCCGGACGTTATCCAGTTTCTTCCTCTGGATGAAATACTGCTCGATGTCCCGGTCATTGTCGCTTAAGGCTTTATCAACTTCTTTTTCGACCTGGGAATGCACCTGTTCGAGGTAGTCCTTTTCAACGTGCTTGCTTTCGATTTCGGCTTTTGTTACCAGACTCTCTTCCTTGAGCGTCTTGGCTCTCGCGTTGAGCCTGTCAACAGAGGCCACAAGTTCCTGTTTGCCTTTCAGGACATTTATGAGCATGGCTCTTGCAGTTTCCTCTTCGATTCCCGCGACCCGCTTGAAAAGCCTTGCCGTATCTTCGATCCCCTGCAGGGTCTCGGGAATCAGGCGAAAGAGCTTCTTGTCATTTTCGTCCTTTAGTTCGTCTTCCTTTACACTGCCGGTAAAGCTTTTCACCCTGGAGATGAAATCCAGCAGGTCCTCATAGCTGCTTATGTTTTCAATCCCGGCGTCTGCCGAGATGTTGTTGCGTATGAAAAACTCGACAGCGCCCGGGGTCTGGTAGTTAAGGAGCTTTCCGATTTCGTTTTTCCAGATTTTCTCGGCGTTTGTGTATTCCTTTTTAATAAACTCGGAATCTGTCCGGGTAGGAGGCAGTTCCCTGAACATCCCGGAGTTGTCCAGCAGGGTTTTTACGGCCCGGTTGATTTCTTTTCTTGCCCCGCTGATTTTTTCGAGTTCCAGGATGATTTCTTCATACTGTTTTTTCAGGGTTTTCAGCTCTTCGACGGGGTACTGGATTACATGGGCATCTGCAAAAATAAACGAGGAATACAGGCGTTTTGAGTCGCTGAGGTTGATATCCCCTTTTTCGATATGGAAGAAATTCGTCAGGATGTGGGGGAACATGGAATCGAACTCATGCACCTCTACCCTGGCCTCTTCCCCCTTTTTATAGCCCGTCGGTCCGAGGGAACTGAGCACCACATAATTGAAAAGCCTCTCGTTAATGTTCAGGTATTCGAGTTCGGTAAGTGCAATTGCGGCATTTAGCTGCTCCATTTCCCCTTCTTTTGTGGTGGGAATCACCGCAAAGAGCCAGATCTGGGTAGCCTCCCCCCTCAGGGCCCGGATATACCGCGCAAGGTCGATGAACATCCCTGCCCCGGTCCCTCCCCCGAGCCCGACAATAATTGCCGTTGTCCCGGTACTCGGGAAGGTCGGAAAGCCGCTTGCCTGCCCCTGGCTCAGGACTTTGTAGAATATCGCCTTTGAAATCGCCCTTCTTCGGTGCACTCCCCCTCCGAAATCGTCAATCAAAAAGGGGTCGATTGTCCTGAGCTCCTCAAAACTCAGCCCCTGTTCCCCCGGATCGTTCAGCCACCAGGTGCTTACGACAGGGTCCGATTTCCTTTCCTTGATCTTGGTTGCCACCTCCTGGCTTGCCAGGTCCGAGACCTGGTTTATGTTTGCCAGGGAAGGGAGGTAATAGTAACTGTATTCTATATTCCCCCTGGCCCCCATTTCCTGGATCCCTGCCCGAAACTCGCTTCTTTGCAGCTCGTCTTCCACTTTCTCGTTGGCATCCGTATCCATGGTATAGATCCTGAGCCTTTTTCCTGAAGCAAGGTAATTGCCAAGGATCCATTCATGCCTGCAGATCTCCCCACAAAGGCGTTTCCCACAGCCCCCGATCCCAACAATGGTAAGGTCCGTAGGAAGCTGCAGTGTAGAATAGCTACTGTCCCTTCCGTTCATTCTTCCTCCTCCTCTCCGGAACCGCCAAACCTGACCCCCAGGATAAAGCCCAGCGCCAGCAGGACGATTCCCCCGAGCACATAACCCCAGCTAAAGGAACCTTCCTCTTCCCTTTCCTTTTCCTTTTCCTCTTCTTCGATCACATGGTCCGCGATTTCATTTGCCTCGGTCACAAGCCCCTTATCGAACATGTCCTGCAGGTATACGCTGAAAAAAGAGTCGTCCACAAGCGTCATTTTCCCCCTGAACTCTTCGATCTCGGTAGCCACTATCGTAAACGTGCGGGTATCGCTTTGCCCAAGCGGGTTTCCGTCCTCATCGGTCAACCTGACCCTGTAGTAAGCATACCCTGTCAGCTTGGGGTCGTATTTTATCAGGGTAAGCTCGTCACACTGCTTAACTTCCCTTATTACTGGAATCCGTCCATTTAAGCGCACAACGATTTTATCCCTGCTGCCTTCAACGGGAAGCATAATGCTGCTATTATTGCTTTGAAGCTCCAGCCCCGTAAAATTATAGATCGGCTGCTTGCCGTATCTTACCAGGTCCGTATCAAAAGAGATAAAATCCGCAGCAGCGGGAATATTGCTAATAGTAAGGACAAGGTTTATCACCTGCTTTTCCTCAACCTCCCCGGGCAGCTCTCCCTCCACCTCGATCTGGGTTGCCAGCACAGCCCCAGAACCCGCAAACAGAAGGAATAACAGGAAACCTAACGCAACCACGCAAACAGCTTTATGCCCCGCTCCCCTCGCTCCCATATTTGATGCCCCCATCAAAAGGATGAAAACCTGAACTTAATGTCCCCATATCAAAACGACCTTTAATCGAGCTTAATGCCCCCATATCAAAATGACCTGTAATCAAGCTTAATATCCCCATATCAAAATGGCCTTTAACCTGACCTTATTATTCAGACCTAAATGACCTTCAATTGAAAATATCCCCCTGCCAGAATGCTCTTCAACTGAAAATATCCCCTGCCAAAACGGTCTTCAATTGAACTTAATATTCCTATTCAAATTCTTCATGTATCAATAAATAACTATTTTTGAAATTAATTTATAAAGATCAACTGATAAAAATACACATATGTTATACAGGAAAAAATATAAAATTGTTTAGACTTTTGGCAGATTTGTACGAGTAAAAAGCTTATTTATCATTCAAAACTTGCAGCAACTTGAAAGTCCTGTATCCGGTCACATATCCGGTCCTATATCCGGACGAGCAACCGTAATCCAGGAAATAACTTGTTCCCACAAACCTTTTTTGATCTGCTCCTCAGGTACCGGGGCTCTCACCGGTCAGCTTGCTGACCGGCCTTTTCCAAAATTTGGAATTGAAAAATGAGAGTTGAAAAATGAGAGTTGAAAAATGAGAGTTGAAAAATGAGA
>CBFCWE010000058.1:0-25316 GCA_965601435.1 uncultured Methanosarcina sp.
TCAGAGTTCAACGATAAATCAGAGTTCAACGATAAATCAGAGTTCAACGATAAATCAGAGTTCAACGATAAATAAGGATGGATTAATTACTGCATGAAAATTATAGGTTGCATAATAATTTATTAAAAGTTGTGTGTCGGGAAGTGGTAAAGGACCTGTCCGGATTAAGCCTGGCAGTCTCCTGCTAATTCTCTTTTTGCTTTCCCTGTTCCATAAAAATGTTCGAAAATCAACTAAATTTATTGCATTTTTAATATTTTTTCCCATCTAATTAATTGGAAATGTATGAAAATTTCCAAACGGTTATATACTTCTCACCACGTAATTATATATGGGTATATAGATGTATAAACTGGCAGGGTTTCGTACCAAAATCGGCCAGATCATCCTCAACCTGTTGATTCTTCTTTTGCTGGTGGCGCTCGGTCTGAAAGTGGTTGAGGTTGCTCTCAAATGTTTAGTGTTTCATCACCCATTCTAAAAAACGAGGGTGTTCTTTTTTCGATCCTGAATATTTCCCTACCGAAATCCTTATTGTAAGCCCGGGCTATTGGCAGAAGTATGGAAATGCAAAAGGAAATCCAGGTCATCTGCGGGACAGTGCAGATCCCTACCCTTCGGGAATTCCTGAAAACAATGAACGCCGTCTCCTCTGCCCATGGGGTCACCATCCAGGGTCTGAATGCGGAATTGCTTGCAGGGGAGAGGCATCTTCATTTTGCGGTCGGAAAGGCTCTTCGGGCAGTGGCTGCAGGTACTAACGTGGCAAAGGACCCGGGAGTCGAGATCATGCGTTATGCAGCCGGGGAAAGGCAGATCGAAAAGAGTTTTGCAGTCGGGCTGCATGAAGGAGAAAACAGAGCTGCATTCGTGCTGCTCGGGAAAAGGGAAAACTTGCTTTCGGCTTTTTCTGAAATTCAGAAGATAATCGATGAAAAGCCGTGTTCCGAAATGCTCGCCTACTCCGATGCCAAAAGGGAAGGGGTCCTTGCCCTGTTCGGGATTACGGATGCGGAAATCGAAGCTGCCGGGGAAGATAAAATTCCTGAGCTTGTGCTTGAAAGGGTGGCCCTGGCAGACCTGTTGAAATGAATTCTTGAACGGATTTTTTCCCTTGCTTATTTTTCCCTTTCTATTTTACCCGGTTTTATTCTGTGAGGGCTTTTATTCCCGGGGTTTTCCCGGCGTTGGATTTTACACTCTTTTTCTCGAACCAGTCCATCACTGCAAAAGCCAGGGCCCTGGAGCCTTCAAGGAATTCCTCCTGTCCGAGCATCTCCTCTTCAGTCCTGATGTATTTTCCTTCCACTATCTCGTGTCCCGAATCTTCGATAAGGTTTTTTATCCACTGCTCGTCAGCTTCCGGGTGGAACTGCAGGCCCAGCACGTTTCCATTGTAGATGAAGCCCTGGTTCGGGCAGGCTTCGCTTTCGAAGAGCCTGGATGCTCCTGTCGGGATTTCAAAAGTATCTCCATGCCACATGAAGGCGGTAAATTCCGGGAGCATGTCTGCAGGGAGCTCTGAAACAGGAGGGCATTCTTCAGTAAAATATTCATTTCTTTTTTCGTTCACAGTGGATCTTACCCTGTGCCAGCCGATTTCCTTGAACCGGTTTTTGCTGACTTTCCCGCCCAGGACTTCTGCAAGCATCTGAGCGCCGAAACAGCTCCCCAGTATGGGTTTGCCTGCTTCGATCATTTTCCTGACAAAATCCTTTTCAGGCCTTAACCAGGGATATTCTTCTTCCTGGTAAACGCTCATGGTGCCGCCCATTATCAGAAGCAGGTCGAATTCTTCAGGGTCCGGAAAAGCGAGGTCCCCTTCGTAGGGCAGGGTTTTTGTGAGCTTGTGGTTCTTCTCTTCTATCCAGGTTGCAATATTTCCAAGGGTCTCGGTTTCAATGTGCTGGAGGCAGTGAATTTTCATCGTTTTTCCACCTTAAGAATGAATTGTAGGGAATGAATTGTAGGGGATGAATTAGTGGGTGAGTTATTTCCCAAAGATTAATTAATATATTTATAAATTTTTCTTTGCTGTTTCAGTTTGTTCTATGTTTTCTTTCCGGGCAACAGATTCATTAATATACTATCGTGTCAACAGATCACATAAAAAGGCAAAGAACATCCGTAAAAAAAGAGTTTTTGATCACCAAAAATTAATTCTACTTTAGAATATGAATCTATTATCAGGAAGCAGGAAAATAGAGACGATTATCATGCCTCATCCGAAAACTGTAGAAGAAATGATTGAGTGTGCTGGCCCTATTGAGTGTGAGTTACTGCCGAGGCTCGTCCAGGTGACGGAAGCCGCTGCTATTGCCGCAGCCTACCAGATGGGGCGCGGGGACAAGCATTTTGCTGACCAGGTGGCGGTCGCATCCATGCGGAGGATGCTGAACAAGCTTGACATGAAGGGCATGATCAAGATCGGAGAAGGAGAAAGGGACGAAGCTCCCATGCTCTTCATAGGGGAAGAACTGGGGTCCGGCAAGGGAAATCTTGAAGTGGACATTGCCGTCGACCCCCTGGAAGGGACCAACCTTACTGCGGACGGGGCTCCGGGTTCAGTTGCTGTCATGGCAATGGCAGAAAGGGGCGGGATTTTCCATGGTCCGGACATCTACATAGACAAAATCGTTGTAGGTCCTGATGTGGTAAATTATGAAAAAGAGCATCCCGGCGAAAAGATCGACCTGGATGCTCCAGTCTGCCACAACCTTGAGATCGTTGCAAAAGCTCTCGGAAGGAGCATCGACGAGCTCGTGGTCGTAATCCTTGACCGGCCCCGGCACGCCCAGAAGATCACGGAGATCCGGGAAGCCGGAGCCCGGGTGAAGCTGGTCTCGGACGGAGACCTGATGCCCGGAGTTGCAACCGCAGTCCGTGGTTCGGGTATCCACGTTGTCATGGGCGCAGGCGGCTCGGGTGAAGCCGTGCTCACGGCAGCCGCAATCAAGGTCCTTGGTGGAAAGATCCTTGGAAGGCTTGTCCTGCCCACGGTTGCAAATGGCAAAGCCAAAGAAAAGATTGAAGAAGAAATCGATGAAAAGCTCCCAAGGCTTGAAAAGATGGGAATCACTCTCGAAAGCCTCAACGAAGTCCTGGACACGGATAAGCTGGTTCCCGGCAAAGACGTTATCTTTTCCGCAACAGCCGTCACTCCCGGCCACTTCCTGCGCGAAGTCAACCTCTTCGGCAGCGGGGATGCCAGGGTGCACACGATTTCCATGGGCGCTTCCGGCGTTGTCAAGTTCACCGACAGTATCTATATTAAGGACAAGCAGGAGACTCCGCTCTACCTGTAATTCCTTTTTTTTCATTTTTCCAAAGAATTTAATCTGCTTTTTCCCAGGTTTTTTCAAGTTTTTTCCAAGTTTTACTTTGCTTTCATTTTTGGATTTTCTAAAGAATCCTGAAAATGGTTATCTAAAGAATCCTGAAAATGGTTAATAATCTGGCAAATGGTTAAAAGTACGGCAAAAGGTTAATAACCAGAAAAACGAAGGCAGAACAAAAAATTCCGAGTTAAAATATGAAGGTATTTCTTGAAAGTTTTGGCTGTTCTGCAAGCCTGGCTTCGGCCGAGATCATGAAGGCAACTGTGGAGAGGCTTGGGCATGAGCTGCTGGAATCAGGGTCGGCTGATGAGGCGGAGGTCTATATCTGCAATTCCTGTACGGTCAAGTACACCACCGAGCAGAAGATCCTCTATAAAATCAGGACCATGGGGGAACAGGGCGCGGAAGTCATCGTTTCCGGCTGCATGCCCGAGGTCCAGTTAGAAGACATTCTGCACGCCAACCCCGAAGCCCACATCCTGGGGGTAAACGCGGTTTCCCGTCTGGGCGAACTGCTCTCTTCCCTTGAAGCGAGGAAAAAGGCAGGCCTGCCGGCCGAAAGGCTTGAAATCCGGACTTCCGAACCCCTTGGTTTCCTGAACGTCCCCCACGAGCGGTCCAACCCGAACATCCACATTTGTCAGATCTCCCAGGGCTGCAATTTCGCCTGTTCCTACTGCATAGTCCGGCATGCCCGGGGAAAGCTCCAGTCCTTCCCGCCGGAAGCTATAGTCGAAGATATCCGCGCAGCCGTTGCCGAAGGCTGCCGGGAAGTCTGGCTCACCTCCCAGGACGACAGCCAGTACGGCATGGATACCGGCTTCAAGCTCCCCGAACTCCTCCGTTTGATCTCGGAAATCCCCGGCGACTTCAAGGTCAGGGTAGGCATGATGAACCCCTTTTCCGTCCTTCCGATCCTTGATGACCTGGTGGATGCCTTTGATTCCGACAAAATCTTCAAACTTCTCCACATTCCCATCCAGTCCGCCTCCCACTCTGTGCTCAAGCGCATGAACCGCCTGCACAGGATGGAAAACGTGGACATCATCATCACGAAATTCCGGGACCGCTTCGAAGACCTTTCCCTTTTCACCGACATCATCGTTGGTTTCTGTGACGAAAGTGACGAGGACTTCAAGGAAACCGTAGCCTGGGTGGAAAAATACCGTCCCGAAAAAGTCAATATTTCCCGTTACTCCCCCCGCCCACACACGAAAGCTTTCTCTTTCCGGAACCTCGATTCCAGGATTTCCGTGCAGCGTTCCCACGCCCTGCACCGGGTCTGTGAACAGATAAAGCTCAGCTCCAAACATGAGATGATCGGCTGGAAAGGCAGGGTCTTCGTCTCGAAATACACGAGTATCGGAGACGTGCTCACCCGCACGGACTCTTACCGGCCTGTGGTTATCAGCGGCTCGGACCTTAAACCTGGGCAGTACGCTGAGGTGGAGATCACGGACGCGACCCCGGGGTATTTCCTGGGGAAACTGGTCCGGTGAAGGCGCAGGCAGTCATTTTATTTATTTTCACCTGTACCTTTTGTTACCTGTATTTTTTATCACCTGTATTTTTTATCACCTGTACTTTTTATCACCTGTACCTTTTTTTATCTGGCATTCTAAATTATTGAATTTCTTTTTTTCATGGGTCATAAATTTATATAATCCAATTTATATATTGATTTGCAAATAATGCCATGTAACCTTTTTTGAGAAATGGGTCTTCGTGTCCGGGTTTACTTTGACTGAGATAATGATTAGCGGTATGAGATAAATGAATCATGAAATAAGGTAACTGACTCAAGACCTGATATAAATGACACAAGGTGTGGGGTAAACGACTCACGAAATAGGGTAATTGACTCGCGACATAAGATTAATTGCTCACAGCATGGGGGGTTTTTAGTGCTGGAAAATATTGGTATCGGTATCGGGAAATGTATACACCTGTTGTCCCGGATAGCAGACAAAGCTCTTGATAAGTTCTGGAGGGATGCTTCTGCAAGGAAGTATCCGATAATCGATCTTCAGGGTAATTTGAGTTATTCGCTTTCGAATGAGGATGGCCTGTTGTACGTAAGAAACGATTTCACGGCTTCTGCTTACGAAGAATTCGAGTTCATTTTCGGGAGCCTTTTCCTGCCTGACCAGGTCCAGGAACTCCTTTCCGGAGATCGCGATAATGATAAAGTGCTGCTTCTGATGGTCTACGGGGAAAGCACCCAGAACCTTTTGCTCTCCGAGCTTGATGCAAGCACTGATTACATGCTTGATCTCCCCCATGGAGAGTATTCCTTTTTCGGACTTATTCTGGATGCGGGAACCGAGGACCTTTTAGATTCCACAATCTATGCCATAGGTCTTCCCTGCGAGGACAGTCTGAATCATCCGGATCTTGAAAGTTTTTATCTCGAGAATCCTGCTGAGATCATGGAATTCGTCGATCCCTCCCCTGTAGAAATTACAGGCGGGGGCCCTTACTACCTAAATTTGATTATGATAGACACTGAGAGGATTCCGGACTGCCCCCTGCTCCTTTCTGAATTTTTGCAGGAAGATTTCATTCAGTCCCCTTTTTGATCCCTTTTTTCCCCTTTTTGATCCCTTTTTTCCCCTTTTTCCCTCTCTTCGAAATGAAAATAGTTATATAGTTGCCAATTTTTCAGTAATTCCGAATGCCACTAAAAACCGAATACGAAAAAGTCGAAGCCTACACCACGAAAGACAACTCAATCATCCGCGAACTCATGCACCCTTCCGTCCACGGCAACTCAAAGCAGAGCCTTGCCGAAGCCACGGTGCCGCCGGGTGGAGTCACGATCCTTCACAAGCACGGGCTCGCAGAGGAAATCTATCATATCACCGAAGGCAGCGGGATAATGACCCTCGGTTCGGAAGAATTCGAAGTCAGGGTTGGGGACACAATCTGCATCCCGCCGGGAATTCCGCACAGGATCAGGAATACCGGAGAAAAGGAGCTGAAGATTCTCTGCTGCTGTGCGCCGGCGTATTCGCATGAGGATACGGAATTGGTGGAGTTATTTTTTTGAGATCCTTATTATATGGTCTCACGTTGTGATCTATGCTTATCTGTCTACATAATTACTTTTTTTTGGTTGCTTTCAGGTGCATATAATTACTTTTGTATTCGGTTGCTTTCAGGTACCGGAGTTCTCACCGGTCAGCTTGCTGACCGGCGTTTCCCGAATTATAATTGAACAAAAATAATTTAACTCAGTTAAACGTCTTTTTCCTGAAGAACTAACAAACTCCCTTAACCCGCGTGTTCTGATACGTTCTACGTGTTTTGACAGTTGAACTTTGTTTTTTATCCTATTTTGAGACTTTGCTGCTAGCGTTTTTCCTTCTGTATGTTCTTCTTTGCTTTTTTTCATGGGGAAGGCCGCTCGTGAACGAGCGTGACAGGAACGACGGGATACGGCTAGTAAGGTTGTCCTGTTCATCGGATGGGTGAAACTCAGACATTTTTCGGGCTTCAGGCCTCTTCTTCTATACAACCGGTTCCTGCTTTTTCACTCCTTCTCCTCATACCACTCGTCCCTTGCCTCCACAATTGCCCTCATATTCGCAAGCGGGGTCATCGGGGCTATTCCGCAGCCAGGGGCGAGGATGTCCACGCCGTCCGAGAGGCACTGTTTTGCTTCGGCTTTCACATCGTCGGGGGTCCCGAAGAGAAGGGTGCTGGAGGGGGCGATGTTTCCGATTACTTTTGCCCGGTCTCTTACTGCGGCTTTTGCAGCTTTTATGCTGACTTTTTCTTCGATGCTGATGGCGTCAAAGCCGCATTCTGAGAGGGAATGGAGGGACCTTTCGACATCTCCGCAGATGTGGAGGATTACGGGCCCCCGGGTTTCTTTGCAAAGGCGCGTGAAGCCGGGTTTCAAAAGGTCCAGGGCTTTTGGTGGCATCAGGTCCGTGGCCACAAGCCCCCCGTCGGGTACGCAGAGTACGTCTGCTCCGTGTTCGAAAAGGGCATTTGCGTACTCGATACAGATATCCGTGCAGACCTCCATGAACCGGGCAACGTAATCGGGTTTTTTCATGAACCATACAAGGTAATCGTTTATTCCCGCAATATGGGAAAACACGGTTGAGGGGCCTTCCATACCTGCGATCAGGGGGACTTCTTCTTTTCCTGCTTCTCCTCCGGTCCGGGCTTTCAGGATTTCAGTTGTTTCCAGAAGGGCAGGGATTCTTCCCCTTTCGAGCAGGTCTTCGGGGACTTCAAGACCTTCAGGGCCTTTCGAGAAGGGGTGGGAGAGGACTGAGGGCTGGATGCCTTTTGTGCCCATCCGGACTTCGCAGCCCAGGGCTTCGGCAAGTACGGTCAGGCAGTAGGGGTAGCGTACGGCTTCGAGCCCTGCGATCTCGTGGCCTGCAAGGGCAAGTGCTGCCATCTTTTCCGGGTCTGAATGGGCTTCAGGCCAGGAGGCTCCGGTCATTTCCATCAGTTTCCAGGTGCCGGTCTGGGTGACTGAGAGGGCGGGCACCCTGTCGACAGGTTTTCCCTGAAGGACATTGAGAAAGTTTTTCCTGAGATTAGTTTCCATTTTTCTGGCTCCGGGTTTTCCAGTTCATTTTCAATGAATTTTTGCTGTTTTTTTTGCTGTTTTTTTCACTGTTTTCAATGCATTTTCAACGTTTTTTAATACGTTTCTATTATATTTTATATTTTTTTTCCAATCATCTCTGAAACAGCCTGGCTTTTGACCTTTCCTTCGTTTCAATTCCTTCCAGGAGCTCAAAAGCAAGGTTTGCCGTAAATTTGTCTTCTGAGGCAAGTAAATCTTTCAACAGGGCTTCATCGTCCTTCGTGCAGATCTCGCTGAGGGCGCTTGCAGCTTCTGCTTTTACAAAGCGGTTCCAGTCATAAAGCGCGTCAAGGAGGGGTTCAATTGCTTTTTTCGGTTTTATTCTTCCAAGGGCTCTTGCAGCCGCTAACCTTGTAAAATCATCATAATCATAAAGGGCATTGATAAGAGGGTCGATTGCATTTTCCGTCTTCATCCGCCCGAGGGCTTCGGCGGCTCCCCAACGGCCCCCGTTATTTTCATCCGTGAGTGCGGTAATGAGGGGTTCGATGGCCTTTTCGGACTTTATTTTTCCAAGGGCTCTTGCCGCTTCTCCCCGTACAAAATCAACGTTGTCGCCAAGAGTGAGTTCGATCAGGGGCTGGAGGGCTTTTTCGGACTTTATTTTTCCAAGGGCCTCGATTGCAAGCCTTCGGACCATCCCGTCTCCGGACTGAAGGGCATCTATCAGGGGGTGAAGAGCTTTTTCAGAGTCCAGGTTGGCCAGGGCTTCAGCTGCAAGCCTCCGGACCTCCTCATCTCCATCTTCAAGAGAATTAATAAGAGGTTGAAGAACTCTTTCGTATTCGTTTTCAGCTTCGTTTTCAGCTTCATTTTCGGCTTCATTTTCGGCTTCATTTTCGGCTTCATTTTCGGCTTCGTTTTCAGCTTCATTTTCGGCTTCATTTTCAGCTTCATTTTCAACTTCGTTTTCAGCTTCATTTTCAGCTTCGTTTTCGGATTCATTTTCAGCTTCATTTTCATATTCGTATTCAGATCTGTTTCCGAGGGCTTTTGCTGCCTCCCTGCGCACAAATTCGTCCTCGTCTTCAAGGGCTTGAATCAGGGTGTCCAGGATCCGGTCAGATATCTCCTCTGATAAACTCCCCGATTTTATCCGGGCCAGGATTTTTACTGCTTCCCGTCTCACAAAATTGTCCCCGGATTCAAAGGCGCGAATCAGGGGTTCGATGGTTTTTTCGAATTTCAGCTGCCCGAGGGACTTTGCGGCTCCTTTCCGGACGAAACGGCTTTCATCTCCCAGGGCGAGGAGAAGAGGGTCAACGGCTCTTCCGGCCTCTATCATTCCAAGAGCCCTGGCTGCTTCCATTCGGACTGACTGGTCCTCGTCCGAGAGTAAGCTTATCAGGGGTTCGACAGCTTTTTCAGCCCCTATCTGTCCCAGGGCTTCAGCGGCTTCCTTTCTTACGGACTCAGCTTCATCGGTGAGCGCCGAGATCAGGGAATCAAGGGCTTTTTCGGATTCCGGGCCTATCATCCCGAGGGCTTTTGCCGCCTCCCTCCGGACACAGTGGTTTTCATCCACAAGGGCGCCTATCAGAAGTTCGTAAGTTCCTTCTGATTCGATTTCCCCCAGGGCTTTTGCCGCGATCCACCGCACTAACTTGTCTTCGTCTTCCAGGGCTTCTATGAGGATGCCAATAGCCTTTTCCGATTTCATCCTGCCCAGCGCCTCGGCAGCTCCCAGCCGCACAAAATTGTCCCCCTCTTCAAATGCCTTTATAAGGGAGTCTGCGGCTTTTCCGGCTTTTGCCCTGCCAAGGGCTCCTACGGCCCCCAGCCGAACGAAATCATCGTCCGACGTAAGTGAGCTGACAAGGATTTCGAAGGCTCTTTCGGATTCGACCTGTGCCAGGGCTTCAGTAGCTGCCAGGCGGACAGCCCGGTTTTCATCTTCAAATGCGTTCCTGAGCAGTTCGACAGCTCTCTCGGACCCTATTATTCCCAGAGCCCTTACAGCTTCCCTTCGAACTGAATAATCCTCGTCTCCAAGGGCACCTGTGAGCGGAGAAAGGGCTACCTCTGATTTTGTCTCCCCCAGTACCCTCACAGCTTCCCTTCGCACAAGGACCTCTTCATCATGAAGTGCCCCGGCAGCAGTGTTAATCCCGCAGCTCCCAAGCTTTTCAAGGCTCTGGATGACTTTTATTTTTTCCACTATAAATGTGCTGTCGAGTTTTCCGACAAGCAATGAGCATAATTTTTCCTTTGTTTCGGGTCCTGCTTTCCCGGCGCATTTTGAGGCAAGCCATAAATCCCCGCTTAAAATTATGGAATCTACCAGTTCATCGGCAGATTCAACAAGCTCCGAAGTGAGCGTAACCACATTTTCCCATCCCGGGTGCCTGAATGCTTCCGAGATATCCTTTCCGTTTTCGAAATACGTTTTCAGCTTTAAAGCTGCAAAATATTCCTGAAAAGACCTGTTAATTCCGATTCTTATCCCGGAATCTTTTCTGGTAAGGAGCCCTATCTCAGTGCAGGCCTGAATCAGCTCCCTGGCCCAGGTCCTGTCGGAGACCCCGGCTTTTGCATATTTCTCCGCTACATCAAGGGCATAAAGGTGGTCGCATGAAACTTTATTCTCACACTGGAGTTTAAAAGCCAGATCAGTAAGAACATTTTCAATTTCTGTTTTTTCAATTTCTGTCCTTTCAATTTCTGTCCTTTCAATTTCTGTTTTTTCAGGTTCAGCTTTTTCAAATTCCGTCCTTTCATTACTTTTTCTTTCGGGGCATATTCCGGAGTGCATATTTCCAGAGTTCTGAGAATTTTCTCTTTTTTTCCAATCTCTAAAGAGCTCTGAAATGAAAGTCCGATAAATATCAGCCCTGCTGGAAGGGACTCCTTTTTGCGTCGTCCCTTTCTGATCAGTCTCTTTCTGATCCGTCCCTTTCTGAACCGTTGCAATTTTAAGCCAGAGGTAAAGCATCAGGGGATTTCGGATAAATGGCTTTAATCGGGCCACTTTCAGGATCCTGGTTATCAGGGTTTTTGCCTGTTCCTCGTCCTCTATATGTTTTTCTATGAATTCCCGGATGTTTTTATCTGTCAGCTTTTCAAGTTTGAAAGCCCCAAATGTACTTTTTATGCTGGCAAAATCTCCGGGCCTTGAAGCAATTACGTATCTGCAGGCTTCGTACTCGGATATGAAATCGAAAATTTCCTCAAACGGATCAAAATTGTCGGAAGGTGTTAACAGGTCAAGGCCGTCGAAAAGCAGCAGGGCTTTTCCTTCAAGCAGTTGCTTAAAACAGGGTTCTGACATTCCTTTTTGTTCTGCTTTCGTCCTGACGTAATCGTAAAAAGAGCCTTTAATATAGGAATCAAGGGCTACGTAAATGGGTACGAATCTTTCCCTTTTCTCAAGGTATTTCCTGGCATAGGAGGTGGCCAGCCATTTAAGGGTTATCGTCTTTCCCGAACCTGCTTCCCCGTAAATGATCATGTTTTTTTCTTTTTTTATGATTTGAGGAATATTGAATTCATGGGTCAGGCAGACGTTTTCTTCAAAAAGGCGGCGGTGGATTGGAAATATTTCCCTGATCGAGTGTGACATATAATACTTTCTCGTTTCATTCGTATCGTCACCTAAGATTAAGCCCTTCAGGTACTTCTCCAGTTCCCCACCTGGAACATTCTCTTTTAGAGACATAAGGCACCCACTATTTTACAAAGAGTCGCCGCAACTCTCCCGTTGCATTAATCTCTTTTTATCCTGATACCTTTTTTAGTTTACCGCTTTTGGCTTATATTCCGGACCTTTAGTGTCCCGGACTTTGTTGTACTGCTTTTCTTTCGTGTCCCGGACCTTTGCATTTTACTGTCTTTCGTTCGTGTCCCGGACCTTTTCGACGACTTTCTTGTTGTAGGAATTCACTACGTCGCTGCGGGTGATGAGGCCAAGGAGTTTGGTTTTGTCTTCGCGGTCAACAACGGGAAGCCTGCCTATTTCCCTGAGTGCCAGGCGTTTGAGGACGACGTCAAGGGTTTCGTCGGGGTAGGCAACTTCCACTTCCTGGCTTGAGATATCCCCTATCTTCTTTTCCAGTTCCCCGTACTCGACCTTGCTGCGAAGGTCCGAGAGGGTCACGATCCCGGCGAGTTTGCCTCTGGAATCCAGGACAGGGAAACCCGCATGGCGGCTGGCCTGCATGAGGGCGATCAGGGTCCCCACGTTCTTGTCTTCGGAAACGGTCTGGACGTGCTTGACCATCGCATCCTTCACAAGCATGGAGACCATGATGTCGATTTCCCTGCCTTTGCGGATCTTGAAGCCTTTTTTGCGGAGTTCTTCCGTGAAGATGGACTCGGGGTGCAGCGCATTGGACATCACGTTGCTGAGTACGCAGGCAAACATAAGCGGGAGGATCATATTGTAGTCCCGGGTGATTTCGAAAAGTATCAGGATGGCTGTTAGGGGAGCCCTTGCCGTTCCAGCAAAGACTGCGGCCATGCCTACAAGGGCATAAGCTCCCGCTTCGGCCGGGATTCCGGGAAAGAGTATGTTTGCAGCAGTCCCGAAGGCACCTCCGAGCATTGCTCCTGTGAATAGGGACGGGACGATGGAACCTCCCGACCCGCCTGAGCCCAGGGACAGGGAAAAAGCAAGGATTTTCAGGACCATCAGGATGAGGAGAAGGGTCAGGGTAAACTTGTTTTCAAGGACTGCGGCAATAGCCGAATAACCTAGCCCGAAAATTTCCGGGAAAAAAAAGCCAATGATACCCACACCGAGTCCTCCCAGGGCGGGTTTGAAAGCGGGGTGAATGGGGGTTTTATCAAATATATCCTTCGTTAGATAGAGCGTCCTGATCAGGAAGGCGGAGACAATTCCTGCAAGCAGGCCGAGTATAAGGTATAAGAGAAGTTCATGATAGGGGTTTATAAGCTCATAGTAGGAAATCTGGATCGGTTTTATCCCGAAAACGGTAGTGGAAATCAGGGTGGCGAAGACCGAGGAGATCACGATAGGAATGAAGGTTTTTGTTTCAAGTTCCCCGTAAATTACTTCCACAACGAAGACAACGCCTGCAAGGGGGGCATTGAATGCAGCTGCAATCCCTCCGGAAGCCCCGCAGCCGAGCAGGATCCGAAGCTGCCTTTCCGAACTTTTTGCCAGCTTTCCTACCAGTGAACCGACCCCTGCGCCTGCCAGTACACCCGGGGCTTCCTTTCCAAGGGATCCTCCGGAACCGATTGTGATTATCGAGGTTAATACTTCCAGAAAGGCGTACAGGGGCTTGAGCCTGGCTCCCCGGAGGGCAACGATCTCGATCAGGCCTTCTACGCCATAATGTTGTTTGATCATGAAATGAGATATCAGCCCTACGAGCAGGCCTCCTACCGCAGGCACCAGGATAATCCCATAATTTGTGTAGTCATGAGTCGGGAGCTCTTCCGAAATCCCAAAAAAAAGACTGCTGTATCGGAGAGCGCGGTCGTACAGTCCGATTACAAGCCCTGTCAGGATGCCGATCACGATGGCAAAAGAATTTACCCTGGTGGATTCCGTGTCGAAGCGCTGGGCTATGTACTCTGTTAGCTTATGGTATTCTGATACATTACGGAACCTGAATTTGGACTCTGGATCGTTTTCCAAATACGCGCGCCTCTTTAGGACTTTTATGTTTCACTCTTTTCTCGGTAAGGTTGTTTTTTAGCAAAAATAATATCCAGGGTTTCCAGGGCTTAATCCTGCCTTTAATACCTTCTTCCGATGGAAGGATTTTCCCCCTTTATTTAAACCTATCCTTTTTTAATTAAATTTGATGTTTTGTTTCAAGATCTCTATCTTTTTTATGCTATCCTCCTCTCTTCTTTTATATTTATTCCTTCTGTATTTTTATTTCTGCTTTATTTTTATAGATTCTACATTACTTTTATTGCTTCTTCTGCATCATTTTTATTAGTATTTTTATTAGTATTTTTATTTTTATTAGTAGTAGTTTTATTATCTTCTGGATTATTATTACTTTTTCTTCTGGATTATTATTACTTGCACTTCTCCTGTTTTTTTAGTTCCTATGTTTTTTCATTTCTTCTCTATAATTTCAAGGACATCACAGAGTTTTGCTGTGGTATCCCGAACCGTCTGCATTCCCACTGTGTCTTCTTCTACGGGGTTCCAGACAATGCCTCCGAAGTGGGCGTCGTCTCCTACAATGATCATCCCGTGGATATGCATCCAGTCATGGATGGACTGGATTGTTTTTTCCTGTCCGCCGTTTCTTGACCCTCCTACGGAAAGGGCAGCTCCTACTTTGTTTTTGAGGGCAAAGTTTTTGCGCCGGAGAAGCACGCTGCGGTCAAAAAGGGCTTTGAGCTGGGCAGGGTAATTTCCCATATACACGGGAGCAGCAACGATTATGCCGTCAGCTTCTCTCATTTTTTCATAAACTTTTTCCATGTCATCTTCGATTACGCAGCAGTCTTTTTCCCGGCAGGCCCCGCAGGCCGTGCAGGGGGCAATCTTTGAGCTAGAGAGAAAAACGCTATCAGTTTCAAAGCCCCTATCTTCTGCAAGCTTTAGGACGGTTCCAATCATTTTTTCACAGTTCTGTCCCTTTCGAGGGCTTCCTGAAATGCCTAAAATTTTCATCAGTATCATTTCGGAATTCTTTTATATTAATTTATCATATATTTTCAGTAATAATCTTTTTAAACTCCCATGTCTTTTCAGTAAAAGTAACCTTAAATCTTCATGTATGTTAAGGAAAAACGCCTGGTAGTGGTATATATGTGTTCATGTAACCATCCAGAAATATATATTTATGATTTTTATATATCTCTCTATGCATTTTACGTAATTTTATATACCAAAACTCAGGTAATTTAAATTACTCTAAATATATAGGAGGTTGGTTGATTGGCTAAATTCTTAGACAAAATCAGCGAAAGAGCAAAATTACTCAACAAGACAATCGTTCTCCCCGAATCTGAAGATATCAGAACAATCCAGGCTGCCGTAAAGGCAACTGAGCGTGGTGTTGCCAAGATCGTTCTCATCGGCAAGGAAGCCGCCATAAAGGAACTGGCAGGTGACCTGGACCTTTCAGGA
This sequence comes from uncultured Methanosarcina sp., assembly GCA_965601435.1. Lineage (GTDB taxonomy): Archaea > Halobacteriota > Methanosarcinia > Methanosarcinales > Methanosarcinaceae > MTP4. The sequence goes on from CBFCWE010000058.1 coordinate 15,011, forward strand.
ATAACAATCATAGACCCCGAAACATACGAGAACAAAGACAAGTACATTAATGCCTTCTACGAGCTGCGCAAGCACAAAGGCATCTCAATGGAAAACGCAGCAGAAGTCATGAAGGACTACATGTACTTCGGCGTTATGATGGTCAAGCTGGATGAAGCAAACGGTATGGTAGCCGGTGCGTCCCACTCCTCCTCTGACACTCTCAGGCCTGCCCTCCAGATCGTGAAGACCGCCCCCGATGCTGCCCTTGCATCCGCTTTCTTCATCATCTCAGTGCCTGACTGCGAATACGGGTCCGAAGGCACATTCCTCTTCGCCGACTCCGGTATGGTCGAAATGCCCAGTGTGGAGGATGTAGCAAACATTGCAATCATCTCTGCCAAGACATTCGAACTGCTGGTCCAGGACGAGCCCAAGGTCGCAATGCTCTCCTATTCCACCTACGGAAGCGCCAAGAGCCCCCTGACCGAAAAGACGATCGCTTCAACAAAGCTTGCAAAGGAAATGGCACCCGATCTTCTGATCGACGGGGAACTCCAGGTAGACGCAGCAGTCGTGCCTTCCGTCGGAGCCAAGAAGTGCCCAGGCAGCCCTGTTGCCGGTCAGGCTAACGTCTTCATCTTCCCTGACCTGAACTGTGGGAACATCGCATACAAGATCGCCCAGAGACTTGCCAAGGCTGAAGCCTATGGTCCTATCACCCAGGGACTGGCCAAACCTATCAACGACCTGTCCAGGGGCTGCAGTGACGAAGACATAGTAGGGGCTGTTGCCATTACATGTGTCCAGTCTGCCGCACAGGACAAATAATCGCAACCCTTTTATCAAAATTCAGACATAGTGTATGATGTTCAGAAATTTTAAATGTTTCTGGAAACAAATGGATTGAACCTGGGGTTTTAAGATGAAAATACTGGTAATAAACGCAGGGAGTTCATCCCTAAAGTATCAGTTAATTGATATGACGGATGAATCCGCTCTTGCAGTTGGTCTCTGCGAGAGGATTGGCATCGACAACTCGTTCCTGACCCAGAAGAGGTCTGATGGGAAGAAATACGAGGTGCAGACTGACCTTCCTGACCACAAGATCGCTCTTGAGGAAGTCATCAAGGCCCTCACCGACGCTGAATTAGGTGTAATCTCTAGCATGTCCGAAATCAACGCTGTAGGGCACAGGGTTGTTCACGGCGGCGAAAACTTCACCACGTCGGCAATAATCAATAAGGATGTTGAGCAGGCCATAAAGGACTGCTTCGAGCTTGCACCTCTGCACAACCCGCCAAACATGATGGGAATCACTGCATGTGAGGAAATCATGCCCGGTACCCCCATGGTGGCTGTCTTCGACACTGCATTCCACCAGACTATGCCTGGCTATGCCTACATGTACGCCCTGCCCTACGAATTCTATGAGAATTATGGTGTCAGGAAGTACGGTTTCCACGGCACTTCTCACAAGTACGTGGCCATGAGAGCTGCTGCCATGCTTGGCAAACCCGAGTCCGAAGTAAAGGTCATCACCTGCCACCTCGGAAACGGTTCAAGCATCACCGCAGTAAACGGCGGCGTGTCTGTTGAGACCAGCATGGGCTTCACTCCTCTCGAAGGTCTTGCAATGGGTACAAGGTGCGGTTCCATCGATCCGGCAGTCGTTCCCTTCCTCATGGAAAAGGAAGGCATGACAACCAGGGAAATCGACACCATGATGAACAAGAAATCGGGTGTCCTTGGTGTTTCCGGCCTGAGCAACGACTTCAGAGACCTGGACGAAGCTGCTTCCAAAGGAAACAAGAGAGCCGAACTCTCCCTGGAAATCTTTGCCTACAAGGTTAAGAAGTTCATCGGAGAGTACTCAGCCGTACTTAACGGTGCCGATGCAGTGGTCTTCACCGCAGGTATCGGAGAAAACAGCGCAAGCATCAGGAAGAGAATTCTCGCAGACCTTGAAGGTCTTGGAATCAGCATCGATGACGAGAAGAACAAGATCAGAGGCGAAGAAATCGATATCAGCACACCTGACGCCTCCGTGAGGGTCCTTGTCATCCCGACCAACGAAGAACTTGCTATCGCAAGGGAAACAAAAGAACTGGTCGCCATCGATGAAAAATTAGGCGCTTCAATATCTGTCTGAATTGTAAACTTGGAATGGTAAAGGAGTTTTCTCCTTTGCCTTTTTCTCCTTTTTTCCAGGTTTTAACTGAGGTTTTTTCCTGTTAGTTTTTTTCTGCTAGTTTTTTCCTGTTAGTTTTTTCCTGAGCCTGTGTTCCTGAGCCCGGGTCATCTGTTTCTGAATTTTGTTTCGATTCTTACTCCGGTCTTTCACACCATCTTACTCGACAACTCTTTAAACCGGAATCAAAACCGAGCGATTTATATTGATCAAAGACAACCCTTTACCAAAAAACGCTATCTCAGGAAAACACAATCTCACGATTAGACATGATCATGGAGCAAAATTCCCCCCTTCCTGAATTCGATGTTGACAGGGAAACCGTTTCAGGTATCCTCGAAGCCGCCAGAGCGAAGGGACAGTATATACTGGGCCTCGAGTCTCTGGACATCCTGAAAGCTTATGGTGTCCCGACAATTGGCAGTGCATTCACGGAGACCCTGGAAGATACAATTCGGGAAGCTGAAAATATCGGCTATCCCCTTGTTATGAAAATCGTGTCTCCCCAGATCTCCCACAAGTCCGACGTCGGAGGGATCAGGCTCTCCCTGGAAAACGCCGGGGAAGTGAAAGCCGCCTATGAGGACATGATGGAAAAAATCCCGAAAGAAAAGCCTGATGCCGTCCTCGAAGGAGTCCAGCTCCAGAAGATGCTCTCGGAGGGCAGGGAAGTGATCATCGGCATGGTCCGCGACCCGACCTTCGGGCCCATGCTCATGTTCGGGCTCGGCGGGATTTATGTTGAGATCCTGAAAGATGTCAGGTTTGCCATTGCCCCCCTTTCCGAGTCCGAAGCCCGGGACCTGATAACCGGCATCAAGACCTATCCGCTGCTTGCGGGAGTCCGCGGGGCGGAACCCAGCGATATCGATGCCCTGGTAGATTCCATCCTCAGAATTTCCCGGCTGGTCTGCGACTTCCCGGAGATCGAGGAGTTCGAAATCAATCCGATGATAGTTCTGGATAAAGGAAAGGGCGCTCTGGCTGTGGACATGCGGCTTGTTCTGAAAACGGACTGATCTCAGTCTAAATGATGTTGGAATACTTTCACCAGCCTGCTCGAGAAGTTCTTTCATTTAACCCCACAAACCTTTTTTCATTCCGGGCGATACAGGAGTTTTCCGCCAGCCTGCTTGAGAAGCACTTCCGTTGACCCCTCAAACCGTTTTTCAGTTCTGATAACATGGAGGTTACCCGTCATTCTTCTTGAGAAGCACTTCCATTGATCCTGTATACCGTTTTTCACTCCAGGCAATACAGAAGTTGCCGGCCAGCCTGCTTGAAAATTACTTCTAGCCCCACAAACCGTTTTTAAGTCTTGGACATGTAGGAATTCCCCGCCAGCTTGCCTGGCGGCGCCTCCCCAAAAAGAAATAAAAAAGAGATATGAAGAATTGAGCAATTTTCAAATTGGATTTCTTCCTGTTTTATTTACAACCTACCGTTTTTAAATTATTCAATTATACTTTTCAGTCATTCGGATGTACTTTTCAGTCATTCGGATGTACTTTTCAGTCATTCGGATGCACTTTTGTGGTTATTCCAATGTACTTTATGGAAAAGGCCGGTCAGCAAGCTGACCGGTGAGAGCGCCGCTACCTTGAAAGCAAATTGAAAAATGTTTCTCTCTTCTCTTTTTTCTTTTCTCAAAAGCATCAATGACGGAACGTAGGGCGACCTATTCACTGTTTCCGGAATATTTTCCATTCGTCTCCTTCAGATACTCTAATTTTCAAATATGATGGTTCTGGTGAGTTTTCGTTCCCTGTTGCCGGTGATCTCGGAATTATGAGACGTTTCAGGCCCCGGTCACACTAAAATTATATCATTTGTTTCGTACATACTGAGAGTAGAAAATGAGGTGATTGTACGACCCAGGAAAGGAAAAGATTCGTGCTGGCGGTGGGTATCCTGCTTCTTTCAAGCACTGTGGCTGTGAATCTTCTGCTTGAAGATTCTCCTGTGGTGATCCAGCTTGAAGGAGACACGTTCAAGGTTGTGGATATCCCGTATGTGTATACTGTAAAAGAAGCTTATATTCTCCTTTTTTCCGGGTTTTTGGGGGGTATGGCGCTGGCCAGGATTCTGCATTATCCGGGTTTTTTCGGGCCAGTTTCTCCTTTTCCGGGGCCTGCAGGGCAGGGGACGGCAGTCAATCTTGCAGCAGAGGCAGTCCCAATGGGGAATTTTGAAGTTTCCCTTGAAAATTCCCGTGAGAATTTCCGTGAGAATTCTCCTGAAAATGGGAATTCCCCTGATAATTCTCCTGATAATTCCCCCGAGGAACTCCGGCCTCCCGTGGATAACATTGACCCTACAGACGTTCTTTTACGGGCCCTTGAAGGAGACGAAAGGAAAGCCGTTGAACTTATTGTGCAAAGAGGGGGAAGGATTCTCCAGAACGAACTGGTCAATTCCCTTGATTTTTCAAAGGCCAAAGTTTCCCGCGTACTCATGAACCTGGAACGGAGGGGCATAGTAGACAAGAAAAAATACGGGCTTACCAACTGCATTTCAATAGCTGATGAACTTAAGGCTGGTGCAGGGATGAAGGGGGAGACGAAATGAAGACGGGTACTATAATCTCGGTTTCAGCTGCCATCCTTATACTGGCACTGGGGCTCTTCTGGTATTTCGGAACTGGGGCTGATGTGCATATCGCGGATATGACTGCTCCTCCTGTTGGAGTCGGTAGCCGGGGACAGCTGGACATTGTGCTTCTGAACAACGGCTCAGAACCCGTGGACGTGTGGCTTGAGGTAGAAAACGCTTTTGTGGATGAGAACGGGGAAAGCTATTCGACCTCAAGGCTGATCATTTCCAATGAATCGGAGTCTCTGTGGAGTGCCGAGCTTGTCTCGCTTCAGAAGCCCGTTAAACTTCTCCCCGGAAATAATACGGTCAGTGTAATGCTTGGCTATAAGCTTCCGGGAGAATATGAAGTCGAGGTTAAGGTTTCTGAGGATTCCAGGCTGCTCGATAAGGCCGCGCTGGTTGTGGAGGTCCCTCCCCCTGAGCTTCTTCTGAAACTGGAGTATGAAAAGGAGCGCATGGGAAGCTCTGATGTTTACGGGATATATGGCTACCTTATAAATCACGGGCTAAGCTCCGCACGGGATGTGTCCACAAACCTGACCGTGATAAACGAAGGTACCGGGAAGACGGTCTTCACTTCTTCCAGGACTTACGATGTGAGAGACAATGATAAGAGTGCCCTGTGGGCCTGGTCAGACTATCCCTATGCAATTGTGGAAATCGCCCATGTGGAACCCTCCGGAGAATCATACATGCCTGTCCAGAATGTGGTAATTGGAGGAAGCGAAGATCGCTTCAGGATTAATGTAACTTCCACGTGGCAGGACCAGGTAGTTTCTGCTGAACTGCTGCTTCCTTCGGGAGAGGAGGCAGGTGATGCGTATGATTAAGCGATATGAACTTCTCAGTTGTGGGAAGGCAAAACTTTTGGTTCTCTTTATTTTGCTTGCAGGAACCTGTGCCGGCTGCCTTGGCCAGGACCCTCTTGAGGCCAGGGTGGAGAAACTGGTCCGGGGGCTTGGGGATGAGGACCCGAGTATCAGTTATGCCTCAGTTGACGGACTTGTCGATATCGGGGAACCCGCAGTGGATTCACTAATTAAAGCATTAAAAGACGATGATCCCCAGGTGCGAAGCCTTGCTGCTCATGCTCTCGGGGAAATAAGGGCTCAAAAAGCTGCGGATCCTCTTCTGGAGATTCTCGACGATCCTTCTCCGGAGGTCCGTATGAATGCATCTTATTCGCTTGGTTTGATTGGCGACACGAAAGCCGTTGAGCCTTTGATAAAGCTCCTGGAAGATGAAGACGAAGAGGTGGTTCGCTATACTGTGATCGCGCTTGGGCGACTGGGTGATCCCAGGGCTGTCGAACCTCTTGCCGAAATTCTGGATCGTGATAATGACAATGTACGCCGTGAAGTTATGTATTCCCTTGCAGAAATCGGAGATCCGAGGGCTGTTGATCCCCTTCTCGACCTATTAGCTGATGAAAAACTTGGACCTTCGGCAGCCACTATCCTTGGTCGTTTTAAAAGTGAACAGGTTTTTGGAGAGCTCACTGCGCTGCTGGACAGCAGGAACCCCACAACCCGAACCAACGCTGTAGCTGCACTTAGGGGTTACCGGAACCCTGAAACAGTCTCCTTCCTGCTTGAAATGTTGGATGACAGGGCTCCAGAAGTGCGAAAGGAAGCTGCTTATACCCTGGGACTTTTTGAGCCTGAGGAAGCCTCCCCGGCAGAACAGCCCCTGATCAATGCTCTTGGGGACAAGGAACCCGAGGTACAGGAAGCTGCTGCCTGCTCTCTTGGAAGGATCGGAAGCAAAGAAGCAGTACCTCCCCTTGAAGAACTCCTTCAGGATAAGAACCAGAACCTCCAGGTTGCTGCCGTTAAAGCCCTGGGAGATATTGGAGATCCCGGGGCTGTGGACTCTCTTATTTCCCTTCTTGAGGATGAGGCCTGGTTAGTAAGGTCGGAGATTGTACATTCCCTTGTAGAAATCGGAGACCTCAGGGCGGTTGATCCGCTGATTTCTCTGCTTGGGGATGAAAGCTACAGGGTCAGGCGAAGTGCTGCTGAGGGCCTTGGAAAACTTGGGGACGAAAGAGCTATTGGTCCCCTTCTCATGGCGCTCGAAACTGAAAGGGAAATGGATGTCCGGGTGGCGGAAGTCCGGGCTCTCGGGGAACTTGGAGGGCCCGAAGCTGCCGAAGGCCTGCGCCGGATCAGCACGGACGTGGATGAATACCGGAACGTCAGGACTGCCGCGGAGGAAGCACTCGGAAGAATCGGGAATGTCGGAGAGGTGAATGCCTCTTCTTCTTCTTCTTCTTGATCAGGGTGGTTGGATTGTGATAATATGGATTGAATGAAACAAGTTTCGAAGCGAGAAAATTTCAAGATTTTATAGTCTGGCAATAATTGCAAACATTTGGGACCCTGGCTAGATACTTTGTATTATTTTCCAGGTTTTTGATCGATACTGGCCAAATATTAGCGGAGGCTATGCCAGATTTTGAATATCACTCTAAAATTTCATAAAACTTTGTAAACTTAAAAAATTTGTAAAATAAAAGCGCCCTGGACTGATAAAATCCGGAGGCTATGCTCAACATCCTGCTATTTGCAGGAATAAGGAGGAAACAACAAAATGAAGAAATATACAATAGTTTCGCTGGCTGCTCTTACTTTCGTAATTATAATTGCAGCAGGCACTGTAAGTGCAGCAGATACTGTTAGCAGTAGAACCAACGTTTGTAATGTTGTCGGCACCAATTATGAATATGATGGCTGGTCCAATGAACAGTATCCAGTAATCGATTTATTCGGAGAGCAGTATGTTCCACTGCTCGCAGACCACGATGATGTCTGGGAAGCGCACGTTAACAAGTTTGCCGGATTGGTTCTTGACAGTAATGAAACGTACACCCTCGAAAAAGGCGAAAAACTCGATCTTGGCCATGGCTACGCTCTTGAAGCCAGGCAGATTATTGATAATATTGATGGTGGGAAGGTCTGGCTCGAATTTACCAGGGACGGACAGCATATCGCTGACCAGAATATCTCAGTTGATTCCGAGAACAACAAGACATGGACTGTTGCCCTTGACAATGTTCAGGGAGAAAACGATATTGTTGTCATGAAAGTCCATGTCAGGCAGGCATTCGTGGGTATGGAAAAAAGCATCATTTGGATCGATGGGGTCTGGCTTATTGACTATGCAAATGCCAGAACTCTCAATATCGGGGATGAATTCGGAGAGTTTACACTTGAGGAAATCATCAGCGGAGTAGATGAATCTAACCCGGGAAGTCTTGTTTTCGAAAATGTTTCCGTTGCTGATTTCTCTTCATCCGGCACTCCGGGAAAGGAACCGGGAAAGTCCGCTGACAAAAGTACAGGACCGCTCACTTCATGGTGCCGGGACCTGTGGAAGTGTATCACAATGAAAAGCAAATTAACGTTTTAAAGTGAGATACAATGAAAATTGAGATACAATGAAAATTGAGATACAATGAAAATTGAGATACAATGAAAAAATGTAATGTTTTTGGGTTCTTTGCTTCCAGAAACTGGAAAGGAGGTTGAAAGATTTGGAAGTAACTGAAGATTTGATGCCGATGCAGGTCCTGTCACTGCCTGAGGATGTTCCACTGCTTGCAAGGGCTCTTTCAAGGCCCCTTTCAATGCAGATCCTCAAACATCTCCGGGAAAAACAGATGTCTGCAAGCGAGCTTGCAGCAGAACTCGATCTTCGCCTGAACACCCTTAAGTACAATCTTGACGCGCTGGAAGAAGCTGGCCTGATAACGGTCCGGAAGGTAAAATGGAGCTGTAAAGGCCGTAAAATTAAGGTCTACGCTTTTTCGGAGCAGCCAATTTTGCTGCTTCCCCGGGCAAAAACAAATGAATGTTCTTCAATTTGTGGCACTCTGGATGAATTTAGGGGTGAACTTTGCCGGGGGTGAACCCTGTCGGCCAGGAATGGTTCGGAATTAAGCCTTAGCAGAATTGAGCCTTGAACCGGCTCAGGTAAATATCAGGACAAAGTAGCCCCCCACAAAAAGGACGAGGATCAAAAAGCTTTCCCAGCCTATCCCTCCTATGCCGTGCCTTTCCCTGTCCAGGAGTCCCATGACCAGGATCGAACTCAGCATCAGGGTCAGGGTAATTATGAAAGTCTGGCCGCCGGTAAGGACATGGTATACGGAGCCTTCCAAGTAGGCAAAGTCCACGAAAGCCACGGTGAGCACGTCAAAGGTATTTCCTCCAACGATGTTGCTCACGGCAAGGGTCAGGGCTCCTTCACGTACCGCCGAAAAAGTGACTATAAGTTCCGGAAGCGAGGTGGACACGGCCGTAAACAGCCCTCCTACAATGGTTTCCGAAAGCCTGGTTTCCCCGGCGATGACGATGCCCGTTTGTGCAACCATGTAGCCTGCGACAGCTACGGCAGCTGCAAGTATCAGGAACTTTGCCGAAACGTTCTTTTTGCTCAGGGTCTCGCTTTCGAAGTAGCGGACCCTGTCTTCAACGGTAAAGGGCGTATGTTTCGGAGCCCACATCTTCCTCGCCTTTGCTTTCCAGATTAGGCGTATTCCGGCAACGTATGCGAGTATCATAAGGACCGAGGCCGGATGGATGCCTATCACCGAAACTTCCGGAGAAAAAGCTAAAAGAAGGATGGAGGAGAGCAGGATTATCAGGAGCATTCCCTGCATCAGGCTTGTGTAGGAAGCCGCTGCATGTTCCAGGTTTGCTTTCCTGTAGCTGATGTCGGCAAGGGCAAGAAATGTTGTCTGGGCAAGTATTCCCCCAACAGCATTGCTGACTGCAAGTTCCGGGTGATTCTGGGCTGCGGCAGTAAGCGACGTTATAATTCCCGAAAGGGAGGTAATCGCCCCGAGGAGTATTCCTCCTACCATTGCTTCTCCCAGGCCTGTAAGGTCTGCAAGCTGGTCAGCGGTCCTGCCCAGCCGGGTTCCCGCTACTCCTATAACAGCAGTAGAGATAATAAAGAGTATCAGTGCAGCAGGCAGGTCCATTGATTTCCCACTTCTCCAAATTTTCTCCCCTTTTCTTCCTACTCCCTTGCAGCTTCCTTCCTACTCCCTTGCAGCTTCCTTCCTACTCCCTTGCAGCTTCCTTCCTACTTCTTTCTGACTTTCTTCCAGTTTACTTCCATCTTACTTTCAGATCACTCTGTTCAAAAAAAGTCCGGCGAAAACAAATCCGGAAAAAATAGAGGGAATAAAAATAATAGAAACAGACTTAATGGGAAAAATAGGGCACCTGTACTCAATCCACCAGTTCGATGGCATCCGCCGGGCAGGAGTCAATACACTGCTCACATTCGGTGCAGTCGTCGGGGCGGGCTACTACTGCCCTCTTCCCATCTTCCGTTTCTTTTACGTCATATACGTCTGTGGGACATACATCGTAGCACTCAAGCGCACCTACACATTTGTCGTAATCGATTTTCGGATACATTTCTTACCCCCAATTTTCATTTATTTTCTCGGTATTTGTTAAAATTTTCATTAGATTTTCATTAGATTTTCATTAGATTTTCATTAGATTTTCATTAGATTTTCATTAG
>CBFCWE010000059.1:0-24922 GCA_965601435.1 uncultured Methanosarcina sp.
TCTTTTTGGTTTCAATTCTTTTTGGTTTCAATTCTTTTTGGTTTCAATTCTTTTTGGTTTCAATTCTTTTTAGTCAAGGGCTTTGCCTGGATTTTTTACTTTACTCACTCCAGCAGCTACTTTTACCGTAGTAGGACATCCCCTGTGAAAAAGAAAACAAAAGGGGAAAAACAAAAAGGGTGAAAAAAGGGAAAGCGGAAAAAGAAAAACAGAAGCCGATAATCAGTATTCGACTTCCGTGGATCCAATTTTTTCCGCAAGCCTTGAGAGAACCTCGGTCCGCATCCCTTCCACGAACTTAATGCTCCCCACGACCAGGTGGCCGCCTCCGTTCACGCCGGCACCTTTGATTTCCTCACGAAGTTCCCGGACGATCTGCGGGATGTTCATGAGCACGCCCTTTGAACGGATAACCGCAAAGTCCGGGCCAAAGCCCAGGGTTACCATGGGTTTTTCAGGGTTCTTTTTGCAGAGCACGTCATGCACCTCTCCCGACGTTTTCCCAGGAGGTGGGAAGGTGAATTTGTGGGCATAGTTTTCCACGTCAAGCACGTTCATGATAGCCCCGTTTGCAAGTTTCTGGGACTTTATGTTAAAAAGGCAGGTATCGAGCTGTTCCTGGATCATGCTGTTTGCCTGCTCGCAGAGGAGAGAAACCAGCCCCTTGTGGGTCTTGTGGTCACCCAGATCAAGAATATCGTCAATTACACCCTTACCACTGCTAAATTTGAGCCAGAACTGTTCGTAATCCAGTGCAAGAGCCATTTCCTTCAGTTCCTTAAGGGTGTAGCGGTCCGAGGCAAGGGAAATATACCTCCCGGCTTCCGGAGCCTCCGAACGATCCCCAACCGCTGAAACTGCAGGCAGGTGCCGGATAGTTTCACTGATATCGGGGTTGATCATGCGGGCTACTTCGGCACAGAGCATGCCTGCCGTAACCCCAAAATCGCCGCCCACATGGGCGGGGTTTACGTGCCCGATAAGGTACTGGTCGACAATTTCGTCCGGGTGGTGGTGATCGATCACCAGGAGGTCCATATCATAGACCCTGGCCTGCCTCATAGCGGGTACGTCTTCTTCCGTAGAGCCGTTGTCCACAAGGATTACCAGCGGCATTTTCTGCCCGTGCCGAGAGGCATCCTCAAGAGCATAGGAAATGTCCCGGGTAACGTCGGGAAGCTCATAGAAAGGAGCCTTGGAAGGAGCCCGCTTATAGAAGTAATACTCGGCATCCGAACCCCCAATTTCCGTGATAAGGGGCAAGATTGCTCTTTCAATGGCAATAGCCGAGGTAATCCCGTCGGCGTCGGCGTGGTGCCTGAGGATGATGGGTTTTGAGTGGAGAATCGCTTTTTTGATTTCCCTGGCCACGTGGAGCATCTTAGGCTTCAGCTTTTCCATTATTTCACTTTCGATCAGGAAGGGAATATCGGCAGGAGCCGCCTTTTCCTCAATTACCCTCTCGACCCTGGCCCTGACAGCAGCTTCCCTTTCCGCGGTAAGCCGCTTCATGCTCATGACCTCTATCTGGACCTGCTCATCACGCAGGGTCACTTCCCCGGTGATGGACACAACCATTTCCGCATCAATATGAGGATAAGCTCTTTTACCGGCGCTCTCGAAAGCCGCACAGGGAACGAAGCCTCCTTCATCACTAATCGTGAAGATGGTAGGCCCACTGGTCTGCTTTACCTGAATGATCTCTCCCTCGATCCGGACCAGCCTACCCTTCATGCTGGGGTCGATATTATCCGAGCTTTTGACAGGAAGTTCCTTTTCAAGCTCGATAGTTTCATACTTCTGGAGGGTTTTGGGTATCAGGTCCAGTTTTCCTCCGGCCTTGATGCTTTTTACGAGCACGATTACAGTTGCCCCGACTTTCGGAGGGACTTCTACATTGCTTGAGTGCATGAGCCCCCTTACGTGGGAGTTCAGATCCACGAAAACCCCGAAGGAAGCCGCACTGCTTACCTTTCCGTGGTAAAGATTCCCGGCTTCCACATCCTTGAGGTCGCATGAGTCGTCCAGGGCATAGACGTACTGGGATTTGGAGCAAGAAATACAGGTCTCGTCTTCAACTTCATCAGGCTTATAAATCGGTGCCCCGCAGACCCTGCAGGAGTAGATATTTCCCAGCCCCCGGCATGTTTCGCAGGGTTCCGTGTTCTCAATATTTCCTGTTCCCTTACATTTTTCACATTCTGCACCGTTTTTAAGTAAACTGTCAATATCGTTTTGCGAAATTTTCATTAAATCAACGGATTTAGCCTTGCCTTTCCCCTTACACTGGGGACAGACCTCGGTTGAAATTACTCTATAACCACGCCCGTGGCAATCTGGACATTCCTTACTCATGAATATCAACACCGGGGTATATTTTGAACCTGCGTTTTCACGCACTCATTTTGCTCTTCAAAATCGTAATTCAAGTTCTAATCGCTTCCTAAAATCGCTTCCTGAGCGTGTACTCTCGCATCGCTGTCTGCGCTTAGATCACTTTATGCATTTATTAATTTATTGTTTGTGGGGTAGATCTCAATCAAATAGGGTCTTTCAACTCCCCTCATGGTCCCAATAAAAAATTTCCAAAGAAACAAGGAGCCAGGAAGAGTCCTTATATGGATTTGCCTGTTTTAAGAGGATTAATCCATGATAAAAAACCTGTAAACCCGGAAATGCTCTTAGAGCAGGAATTTTCAGGCATAATTCCCCGGATAGAGAATAATTATTTAATGATAAGCCCAATTTAAATATAATGAATAAGAGGGGCATATTATTATGAACGGTTTTACCAGTCCATTATTAGTTCCTGTATTAATAGTTGTATTATTAATACTCTCACAGGCAATAAAAATGGTAAATGAGTACGAGCGCGTCGTTATTTTCAGGTTAGGACGCCTCAGTGGCGTGAAGGGGCCGGGGATTTTCCTGATCATTCCCTTTATCGATAGGGCCGTAAAAATCGACCTGAGAGTTGTCACAATCGACGTTCCGAAACAGGCCGTGATTACAAAGGACAACGTGACAGTTGAAGTTGACGCAGTTGTCTATTACAAAGTCATGGAACCCGGAGCTGCCATCACCCAGGTCGAGAACTACATGTTCGCAACTTCCACCCTCTCCCAGACCACCCTAAGGGACGTGCTGGGGCAGATGGAACTTGACCAGGTGCTCTCAGAGCGGGAAAACATCAATATGGAAATCCAGGAACTGCTCGACGCCTCCACTGACCCCTGGGGCATCAAGGTTACAGGAGTCACTATCAGAGACGTCGCCCTGCCCGAGAACATGAAAAGAGCAATCGCAAAGCAGGCGGAAGCCGAAAGGGAAAAGCGGGCCAGGATCATCCTTGCAGAAGGGGAATTCCAGGCAGCCCAGAAGATGAAAGATGCCGCTACCCTCTACCAGGGAGTACCCGCGGCCATCAAGCTAAGGGAACTCCAGACTCTTGCCGAGATTGCCAAGGAAAAGAACCTCATAGTGGTAACGCAGTCCGGAACCGTGGAAACCGGAAACATAGCCGCCCTTTCCCAGGCAATTTCCGGAAAGAAAATAGAATGAAGGGCAGAAGGACCGTGGTATAAACAAGAAAGGAACGATAAACATGAGTGTGGAAAGGGTTTCCCGTTTCCTCCCTGTTTTATTCCTGTGCTGCATCCTTGCGACAGCATTCGGCACCCCTGCAGGGGCTGGACCAGAGGAAAAGGTACTCGTACTCGAAATTGCCGGAGCCATCACTCCGGCATCCGATAACGTCATAGTTGATGCAATCGAAAAGGCTGAAAACGAGGACTTTGAAGCCCTGGTGATCAGCCTGGACACGCCGGGTGGCGGCCTTGAAGAGACCCAGGTGTTTATAAAAGAGATGGAGAACACGAGCGTGCCGGTTATCGGCTACGTCCCCGAAAGTGGGAAAGCCTGGTCTGCAGGGACCCTGATCCTGATGGGAACCGATATCGCAGCCATGGCCCCGTTCACCGTCATTGGCTCCGCCCAGCCCGTGCAGATGTCTGCCGAAGGCACCGAGCCTGTGGAAGATGAGAAGATCATCAACGCCCTGGTTAAGTTCTCGGTTTCCACCGCAAAAAAGCACGGGAGAAACGAGACCTTTGCAGAAGAAGTCATTACCAAAAACAAAAACCTTGATGCTGAAGAAGCTCTGGCTTCGGGAGTGATCGAATACGTCTCTCCTTCAATACCCGACCTCCTTGACCAGGTAGATGGAGAGGAAGTAAAGGGAAAGACCCTGGAAACTGGAAATGCAAGGACCGAAACCTACGAACCTCCTTTACCCCTGGCATTTCTCAGGCTGATCTCAAACCCGGTTATCTCATCCCTCCTCCTGACCATAGGGCTCTACGGGATAATTTTCGGGATATCGAATCCCGGTGCAGGAGCTGAAATTTTCGGGGTCATCGCAATCGTGCTCGGACTGATAGGAACGGGCTTTGACGTCAACATCGGCGCCATTTTCCTCATTATCGTGGGAGTAGGACTCATGCTTCTGGAGATCCAGTCCCCGGGTTTCGGAGTCTTCGGGATTGCAGGCCTGGTAAGCCTTGTGATAGGAAGCATCTTCCTGGTTCCCATGGGGGCTGAAAACATCTATACCCCTGAATTCCGGAGGACGCTAACCCTTACCATAGTCACCCCGACAATCGTTTTCGGGCTTTTCCTGGTCTTTGCGGTCTACAAAGTAGCCGAGTCCCGGAAGAAAAAACCAGTTATAGGAGCCATAATCGGAGACAGCGCAAGGACAATAGAAGCAATAAGCCCGGATAAGCCGGGTTTTATCCGCTACAGCGGGGAGTACTGGCAGGCCCGGTCCGAAGAAGAAATAGGGAAAGGAGAAAAGGTGGAGATTATCGGAAAAGAGCAGGAAGTGCTTGTGGTGAAGCGTAAATCCTGATTTTATTATTAGTATTATTATCAGGATTTACTTTTTTTACACATTATTTCTTTTTCAAGATTTTATCCTTATAATTTATCCTTATAAAAAACATTCTCATATTAGTTTTTCTTTTCTTTCCTTATTTTCTCCAGGACCTTCTGCTTTTTCTCAATGGCTTCGGCTGCGGACCTGTCGATTGCCGCCCTCATCTCCTCAAAGCCCCTGGGATTTTCTTCCCCGTGGACTTTTTTAACCGGGGTGTAGGCGGATTCCCTGAAGCGCGGGGCAAAGTCCCTGCGTTCCCCATCAATAATTACTTCGGCTCCGGTACCTTCTTCCACATGGCCTATGATGTCGATCGCAACGCCTGCGGCCCGGACAGTCTCGAGGATTCGGTCTGCGTATTCCGGGGGAGCGATGACCAGCAGGGCATCCAGGGACACACCGAGGTAGTCGATTTTCAGGGTTTCGAGCATGGAGAGGACCTTAGGATTCACAAGGGCCCGCATTTTTGATTCTTCGAAAACCAGTTTTACTCCTGCGGTTTTTGAGATTTCCCGGGCATCCCCACGGATCCCACCGTTGGTTACGTCGGTCATGGAATGGACATTTACATGGAGCCCGGACTCAAGAACGGCTTCGCAGGCATCCAGGAAACGGATGTTGATGGTTTCGTCCACAACATCGTGCATGCCGTAGTAAAGTGCAGTTGTGGAAATCGTTCCGCCACCTGCCCCTTCGGTCATCAGGATCAGGTCACCCACTTCGGTCTGGTTCCGCGACGTGAGGGAAGAGGTTACACCAACTGCCCCAACACCCCCGGTCATACGGTCCCCTATGACCATGTCCCCGCCAATCCTGAGAGTGCTTCCCGTGATAAGGGGGATTCCGGTAAGTTCCGAAACCGTAGTAATCCCTGCGATATGGTCGAAGATCTTTGCAACGTCCCCGTCGTCTGCGACATGGATATCAGAGAGCATCGCAAGGGGGCGAGACCCCATGGAATAAATGTCCCGGAGAGCAGCCCTGGCTACGTGGAAACCGGAAAGGAAGGGAAAGTCGCTTAAGCGGGAATGGATACCGTCGATTGTCAACACCAGGTATTCATTACCGATCCGCACAACCCCGGAATCATCAAGCTGAGAACTATCCACCACAGCCCCTGTCTGGCCTATGACCTCCCCGAGCTTGGAGTGCACGTAGAAGTCTCCGGTCCCTCTCGAACCGACCCCGAATTCCCCCATAGAAACCCCCGAGACAGTGGAGCTTAAGATCTCTCCCTTCACGTTTAGAGTCGCCCTGGCTTCGGAAATCACTGCCGACGCAATCTCCCGGGCGCCTTCCGGGCTTAGCTTCTTTATTTCGAGAATTCTTTCAGCCAGCTGTGCCTTAAGCCCGTTTTCATTTTCAGGGTCCTGCCTGAGTGACCGTTTTGCGTAGCCTTCTATGTCCATAATATCATCTTCTCACAAAATTAACTTTTAAAAACTTCAAAACATTCCTTACCATTTAACCACTGGAAAAAAGGAAAAAATAAAAGCCATAAATGAAACAGCCTTCAACACATACTGACAAAGTTTTTCAGGATCTGCAGCCCTAAATCACCACTTTTTTCAGGATGAAACTGCGTCCCCATGACATTGCCTTCCGAGTTTACGACCGAAGCTGCAAACTCCAGCCCGTACTCACATGCCGCAAGGGTATGATTCGGATCAGTGTCCACGTAATAGGAGTGGACGAAATACACGAAAGCGCCGTCGGGGATTCCCTTGAAAAGGGGGTGGTCCTGTGTGATCTTTATATTGTTCCAGCCAATATGGGGCACTTTAAGCTCGGATTTCGGAAAGCGAATGACCTTTCCGGGAACCAGGTCAAGCCCGTCGGTCAGCCCCCCTTCCTCGGATGTGCTCATAAGAAGCTGCTGTCCGAGGCAGATCCCTAGCATCGGTTTCCCAGATTTTGCATACTCATAAACGGTCTCTTTGAGGGGAAGCAGGCACCTCATTGCATCCACAAAAGCGCCAACACCCGGAAGAATCAATCCGTCAGCGGCAAGAATCTCTTCAGGTTCCCCCGAGATTACGGGACTCGCTCCTGCGTGTTCGAGCCCCTTTTGAACACTCCGGAGATTTCCGATCCCGTAATCGAGAATCACGATTCTCTTCATAGTTCTAACAAATAAAGTTAAAATAGATTAAGTTTACGAGCAAATACATAAATATTGAAAAAAAGTAGGAAGTTGAGAAAATATGAGGAAATGGAAAATTGGAAAAAAACAACCAAATTAAAAATTATTTTTGTTGTTGGGAGTTTTATTTTGTCACAAGTTTCAGTAAGATTCGTTCTTTACTGCTCTGTTCTTTACTGCTCTGTTCCTAAATGCCCTGCCCATTAACGGTTCCTAACTGCCCTGCTCTTTACTGCCCTGCTCTTTAACGATTTGTTTTCTGTGGTCTTTTCAAAAGTCACCCTGGACTTACCGCAATGTACACATTCATAGCGCTTTTCAACCACTTTTGGCAAATAGGAAAGCGCACCGCTTTTTCGTTTCCATTTATGCAATCCCAAAAAACACAAAAAACTATGCGGACCCGTTTTTTCTGATGAGTCTTCAGAACCACTATCGTTCAAAAAGCTGTTTCGCCTCGCTCATATTTGATATGATTAATCATTAAGTATTCAATTTCACAATGGTCAAGAAGCTATATAAGCGTATAGTTATGACCTGAAATATTCAGAAACATTGATTATTAAAAAATAAACCGGTCTAAAAATCAAATAATTTTATATACAGTGATCGAGTACAGATAAAATGTAAAATAATTTACATTAGATAATCTGGAAAATATCAAAGAGTGGGGGAACTCATGAGACGAATCCGGTTTTTAAGAAATGACGAAAGAGCTATGGAACTCCCGATCAATATTGTGGTAATGCTGGTCGTGGGGATGGTTGCCCTTGCAACACTTATTTCAATAATACCGACTCCGACAAAAGAGATGTCGGTTTTTATTAACGGGACAGCCCAGGGAGAAGGAGGGACTCTTCAGCCAGGAAATTCGATAGTAGTAAGCGCAGACACTGCAAAAGGTCCTTTCGAGATAAAGGTACAGATCGAGGTGACAGATCAGGACGGAAACCCCGTTAGGGACGCAAATGTGGTGCTTACGGGCCTCGGAGGTGCGGCATCGAATAACACGGACATCAACGGAGTCACGGTCCTGACAACGCCAGAGACTGCCCTGCCCAGGCTCGACCCGAACCAGAATGAGGGGACCATGGACCTGAAGATCCTGGCAGATGGCTTCTATGACTACGAGAAACAGGACGCCATTATGATCATAAAGACCCGGTGACCTGAAAAGAAACAGAATGAATTCCTTATAAAATAAGTACTGAAAAAAAGTAAATGAGCTGAAAGGGAAAAGGGAGTGAAAACTGTCAACATTTGGATAGAAGGTCGCATATGCTACCCCGGAAATTCACTGATAATGAAGAAGGGACCGTCGGGCTCCCGATAAGAATTGTGGTCCTTTCGATCGTGGGCTTCATAGGGTTTTATGCGATCCTCTCAGCCATCTCAAGCGCGCCCTCGCCGCCCGAACCCCTGTATGCGGAAGCAAACGTGAGCGCTGTTTTCCTCCCGGCGGGAGAAGAAAACAACACGGAAACAAATCTGACCCTCCTTGTCACGGCGCTTGACGGGGAGAGTCAGAGGGTAGGGGGAGCTAATGTAATTCTCCGGAGCCCCGACCGCAACCGGGCATACTCCGGCGTCACGGACGCAGAAGGAAAAGTTTTAATAGAGCTCAAAAATCCGGAGCTTCCCCAGGGAAAAGCCGAAGGGTACATCTCCCTGAAAGCCATGAAAACGGGGTATCAGGATTACGTAAACGACTATTTTGTAAAAATTACCCGGATTTGAGCTGTTTCAAAAGCCAGGTCAACCCCGAAAGAACAGTAATTCCCCGGTTCAGACCATGGCAAAAATATTTTTGTAATTGAGCAGGAAGAACAGGCCAAAAACCGACATAAACCCGCCGCAGAGGTATAGTACCTTTTCATGCGTACTCTGTGAAATCAGTTCCTTTCCCCTGGAAAAAGATGATGATACGGCCACAAGAAAGCCGAGGTCTGCCAACCAATGCCCGGCAACGAACGCAATTACGGCAAAGATGCCTGCAAGGTACTGCTGAAGGACAATTGCGCTGCCTGCTGTCAACCACCACCCCAGGAACAAAGGATTCAGTGCGGAGGTTACAATCCCTGCAGGTAAAGGCCCAACCGACAGTTCAAATTTACTGGCTGAGGCAGAAATATCTTTTTTAGAGGTTTCTTTTGCACTTTTAATCATAAAAAACCCGAAAAGTAACATTACCAAACCGCCAATTACAGCCATATATGAGATTATATGTACCCCGAGGAAAGACGATGCCCCGGCCACGATGAGCATAAATAATGTCGATTCTGTCATCGCATGCCCGATAAATACTGAAAGCCCTGCCTTCCAGCCCACCTTAAAGGACGTTACAATAGTTGCGAACATCATGGGGCCAGGGACAAGGGCAGCAGAGATGCCTACTGTGAACCCGAGAATAAGAGCTTTGATCAATTCTAAAATGAATATCACCTGGGGGGAAAGTGGATACTAAAAAGAGATGGAAGTTATTATATATATTAATGATGTGTCACCCCCCAGGACCTATTTTTCTTTGTTTTTATTCCTGACCTGTCATCGATTTTTGTTCCCGGTTCATCATATAAAACTTCAAAAGCACGGTTGAGGCCATCAGCACTGCAAGCCCCAGGGAAAAAAACGGAGACCTGATTATATCCCAGTGCCCTGACCAGACCAGAAAACCGGTAAGGAAAAGGACCGATGAACCCGTGATTCCGGAGATCTCCACCGGTACCTTGATCGAACCCAGGGTGAATCGGTTCTGACTCTCAACAGCCTCCAGGCGCTGTTCAAGTCTTTCTGCAGACTCTCTTGCCGCAACTTCCCTTTCGGATGCCTCCTTTATTTCCCGGCCCACAGCCTCGAGTTCGGCACCCAGTTCCCCATGCACAAAATCCGAAAGCCCGATTATTGCCTCCTGAAGAGAGCGCAAGCTTTCGGAAAACCCGGCAAAAAGGGCATTAATCTCCTTCACTTTATCGGCACCTGAGGAGACTTCGGAAGAGGTATTCACAAAAATAAAAGGACCTTCCGAGACATCAGCAGAAGAAAGCAAGGCGCTGAAGGAAAGGTTCGAAACTCCTGTTTCCGAAAGCGAAGAACCCTCATCGGAAAGTAAAGAACCCTCGGACAGTGTTAAAGAATCCTCAGGAGAAACCGAAGGGCACTCAGGAGAAACCGAAGAGCTGGCAATGGAATCCCCGGCATCCCCTTTCATAAACGAATCGGAAAAAGAATTAGGGAAGGACCCACCGGGCTGCAACTTCCCGGGCGTTTCCACGGACAAACGGCGTTCTACTGCCCTGAGCCGCTTTTCAAAACTCCGGATGCTCTGGTCAAAAACCTCAATCCTCCCGTGCAGATCTTCCCTGATTTCGGGACCTGCTTCACGTACCTTACCCAATTAAACCATACCCCCACTTAAACTTCTAATATGAATTGAAGCAAGGACACAATATAAATTTTTGGATTAAAGAATTAAATATTAAAGGAGATAAGTAAAATCAAAAGATGAAAAAGAAAAGAAAGTAAAAAGAAAAGGGAAAAAAGGGAAAAAGAAAAGAAAGTAAAAAGAAAAGAGAAAAGGGAAAAAGAAAAAATCCTGAGCAGATTAAATCTTCCGGATTTCGATAATTTCCCCGCTGTCCATAGCTTCCATGATTTCCTGGGCAAGGTCCGAATTAATCCTGATTTTTACGTCTCCATGCCTGCCTACGGTTGCGCTGAAGAGGTATTCGTCTTCGATATAGACTTCAACGTCCCCACCTGCCAGTTCCGGGACACTAAGAATCAGGTGTTTTTTTGTTTTTTCCAGGAGAGGATGGGCTGAAACGGGAAGGTCGGCTTCCGGAAAACCGGTCATTCCGGCAGTTTTCATGTAGGCTTCGGATTTCCCGGCGTACTTCATTTCTTTTGCGGGCCTGGAGGGTTCGGACTCGAATTCCCGGACGTCGATATGGATTCCCAGCATATTTTCGATCCGGTCGATTACGCTACCGCCTTTCCCGATAACTTTTCGCATTTCAGTGTCCCGGACTTTCACTATAGCACTGTTGTCCGAAGTCACCTCAACTTCAACGGGGCCACTGGCGTACTTCTTGATAACGTTCCGGATCTCTTCTTCCGCAAGTTTCCAGGCAGGTTTTCGTTCCTCTTTCCTGGTCCCGATAGGCATGACCACGACCTGCTCGCCGTAGGTGTAGATCTCGTACTCAACTTTTCCGGTCTCGAAGTCCTCAATCGTGATCACAGGCCTGGCAAGGTCCTGTTCGACCATCCCGTGGGGCACCTTGACCGTGAAAGCCAGCACAAGGACCTTTGCGACCTCTCCTTTGTCAATAAAAATTACCGTGTCCACTACCTGAGGGATAACCCCCAGTTCTACCCTTCCGATCAGGCGCTGGATTGCGTCCACGGCCCGGGTTGCATGCACAACTCCGATCATCCCGACCCCGGCAAGGCGCATGTCCGCAAAGATCAGGAAATCATTGGTCTTCCGGACCTCATCGTAAACCGTATAGTCCGGCCTTACCAGGAGCAGGAGGTCTGCAGTATCTTCCATCCGCCCGTTCAGGGGGGAATACTGGGTAATCTCAGGCGGCACCTGCAGGTCCCTGGGAGATTCCATGGTCTTGACCACCTGCCCGTGATCATTCAGATAGCGTGCAACCCCGGCTGCAAAAGTAGACTTCCCGGCTCCCGGAGGCCCGGCAATGAGGATGCCACGCTGGCTTTCGATGCGTTCTTTCAATTTATCGCTCAGGCGGTACTGTTCAAGGTCCACGATAACTGTGGGACGAACCACGGTAATCTCCATGTCATCGGAAAAAGGCGGATGGGCGATTGCAACCCGCATATTCCGGATCTGCAGGACCGTTGCCCCGGCAGAAGACATCTCAATAAAGGATTCGGGGTCAACCCTTGCCCTTTCGATAAGCTCTTTGGAAATGCTTTGAAGTTCAGCAATTGAAACAGGCTCGTCCCGGATCCTGAGATAGCGCACTCTCCCCACAGGCCCCTTCTTTGCCATGGGAGAAACCCTATTTTTGAGGTGGACGGACATGGTATCGTCAGTGAAAAAATGCTCAACCCTGAGAGGGCCCAGTTCTGACGGGTCCACGACCTTCGGGGGCACGTAATCCACATCAATCCCCCTGGCTTCCGCAATAAGGGACTGAACCCGGTCCTCACTCACAAAAAGCCCGCCTACCTCAAGAGCCGTGCTACGGATCAGAGCATCGACCCTACCTTCTTTAGAAAGCTTGATTTCCTCCAGGGTGGGCCGGACCCCGCTGAACTTCAAGGTGATATCACCTCTCTCAGCAAGCCTGCGCAGTTCCGAAAGTTCATCTAGCCCTTTGTAACCGATTTCCTTACCCTTATTTGCCTGGGCTTCAAGTTCCGACACCACGGCTTCAGGGATGATAACCTCAGCCCCCCGGTACTCACCGCTCCTGACCCTGGCCGAGATTCTCCCGTCAATAATCACACTGGTATCCGGAACAATCCTACATATCCGCGTCTCTTCAGCCATATAAGGGGATAGACCCGAGAAGTATATAATAAAACTTCTGGGGCTTTCTTTGCGATGAAAAAAAGTTGAAACATAAATTTGAAGGGAATTAAGGCTCCCAGAGACCTGAAAAAAGTTAAAAGGCCTTAAAAAAACTCAGTAAACTTTAGCGTCAGCATGCCTATCCTCAGCACACTTACTCAGTACCCGACCCTCAGTGTACATATCCCCCCCAATGCCTGAGTGCGAGTAAACCTCACCCGATTAGGAAAACTTCGTCACGACCGGCTCATGTTCCGGCAGGAACTATTTGAAAAAAATAAGTGAAAATTCAAAGGAATGGAATATATATATTAACAATGTTCATAACTAGTTTTTCATGGGAAAGAAAATAAAATTATTTATTGCTTTGATGCTGGTTGGAGGGCTGATGATTAGCACAGCCGGAGCAGTTCCGGTGATTGTCGGCTTTAAGGAAAAAGCAGATCCCGGGCTTGTTCAGCAGCAAGGGAAGTTAAAACATAGCTACAAGCATATCCCTGCGGTAGCTGCGGACATTCCGGAAGCAGCAATAGAAAAAATGAAGAGGAACAGCAAAATAGCCTACATCGAACCGGATTACGAGGTAAGGGCTCTTGAAGACGAACTCCCGTGGGGCATAAACCGAATCGATGCAGAAATAGTCCACAGTACTAACAAGGGCACGGGAGTAAAAATTGCGATAATTGATACTGGCATCGATTATACCCACCCGGAACTGGATAACTATTACCAGGGGGGATACGATTTTGTAAACGGGGATAATGACCCGATGGATGACCACTGGCATGGAACCCACTGTGCCGGGATTGTTGCCGCGGAAAACAACGGGATAGGAGTGATTGGAGTTGCCCCGGAAGTGGAACTGTATGGCTTGAAAGTTATGGATAGTTCGGGCAGCGGAAGTACCAGTGATGTCACCGCAGCAATAGACTGGGCAATTGAGAACAACATCCAGATAATCTCAATGAGCCTTGGCACAGACTATAATTCCGTTACTCTTGGGACTGCCTGCGACAGGGCATACAATGAAGGAATTCTTCTGGTTGCAGCAGCCGGAAACGAAGGAACGAGCAGTGTAGATTACCCTGCCAAGTACGACTCGGTTATCGCAGTTGCGGCAACCAGCTCTTCCGATACAAAAGCATCCTTTTCAAACACAGGCCCTGAAATCGAACTTGCCGCTCCGGGAGTTAGCGTAAAGTCCACGTATCTGGGAGGAGGGTATATATCGGCAAGCGGGACTTCAATGGCCTGTCCGCATGTAGCAGGGACTGCTGCTCTGGTCTGGACTTCCAACCCCGGCTGGGACAACACCCAGGTAAGATCCCGCCTACAGGAGACCGCTGAAGACCTTGGCTACACCGGGTGGGACTCTATTTACGGGTTCGGACTCGTGGATGCGGAAGCAGCTGCAAGTATCCCCATACCTGATGATTCCACGCCCCCTGAAGACCCCATACCGGACTTAACGGAACCGGTGATTTCAACTATAACATCGACAGTTGCTACGGATTCCGTAACAATTACGTGGGATACGGATGAAGCAGGCGACAGCACTTTCAGGTACAGCATAAACCCGGACCTGTCAGGAGCAGCCCAGATATATGATCCCTCATTTACCACCACACACACGGTTGAGCTTACAGGACTTGCACCGGAAACCACCTACTACTATGAAGTCCGGTCAACAGATGCATCCGGGAATCCTGCAATAGATAACAATAACGGGGCTTACTACCATTTTACCACTCTAGCAAAAGCCCTTCCAGCCGAGATGCATGTAAGTGGCATCGGAATGGAGATACAAAAAGCAGGAATAAACACGGCAGCAGTTGCGACAGTAAGTGTTGTGGACGCAAACGGAGCACCCTTAGAGGGAGCCACCGTATATGGGTCCTGGAGCGGGCTTACCACAAAGGGGGAGAGTTCAGGAGTTACAGGTAGCGATGGGAAAGTTGTATTCACTTCAGGTAAGGTAAAAAGAGTAGATTCGGGAACTTTCACCTTCACCGTGAATAACGTAGCAAAAGATGGTTGGGACTACAACCTGCAGGATACGGTGACAAGTGCAAATATTCAGGTAACTACATAACAATTTAATCATTTTAACCTATTCTTTTTTTATTTTTTAATATAAAAATTGAATAACAAATTTATAAAATATATCCTGTTTAAACTCTGGCTCTTTTAATTTATTTTACCTTAAACAAAGATGAAAACAGCAATAAGCCTCAAAAATTCAGTACACATCATCCGGCTCGAAAACCTTCTCTCCGACAACCTCTCCCTCAAGGTTTCGGAAGAAGCAGGAACGGTACCCCATATGACATGCCCCCCCGACCTGTTCCACTAACAGGAGCACGGAATCCAGGTCACAGTCGATCCTGATCTCTTTTACCTTCTGTACATGCCCCGAAGTCTCCCCTTTCTTCCACAAACTCTTCCGGCTCCGGCTCCAGAAATGGGCAATCCCGGTCTCTACGGTTTTTTCAAGGGCTTCCCGATTCATGTAAGCGCACATCAGCACTTCTCTGGTCGTAAGGTCCTGAACAATAGCCTGGATCAGACCGTTTTCATATTTTAGGGTGTCGAAGTCGATCATGCGCATATTGATAGTTTACATGATATAAAAATTAACTCGGTCAGAAAAAGTTCCACCTGGGAAGCCTGAGACAAAGGAACTGCAAACAAGCCATTGAGTAAACCAATGAATGAATGATAGACGAATAAACTACCGATTATACGAAAAAAACCATAAAAGTTAGTAAGAATATACCAGATACTGTAGCAAAAATAATACTGAGTGGGGACAGTATTTCAATTGCTTCAATTCTCAAAAAAATTGCGAACCACATAAAGAAATTACAAAAATCGCATGAGGAGATGAATATGAAGCTAAAATTAAAAACTAAAATTTTGCATATATTAGTTTTGTGCGCAGTAATTCTGGGAGCAATTCTTCCTGCATCTGCGTTTGTGCAGGCAGAACCCTATGAAACATATGAAAAAAATATAGTAGACGATTCGTATAACCAGATTCAAGATGGTTCACAGACCCAGGTGCTGGACGATACGCAAAACCAAAAATATGCTCCTGGGGAGATCATAGTCAAGTTCAAGCCCGGAGTTTCCAGAGAAAAAATCGCAACCATCAACTCAAAACAGGGGACAAAAGAGATATACACAAGTTCTTATGCAGGATTTAAACTGCTGAAAATCCCTAAAAGCAAAACCATCGAAGAGATGGTAGAGATCTACAGCAAGAACCCGAATATCGAATATGCACTGCCCAATGCGATCGCACAGGCCGCCATGGTACCCAATGACCCGTTATACAGCTACCAGTGGAATTTGAAGGACGGGATAGGAGGGATAAATGTCGAGCCCGCATGGGACATTTCCACAGGCCAGGGAGTCGTAGTTGCAGTGCTTGATACCGGAGTAGCATACGAAAATTACGGCCTGTATATTGTGGCTCCAGGCCTCTCGAAAACCAATTTTGTTCCGGGTTATGACTTTGTAAACAACGATGCCCACCCGAATGACGACCATCATCACGGAACCCATGTGTCCGGAACCGTAGCCCAGAACACAAACGACGGGTACGGTGTAGCCGGAGTTGCATATGGCTGTTCCATAATGCCCGTGAAAGTCCTTGACGGGAATGGAAACGGAACCCTCCAGCAGCTTATAGACGGGATTTATTTCGCCACCGACAACGGCGCAGACATCATAAGCATGAGCCTCTCTTTTGGCCCCGGATACTATCCTGGCCAGGCCCTTGACGATGCACTTGAATATTCATACAATAACGGCGTTACAATCGTTGCCGCCGCCGGGAATGACCAGACCGGCTCGGTGAATTATCCAGCAGCTTATTACAGGTGCATTGCAGTTGGGGCGACCAATTTTAACGGAGTGAAGGCAGACTACTCGAACTACGGGACCGACCTTGATGTAGTGGCTCCCGGAGGGGACGGACAGGACCTGAGCGGTGACGGGTACATGGATGGAGTCCTCCAGAATACCTTTAACATCCAGACAAACGATCCTACAGACTTCAACTGGTGGTTCCTCACAGGGACATCCATGGCAACACCACATGTTTCAGGGATCGCAGCCCTGATGCTTGAAGCAAACAGTGAAGCTACCCCCTATGATATCAGGGAAGCACTCGAAAATACGGCAAGGGACATGGGAGACCAGGGATGGGACCAGTATTACGGACACGGCCTGGTAAATGCACCCGCTGCCCTTGAATACATAACCCAGCCTCAAGTCCCGAATATCCCCCCAATAGCCGATGCAGGAGGGCCGTATAGTGAGGAAATAGGCCAGCCCATTACCTTTGACGGTTCAGGTTCATACGACAGTGACGGATATATTACCTCCTATGAGTGGGACTTTGGAGACGGAAGTACAGGATCGGGAATAGCTCCGAACCACGCCTATTCAAGCGCAGGGACCTATAATGTAACCCTCACAGTATGGGACAACAGAGACGCATCAGGTACTGACACAGTCACTCTGGTTGCGGAAAACGTCATACACATTGACGGGGTGAGTGTGACAACAACAAGTACAAAAATTATCGGGAAAACTTACGTTAATGCAACTGCTGTTGTGACCATCCTTGACAAAAACAATAATCCGGTCGAAGGTGCCACAGTTTCCGGCTACTGGAGCGGTGCAGCCAGTGATACGGATTCTGCTGTGACTGGTGCAACAGGGACTGCGACGGTTAATTCAGATGAGGTCATCTACCCCAAAAAGAGCACATTAACGTTCACCTTTACCGTGAACGACGTGAGCCATACTCTGACCTGGGACGGAAATACCGCATCCGGAGTGGCATCCTACCCTTAAACCAGAAAATAAAGGATAAAAGAGTTTGAGGTCCCACAAAAGGGGCCTTTCATTTTCTTTTTTGGAAAAACGTTAAAATTTACTTCTCAGGGTTTCGTCCCGAGCACGTCCTCCACATAAGCCCGTAAGATCTCTGCGACGCTCCAGGCCTGGGCAGGGCAGCCTCCGGGAACGTAGGGATAGTTGCCGTCGAAGACTTCGGAAATGCTGCCAACGCCAGCTTCTTCGAGCTGTTTTTCAAAGCCCAGGAGGAGGGAACGCATTTCTTCCAGGCTTTCTTTTGAATTATTGTGGACTTTCCGGTAGGCTTTGACGTAGGCGCCGAGGAGCCAGGGCCAGACCGTGCCGTTGTGGTAGGCGAAGTCCCGGGTTTTGGGGTCCCCCTTATAGTGGCCGGTATATTGGGGATGGTCCCTTGAAAGGGTACGGAGGCCGAAAGGTGTGAGCAGGTCCTGCTCGACCCGGCCCACAATGGCTTTTTCTTTGTAGGGAGAGAGCATGGTATGGGGAAGAGCAACTGCAAGGATCTGGTTAGGGCGAATTGCGGGATCTTTTAGCGGATTTCCGGCTTTATCGGTGCTGTCCGTGGAGACCGTATCGAAGAGACAATTATATTCGGGGTTCCAGAAAAGGGCTTCAAAGTTCGAAGCTACCCCTTCTGCAAGAGACTCATAGTTTGCGGTGTCCAGGTCCAGTAATTCCCCGAGTTCGGAAGTGGTCTTCAGGGCATTGTACCAGAGGGCATTGATCTCACATGCTTTGCCTGCTCTCGGAGTCACTGCACGGGAATTAACTTTCGCGTCCATCCAGGTTAGCTGTGGGCCCTGCCTTATGAGGAAATCAGAGTCCATCCCGATCCCGAAATCCGTGCCCTGGCTGTAGTACCTGACAATATTTTCCAGGGTATTCCAGACATCCGAGAGAAAAACGAGGTCTTTGGTATATGCAAAGTAACGTCCCAGAGCCTGAATGAACCAGAGAGAGGCATCAACGGTATTATAAACAGGCGCTCCGCCGAGAGCCGGGAAGCTGTTAGGAATCAGTCCCCTGCGGCAGTTCCGGGAAAAGTTTGCAAGAATGGAACGCGCATCTTCAAAGCGGCGGGACACCAGAGTCAGGCCCGGAAGAGCGATCATGGCATCCCTACCCCAGTCCGAAAACCAGGGATAACCGGCAATAACGGATTTTTCGCCAGTAGCGGGGGGCTTTACGATAAAAGGGTCCGTAGCCCTTAGAAGCTTGAGGGCAAAAGGTTCTGAAAGCATCGAATTGTAGGCAAGGAGATTTTGCCGATAGACTGCACGGGTGTAGAGTTCTTCTGCATCTTCGAGGGAAAGGGACGAAATATCTTCCATAGAAGAGGCAACAAAAAAGCGGGAAGTCCCCTTCTTGACTCCGATTTCAAAAAAACCGGGGTTGAAATTATCTTCCTGAAAAGCCAGTCCTCTTTTCAATTCCGCCCCGTATTCGAAATTATAGTACCACCTTGGGTCAGGGTGGTATTCCATGTTGGATTTTATCCGGAATACAAAACCGTTTGAGCTTTCAAGTCGCAACCCGTTTGTCTCAATTTCTTGAAAAAAGTCGAGGTCTCCGGAGCGAGTTGTAGCGTGGAAGCTCCTGGCATTTACAAGAGGATAGATCCTCAGCCGGGCCTCTTCCCTTCCGCACTTTATTTCGTAAAGCACTACAGTTGTGTTTTTGCCGTAGACCATGAACACCTTTTTTTTAACCGTAAGGTCCCCGGCCCGGTATACCCAGACAGGAAAAGGGGTGAGGGAAAATTTATCAAGGTAGGAAAAGCCCTCGGGATGGACGGTACCCGGATACTTATGGACTGCCAGGCTAAAGACCTCTTCCCCGCAAGAAAGTTCCTCGTCAAGGGAGGAAAGCAGGAGGAACCTGCCTGAGGCCCCCTCGGGAGCTGCAACCAGCAACCCGTGGTAGGTCCTTGAAGCGGCACCTATGACAGTGGACGAAGCATATCCACCAAGCCCATTCCCTACAAGCCATTCCTTTTCGATACCCGCTTCATAAGATGAAAACGAATCTGCCCCAAGCCAGATCCCACTCATACTTACCTGATTAGGCACTGATTTAATATATAGCTGCACTATAACTAGGCAATGAAAAGATGAAAGTGGGCCGAGAAGGACAACCGGAATCCGGATTAGACCCAAAATTATTATATTTCAATAGTAAACATAAACTATTTTAGCTGTATAAGATATAAGCGAATGAGAATCATGAAGCAAGACCTGTTAGAAATCCTTGTGGATATTTTCAAATCATCCGGATACAGTGTTACAATATCCAATCCTTGTGACATCCTGGTGGAGAAAAATGGCCACAAGGCATTTGTCCGGTGTACACTGCAGCCCGATTACAGTGAAATAAAGGCTTTTTCCGATGAAATCGATAACAGCACAGGGATCTATGTTATAACTCAGAAAACCACGGGAGAACTTAACGACTATGCGGCCGAACTCGGGGTCTACATCTGGGACAGGGACGAACTCGCCCTCCAGATAGGGAGAGCTGTCCTGGCAAACATGGAGAGGAAGGAAACTGTCCCTCTGCATGACCCCGAAACCCCGGAAAAAGTAGAGGAAGAAGTCCCGACACACTTCAGAGAGTTCCCTGGAGATCTGGCTATGGACATTGAAGAAGCGGAGAATGAAAATCCGGTACGGAGAACTGACTTTAGCAAAGGACTTGTCCCGCTCCAGGAGATGCAGGCTAAAGAGGAAAAAACTTATTTTGTACCGGGGTCAGCCCCAAAAACTCCAGAGGAAAGGAACCCTTCAAAAAAGAATGAGCACATTGAAGTCCCCAAAGTCGATTCCTACGATATCCTGAATATAAAATCGGTCGAACCCGGGATTTCTAAAGAACAGGCCGTCATAATCGCAAAACCATATTTAAGCAACCCGAAAGATGCCATCCTGAAGTTTGTACCTTTATGGAAATACTCTTATAATGTAGAAGCGGAGAAACGCTTCAGGTCCAAGGTCCTGAGCATCACCGGAGAAGGAAAAGGTTTTCTCAACGCCCTGAACAAGAAAAAAGAAGATATGGAGCTTGAAGGCCTCGAAACCCCGACCCGGATCCCGGCAGTGGTCTACGAAGTAAAAAGAACAAACGTCAATAAGCAGCAGGCGGAAAAACTGCTTCTGGACGGAATCATAGAAGAAAACACCCGGGAAATGCGTTTCAACAACACCGATGGCCAGGCAATCGTCTATGAGCAGAGAAGCGTCAAACCCAAACCAGAAGACATCGAACTTGAATTAGAGCTCGTGTACATACCGGTCTGGGAAGTAAAGGGGAAACGAAATTCCCTGGAAATCAACGCTTACAATGCCGAGGTACTGGAAGAACCTGTGGACGAAGATGCGGAATTTGTATAAAGGAAGCGCCTGTGAAGCGAAAGATATTATGAGTGTAAAAATATATAAAATAGTAAATATCTATATAGGTACATGGGATTCCCGGATTCCTTAAGCAAAAATCCGCATCATGCCCGGTACGGGCTTTCTTCGAAAGCCAGACTCTTTAGAATTAAAAAGAGGCTTAACCTCGCACAAGCGTTATAACGTATTAAATGCAAGGGTATATAACGTTTCGAAGTTAGGGTATATAAGGCTTAGAAGTTATCTGTAACCTGTAACGGATGGCATCTTATATTAGATAATCAAACTTAAAATAAATCAATATTTTTGAGAACTAAAACAGAGGTATATATAATGATCGAAGTAACAGAGCGAGCAGCCGCCGAACTTAAAGAACTGCTTGAACAGGAAAACAAGCCAGACATTGCTCTCAGGATTTTCGTTGCCGGAGTATCCTGCAGCGGTGTACAGTACGGACTTGCCCTTGATGAAGAAATAAAGGAAGACGACGTAACAATGGAAAGCAATGGCATCAAGCTTGTTATGGCAAAGGACATCCAGCAAAGCTTCCCCGATGGCAGCATCGATTTTGTCGAGGATGAAAACGGCAAGGGATTCCTGATCCAAAACCCGAACGCAGGTGGATGCGGAACCTGCGGTGGATGCCACTAAACAGCAACACAGAACTGCAGATAAAAGCACCTTATTAAAGAAGAAGAAGAAGAACGCGGAAACTTAAAAACAAAGGAGAAGGGGATCTTATGTTTCCAGGCATGGGAGGCCGGGGTATGAACCCGGCTAAAATGAAACAGATGATGAAACAGATGGGGATAAACACCAGGGAAATCAACGACGTTGAAGAGATAATTATAAAAACCGCAGATTCCAACATAATTATTGAAAACGCAAACGTCACCATCATGACGGTTCAAGGTTCGGACACCTATCAGATCGTCGGTGACGCAAGGGAAGTTCCCAAAGAACTGGATATCCCCGAAGACGATATCAAACTTGTAATGGAGCAGACAGGCGTCTCCGAAGAAGAAGCCCGTGAAGCCCTCAAAAACTCAACCGGAGATCTGGCAGAAGCCATTGTGGCACTCTCTTCTGCCTGATTCCCTTTAATTTTAGAGATTATTAGATTTAATATTAGAGAAAACTGAATTTAATTATAGAGATGACTGAATTTAATTTTGTAGAGCATTAAACAACCCCTTTCTGATTTTGGAATATTTCCTCTTTTTGAAATTATTAGCTATCCAACTCACCCCGGAATTTTTCTGAAACTCAATCAGACAGCCAGTACCAACTGTACAAAATAGACAAATTACCTACTTTCGGCAGGTAACTTGTATTTTTCATAATATATTTACTGATAGCGTTTTTGCTGAAAAACACATTATCCCTGATAATAAGCATTATTCTCACTTTCCGCAGATGTACACAAATGTATCATTAATTTTCCAATTTGCCCGATATTCTTAATATTATTGCGAGTTGGATTTTAAGTCATGCCCATATTGGGAAAATAGGTGGCATTTTTGTAGACTTCTTCGGAAGGTCGGATTATTGCAAAAATGCTTTGTTGTGTATATATGTCAAGAGGTTTGAGCAATCTGTTAACTAGTTTCACACCAAATACATAGGTGTAGAATGTATTAGAAACGGCATCATTAAAAATTCTCAAAATTTAATGTCGACCTGCCGAGAGTAAGAAATTAGGGTCGAATCCGACTATAAGGCAGATCACAACTGTTCTGACATGAAACTTCATATGAATGAGATCTCGAATAAACACTTTGATTAATTATATACAAAAATGCTCTTTTCAATACACCGACCCTCAATATCAGTTAATATAAAAAAGATATGTTTTTAAAAGAATAAGTCATTAATTCTACATTAATGGGCACGGTGTGACATGATTTTACATAGTGCGGCATCGTAGAACATAATATAACACCCATATTATAAAAATGGACAACATGGGAACCTTTGAACACGATCCGGAGAAAAATCATTTGACACTACAGATCGTCTACTAATGTTATGCTAACATCCCTAACTAAAAAAGGAACTGAATGGGTGAAAGAATACAGCATTCAGGAGAAAAAAAGATGTCAGAAATAAAAACTGGTGAACGAGAGCAGCTAGCAAGCCGGATAGGGTTTATACTAATCTCGGCCGGGTGCGCAATCGGGCTCGGGAACGTCTGGCGTTTCCCCTTCATTGCCGGAAAATACGGGGGAGCAGCTTTCGTTCTGGTGTACCTCTTATTCCTGTTATTGCTCGGACTACCTATTATGATAATGGAGTTTTCCATCGGAAGGGCAGGCCGTAAAAACATTGCAGGTGCAATCAGAGCTCTGGAACCCTCGAAAAGCAAATGGCATATAGTGGGCTATCTGGGAATCCTAGGAAACGTTATCCTCATGATGTTCTATACCACAGTAGCAGGCTGGGGTTTTGCCTATCTGTACAGAGAGGCTACGGGCGCTTTCAACGGGCTTCCCCCTGAGGAAATCGGAGCCATGTTCGGGGCATTCTTAGGCAGCACTGGAGAGCTTATATTCTGGATGGCAATTGTCGTCCTCATGGGCTTTTTCATATGTTCTCTGGGGCTTCAAAAAGGTGTGGAGAAAGCAGGAAAAATAATGATGTCGGGCATGTTCATCATGCTTCTCATTCTGGTAGTCAAATCCGTGACCCTTCCGGGAGCCTCGGCAGGCCTTGCCTTCTACCTGAAGCCGGATCTTTCAAGCCTTAGCGGGGAAGCCATCTATGCTGCAATGGGCCAGGCATTCTTTACCCTGAGCCTGGGGATAGGGAGTATGGCTATTTTCGGGAGCTACATAGGTAAAGAACGTTCCCTGACAGGAGAGTCCCTGCACGTAATGGCGCTGGACACGATAGTTGCTCTGCTTGCAGGCATGGTTATCTTCCCTGCTGCATTCGCTTTTGGGGTGGACGTTGGATCAGGGCCCGGGCTTGTCTTCGTAACCCTTCCGAACATCTTTAACCAGATGCTCGGAGGCCAGATATGGGGTACCCTCTTCTTCCTGTTCCTGACCTTTGCAGCCATGACCACCGTGATTGCCGTCTTTGAAAACATCATGGCCTTCACTATTGATGAATGGGGCTGGACCCGGAAGAAAGCCGCCATCATAAACGGGATTGGAATCTTCATTCTCTCTTTGCCCTGTGCCCTTGGTTTCGGGCCCTGGAGCAGTTTTGCCCCCCTGGGAGAAGGCACCGTTGTGCTGGACCTTGAAGACTTCATCCTGAGTAACAACCTCCTGCCCCTGGGAGCCCTGGTTTTTGTGCTCTTTTGTACTAACGGCTTTGGCTGGGGATGGAGCAACTTTACAAAGGAAGCTGACACAGGAGAAGGCGTCAAGTTCCCGAAGTGGATCAAACCATATGTAACATACGTCCTGCCCCTGATCATCCTGATCGTGTTTGTTATGGGCTGGAAAGACATCATCTTGAAGTTGCTTGCTTAAAAACTTAAAAAAAAGGAGGTTTCAGGCAATCAGACCTGGAGCCAATACTTTTCTATTTTTTAATATTCAATTTCATACTAAACTTTCATCTTTACCAGGACTTTTCTCTCGACCCGATTATTTCAAAAACATGCCACGTTTATGAGTTGAAAATTATACCTGACTTTTCGTTTAGCTTTTAGCTTGTTTTTTCTGCTGGCAGGTAGGAGGCACGCGTCCCGAGATATAATCACATTCGAGTACAACCGCCCGCCTCAGCGGGCGGAAGGCGCGTGCCCCTTACGGGGCGGGGACGGACCCCCGGTAAATTTTCCGAGCAGAACAACAAAACCCACATCCGGAAAAATCGAAGTGATCCTTAAAAAAACAGGTTAGTTACTTTCTATTATCTTCGATTCGCTCAAGTGGACAAAAAAATGAAGCAAAGCAATTAAGCTAAGAAACAAAGAAACAGAATTGGAAAACAAACAAACAAACAAACCCACAAACAAACAAAAGCTGAGAAAACAAAGATAGTTAAAACTCTTAAAAACAAAA
>CBFCWE010000060.1:0-24865 GCA_965601435.1 uncultured Methanosarcina sp.
TTAAACACGGTTAAACACGGTTAAACACGGTTAAACACGGTTAAACACGGTTAAACACGGTTAAATTTCCTTAAAGATTGCTTGGGCGAAGGTCGGGATTTTCGGATAGGAGGGTGGAAAGGGCGGCTTTTTCTCGATCCGGGGAGATTTTGG
The DNA here is from genome assembly GCA_965601435.1 of uncultured Methanosarcina sp. Taxonomy (GTDB): domain Archaea; phylum Halobacteriota; class Methanosarcinia; order Methanosarcinales; family Methanosarcinaceae; genus MTP4. Next base: position 154 of record CBFCWE010000060.1, read on the forward strand.
CTGGGGGCGATGGTCCGGGATGGTATTCTTGGTATGTTTTTTGGGGGCTGTAAGACCGGGGTTACATGCAGCTGATTCTGGTGAAGGGGTTTCTTTATCCTCTTTTTTATGAGTAACTTTTATATAATTTGATTGTGCAATGATGGTATTGAAAATTAAGAGACGTATAAAGTCTGTTATTAAAAACCAATTTTTGTTTTTAATCTAAGGGTCTATACCATCTTGTTTTTAATCTATTGACTATCCGCTAAAGCGGAGGTGAAACGAAAATGGCTTTTAATGACAGAAATTCCGGAGGTTTCCGCGGTAACCGTGGACCAAGGGAAATGACAAAAGTGACTTGCTCTGACTGCGGTGTTGAGACCGAAGTACCGTTCAAACCCACCGAAGGCAGACCAGTATACTGCAGGGATTGCCTTGCGAAACACAGGTAATTCTAATGATAATCTGCGTCGGGTGTTAATTCTGTAATTAAGTTTACAGCAACCCCTGATTCATTTTTTTGTTTTTTTGGTTATTCTCTTTGTTTCTTTACTTATTTCCACCAGGCGGAGCCCGTGATTTTTGAAGATGAAGGGTGTAAATGGTGTCTTTTTCTCGATCTGAGTATTTCACTCAAGTGGGTTATAATAACTATATTTTTATATTTCGCCGGGCGGCTCCCCCGCTCATCCCCTCCGCAGGTATAAATAAAATCACCGGAATATGATTTATAAGACGTTTTTGAATGAGGAAAGGTTAGATGAGAGAATTTACTGTTGTGATCGAGCAGGATGAAGATGGAATTTATGTGGCATCAGTACCTGAACTTGAGGGTTGCCATACCCAGGCAGAGACTCTGGACGAACTGAACAGGCGGATAAAAGAAGCTATTGAGCTCTACCTTGAGGTCGAATCTGAAAACACCGGGGAAAAACTCGATTTTATCGGGATTCAGAAGGTTAAGGTTGGCATCTGAATGAGTAAGATTAGCCCTCTTCCTCACAATTTATCTCGATCTGAGGATTTCGCTCAAGCCGACTAACATATATTCTTTTTTATTTTTAGCCTGTGACTCACCCACTCATCCCCCACGAACCGTTTGAACCACCCGAATTGCGCCTCGGGAGTACGCAGTCCTTTTCGCTCACTTCGTTCACTCAAGAGGACGATTTTAGGTATTTTTTCATGATTGATGAGGCGGAGGCCGGGCTTTTTTCAGAGGATTAGAAGGTAGAGGGGGCGGCTTTTTCTCGATCTGTGGACTTCGTTCGGTGGATTAAAATAACTTCTTTTTTATTTTTCGTCGGGATCTCCTCCCGATCATCCCCCGCAAACCTTTTGAAACCTTGAAGTTCTCCATAGCCCCTCTCAAAGTATATCATCTGCTTTCTAAAAGATTAATGAGGTGTAGACAGGGATTTCCGAAGAAGAGGAAATACAAAACATCCGGAGCTCTCTGCACCTTGATTGAATTTTTAAATTATTTTCAATCAATAGAAAGAATGTCTGATTTTTTATTATTCTATATTGGTATGTTCCAGTCCTGTTTCAAGTTCCGGGATCAAAGAAATTATATCACACATTATCCCGAACTTCTCCTGCATGCCTCTCTGTTTTCGAAGTTGGGAAATTTTAGTAAACACTTCTTTATTTTTCGGTTTTTTTTCAAGGGCCGATTCTATAATATAAATAAGCTTTTCCAGAGACATTTCCATATCTTTTATGTTCCCCATATCCCATTTTTTGCATTCTTCGCTTAAACGAGGGGACAACTTCATGGTGACAGGTCCTCTTGATTTTTTGGATGAAATCCCGGCTTCTTCCTGAATTTTCTGGAGAATATTCATTGAGTTTCTATCCAATTTTGGAAGCTGCTTCTGTAGCAGTCTTTCTTCCTGTGGGGTCAGGTTCTCCAGATTTATGAGTTCTGAAACCTCTTCACAATATTTTCTGCAAAATTTGAGTTCGCTTTTCATGGTTTCCAGTTGCATGTCTTTTTTGCTCTGGACTTCTCCCAGAACATTTGCAAGCTTTCCGACCGCACTGTAATAATAATTTTTATTTCTAACACGATTTTTTCTATATTCCATTCTATTTTCCATCTCATTCAGATATGTTCCGGGTTCATCCTCTGTTTCATTCCCTTCATGGAAAATTATTGAATGAAATGATTGAAAGAAAATATGACAAAATCGGGGAGGCATCGCAGTCCGAAATTTAGGATCGACTTTTTGAAATGTTCCTGCTTTTTCAAAGTATTGAATTGCTTTTTCCAGTTCTTCTCTGTATTCTTTTTCCGTTTCCGCCCTTGTTGCTTTTTGCAAGAACACTTTTCCAAGCGAGCAGTTAACTTCACGGTCAAGTCCGAATTTTGAGTTCTCAGCAAGCCTGAATAGATCATTTAGGGCTTCTTCTTTTCCCGGGACAAAAGGAAAGATGACACTCAGGTCTATTGAAATATGACCCTTTTCGGCTGTTTTAACCAGGTAATCCCATGCTCTTTGCCGATCAGGGAGATACCGATATGAATTAGCAAGGCTGTTTTTTACCAGCTTTTTTTCGTATAGATGTGCATTTTTTTCAAGTTTTATCATGTCGTCCCATGCTTTCTCTTTCACAGGATGGTGTATCATAGCAGAACTTAAACCGTAGATCAGAAGAGCCCTGACATTCCGGTGCTCCCTTCTTAGCCTGTAGCTCAATGGCCTTTTTTCAGGGGCTTTTGCTAATGCAATAAGGTCTTCCCACGCTTCGCTCTTTGCAGGATAATAGCTCATGAGCTCATAGTCTAAAAGACGAGTCATAAGAACTCCCCGATATTTTTCCTCTTCGAAAGGATACATCATGCATCCTTTTCTATATCCAAATCCCTTAACATATCCATTTGAATTTTCTTCCTCCTCCCATCTGTCAGGTACGAACTGGTATAAAATTATAAGGGCTTCAACTGCCCTTTTCTGCAAATCTATAAATCCTTTGGAAGCCAGCTTTAACAGGTCTTGCCATGCTGTTTTTTTATTCTGGATTATGGGAAAAACAGAACAAAGGGCTTCTACTGCCAGACCTCGGAACCTGGAATCCAGTTTTTCAGCAAGCTTGACAACATCTTCCCAGGCTTTTTGCCTGTCCGGGGCATAGGGGATAGCAGATTTGAGAGCATGATACGTGCACATCCGGATGTCATGATCAGTATCTTCTAAGAGTTCGAAAAAGTCATCCCAGGTCTTTTCTTTGTATGGTATATATCGATAAGTTTGTGTAAGTTCTCGGGCTGCCCTCTTCCGAACAAAAATATCTTCATCGACTGTTAACTCTTTTAGTTTATTCCAGAACAATTGCCTGTCGGGAAGTTGTGAAAAAACAAAACCAGTTGCTTGAACTGCATATCTTCGCACAGTTCTTTTTTCACTGTTCAGGAGTTCTAACAAGCCATGGGAAGCCCTTTGCTTATCGGGAACCTGGGGAAATACAAAGCTAAGTACATGAATTACACGCCACTGCACACTGCTATTTTCATCATCAGCCAGTTTTACCAGGTTTTCCCATGCTTTCTGCTTGTCCCGAGCCTGCAGGAAAACCGATAAAAGGCATTTAACAGCATCAGGTTTTATTGAACTTTCCCCGTCTCCCCGGAAAATTATCAGGTTTTTCCACGCCTGAATTTTATCATCATCGGACCCACAGCCTTTTCCTTTCCGATCATGAACGTCCTCTGGCTCTTCAACCCCCTTATTACAGTACTTTCTGGACGTATCTTTCCTATCCACCAATTCCCTGCACCATAATCCCTTTAGTCCAATATTTTAAATAGTTTTCATCCTTCGTTTACCCTGCTAATGGGTCCAGTTTTTATAATTTTTTCCTTGCTGTTTGGACAAGCTATGAACATGTTATGGACATGTACGACAAGTTGTAGTGTATTTAATTTAGCTTGAACCACTGGCGGAAAAACAGTGTGATGGTAATGAACCACGGATAAACGGGATGAGCCAGTAGTGAACCAGTAGTGAACCAGTACCAGGTTTTTATATTCAGCTTCTTTTTTGCCGGGATTTCCTGGAATAACCGCACTTCATTCGAGACTAAAAGGTTTCGAGATGACATTCCGGCCGCCCTGTTCTTTGAAATTTCAATCTGAGAGCCCTGGTTGCTTTTTTATTTTGATTCATCAGAAGCCGCGGTCCTCACTGGTTGGTAGTTCCCGACAGCAGCCCACGCAAAGCGAAGCTTTGCGGCCTTCCCGAAAGTATGAAGATTAAGAATCAGCAAATTAAACTCCTTTCTCTGCAATTGACGGTGTAATCCGAAATGAATAGTGACTCTGCAATGAATGACTTATTTATGCAGCCAATACTTTTTCCGTGGTGTTTGGCTTCTCCTACCGCCTTTCTTTATTCAAGGCGTAATTCAAGGACAGGCCGCGCCAAGGCGCGTGGAAATTCCGACGGTATACGCCATTCCGGTTATTTCGGCATAACCCCAGCCGCCCAAAAAAAAGACCCCTGTTTTCAACCATCACGTCAAGTTACTTCTACCACATCTAACCCTAAAAAAGCACTCAAAAAACCGCCTTTCACCTCATCCTCGTATTATATGTGTGGTAGAGCGTATACAGCAGATAAATCAGGAAAGCTAGGGCGAGGATCTGCTTTGTATAGACCACTTCCGTCCTGACGGTTTTTTGGGTGGTGGTTTTTGAGTCTTCTATGATCCGGGTATAGAGGTCCTCTTTGGTGTAGATTTTCCCGCCGTTTTCGCGGACGGCTGTTTTGAAGAGGGGGTTTTCGCCGATGTAGATGCATTCGTCGGCGTGGTTTACGGAGACGGGTCTGGAGGAGGCGCTCTGGATGAAAGCGATTTCTGCGGGGGAGGCGTCAAGGGGGATTACGGAGTAAGGGGTTTCGGAGATGTTGTGGAGGCCGAAGGTTTCGGGGATTACGTAGGACTCGTACATGTTGCTCCCGATGGAGGTGATTTCCATGGGTTCTTTGTCGAAGTAGAGGTCAGGGGTGCCTTTCTTGCTGGTCGTTATCAGGATCCTGCCGGGCTGGTATATTTTGAGGTCAGGGACTTTTAGCTGGACGGGCTGGCCGGTGTCGGTGTCTGCGACTGCCCAGTTCAGGGTTCTCGTGATCAGGAGGCTGTCGTTTTCGAGGTAGAGGCCGGGAGCCCAGGGGATGCCTCCGCCGTAACCGTTATCGGTGGTGATCGAGGCAACGCGGCCCAGGCCCAATCTCCAGACCGTGAGCACGGGTTTTCCGAGCCTTGTTATTACCAGGCGGTTTGCTTCGGGCCTGGGGGTGACGTCATTGTAGCCCAGGACGTCGTGAATTCCGGAAACGTCCCTGGTGATGAAATGTTTCGGGTCATAGATTACGATGGAGCCGGAAGAGTAGTCATCCTCCGTGTCCTCGGCTTCTTCCGGGTTTTCCTCAAAGTCCAGGTTCACTCTCTGCCCGGGCTCTATCCTGTAATAATTTTCGGACAGGTGGATCTTGTTCATCAGGGTATCGGCGTAGTAGCGGCCCTCGCCGTTGACCTGTTTGTCGGCTATCGGGGAGTGTATGTGGACAAAGTAAAGGTTTATCCCGCTGTCCTTAAGTGCCTGTGCCCGCACAATGGCTTTTTCAAAACTGCCTACCCCCTGACCGGGAGCCCAGATCCCGCCATCGGAGACGATTATAATTTCAGCTTCCGCATCATTTTCCTGCGCTTCAAGGAGGTGGCGTGCGGTCAGAAGCCCCTGTTCCAGAGAGGTGGAGTCTCCCCTGGGGGTTATCTTCCGGATCTCGGAATCAAGCCAGACCCTGTTGGACTCTCTGGACATATCCAGGAAGCCGTCCGTGATATCCTGCCCTTTGCTCCCAAAAGTGATCACATCGACCCTTGCGTCTTTCAAAAGCTCACTTTCGAGGAGCACGATCGTGTTGGAGAGGATGTCGTCAAGGACCTTCCCCCCTATGTTATTGCTCTGCAGGGTGCTGGGGGAAACGTCGAGCATCAGGACAATGTTTCTTCCACCCCGCCAGCTGGAAGGGTTGGAGGTAACCGGAAGGAGGGCTTCGAATTTCGTGTTCCTGTACGTGTCCTCCTCCGGATAATCATAAGCAGAGTCTCCCCCAACCACTACCATGCCGCCCCCGTTAAGGATGAATTTTCTCAGCTTTTCGGCTTCGGAATCCGAGATGGTCGACGCAGCCTGGTTGTCGATTACCACGGCGTCCATGCCTTCCAGGTAGTTATATGACCTGCTTGCGTGTACCTCGTAGACTTCTTTCAAGACGTAGGAAAGAGGGGAATCAGGCTCATTGGTGACGAAAAGCACCTTCGGCTTCGGGGTTACGTAGATGCTCTTCATATACTGGTTATTTTCTTCGAAATAGTCCATACCTCCCGGCCGGAAGGTCGCAGGGTGGAGGGTTGCTTTCAGGGTATGTGGGCCCAGGGTCTTGAAGGTGTGGGTGAAAGGAATACTTACTATTCTCTCGGTCTGGTTGATTTCCTGTTCCATGATTTTTACACGGTCAACCGTAATCCTCAGTTTGTAACTTATTTCTTCTTTTTCGTCTTCCTCGGTCGATTTCCTGATATGGGCTGTAAAGAAAGCTTCGGAATCTACCGGGACTTCGTTTTCGCCTTCAATCTCTATACTGAGGTCTTCTTCAAGGGTTTCAGGGACCAGGGCTGCTACCGGGAAATTGTTCCTGTAGCAGTAGGAAAGGGCGTCTTCAAGCGAAGTCCCCGAATTCCCCTGCCCGTCCGAGACCACAAGTACAAAGTTATCAGCCGAAGCCTGCTGGATAATGGCGTCGCCCAAAGCGGTATTCGGGCCTGAAACCGTTGTGGCTGTAACGGGAATACTGTTGCCGAGTTCTTCTGCGATCTCTTCGGAGACCCCTTCCCGGAGCAGTTCCATACTGGGGCTTTCGTCTGAAATTATGGTGACCCGGGACTGGTCGCTTTTTATGGAGGCTATTTCCGCAGTATAGGGCGCTGCAAGCGCTATGATCAGGAGGAAGGCAACCAGGGTGTGGATAAAGAGATGTTTCTTATAGACTTTTTTCCTGAGCCCCAGGAGCACCAGCAGGGCCAGGGGGACCAGGAGCACCAGCTCTTTTCCGTAGATGAAATCAAGTTCGTACCGGATCCCGATGGAATTCAGAATCCCAAGGCCGTTCAGGAAATCAAGGCCGTGAGGGCCGTCGATAATCATATGATCCTCCTCCTGAACATGATTACGTTTTCAATGACCAGGAGCAGCAGTAAGGCGTAAATCAGGTATTTTCGGGGCTTGTAAGGGGATTGTGTGCTGATTTCCTGTTTCAGGGCTTCTTCTCTGTCGGGTTCCAGGTGCAGCCGGTTGCTGGTATAGGTATTCGATTCCAGGGGGTCGTAGAGGTTGGCAGCAATTGTTTTCTGGTCCAGACTGTAAAAGCCGCACTCGTCGTAGTATGCGAAATTACTGAAAACTGTTTCTGTCGGGGTCCTGATCCTGGCGTTGTGTTCGAGCGGCTGGTACCTGCCTGTTTTCACGTTAGTCTCGCTGATATCCCCGACCCCCCAGATGTACTTGAGCAGCTTTGCCCAGAATACGGGGTATGTGGGCATGGTATGGAAATTGTTCCAGGGCTCGCTATCGGCAGCGTCGCTGAAACCCACATATGCGGTTGTCCCGTTGTATATGTTCCAGGTAGAGACCATGGGACCTGAGCTTTTGCCTGCGCCTTTAATTTCCGCAAGCACGACAGCATCTTCTTTCGGGGTAGTAGTCAGGAATTTGCGCACGTATATTTCCTCGAAGGTGACGTCTTCAAAAATATTCTTCCCGCTTCCTGCCGCTTCGACGGTACGGCTGCCCTCTTTTTCGAATGCTTTTATACTGACCGGAAGGACCGGGTAAAGCCCGTGCATTTCCGAACAATTGTACAGGCAGCCGTTCCCGATGACTATCAAATCTTTCCCGCTTTTCGCATAGTCGGCTATTTTCCGGACACTTTTGGAGGGCAGGGGGCCGTACTTGCAGTTTACGATAATCGTATCATACCTGGTGTAATCGGCAGGAAGCCCGTCCAGGGGCTTATAATTAACATCAACAACCGTGTTTGGCATCAACGATACGGCTGTTAGCAGGGCGGACCTGTTGACTACCGGGTCCTGATCCGTTAAGACAAGGATTTGTTTAGGGGTGATTTCGGGGATGGAGACGTAAGCGGTGTTGTCGCAGGGAACCGCGTCCTTATTCAGGATTTCCACGGTAGAGCTACCCTGGCGGATGTTGGAGAAGGTGATTTGCTGGGTCCCGTATTTTCCCAGGGAGACTGAGTTTCTCACTTTCTGGGTTGGGAAGAGCTCGGATTTGCTTTCCAGCCGGACATCGAGTTTTACGCTTTTAGCGTTGAAGTTTTTGACAGTGCATGTATATTCATAGGTCCCGTCGTTGCGGTCTGTCAGGTGCCCGGCTATGATTGCGTAGTTGGGAGTTTTTTCCCCGACCTGTTTGAATTCAAGTTCGATATTTTTGGCACGGGCGATGTTGATGTATGTTTCAGGCGCCTTCCCATCCCAATTTTCAAAATCGGATATGACTATTACTTTCCCGTTCTCGCTTTCTTTGTCGCCTATGACTGACAAAAGCGCTTTTGGAATGTCAGCCCCGGTGTTCCTGGCTTCCATGCCGGAAAGGACTTCTCTTGCATCGGCTGCGTCAAGCGATTCTACAAGGATAACCGGAATGCTTTCTGCGGCAATAACCGTGTTTTTCCTGCCCAGGTTGTTTACTGCAATATCCTGTGCGGCTTCGATCCGGCCGTCTGCGGTCATGCTGGCGGAAGAGTCTATGATGAATATGACCTTTCTCGAGTCCCCTGCAAGGTCGTCCATCATCGGGCCTGCAAGGGCGAAGGCTATGAAAATCAGGGTCAGAAGCTGTAAGAAAAAGAGCGGGTCGTGTATCCTGTTGCTGAGCTTGCGCCGGGCATCAAGTACGTTCTGGCCTATCCGCTGCACGAACATCAGGGTAGGTAAGATAAACTGTTTAGGGCGGGGCTTGAGCAGGTATACTATGGTCAGGGGAATAATTCCTGCAAGTGCAGCCAGACCCGGAAGAAATTCAAAGTCCATTGGCGGGATCACCTTTCACTCATCTTTCACCTATGATTCTCAGGACAGTGTCAAAGGGCTGGTTCTTTACGTTTACCCTGAAATACGGGATCTGGAAGTCGTATGCGATTTTTTCAAGCCCTGCCATGTGCCTTGCGTATTCGGCAGCATATTCTTTTTTGAACTGCGGGCCCACTACGATGTTAAGCTCTTTGTTTGTTTCACTGTCAACGAATTTGATTGCCCCGTCCACATTTTCAGGCAGGTTGATCTCGGTTTCGTCGTAAAGCTGTATAAGGACAAGTTCGTGCCGGGACAGCCTGCGGACAGCATAGCGGATTGAGTCGAGGTCGTCCAGGAAATCCGAAATTATCAGGACCATTGATTTTGTCTTGATTCTCGGGTATACGGAATCCGCACAGTCGGCAAGCTTCGTTTCTCCGTTGACTGAAATTCTGGATAAGTTGTCGATGGTCCGAATAAACTCGTTTCTTCCTTTGCGGGCCCTGGCATAGTCCACGCTGTCCGTAAAGGTCGAGATCATGTACCTGTCGTTGTATTTCATTACGATGTAGGAGACCCCTATGGCTATCGTTGCCCCATATTCGAATTTTGTCGGCGTACCGTCAGGGATAACCATACTGCTGCTGGTATCGAGCAGGATGACCATGTTCAGGGTCTTGTCTTCCTCATACCTGCGTATGTACAGCCTTTCCGTACGGGCATAGAGGTTCCAGTCGATGTCTTTTAAGGAATCGCCCTGGTTGTATTTCCTGTGGTCCACAAGTTCGATCCCTGTCCCTTTCATGGTTGAGTTGTGGCTGCCCGAGTGAACTGCTGCCACCCTTTTTTTGAGGAGGAGCGTATACTTGTCGAGCCGGGTCAGGAATGAAGTATCGATCTTATGTTTTTCGCCAGCCATGTTTTACCACCGTTTCAAGCCCTGTTTTGTCCCTGTATGCACCATGCCTCAAAACTCATTTCCGAACCCATTTTTGAACCCATTTTTGAACCCATTTCCGAACTCCTCTCAAAACTCATTCCAGATCTGAAGTAATTGTTTTATCCATCAGGATTTTTTCTATGACTTCGTCACTGCTAACGTTGTCCCGGGCAGCGTCAAAGGACAGGATAATCCTGTGGCGGAGGACCGGGAGGACCATGAAGTCGATATCCTCTTTGTCGACATACCCCCGGTTGTCGAGAAACGCGTTTGCCTTTGCACAGAGGATCAGGGCAATTGAGGCACGGGGTGAGGCTCCCGCTTCGATCATTTCGGGCATGTTCCTGGTCCGGTTTACGATGTCGATTGCGTATTTCTTGAGCTTGTTGGATATCGGGATCCTCCGGGTGATTTCCTGGAGTTCGACGAAGGTCTGCCTGTCTATGCACTTTTGGACAGTCGGCCTGAAAGCTTCCGCATAGCGGTTGACGATCTCGAATTCCTCGTCCGGGTTCGGGTAGGTCAGAAGGATTTTCATTAAGAACCTGTCAAGCTGGGCTTCGGGGAGCGCGTAAGTCCCTTCCATTTCAAGCGGGTTCTGGGTTGCAAGGATAAAGAAAGGTTTGTCCAGGGCATATGTTGTGTTTGCCACCGTGACCTGTTTTTCCTGCATTGCTTCGAGCAGGGCGGACTGGGTCTTGGGAGACGCGCGGTTGATTTCGTCCGCAAGGACAATATTTGAAAAAACGGGGCCCAGTTTGAACTGGAAACGTTTGGCACCTTTTTCATCTTCTTCAATGATGTCGGTCCCTGTGATATCCGAAGGCATGAGGTCCGGAGTACACTGGATCCTGCTGAACCTCATGTTCATAATCTGGGAGATGGTGGATATGGTCAGGGTTTTTCCCAGCCCCGGGTTGCTTTCAACCAGGACATGGCCTTCGCACAACATGGCTATGAGGATCTGCCGGATCATTTCTTTTTGCCCGACGATAGCGTTTCCAACTTCTCTGAAGATGGTTTCGAAAATCTCCTGGGCCCTTTCGTAAGTGGGTTTTAAGTCAAGTTCCGAGTTATCCAGCTGGATTTCCTGTTCATATCTCATATTGAAACTCCGTTCTCAAGACGAAAGGTCTTCAAAGTATTGCTTTATCATAGGCTCGTATTCTTCCGGCAGGTTTTCCGTGTATGTCTGGCTGTACCTGAAAGTCTCGTTAAATCTGCCCGGGTTATCCCCGAACTCATTTTCGGTATTCGCATCGGTTCGGCTTGTAAACCCGAGCCCCAGGCTCGGATTGATTTCCATCTCAACCTGTTCCCCGTTTTTTATAATGAGGGCTTCTGCTTTAAATTTAGTATCAGGGCTAACTTCTTTTTCGGCTTCTTCGTCAAATGTGGTTTCGGGTATTTTCGGGATGTTCCCCATAATGTCGTCCATCAACTCGCTGGGGGATACATCAAAGCTGAAACCCTGGTGGATACAGAAAATGATTGCTCCGCAGGCCAGCAGGAATATTATGAACGACCTGAGCATCTCTTTGCGCGGGGATATTTTTTTGATCTTGATGTCGGTCAGCTGCTTATGCACGTCCTCAAGCAGTTTCTTTGTAACTATGTTGATATTCTGCCTGTTATCGTATGCTGTGCTCAGTCTTGTGCTGAGTTCGGGAAAACTCCTTTCAAGCCTGCTGATTAGCCCTATTCTACTACTTTTATTCAACAGCTTGTGCCCCAGGTCGGCTAAAGGAGTCAGTATCATTGCCTCAACAGCCATTAAAAGAATGTTGAACTGGTAAGGGTCGATGTATCCCTGAGTTCTTATGAACGTCTTCAGTCCTGGAAAATAGTTGGTGATTTTGTACCCGTCAAACAAAATCACTAGCAGGAACAACAGGGCAAATATTTCTGCCGCCTGTAAAAAGCCGAGAATCCAGCAAGACCGCTTCAGGTACTTTTTGTATTTTTCCAGCAGGGGCACAACAAGCATAATAATCTCAAACCAGGGTTGTAATTTAGTAATTATATTGTGGATGTTACTAAAAAAACTTTGCGAACAATTTCATTATTGATCGGATATATTTCCAGATGAAAACTCCTTAATAAATTATATTGAGCAGGTATATCTTTAAAAAGATATTAATTTTTGATATAAAATTTTTGAGGAACTTAAACCTTTTTTGTGTCTTATTTTCCTTTAAAGTTATTTAAAAGAGGATATTAAACCTTTGATTTGAGTGTAACAAATTAAATTTTTGTTCATTCCAGGGGCGAAAAATCCAGCTTAGAAATATATTTAATAAAGTATGTCAGGATGTATATATTAATTTTTGAATATAATATAATACCCGGCATCCAAGCTTATATTATATAATGTGTTTTTATCCTGCGTTTCTAAAATGAATCTTTTCAGTAGCTTATTTTTCTGAAAAATGGTTGTTGAATTACCATAAATATGAAGTTTATGTTGATACTCTCCCTGGTTCTGATCACTTCAATATTTGTAGTTACGGCATCGGCAAAACACTGGAAGAGTACCCGGATTTGTCTTTATCCGGTGGAATCTACGGCTTCATCGGTCACATAAAAAAACGTATTCACTTCATTATCACCTGAAACTCATGTAAAAAAATAGGGGAGCTCCACATAAATATTTTGAAAATGATGCGGAGCCTTAATTCAACTTTACTTCGGAAAAATGATTGTTGGGAATGGGCAAACGCCCGGCAATTGAAACGCGCTGCAGCTATACGCTGCTAATTTTGGAGGAAACCTGTTTCAGCCTGTCTTCAAGCCCAACGGCAGTCAGCATTGCATAGGTAGTGCCATTTAGCTCTGAAGGCGTGAAGTCCCCTTCCTCAACAGCCGGAGGAGTTAAGGAGGGTTAGTTCACCCCTGGCCTCCAGGCATAGGAAAGATACCTAGCTGCTGCATCAGACCCAAAAGGTTAGCCTCAGCCCATAGTTCAGTAATCTTACCGTCCTTAATGCGAAAGATCTCTATGCCAGTCATGGTTATCGGTTTTCCTGTAGCCGGTAAACCCATGAAATTGCCTTTATGTATTCCGCGAGCTGTAAAGCGAGCAACTACTTTATCACCCTCGGCAACCATGTCTTCAATTGTAACATTGAGATGCTCGAAGGCTGCCCTGCATGTGGTAATTGTTTCATTCATTCCTTCGATTCCCGGAGATGCAGGAAGAGGGGCATGCATAACGAAATTAGCTGACAGCAACTCATCAGCAGCACTCAAATTTCCCTTAGATGGTCCTTCTTCAAAGAATCGGCGAACTATTGCTTTGTTCTCTTCTGTAGACATTTTTTTTCCTCACTTTTTTAAATCCAAAGGTAATATCGACTCAGTTTCAATATCTAATGATAATTCCAAAAATGTTGATTGTACTCTATTTATCACTCTAACATCCCGTCCTTCAGCCTGATCACCCTGTCAGTATACGCAGCATGCCATTCCTCATGCGTAACCATCACGATTGTCTGCCCGTATTCCGTATTGAACTTCTTGAACAGGTCGAGGACTTCCTTTGAGGTCTCGGAATCCAGGTTTGCACAGGGCTCATCGGCAAAAAGGATGATTGGGGAATGGGCAAGTGCCCTGGCAATTGAGACTCGCTGCTGCTGTCCCCCGCTCATTTTGGAAGGGAGCTGGACCAGGCGGTCTCCCAGGCCGACTGCGGTAAGGATTTCGGCTGCTGCGGACTCGTATTCCTCTTTGCTTTTGCCCTGCATCATGAGGGAGAGGTAGACGTTTTCGGCGGCATTGAGTTCAGGGAGGAGGGCGTAGTCCTGGAAAACATAGCCCAGGTTGTGGAGGCGGAATTTTCCTTTTTGTTTTTCGGAAAGGGCAGAGGTGTCGGTACCGTCTATTACGACTTTACCGGAGTTCGGGGTATCCAGGATTCCGAGCTGGTTTAAGAGAGTGGTCTTGCCCGAGCCGCTCGGACCCATGATTGCGACGAATTCCCCACGTCGGATTTTCACGGAAACCCCGCGGAGAGCCCTTACCTGCACTTCGCCCATCCGGAAGGTGCGGACGATATCCATGCCTTCGATGATGGTGTCGGTTTTTTGGATACCTGATTCATTTTCCCTTTTATTTTCCCTTTCATTTTCCCTTTCATTTTCCCTTTCATTTTCCATATTTCCACCTCCCTCTCATTTGTCCCAGATCAGTTCCAGAAGGTCTTTTTGTGCCAGTTTATAGGCCGGGATCACGGAGCCGACGATGGAAGCCAGGAAGAGGAGGACCGCCCGGTTTATGGCTTCGGCGTTGTCCAGTTTCAGGCTCATGGTGCCCAGGGGGATTTCCACGGGGTGGGCTACCGTATAGGGGGCAAGCCCGAAGCGCATGAAGCAGTAGCCCAGGATAACCCCTGTGCCCGCATAGAGCATGGCCTGGAGCACGAATGATGCCACAATCACGTTCTGCTCGATCCCGATGGCTTTCTGGACGCCGATCTGGCGTTTTTTATTGACGATGTTTACATAGATGACCACGAAGATGATTACAAAGGCGATCAGGAGCCCGATCGCGTTCATGATGTTCCGGATAAGGCCCAGGGTGTTTTCGATCAGGCGGAGGATTCCGGCAAACTCGTGCCAGGTGCGGATGTTTTCCCTGACACCCAGGGAAAGAAGAGCCATCCGGGTTTCATACTCGTCAGTGCCTGCGGTGGTCCTGACAGCTATTTCCTGGGCAAGGTCCTGGTTTTCCACGCCCAGCATTTCTTCCAGGTCGGCCCTGTTTATGTAGGCTGAGGCATCAGCCATGAAGTAGCGGGTGGTGTAGATTCCTTTTACCCTGAACTCCCGGGTTTTGCCTTCGATGGTAAGCTCCACGGTATCTCCTACTTCCACCCCGCCAAGAGACCTCGATTCCATCAGGGCTTCGAAGCCTCCCGAAACTTCCCGGCCCAGGATGATCTCGCCCCTGTCGGGCCTGCTCAGGAATTCCCCGCTTATGATTGCGTCTTCTATGGCCGTTACAAAACTCTCGTCCGCAGGGTCAATTCCGTATACCGTGCCTCCCATTTCCTTTTCCTTGTAGCGGAAGTTCCCGGAGGTTTTAAGGCGGGCGGTGGTCCCAAGCACTCTGGGGAGACTTTCGATCTTCTTCTGGAGGGCTGAGGCGTCCTCGATATAGCGCTGCTCTTCCTCGGGCTCGATCACTACATTTCCTGTCTGGTAGTCCACCATAAGCTCGTTGAACTTGAGCGTGACCCCGGCAAGCATGCTCGAGAAGAGCACCAGCTGCACGAAGATCAGGGTCAGCACAAAGATTGTAAAGATCGTGATCCCCTTATTGCCCCTTGTTATGGAACGGCCGGCAAGGAAGAAGGAGACTTTCGCTTTTTCAAGCATAATCAGGCATCCTGCTCTGTTTATCGCTCTATTTCTTGCTCTATTTCTTGCTCTGTTTATCGCTCTGTTTATCGCTCTGTTTCTTGCTCTATTTCTTATGTTGTTCCGGAGCTCAGAGCTTTTTTTTCAGAGCTTTTTTTTCAGAGTTTTCCTTTCTTTTTCATGAAAAAGACCGCCACGGCAAGTACGACCAGCACTCCGATTAGAAGCGGGACCTTGCTGTTCGAATCGTTAATCACGTTTATCGTCAGGTCTTCGCTGAGCTGGTGCTGCCCGAAATCGTCCTCATACTCCACAAGCAGGGTGACTTCATGCTCCCCGGTTTTTTCCGGGATGAAGGTAAAGACTGCCGGGGCATCGTCGTCCTTTTCGAGCCTGCCCAGAAAAGCGCTTGTGGAGCCGCTGGCATCGAGCCCTTCAAGTTTTGCTTTTACGAAGCGGGCTTCTCCTTCGCCCACGTTCTCCAGCCTGATGATCATGGAGACTTTCTGGCCCTTCACCGGGATTTCCGGGTCGAATTTCAGGCTTCCGATATCTACCTCGGCTTTGTGCAGTACGTTGATCCCGATTTCCTGGTTCTTGTCGATCTGCAGGGTCTCGGCTTCGTTCGAAGCGGTGATCCGGAGGGGGAGTTTGTAGGGCTGCACTTCGGCATTGCTTCCGAGCAGCAGCTTGAAAGAAAGGTTTTCCGAACTTCCGGCTTCCAGCTTTTCCAGGAACCTGACGTTATCTTCCAGGGTAATTATCGGGGAGGAACCGTTCATATCCAGCATTACCCGGACGTTCTTTGCGTCCCCGTTCCCGGCGTTTTTCACCGTTGTCCGGAGGTAGAACTCCTGATTCGGGACCAGGGAATCCGTAGGAGCAATTTCGCTTCCCACCAGGCCTGCCGGAATAATCTGCGTGCCTACGAGCACAAGGTCCGGGTTTCCTTCCACAAGGATCGGGATCCGCTTTGAAAAACTGATCCCGTTTCCGTCTTCGACGGTAAACTCGAGCTGCTGGACACCCGAAGTGGCTCTCGAATCAACCCGGTAATGGAAGTTCAGTTCAACTTTAGAGCGCTGCCGGATCTGGTCGATTTTAAAAATGCGCTCGGTGTTGGTACCGGATCCGTAGACCTTTGAGGTGCTGTACTTAAAAATAAAAGGGTCAAGCTCCTCAATTCCGATTTTCACGTTCTCAGCCGGATCGTTCCCCGTATTTTCAATATTGATCCTGATCAGCAGGTCTTCCCCTGGCCTTGCCGGGTTTGGAGTGATTTCAGCTATTTCGACCTCCAGCCGGGTGTCTCCTGATATGACGGTTGCAGAAGCAGAAGCAGTGGGAGCCAGGAGGGTGGTTATCAGCAGTACGGCAGCAAAAAAACGTAAGGCAGCTGCAGGGTTTATGTTTTTCTTCACGTCCCGAGGGGTTTTTTCTGAATAAGTGGGCTTCATACTTAACAATCCTTTTCCGGATAAGTGAGCTTTATAGTTAACAATCCGCAGGAATGGCTTATAACCGTTACACTTTATTTGCAACCTCCATCAGGTTGTATTCCTCTGTACTCCACCCGGATTTCAGTTTCCAGTTTTCAGTTTCCAGTTTTCAGTTTCCAGTTTTCAGTTTCCAGTTTCCAGTTTCCAGTTTTCTGTTTTCTGTTTTCTGTTTTTTAGCTACTCAATTTTCAGTTTTCTAGCTTCACTGCCTGCTTTCAACTCTCCGATTTCAGGTCCTCAAAATACTTCCCGGTCTCGGCCGCAATGACCTTTCTAAGGGCCAGCAGGGCAATCAGGTTCGGGAAAGCCATTAGCCCGTTTACGATATCTGCCAGGACCCAGATCATTTCCAGGGTCAGGAAAGAGCCGGAGGCAACAATGAGGATATAAAGTATTTTGTAAGGAAGGATGCCTTTTACCCCGAAGAGGAATTCCGTGCAGCGTTCCCCGTAATAGTTCCAGCCAATGATGGTGGTAAAAGCAAAGAAGATCAGGCCCACGGTCACAATGTAGCTCCCGATATCGGCAAGCACGGTGGAAAAGGCGTAGCTTGTCATGTAAGCCCCTTCCAGGTCCCCGGTCCAGGAATCCGTTATGATTAGCACGGTCCCGGTCATCAGGCAGACGACAATTGTATCGAAAAAGGTCCCTGTCATAGATATGAGGCCCTGTTTTGCCGGGTCCTTGACCTTTGCGGCTGCGGCTGCAATGGGTGTACTCCCGAGTCCGGCTTCGTTTGAGAAAATCCCCCTGGCAATTCCCATCCGGATGGCAAGCATCATGCTCGCACCCAGGAACCCTCCTTTAGCCGCGGTCTCGGTGAAAGCTGAACTGATTACCAGGGAAAAAACCGCAGGAACCTTATCCAGGTTCACCCCGATAATTATCAGGCAGCCCAGCATATACGCAATTGCCATGAAAGGCACCATGAGCTGGGCAACCGCCGCAATCCTCCTGATCCCCCCGAGCGTGACAAATGCCACAAGCAGGCTCAGCACAACCGCTGTCAGGACTTCCGGGATGTCAAAAGCAATCCGCGCTGAGTCCACGATGGCGTTTACCTGCGGGAAAGTCCCGATCCCGAAAAGTGCCACATTGAGCCCGAAAAAGGCAAAAAGCGGAGCAAGCACCCTGCCGTACCATTTTCCTGCAAGCCCGTTTTTGATATAATACATCGGTCCCCCGGACATCTGCCCGTTAGCGTCCACGGTCCGGTACCTGACCGCCAGGAGCGCCTCGGAATACATGGTCGCCATCCCGAAAAAAGCCGCAAGAAACATCCAGAAAAGCGCCCCCGGCCCCCCCAGCTTGACCGCCGTTGCCACCCCAACGATGTTTCCTGTCCCGATGGTTGCCGAAAGTGCAGTACTAAGCGCTGCAAAACTCGAAACGTCCCCCAGGACTCCGGCTTCGAACTTCCTCGAATTCAGCACATATTTGAGAGCCAGCGGCAGCCTGAAGACCTGGATTAGCCCCAGGCGCAGAGTCAGGAAAATCCCTGTCCCCACAAGCAAAATCAGGAGAGGTGGCCCCCAGATAAAACTGTCTATCCTCGTCAAAACCTCAAGTACGTCCATACCCAGCAGTTCCATCGAATTCCTGACCCCCGTCGAAAGCAATAAGAAAAGATTCCCCACTCATTATTTGTGTAAGGTTTATATTAAACGTTGATGCCGGAGGGGAAGTTCAATCCGTAGGATAGAATTCTGTCTGAAGCCTAACCCTGGATTTCCCGGATTTTTTCCATGCGTTAGTATGCAATTGGGAACAGGGTTCCCGTTTAGCAGCCAGTTCCCGTGCCCACCCCCGTTCACGAAGTGAACGGCTTTTCCCTGAAAATTGAATAAATGGAGACTTATTATACATCCCGTCTTGTGACTCTCGGAATTATAGCCGGGTAACGCCTAATACCCTGATTCCAAACGCAATCCTTACATTTTTCTGAACTCTTCTTGGTTATCAGGATATACTTTTTAGACATCGGGGTATATCTCCCAGTCATTGAGATACACTTTTCAGTTATTTGAATACACTTTCAGTTATTTGAATACACTTTTCAGTTATCTGACTACACTTTTCAGTTATCTGACTACACTTTTCAGTTATTTGAATACACTTTATAGTCATTGAGATACACTTTTCATTTATTTGAATACACTTTTCAGTTATCTGACTACACTTTATATTTATATAAATACACTTTATAGTTATCTGACTACACTTTATAGTTATATAAATGCACTTCACAACTGTGGTCTGACTTATAATCAATTTACTGGATGTCTATGAAAGTGATCAAGATTTTGAACCAGCGCTTGAGCTATCGGGCAAGAATTCCATAAGAAGTTTGAAAGCATTCAGGAGCACTGCGGGTTTTTCTGATTGAGTAGCTCGAAAAATGGTGCTGATAGTGAGGATTTCTCTTTCTCTTTATCGTGAACAACCGCTGGATATGCCGATTTAAATGCTTCTTTTCCTTCTTTTCAGGGGCATGCCGCTCGCCTGTGGCGAGCGTGAGGTGGGCATGGAATTTGAAAAATCGATGGTTGACCGGGATTTTGGATTGCAGGATTTCCACCTTGCTTGGGCTTATGCAGGAACCCGAGGTATCAAGGTTAGCCTGAAAGGAGGTTTTTGTCATCCGGTTTGCTTTGATGATGCCGTTTGCCAGGGTCCGGAATTTTAATCGTTATTGTTTTTCTTGCTTTTCCCGCTTTTCTTACCTTTCTCGCTTTTCTCGCTTTTCTTGCTTTTCGTCTTTTCCTTGAGTAAGGGAGAAACCTGCTCCATATATTCCGTGTGTATACGGACCTGCTCGTCGTAGTTTTGCCTTTCCTTTTCCAGGGAGGCTTTCAATATTCTGGATTCCTCCTTCAAACTCTCGATATACTCGGCCTCTTTCCAGCCCATAGCCTCGCTTTCGCCTTCCCCGTTTTTGCGAGAATCAATAAACTGCCTGACTGCCGCTCTTGCAGCAGCCGTAACGGTATTGTACCCATATTCCCCGGCGGTTTCCTGCAATTCCGTATACAGCTCGCTGTCGATCCGGATTGATTTTAGCACTGCCATAGCTATAGATTTTTTTTCATTCTCTTTGTACTTTTCGTCCGGATTCTTCAGATTTTAGTTCTAGAGAGAAAGTTTTAGGCCGGACAGAGGCAACTGAAAATTTGGTGTGTCAGTAAATATGAAAATATGCACACTAAAACTGAAAAATAAATTAAATATAATTGAAAAATGAATGAAAAACTGAAAAAACGCACATTAAAACTGAAATATAAATGAAAAATGAATGAAAAACTGAAAAAAAGAGAAACAATCCCTGAAGGACTGTTTCTGAACAGCTAATGCTGCAACTTTAATCTTCTTCTTCGGCTGCTGCCACGGCTTCGGGAGCAGGGGTGCCTGCGGGTGCGGGTGCCCCAACGCCTTCCGGCTTTGCTTCAAGGGACTTGAAGTACTTGTTTGTCTCCGCAACCACGACTCCGCTCAGGGCGAGGAGAGCGATGAGGTTCGGGAAAGCCATGAGCCCGTTGAAGATGTCGGCGATGATCCAGACGGCTTCAATGGAGAGGAACCCACCGGCTGCTACCAGGAAGACGTATACGGCTTTGTAGGGGAGGATGCCTTTTACGCCGGCAAGGTATTCCATACAGCGTTCTCCGTAGTAGTTCCAGCCGAGGATGGTCGTGAAGGCGAAGAAGATCAGGCCTATGGTCACGATGTAGGAGCCAAAGCTCGCAAGGGTTCCCGAAAAGGCAGCATTGGTCATGTGGGCGGCTTCGCTTGCTCCGTTTGTCCAGGACCCGGAGAGGATGAGGGTCAGCCCGGTCATGGTACAGATGATGATCGTGTCGAAGAAGGTCCCGGTCATGGAGATCAGGCCCTGCTTTGCAGGCTCTTTTACCTTGGCTGCGGCTGCGGCGATAGGGGCGCTTCCCAGACCGGATTCGTTCGAGAAGATCCCTCTTGCAACTCCCATCTGGATGGCAAGCATGACGCCTGCGCCGAGGAAACCTCCGGAGGCGGCTGTCGGGGTAAAGGCGCTCTTGAGGATCAGGGCGATTGCCGAGGGCAGGTTTCCTATGTTGAGGCCGATAACCGTGAGGCAACCGAGCACGTAGGCAACTGCCATGAAGGGGACCAGCAACTGGGCAACCCGGGAGATGCTCTTGATCCCGCCAATGGTTACCAGGGCTACCAGGAGGGCCAGGATGACTGCGGTATCGATTTTCGGGACGCCGAAGGTGGCTTCCACGGAACTTACGATTGCGTTTACCTGGGTAAAGGTACCCACCCCGAGACTGGCTGCGCAAATCCCGAAGAGAGCAAAGAGCTTGGCAAGGATTCCGCTGTAGCTCTTGTGCGCAAGCCCGTTCTTGATGTAGTACATGGGCCCGCCGGACATCTGCCCGTTTTCGTCAACGGTCCTGTACTTGACAGCAAGGAGAGCTTCGGAATACTTGGTAGCCATCCCGAAGAAGGCTGCAAGCCACATCCAGAAAAGAGCTCCAGGCCCTCCTCTTGCAATGGCTGTAGCAACTCCGACAATGTTTCCGGTCCCTATCGTTGCAGAAAGGGCCGTACAGAGCGCTGCAAAGCTCGATACGTCTCCCTGGGCAGTGGCATCGACTTTTCGGGAACGGGCCACATCTTTCAGGGCAAGGGGCAGTTTGGTTACCTGGATGAGTTTCAGACGCAGGGTCAGGTATGCTCCGGTTCCTACCAGCAGGAGCAGGAGAGGGGGTCCCCAGACAAGCCCGTCAATACTGTTCAAAAGGGAGAGTATTTCTGGTGAGTTAAATAACTCGAATATTGAATTGACTACCATTGGGATCAAACCTTCAAAATAAAATAATGGTGATTCAGGAAAGGAGCAGCCTGCAAAGTTTGCTTTCAGGCACCTTTGGGGGAACTACTTTCAGGCACCTTGGGGAATTATTTTCAGGAACCTTGGGTAACTACTTTCAGGGAGCCTGCAACCTGCAGGTTCCAATAAGGAAATGGTGAAAGTCCTCTGCCGACTGCAGCTTTATTTTTATTATCTCATTTAAATATCATTAATTAAAAATTATGATATTTAAGAACATTGATTTTCTTCCTTAAAAAATAATAATTTATAACAGTTATTCATCCAAAAAAAACCTCTAAGTGCTTTAAATCCCTTTTAAGATTGTTTACGTGCTTTGAAATAAATTGAGGTTAATGCGTAAATTATAATTATCTTCCCTATTTTTATTATAAAATTCACTAAATTTATTACTATAAAATTTATACCTTTTTACTATAAACTTTGTATTTTTTAGACACCTGTTTGAAATGTACCTGTTTTTCCGAAAAAAATTCCTGAAAAGAGTAGTTTGTATCTCCCGTTTTTGGGAAATATTCTATCTTTTGCAGGCGAGAGGACTTCTTCCTCGACAGTTCCGGCTTGCAGGAAATGGCAGGTGGAAGGAGAAAGCCGTACACAAAACTTTGTAACGTTTGCGGATATAACAATAAGGATATAACCCTGGATGTCAGGGAATGGGAATGCCCTAAATGCAAAACCAAACATAACAGGGACATAAACGCCGCTATCAATATCAAAAAATTCTCATTACAAGATCAAAATCTGATCGGAATTTGACACCCACGGAACGTGGGGAAGAGCCTGTGGACTTGTGGGGTTTGCTCCGGGGAATGAAGCAGGAAGCCCCTTACTCTAAAACCGAAGGTTTTAGGGGGGTAGTTCACATAAGATACGTTCCATATATCAAAGGGAATGTTGTGCTTTCCAGGCCCTTCAAGAGAGCTTAATGCTGCCTGGATAGCATGATAAGGTGTCGAGTAAATAACATTATGGGGTTTGTCTGGTAGTCCGGCAAGGGTATACGTAGTAAGAATATTTGCTGGTCTTCCTGAATCGTCTTACTTAAACTTAGTTTCCTTTTTCCCAATGAACATGGGTAAATTAGTCTAATTTAAAGGGTGAAAGACATGGTTGAGTACATGAATCTCAAAATCGGGGAAGCTGCAGGAGCGCTTTACCACAGGCTGGTAGAAGGGGACTGCAGTCTGAATCAGATAAAGAACCACCTCAGTGAGGAAGGTTTTGATTCGCAGTTAGCTTTAATGGCCGTAGGCTGGCTCGCTAGAGAAGACAAAATAAGCGTTGACAAAACAACAAACAAGTGGTCAATCCAGCTGAAGGAATAAGTTATCAGTTCAGATGAAGAAGTAACTGAAGCTTATAACGGTTCGTTCGTTTGAAGGAAGAATTAAATAAACTTCAAGCTAGTCGCAACTTTAAACTAGCCGCCGCTTCTTGTTCTCAATTTAAATCAAAACTCCTGTCAGGTAGGCCAGAGACCCCAACTGCATGACCGTAAGGGTCTTTTTTCTCAGGTCGAGGACTTTTTTTGCGGACTGGTCCCTTAGAAGTACCCGGCAGAGAAAGAGGTAGGAAAGCACCGGGACAAGGACCAGAACCAGGAAGAGCCAGTCCCTGTAAAGCCTGGGGTCCATGTTGACAAAAAAGGGCAGGGGGTCAAGGAGCATGATTCCAGCATACAGGGCTACCGAAAGTTTTGCGGCAGAGCTTCCGGACCTGCAGACAGCTAGTGTCCTTACCCCGAAACGGCGGTCTCCTGGGATGTCGGCAATATCAATCATGATCTCGAAAGCCAGTCCTACAATAAAGGTGATTGCTGCAAAAAACAGGATAATGGGTTCAATTTCCGGGTCCGATAGCAGGGTCCCGAAAACGATCCCGAAAGAGAATCCGTAGGCTGCAATGATATTTTTCACCAGGAAATATTTCTTCAGGGAATGGCTGTAGAGGAAAAAGAAAGGGATGCTCATGAGGACAAAACCCGCAGCCTTGGAAGCCAGGGTCAAAGAGAGCAGGGCGGAAGCCAGCAGGAAGCCCAGCCCTATCCCGAATGCCGTTTTCCCGGACAGGTCTCCCCTGACCAGAGGCCTTTCATACCTTTTATTGGCATTGTCGATTCCGAAGTCGTAGTAATCGTTGACTGCAAAAACACCCATTGCCAGGCACATAATTACGAAAAATCCCCTTAAGTATTCCGGTTGCCAGCCAGTCAGGTCCCCGGAAAGAACGCCCGAGAGCAGGACTGAAAACCCTGCAAAGAGGGAATTTTCAAACCTCACAAGCTTCAGAAAGGTTCCGAGCCTGGGAGCCAGGGACTTATTTTTTTCTGGCATTCAGCTCCTTTTAATTTAGTTCCTTTTAATTCAGTTCTTTTAAATTTATTTCCTGTATTTTCCGGCTTACCAGGACCTTCAACTCTTCTAGGTCTTCAATGTGGTTGATTTCCCCGGCGCTGATGAAGAGTTCCAGTTCGTCCCCTTTTTTCAGGAAAGCACAGGGAAATTCCGCCTTTTTATCCGGGTACTGCTCCGCAAACTCGTCCTTGTGCAGGAATTTTGCGGGGAGGTCCCGGCTTTCAACGAATTTTTTCCAGTCGTTTTTCATGCCCCCCATCCCGTATGTGATGGCACAGAGTTTGCAGGGATAGGTGGCAGGGGCTACGATCTTGTGGACATAATCTCCAATGGCCTGAAAGACCCCGCTATCAGCGTTGTAAACGAAAATAAGTTCAATTTCTTCCAGTAAGAAACCCCCTTTTCCGGCGTGTTTGAACTTTTATAGCTTTTGAAGCTCCCACAGCCTCACAAAAGTTTATACAATTATATAATAATTTTACAGTATAATTCCATGCAGCGCTGATATACTTTTGGAAACAGTATTTCTGAGCAACTTTAAGCAAGTCTGAGCAAGTCTGAGCAAGTCTGAGCAAGTCTGAGCAAGTCTGAGCAAGTCTGAGCAA
>CBFCWE010000061.1:0-24680 GCA_965601435.1 uncultured Methanosarcina sp.
CTTTTTATATTTTTATAAAAATAGAATTATTGGGAGTAATTGTCGGACAGCCTGGCAAGCGGTGAGGGCCCTGGAAATCGATACTAAAACAGAAACAAGCAAAATTAGATTACTATTAAGCCCTAACACCTGTCACAAATCAGGGCCTTTTTCTTTTCTCGGAAGTGAGCCCAAGTGTGTTGTTGGAAGCCATGGGCAGATACTTAAGCCGAAAAGGTGAATGTAATATTAACTGACTGCAATACTAACGAAATACATATCAAGGGAATTCAATACCGGGGAGATGGGACAAGTGGTTTCACAGAGCGAAGAGAAGAAACCTTCAATCAAAGTCATAAAAGACGGCCCGTATCTCGTCAAAAACTTGAAGAACTTCAGGAACTCAAAAGGGGAATCCATTGAAACAAAACCTGTAATAGCCCTTTGCAGATGCGGAAAGTCAGAAAACAAACCCTTTTGTGACGGAGCCCATTCAAAGGCAGGCTTTTCAGGAGAAAAAGAAGAAGATAGGGTTCCGGATAAAGTGAAAGATTACAAAGGCGAGAAGATTACCATCCATTACAACAGGGGTGTCTGCGCTCACGCCGAATCCTGTGTTAAGGACGAATCTTCCGTTTTCAGGGTAGACAGAAAGCCCTGGATCGACCCGGATGCTGCGGACCCTGAGGAAATTGAAGAGATCGTCCGGAACTGCCCGTCGGGAGCCCTGAGCTGTTCCAGAGACGGGGTGCCGTATGAAGACGAAACTCGCCCTTCTGAATTTACTATTTGCAAGGACAGTTTCTACAAAGTTGTCGGAAATATCGAACTTGAAGACCCTGGCGGTTCGGTCCCGCAATCAAAAGAGCATTACACACTCTGCCGCTGCGGAGCTTCAAAGAATAAGCCGTTTTGTGACGGGGCGCACTGGAAAATAAAATTCAAAGACGACAAGAACTGATCAGGCAGAGATCCGGGGTAATTTTGCTTATTCCTACTTTTAACATTAGATATCTATATACACAATAATTAACAAATATGATAATCATAATGTCGTATGATGAAATATTAGATGTATATAAAATTCTGCACTAAAATAATCGAAATTGATAATTATTGTGTATTGCTATGAGTGAAAAGTTCAAAATTCTCAACGCCCTCATGCGGAAGGGTCCTATTTTTACTTTCGAAGATGCGCAAAAAGTCAGCGGTCTGAAGCGGGAAAGCTTACGGGTACTTTTGAGCAGGATGGAAAAGGAAGGCTGGATCGAGCGCATAGAAAGGGGAAAATATCTCATAATCCCGCTGGGAGCAGAAAAAGGCAAACATACCGTACATGAGTTTGTGATTGCTTCCGCACTCATTGAGCCTGCGGTTATTTCATACTGGAGTGCTCTTAACTACCACGGTTTGACGGAGCAGATTCCAGGGACGGTTTTTATTCAGAGTACGGGCAGGAAGAACAGGCAGGAACTTGAGGTCTTCGGGGTAAGATACAAAATAATCAAGGTTAAGGAGGAGAAGCTTTTCGGGATTGAAAGGGTATGGATCGAGGGAAACCTTGTCCTTATCACCGACCCAGAGAAAACAATCGTTGATTGTCTTGAGAATCCTAAATACTGTGGGGGGATCATTGAGGTTGCAAAAGCCCTGGAAGAAGACATCAATATTGAAAGAGTGCTGGAATATGCAAAGAGGACAGGGAACTCTGCGGTAATCAAAAGGCTTGGCTATCTTTGCGAACAGCTTGGAATTTCAATCAAGATTCCTGAAGAGGACCTCGCAAAAGGCTACCCTCTCCTTGATCCTTCTGCGAAAGATGGAGGACATTTTAACAGAAGGTGGAAAATCCTGAATAACCTAGATGAAGGCATGCTTGAGGTTCTGGAATGATCCGGGATTTTGAAAGCAAGGAGAAAGCAAGGGTTTTTGAGGTTCCCGAATCCACCATCGAAAAAGATTATGCCCTCGGATGGATACTAAGATCCCTCTACCAGCAAACAGATGTACTTGTGCTTAAAGGTGGAACCGGAATACGCAAAGCATACATCGAAGACTTCCGTTTTTCCGAAGACCTTGACTTTACGGTTCTCGAACCTTATAGCATGGAGAAACTTGAAAACATAATAAGAAATGTCATATCAAATGCAAGTAAAGAAAGCGGAATCAACTTCAGTGATAAGGTCAGGTCAAAAGAAAACATCAATGGTTACCAGATAGACATATATTTCAGGCTTCTTCGACAAAGCGGGACCAGCCCACTCAGGATCAAACTTGACATTACAAAATACGGAACCGAAAGCCTTCTCCTTCCTCCTGTGAAAAGAAAACTCTTGCATCTATATTCAGACGAGTGTTCAGGGACTTTGCTTGTCTATTCAATGAATGAAATTGTGGCTGAGAAATTCCGCTCCCTATTTCAGCGCACCCGACCAAGGGACCTTTATGATAGCTGGTATATCCCTCAAAAGTTCGACATAAATGATGCAGTAGAAATTTTTCCCAAAAAGTGTAGATAAAGGATGTCAGGCCGAACATAAAATCTCTGATTGAACGAAAGGAAAACTTCGCTGGAGCTTGGAATAATTCACTTGGACATCAACTGAAAGATCTACCTGATTTCGAACTGGTTTTTGGTGAAGTTGTCGAGTTTTTAAGAACTTTTGTCAATTCCTCAAATGATGCAGGTTAATTTTTAAGGTGATACGGCTTTTTTACAACATAATACATGAAAATTAACAATAATGATAATTTATACGTGTCCATGTAGAAAAGTCCAGTTTACCTTCTGCTCAGACCTTATCACTTTTTTACTTAATACCCTTTTTTCCTCACACCCCTCCAGTACCCCATCCCAACCAGCAGCAGCGGATAAACTACCCACCAGCTGAACCCCGAGACCAGAAACGAAAGCGAAACAAGCGAAAGCACCGTAAAAACCCACCGCTTCCACCCGGTTTCGAGCTTCCAGTACGAGAGCACCACAAAAGCGTAGAGGAAAACGAAGTTCTGGTTCACGAGGAGCACCATGGCTGAAATCGGGACTTTGAAGACATAGGTAGCAGCGATGAGGAGAAGAGAAACTGCATAAAGCGCAAGCAGACCCGTTACCGGAATCGATCTTCCCGAGAGCTTGCCCAGGGAAGCGGGGAAAATCCCCTCGTTTGCTGCGGAGTAGAGCAGACGGCTGGCTGTGAAGTTCCAGGAGCTTGCGTTTGCTACCAGGACGATTACGATCAGCAGGAGCAGCAGGTCCCCGCCCGGGGTGAGCTCGACCAGGCCTGCAAGGCCGGAAGCCCCTTTCAGGGAAACTCCGCTTACTTCAGCCCCGGCTGTAGTAAAGGCAAGCAGCAGGTAGATGAAGACAACCACGGCAAAACTCAGCCAGTAGACCCTTGGCACGTTTTTTTCCGGAGACTCGAGTTCACCCAGGGAGAAGGAAAAGCTGCCCCAGCCCAGGAAAGCCCAGAAGAGGAGGGCTGCGATTGTCCAGAGATTTTCGAATTCCACGCTGCCTTCCCCTGAAAGAGCCACAGGGAGGAGGGAGAGGCCCGTGACAAAAAAGTCCAGGTTAAAGACGGAAATTACAAAAAGCAGAAGGATCAGGACCGCCAGGGCTGCGTAGTTGACGAGCGAAACCGCCCGGACGCCTGCAAGGTTGAAAAGGGTCATTGCGGTTACGACGAGCACGGCGAGAAACGGAACGTAGTCAAAGGGCAGGGAAAAGAGGCGCTGAACATACTCAGCCCCGATAAGGGTGAGTGCGGGAATCCCGGGAACCGAGCCAAAGACCAGGTAAGCAACGGCATAGCCGCCCCAGGGACCGACTGCTGCCTCGGCGTAGCGGGCAAGGCCTGCACTTGTGGGAAACTTCAGGCCGAGGGTCGCAAAGATCCGGATCAAAGGAAAGACTGCCAGGGAAATCAAAATCCAGCCCAGAACAGCCTCATAGGGGTTTCCGATTTCCAGGACAAGACCCGGAAGGCCGAGAAGGCCGGAGCCTATGATCATGGAAACCGCAAGGGCGGCTCCTCTCCAGAGTGTAATTTCTTTTCCAAGCCCGGGACCGGACGTTTTCTGGCCTCCTCTATGTGTCCTCGATGTTACTTTTTCTGATTATTCATCCGGGTCGCTGCCGGATAGATAGGCAAAAAATTAGTGTGAGTTAATGTGAGTTTTACATCATGGGTTTTGTTTTCAGGCTTTAAAATGCTGGTGTCTGGGCTTTGTAGAAACTCTGGATTTGTAGAAAACCTACCTAAATCAATATGGCAACTGTAATTCTCCTGTTCAGACATGTTCCTCCCTACAACCTTTTTTCGACTTGCTTTATAGGTACCGGAATTCTCACCGGTCAGCTTGCTGACCGGCTTTTCCAGAAAGTAAATTAAAATGAGCTTATACCATTTTCCACAGAATTCCTTATTTTCCAATAATATTGGCTAATAAAAATTATTTGCCGAGAAAATTTGTTTAAAACATATTTTAAGTAATTATAAGCTTAAATAAAGGTATAATGGTAATTATATGTAGTATTAATCGTTTAATATGCAAAATAAGGGAAAATCGGGATTTTAAACATAGCAAAAAATTAGATTTTTATGCATTATGAGCTAGAAAATCATATTAAATGTTAATTTATAATTAATATATAATATAAATTAAGTATTTATGATTAATACTTCTAATCGGTATTTTGAGGAGTACTAATTTAAGATCATTATATGTAATTTTTTGGCAAAATAAGTATTTTTAAGCCTTTTTTACCGTTTTAAAGCATTTTAGTAAATTTTGGCATAAGCTCAAATGAATAAAAATAGTAAGTAGGTAGGTAACAAAAATATGCCTTGATAACCAAAAAATCAAAATGTGGCGTAACGTGAGTTGAATAAAAAGAAAAGCCAATAAAGCCAATAATTGTGGTTTATTTTGCAGTTGCTTCTTTTCAGAAATTTCGGGGAGGGCCGCTTTCTTCGAAAGCGGTGAGGGCCCTGGACACTATATAAAGCTCGAAACCTAACTTGAAATAAAATTTAAGATATGTCACAAACCAGGGCCATTTTAAGCAATATAACAGGATTTCTAAAGAACCGGTGTTTGGCTTTTAAGTTGCCTCTTCCGGTCAGTAGCATTCAGTGCTGAAGCCCAGCTGGCAGTTCACTTTCATCAGAGCTAAGCACATATTGCTTTTCTTTCTCAAGCAGCTTCTCCTTTTCGGATACGTTCCACCTGTAGTATCCGAGCCCTATCAAGAAGATCGGGTAGATAATTTCCCAGGTGAAGCCGGAGACCAGAAAGGCAAGGGAAGCAAGGGAGAGCCCTGAAAAGACCCATTTCTGCCAGCCGGATTCGGTTTTCCAGTAGGCGAGGATGATGAAGGCATAGAGGAAGACGAAGTTCTGGTTTACCAGCAGGATCAGGTCCGAGACCGAGATTTTGAAGACGTAAGCGGCCAGGACCAGGGTAAACGATGAGACAAAGAGGACTCCGAGAGCGGGCACCGGGATGCCGCGCCTTGAAAGCTTCCCCAGGCTTGCAGGGAAGATTCCGGTCCTGCCACCGGAAAAGATCAGGCGGCTGGCGGTAAAGTTCCAGGAACAGGCGTTTGCTGCGACCACTATGACCATGAACCAGACCAGAAGGGCTCCACCCGGGGTGAAACGGACAAGGCCTGAAAGCCCGGCTGCGCCCTGGAGAGGGACTCCGGCTGCCTTTGCTCCCGCGCTGATAAAGGCCAGGAGGAGGTAGATCGAGACCACCAGGACAAAACTCAGCCAGTAGAGGCGGGGGACGTTTTTCTCAGGGTTCTTGATTTCACCCAGGGAAAAGGAGAGGTTCTCCCAGCCCAGAAAAGCCCAGAAAAGGAGGGCTGCAATGCTCCAGAGGTGCTTCGGGTCCACGCTTGCTCCCACACCTGTACCTGCACCCGCAGTCGCACCCACACCTGAACCCATACCCACAAATACACCCGCGCTCCCGTTCAAGCTCACTTTCAGAGCTTCCAGGGCAATTTCGAGCCCTGCAGAGAAAAAGTTCAGGTTGAAGAGGACAAGCAAACCTATCAAAAGGAAAAGCACAGCCAGGGCTGCAAA
This sequence comes from uncultured Methanosarcina sp., assembly GCA_965601435.1. Classification (GTDB taxonomy): domain Archaea; phylum Halobacteriota; class Methanosarcinia; order Methanosarcinales; family Methanosarcinaceae; genus MTP4. The sequence goes on from CBFCWE010000061.1 coordinate 6,072, forward strand.
GTTGATAAGGGAAATGACCCTTATGCCTGCCAGGTTTGAAAGGGTCATCAGGATTATGAGGAGGATTGCAAAAAAGGCAATACCCAGCTCCGAAAGGGGTATTAGCTGCCGTACGTATTCAGCCCCCACCAGGGCAACGGCGGGGAGCCCGAAGAGGAAAGAGCCTGCGACCAGGTAGGAAACCGCATATCCACCCCAGGGGCCGACGGCTTCTTCGGCGTAGCGGGCAAGCCCGGCGGTGGAGGGGAATTTCAGGCCCAGGCGGGCGCAGATATGAATAAGGGGCAAGGCGACAAGAGAAATAAGCAGCCAGCCAAGGACTGCCTCGTAGACATTTCCGGCATCAAGGGCCAGGCCGGGGAGCGCAAGGATGCCTGTTCCGATAAGCATGCAGATTGCAAGCCCGAGGCCCCGCCAGAGGGTTATTGTTTTTCCGAGTTCGGTCATTTTTTCGTCGCCGTACATTTCACATTTCAATATATATTCTTTGGCCGGCTGAAATCAAGCATTATTTCCACTGGAAATCCATCAACGCATTGATAGGAACATCAGGCAACACATCTCTCCTTTTCACGGATTTCGTTTTCACGTTTCTGACGCCTGTTTTTCCTGATGAAACCGTAGTATCCAAGTCCGGTAAGGGCCACGGAATAGAGGATCTTCCAGGTAAAGCCTGAGACCAGGAAGGAGAGGGAGATCAGGGAAAGGGCTGAGTAGACCCAGCGTCTCCATCCGGTTTCGATTTTCCAGAAGGAAAGGAGGATGAAGCCGTAGAGGAAAAGGAAGTTCTGGTTTACGAGCATGATCAGGGAAGAAATCGAGACCTTAAACAGCCAGGTTCCCAGGATCACAAGTACGAAGATTACGTACATGCTCAGAATACTTGCAAGGGGCTGCCCGTGTTTTGAAAGCTTCCCGAGGTATGCGGGCAGCACTTTTTCTTTCCCGGCGGCGTAGAGGAGGCGGCTGGAGGCAAAGTTCCAGCAGGTCACGTTTGCCAGGATCACGATTCCCATCAGCCAGATCAGAAGGTTCCCCGGAGGCGTGAATTTTACCAGTTCCACGAGTCCGGACGCTCCTCCCAGGGGGACTCCACTTGCATCCGCCCCAATGCTCGTTATGGCCAGCATGAGGTAGATGAAAATAGTCAGGACAAAACTCAACCAGAAAACCCGGGGCACGTTCTTTTTCGGGTCCTGAAGCTCCCCGAGCCCGAAAGACATGTTTTCCCAGCCCAGGAAAGCCCAGAAGAGAAGAGCTGAGATTTTCCAGACGTTATAGGGGTCAAGGGTTTCAAAATTCCCTCCTACAATTGCGGATACGCCTTTTGAAAGGGCTTCCATGGAAAATCCTACACCTGAGGCAAAGAATTCGAAGTTAAAGTAAGTAAGGGCTGCAATAAGGAAGAGGAGCACAACTACGGCTGCGTAATTGAAGAGCGAGACAAGCCTGACCCCGGCTATCGTGATGAGAGCCATGGCTGTGACTATAAGAATTGCAAGCAGGTAAACCCCGGATGGAGGAAGGTCAAAGAGGTGCTGCAGGTATTCCCCGCCGATAAGAGCGACCATAGGCTCTCCAAGCATAAAAGAGCCGCAAACGAGGGCTGTTACCGCATACCCACCCCATTCTCCCACAGCTTCCCTGGCATAAAGGGAAATTCCTCCCGAATACGGGAACTTCACCCCGAGCCTGGCGCAGATCTGGATAAGGGGCATTGTTGCAAGGATGATCAGGAGCCAGCCGAAGACCACTTCCTGCACTGTCCCTACGTCCGCCACAAGGCCCGGGAGACCCAGCAGCCCCGACCCTATGACCATCAGCATGGCCAGGACGACACCACGTCCGAGAGTTACTGTTTTTTTAAGTTCGGTCATTTTTCATCCCTTCAGAATCAATAAAGCATGAGAGTAAATATAAAAAATTACAGAAATAAAGATAAGAAGCAGATTGAATGCTTTCAGCCCTATAACCTTTGTGTTTCTGATTTGCTGCCAGAAAGACCTTTTCTTAATCCGGCAAGGTAATATCGGCAGAGACCTGAAAGGCAAAGACCGCCTGAATACATGGAAAAAATATTCATTCGCTGCCCGATTTTTCCGGAATCTCCCTGGAAACCAGATCTTCGGTACTGATATGCTCCCGGTAACCAGGCACTCTGTCCTTCTCTTCCCCGATTTTCTGCTTTTTTGCATTCCTTACAAACCCGTAATATCCAAGCCCGGTAAGGGTAATGGAATAAAGGATCTTCCAGGAAAACCCGGAGATGAGGAAGGAAAGCGAGATAAGAGAAAGGGCCGAGTAGACCCAGCGTTTCCATCCGGTTTCGACCTTCCAGTAGGAAAGCAGGATAAAGCCGTAGATTAAGAGGTAGTTCTGGTTCACAAGCATGAGCAGGGCAGAGATCGGAACCCTGAACACGTATGTTCCCAGGAGCACCAGCACGAAAACAGCATACATGCTCAGGATACCTACCACTGGCTGCCCGCTTTTGGAAAGTTTTCCAAGACATGCAGGCAGCACTTCCTCTTTTCCCGAAGCGTAGAGAAGGCGGCTTGAAGCAAAGTTCCAGGAAGTCATGTTTGCCACGATAATGATTGCCATAAGCCATATCAAGGGCCTTCCATAAGGTGAAAATTTTACAAGCTCGGCGAGGCCTGAAGCTCCTGTAAGGGGAACACCTTCCGCATCAGCCCCGATACTTGTGGCTGCCAGCGTAAGGTAGATGAAAATTGTAAGGACAAAGCTGTACCAGAAGACTTTAGATACGTTTTTTTCCGGGTCCTTGAGTTCTCCCAGGCCAAAGGACATGTTTTCCCAACCCTGGAAAGCCCAGAAGAGCAGAGCGGAAATATTCCAGATGCTGCAGGGGTTTAAATGCCAGGATGCTTTCTCAAGGCCGAATATACCTTCATACAGAGCCTTACCTGAGAAAAGGATTCCCGAGGAAAGATAATCGGAGTTGAAGGCAACAATGGTTGCAATCAGAAACAAAAGCACGGTCACGGCTACATAATTGAAGACCGAAACCAGCCTGACCCCGAATATGGTGATGAAGGTCATGACCGTTATAAGAAGAAAAGCCATCATATGAGCCCCGTAATCAGGCATATCGAAGAGGTGTTGAATGTATTCCCCGCCGATAAGGGCAATTGCAGGCTCCCCAAGAATAAATGATCCGCAAGCAAGAGCTGTCACAGCATACCCTCCCCATTCGCCTACGGCTTCTCTGGCGTAATGGAAGAGCCCCCCTGTACAGGGAAATTTTACCCCGAGCCTGACACAGACCTGGATAAGGGGCATTGTTGCCAGGATGATAAATAGCCATCCAAAAACCACCTCCTCCACAGTCCCGCTATCTGCTACAAGCCCCGGTAAGCCCAGGAGCCCGGAACCTATAACCATCAGAACCGCAAGAACAACCCCCCTTCCAAGAGTAACCGATTTATTAAGCTCGTTCATTATATCATCCCTTCAAAGACAATTAATTCCAAAAGTTTCCAGAGGGGAGGGAGGGATGCATCTAAACTCTTTAAGTTTTCCGTTTTTTTCCGAGTGTCTGAGATACTATATCGTAAAATAGCTCCAGCCTGACAGACCAGACACTCGAATTTCACATCTGCTTTTCAATGCCTGAGCTTCCCTCTCCCGAGAGAAGCAAAGACCCCGAGGAAGCAGAGTACCGAAAAGATGGTAAATGCCGTATGCACGCTGGTCAGGAGTTCCGAGTGGTACTCGGCAGTGATTTCCACCCTGCCGATGAAAATCGAGAAGATCATCATGGAAAGTCCCATGCTCAGCATCTGCCCGATCAGGCGCATGGTGCCCATGGTCCCGGAGGCGATTCCGTAATAGCGCCTTTCCACGGAGCTCATGATGGCGTTGGTGTTGGGGGAGGAAAAGAGGGCAAAGCCGAGCCCGAGTACCATGAGGATAGCGGTTATGTTCCGGAGCGGGGTCTCTTCTGTAAGGAAACTGAAGGCGAAGAGACAGACCGCTGCAAGCCCCATCCCGACAGATGCCACGATTCTCGGCTCAACTTTGTCCGAGAGCTTTCCGGCAAAGGGGGAAAGAAGCGCCATTACCACAGGCTGGGCAACAAGTACGGTGCCCGCAGCCAGGGGAGAAAGCCCCTTGTTGTACTGGAGAAAGAGGCTCAGGAGAAAAGCAACCGCTGCCGTTGCACTGTAATTGATAAGGGCTGCAAGGTTCGAGAAGGCAAAGGTATGGTTGTCCCGAAAGAGCCGCAGGTTAATAACCGGGCTTGCAGCCTTCATTTCCCAGAAGACAAAGCCCAGGAGCCCCACAAGCCCTGCCGTAAGGAACGCAAAAGCCTTCGTTTCAGGCACAAGGGAAAGCCCGTAGATCAGGGAAAAGAGCATGAACCCATAAATTACAGTACCCACGAAATCGAATTTTTCTTTCTTGCCGCCCTCCGCAACCTTCACCCGGAAAGAGAGGAGAAACGCAGCAATCCCCACAGGCACAATGGACAGAAAGATGCTCCTCCAGCCAAATGCCTCCGCAAGTACCCCGCCCAGGAAAGGCCCCGCCGAAAGCCCGATGTACACGGCTGACACGTTTATCCCGAGCACCCTCCCCCTTTCGCTCCCGGGAAAGACCGCTGTCAGGAGGGCAATGGCTGTGGCATAAATCATCGCTCCCCCTATCCCTGCCAGCACCTCGCAGCCAATAAGCATCGGGATAGATACCGAAAAACCGCAGAGTAAAACCGCAAGAGAATAAACAATTATCCCGGAAGTGAAAATCTTCTTCATCCCGTAAAGGTCCGCCAGCCTCCCGAAGGGGATCAGCAGCACCGCCGAGGTCAGCAGGTAGGTAGTCGGAATCCAGCCCAGCAGCACCGCATCCGCCCCGAACTCCCTCCCGATCAGGGGAAGGGCAATATTGATCGAAGATGCAATGTAAGGGGAAAGAAAGGACGCCATTGTCGCTGCAAAGAGCACGCATCTCAGTTCTCGAGGCGTGTATTCGAGTGTATGGGGGGCTTGACCTGGAACTGGCATGGGAGTTTCGTCCTTCCTTTTCGGTACTGCACGGTAGAGAGCTATTGATAGAGTTTTGGGATATAATAACAGGAAATAAAACTTGATACACAGGATTGAATAACAAATTGGTTAGTATGATGGAGAAGTTTTGCTTCCGATGTTTAAAGAGTTTTCCAAATACCCCGAAAGTTTCCGCCAATTTCTTGAGATCCAATCCCCAGTTACGCTTCAGAAACCGAAGTCAGGTACCGGTACTCTCACCGGTCAGCTTGCTGACCGGTCTTTTCATGAAAATGGAAAAGAAGATGAGCGAAAAACACAGACAAAACCTGCAAGTTATCATCCCCGCAGGAAAACACCGTAATCAAAGAAGCACAGGCAGAGATTAAGAGATTAGCTATATATGCTTAGACCATATACAAGTATATGGTAATGCCATATAGGCGGTGAAGACCTGGATTCAAAAACCCTTGTGAAAGAAACCAGAGTACTGGCAGAAGACGAGATAATTGATGTTTCAATCACAAGAGTTGAAAAATCACCGGAAATTCCCCACGGAGTAAAATACAGCTTCAATTACAGAGTAAAATCAGAATCCTGTGGATGGGAAACTGTCATAAGGGTTGATAACGCCCATGTGATAAAAGGGCACAAAAAAAGAGACCACAAACATCTTTTTGGCAAACAACCAGTTGAATTTGAATTCATATCATTAAGCCAGATCTATGAGGAAGTTCTCGAACTCATAAAACAAAACCGGAGGTTCATAGGTGAAATTAAAAGACATTGAAATCAAGGTCATGTCTGACAAATCATATGGCAAACACCTTGATCAACTCTTTGAGGACATTAAATCCGGTAAAATAAGCGAAAAGCAAGAACCTGAAATAGTGGCCCGTACTCCCGAGGATATCGCAAAGGTCCTGACAAACGAACGTATCCGCCTGCTCCAGATGATTCGAGAAAAGAAACCCGAATCCATCAGCGAACTTGCCCGTCTACTGGAACGCAGCCAGTCCAACGTTTCAAATGATGTAAAGTACCTTGAGGGAATCGGCCTGCTTGAACTTGAAGAAAAAAAAGACCCGGTGCTCCATAAGAGACCGGTAGTAAATTACGATGCTGTGAGGATAACGGTAGACCTTAGCTGCTAAATCCCGGCAGAGCCTATCCCTTTTCATGAAAAAACCCCTGATCCGGCCCCATTATGCAAAAACCAGGCCCAGATAATATAAAAAAGCAAGAAGAAGCGCCACAAAACTGAGAATAAGTGCAATTCCTGAAACCTGAACAAGCCTGCACTTTTCCTTCACTATTTTTTCAAATGTCTCCTTAGACCTCTGACTCGAATTTATATTCGTATCAAAAGTTCGCCTGAAAAAGACCAGGACCGCAAAAATCAGGCTCAAAAGCCAGAAAAAAAGCGGGGCCGCATAAATAAGCAGCGAGTATCCTGACCAGGCCCTCAAATCCGAAAAAGTGATGGCATGAAAATAAATTCCCTGAAGCAAACTGGTAATAAGCACAAACTGCCTGGCCGTCCCTTCAATTGCGGAAATGGATTCCCCGACAATCTTTTCAGCGTTCTCCTTCCAGAAAGGGTTGGGCTCGGCAGAGACGAAAGGAATTTCCTCCTCACCAGCCCCGCTCTCAACATCCCCCTCAGTCATACCCTTACTTCCCATTCGAATTCTTTCTTACAATTGGGGCAGGTCAGGTCTATGCACAGGTTTTTAGGAGTTTTTCGCTTGAAAGTCTTCTTAATGTCAGAAAGCCCAAAACGCACTGCAACAGTTTCCCCATCCTCAACAATTTTTTCTATATCTGTGTAGTATTTGTACCCACAAAAAGGGCATTTGATAAGTTCAAGCTTCATGGTTATTCACCAGCCTTTCAAATTGAGCTTTAAATTCTTCTTCTCCCATTTTATCTCTCAACCCAGAGATATGTTTCAAAACCAGTTGACTATATGGAGATTTAAGAGCTTCGAAAATCGAAAAAGCTTTTATGTAAGCCTGAAGAGCCAAAACATATTCTTCTTTTGCTTCATAGATCATTCCAAGCTGGCCGAGTGTTGAAGCAATTCCGCTTTTGTCCCCCAGTTCTTCTGAAATTTTCAGGGACTCGGTATACTTTTTGACTGCTTCTTCGTAGTTGCCCTGATCCTGATGAATCGTTCCTATCTGGTGCAGTGTTGAAGCAATTCCGTTTTTACCCCCCAGTTCTTCTGAAATTTTCAGGGACTCGGTATACTTTTTGACGGCCTCTTCGTAGTTGCCCTGATCCTGATGAATCATTCCTATCTGGTGTAGTGTTGAAGCAATTCTGCTTTTGTCCCCCAGTTCTTCCTTCATTTTCAGGGACTGGTTATACTTTTTGACGGCCTCTTCGTAGTTGCCCTGTTGGTAATGAACATTTCCTATCTGGTGCAGTGTTTGTGCAATTCCGCTTTTGTCCCCCAGTTCTTCTGCAATTTTCAGGGACTCGGTATACTTTTTGACTGCTTCTTCGTAGTTGCCCTGATCCTGATGAATCGTTCCTATCTGGTGCAGTGTTGAAGCAATTCCGTTTTTACCCCCCAGTTCTTCTGCAATTTTCAGGGACTGGTTATACTTTTTGACGGCCTCTTCGTAGTTGCCCTGATCCTGATGAATCATTCCGAGCTGGTGCAGTGTTTTTGCAATTCCGCTTTTGTACCCACTTCTCTCATATTTACATTTAATGTCCAAATATATATTTAATGCTGCATTGAAGTCTCCGAGGCCATAATAAATATTTGCCAGAGTGCCTTCATAATTCAATTTTGTAACTCCTGAAGTTGTTTTGATGGATTCATTCAACATTTCCATTGCACGTTCAATGTGTCCCCAGCGGATCAAATGATTTGTTGTACTTCCCACAATATTGCTTGCATTTTCCCAGTCTTCTGCCTGATAAAAGTAATCTCTTGCTTTCAGGAGATCCCAGAGGTTTTTAGATTGGGTGGCAAGATTCACATAGAATCTGGCAGCCCTGATGAGAAGCTTCTTTTTGTCGAGTCCATCTTCTTTCAGTTTCTTGCTTGCAAAATCTTTTACAATCGTGTGCTCCGAGTAAACAGTTTCATTGTAGACCTGTTCCCTTGAGATCAGACCCCATTGGAGGAGTTTTTGCAGAGGTTCTCCGACGGATGGACTTGCATTCTTTTCATTCCCGACAATCCAGGATAGGGCTTCTACAGGGACGGCTTCTTCGTAAATTGAGGCGCTGAGGAGCAGTTTTCTTGCGGCTTCGTCCAGTTTTGTATAGGACTTGTCAAGCAGGGTGAACTCGATAAGATCTTTTTTCAGGGGGCGGAGGTCCAGCAGTAAGTCATCCACTCCCTGTACAGCAGCATGTTTTGCAAACTGGCCTATAGTCCAGGGGTGGCCGCCTATGACTTTATAGATTTGCCTTTTTTTCGGGATTTCAAGGTCTGCCAGTTCCGTATAGTTGTTCATTAGCCAGTTGGTCTGGGGGAAATGGAGTTCCGGAAGTGAAACGTGTTCTATGCCACCCGTAAGCCTGCCTTCGAGGGGGTCGAAATCGTAGCGGGTTGTGATTATGAATTTTGTTTTTTTAGTTGTGGTGTTGAGTAGCTGCTGAATAAATGCTTTGAGTTCAGGGTTTTCTATGTCATTCCTATCTTCGTTCAGGCAGTCTTCAAAATTGTCGAAGATGGTGAGGAATCTAATCTGGTTCAATATGGTAACAAGAAAAGAAGTTTTAACTTCAAGTGGGACTTGCTGATCAAGGATCTGGTTAAGTTCAGGTCTCCCTTTCATCAGCAGAAAGCTGTTGAATTTGTTCAGAAGGTCTTCCGGTCTGGTGGTGGGTGTACATTTAACTCCTAAAATACCTTCAAAGTAATCTTGCGTCTTGTAAGCAAATCTTGCTGCAAGTGCAGTTTTTCCGATCCCTCCGAAACCGTGTATGGTTGCAGCCCTTTTTATGTCAGATTTGAAACCTTTTTCAAGGATTCTAAGTTCCTTTCTTCTGGCAACAAATCCTTTTTCCATTGCAGGTAATTCCGAATATATTTTAGGATCGAATACGAATTCCGAAGGTTCCGATTTTAAGTTCCCGACATGGACGCAATTTGGGTCCGACAAATACATCACCGGAGTTGCGAAGTCAAGCCCGTTACTCTTTTCCGAATTCTTCATCACGATCCTGGCTTCTTTCAGGGCAAGGTCAACAGGTCTTCCGTCTGAAATCGTTTTGTAAAAGGTATACGTAAACTTCGTGGCAACGTCATCGATTACCGAATATTGCATTGCCACGACAGCAGGAATCCTTCTTTGGGAAAGCATGCTTGCCAGATCCCCGAAAGCTTCTTTATTTGAACCTTTGGCTGATTCACAGGAGCTGAGCACTACAAGCCGGATGCCTCTTTCGGAGAAGAGGTCGGAAAGGGTTCTGTTATCAATAAGCCTTGCTTTCTGGTCTTCTGCTTCAAACACAAGATGCCCTTTACCGTCTATGTTAATCCCGTGTCCTGTGAAGTGGACGATATGGTAATCTCTTTCGTTCAGGTAGCCTTCAACATTTTCAAAAGTTGCGTCTTCGGTAAAGTCCACTTTTATTTTCTGGTCTTTTTGCAGCCTGTCTACAGCTTCCAGAATTATTTCCTGTTCCTTTTCTGTGTTCAAAGGTGAAATTCTGGGGTCATCCGGAGCGGAAATGATAACCAGCATACGAAGCACTGATTCAAGGGGTGAAAGCTCGGTCTTTCTAATCTCCGGCGGGAGCCTTGAAATCAAAACATTCCTTCTGGTGATCAGGAAATCTTCCCCGTTGTGCAGGTATTCCCAGGGCAGCGCCGCAATTTCCGGGACTCCTTCGTCACACCTGAGAGAAATCCTGAGCCCACTGCCGTTATTTCTTACACCCTCAAGGCGTTCGTTAAAATGCCTGCCCAGTTCCCCGAAGAAAACTTTTTCGTACAGCATTTTCCCGAACTCGATGTGGACATCTTCTTCCGGCTGGGGTGAGGAAGCTACGGCTTTTTTCTCGATCCTGTCGAGCATCTGCTGGAACTTCAGGTCTCGCCTGAGTTCAAAATCTTTGCTTGATACAACATTTCCATCCTCCAGAATGGAAGCGCGGTATTTGTATGAAGATGCTCCGGGGGGTCTGGTAAACTGAAGATCGAGAGAAGAATAGTCCAAAATAATCACCGATAATTATTTGGACATCATACTTAATAAATTTAAAGTGTATATAAAAATAAAAATAATAAATAAGAAATGGAAAAGGGGGAGGTAATTTCCACTTTTTTTAATAAATTTTTAAGAAAAAGCCGGTCAGCAAGCTGACCGGTGAGAACCCGGGGTTCTGAAAGCAATCAGTCCCCGGCTAGACTGGATACGGAGGAACAGCATTCTCAACGTTATTCATTTTACCCTACAAACCTCATCCTTTTTATTCCCATCGTTTTTATTCAGCTTTTTTTATACTGTATTTTTTATTAAGGTTATGATCAGGTTATTATCCAGTTTTTTATTCCCATCCCTCTTTATTCCCGCATTTTTATTCCCAACCTTACTCCTGCTTTTCAAGGCAAATCAGTTCTTCGCAATACGGAAGTTCCTTAATCATCCAGGTGCAGAACTCCCTCCATTCCTCAAGCTTGTGGTGCCTGCGCTGGAAGTAGATGTTCCGGAGTTCGGCATAGTTGGTGATGACGGTTCTCTTCTGCATAAAGGCACTCGGGAGGTCCTGCACAAGTTCCCTGAAGACCTCTTTCCGGTATGCTGCGTCCTCTTCGTTTTCTCCTTTGCAGGCATTGTAAGTCGCGATCAGCTCGTTCAGGTGTTCGACCTGGGCTTCCCGGTATTTGGTTATGGTGTCAAAGGAAAAGTCCTGGAGAGTCAGGGGACGGCTGGTGAGCTTGTGCATGGTGGAGCAGGAGTTTTTTTCCACGAACTTGTAAGTGTCAAATTCTTTCCACCAGTAGAAGGGAGCGTTGATGTCAAAGCAGACCGGGATAAACCTGAGGAACTTTGAATGTTCCGTGCCTGCCAGGGTCAGCATCTGGGCAAGTCTAAGGTCCTTTTCCCCGAGCTGGCAGTTTCCGTCATCTTCCGGTTCACTGCTGTCCATCAGGTGCCAGGAATTTTTCGGGTTTCGCATGCCCTGGATTGCGTAGTAGATGTTATAAGTGCCATGTAACTCGATTTCGATCATGAAAGTGCCTCTCAAGAGAAGTGAATATATTATAAGATATTATTTTTAAAAAGTTTTGGATCTATATTGTGAGAAACTCATGATATATTTATTGCTATTTGCTGCCAGACAAAACTGCACAATTTACCTCTCATCCATGTTTGGCAGAACAAATTATTGAAACCCAGGTGCAGGGTTTATAAAAAAAGAAGCTATACAAAAGAAAAGAATCTCATCGAGAGAGCAGAAGTTCTACAAAAAACAGGAAGATCATTCATGTCAGATGCCCCCGAATTTACAGATATTCCAGAGTTTTCAAAGCTAAGGGAACTGCTGCAGGCTTTACTGCCTGAAGAACAGCCCAAAATTAAAGAGCTGGCAGAAACAGAAGAATTACTTTCCCTTGCCCTGCAGACATACAAAAAGCTTCAGGAAAAAGGTTCTCAGACCGGTACGCCAGCCAGTGAACAGGAAGAACTCAAAAACGCACTCATGGAACTAATCCTGGATGAAGCAGAAAAAGCCCCTCTCTACCTGAACTACCCGGAGGCATCTCCTCTCCTTTTCGAGTTCTGGGCCGAGGCTGAATCTTACGAAGCCGTCAGCGAACACATCAGAAAAACACTGTACGGGACTCCTCACAATGCCCCGAAACTTCTCTACTGCTACAGGAATAAAACAGCACCCATACAGGACCCTGAGGATCTTCAGGCTCTTCAGGAAAATCCGGAACTGCTCTTCGGGGAAAAGGAATACACAGCCCTTGCAAAGGTTATGAACCCCGAACTTATATACAGGGCGCTTCACCTCAACCGGGCTATCCGGAAGATGAACGTTTTCGGGATCGGAACCCAGGGATCCGAGCAGGAAGCCGGAAAAGGGGAGGAAAAAGACACAGAACGCTTTGAAGAAATCGTTTCGGAACGTTTTATGCAGATCCACGAACTCCGGAGAAGTGCTTGAGGAATTCAGCAATTCGGGAAACAGTTTCTGTGGGAGAATTCCCGGTTGCCAGAGGAAAGGGGAAATTATTTAACAGTAGCAGGCACTTTGTATCCGCATGGGATACCCTTATAAATACAATTTTTCTGCGAATACCGGATTTTTCCATATTACCTCAAGCAGTAACGGAATATATTTCAAGTACAATATAGTTGAATTCCATAAACCTATTTCGGATTCGGAAGATGCGGAAGATACGGAAACCTGTATGCCTGAAGGGTGTTCCCCGGAGGAATAGAAAATCCCCGAAAAAAATGATTAATTCCAAACTCAAAGCCAAGATCAAATCCAAACACAAATCTAAAATTAAATCCAAAACCAATTCCTGATTTTAGTTCAGAATTTGGACCCAAGAACCATAAACCCCGGAAACGTTAATTCTGGAGATGACCCCCATCGATCCCCTCTACCTCATAATCCTCCTTTTCACAGGCGCTTTTACGGGCCTGATCTCAGGCCTCCTGGGTGTGGGTGGGGGTTTTATCATGTCCCCGGTCCAGTTCTGGGTCCTGCAGGCGGAAGGGATTTCCCCTGACCTGGCGATTCGGATCGCTTTTGGGACAAGCCTTTTTGTAATCCTGCCAAATGCCATAAGTGGGGTGTTGAAGCACCAGCGAAACCTGACCGTACTCTGGAAGCCTGCTGTCCTGATCGGGATTTTCGGCCTGGCCGCAAGTTTCGGAGGGGCAGCCGTGGCAGCGGTCCTGCCGGCAGAGGTCCTGAGCAAGATTTTCGGGGTAACTATCATCATCGGAGCGCTGAAAACGTACAGGACTCCTGCGGTCCCCACTGAAGAACGGGAAGTAAGTTCCAGCATTCTCCTTTACGCAGGTTCCGGCATTCTCATAGGTTTCTTTTCCGGGCTCGTAGGAATCGGGGGAGGGGTTATAGGGCTTCCTATCATGCTCGTTCTCCTGCACTTCGGAATGCGAGAAGCAATCGGGACCTCGGCTGCCGTAATGATTTTTACGTCCATAGGAGGGACAATAGGGTACATAATTAACGGCTGGGGACAGCCCGGGCTTCCACCTTACTCCCTGGGCTACGTCAACCTCCTGAACTGGGTCCTGCTGGCAGGCCCGGGGATCCTTGCGGCAAGGAAAGGAGCTCAGATTGCCCATGTTGTCAATCCCGAGTACCTGAAACATCTCTTCGTTTTCCTTATGATTTACATCGGGCTGAAAATGATCGGAGTTGTTTGAAAATAAGGCCAAAAGGCTGAAAGACTCAGGCTGAAAGACTTAGGCTAAAAGACTTAAGCTACAAAGGTAGCCTGAAGTTCAGGCGCTTTCAATTGCGGTTACGGCGTCGAGTTTTGCAGCTTTTCTGGCAGGGTAAACCCCGGCAATCAGGTTGATCACGAAAGCAAAAATAGCGGCATAGAAGAAGTTAAGGGGTTCGACCTCGAGAGGGAGGGTCTGCAGCCCGAAATACATCTCCTGGGGGATGTCAATCTTATAATTCTGGAGAAAAACGGTTGCCGCATAGCCCAGCACCGTGCCCAGCACCAGGCCAATGGCACCAAGGAGTGCGGACTGGAGAAGGAAAACAATGGTGATGCTCCGCCGGGAGGCTCCCATGGCTTTCAGGATCCCTATCTCCGGGGTCCGCTGGGCTACAACGGTTATCAGGGTGTTTGCAATCCCGAAACCTGCAATCCCGTAGATCAGCGCGTAGAAGATATATATAAAAGCCTGCTGGGTTTCAAGGAGGTCCAGGATATCGGCGTTCGCCTCGCGCCAGCTTACGGCATCCAGACCCGTTTCTCCCTCGATTGAGGCTGCTATTGTCTCTGCCTGGTAAGGGTCTTGCACCCTCACCCCGATGGTGCTCACGACTCCGGGTTCGTTGTAGAAATCCTGCACGGAATCAAGCCTAGCGTAAGCCGTAACCTCATCGGCTGCAGTGCCCGTATGGGTAAGCCCTACCACTTTGAAAGAGCTTGTCTTTGAATCCGGAAAAACAGCATCTACCCGGTCTCCTACCTTAACTTCGAGGTTTTCCGCAAGTTTGTCCCCGAGGATGATCCCCTGCCTGCTGTGCACAAGGGCAAAAAAATCCCCGTCAATGACGTCCTCGCTTACCCGCATGACCGCATCTTCTGCCATGGGTTCCACACCCTCCAGGGAAACACCTTCGGCATTGTCCCGATACTCCAGCGCCGCCTGACCCAGGTACTTCGGGGAAACGGCCACAACACCTTCTTTTTCCATGATTCTTGTGGAACTGTGCCTGTAGAGGTGTATGAACTCCTCTTCCTCATCTGCCGGAGAGATCACTATGTGCGGGTTATTCTCAATGCTCGATTCTACCAGTTCCCCCTGAAAACCCGACATCATAGCCATCATTACCGTAATCACGGCAACGGCAAGGGCAACGGCAATAATTGCAAAGATGGTCTGCCTCCGCCTTGAAAAACCCTGTCTGAATGCGATACCCAGTTCATACATGAAGACAAACTCCCTGCCCCTAAAGGACAAACTCCCTGGCTCTCCCCGGGAGTCCGGGGATAATTAAGGAAACTGATCATTTAATTTTTGTACCTAACTCTTTGCTTGCGGATTATAAATTAGTTTCTGAGCAGGTATTTGTATGAAAAAATCAGGACAGCAATCGAGTGCAAAGAATTGATTCAAGAAAACAAGAAGATGATTGGAATTAGGGAGAAAAAGGAAAGGAAAAGAGAAGAAAGGAAAGGAAAAAAAGAAAAAATGGAAAAAAAGAACGGAAAGGGTGTTAGAGCTGCACGAAGTGTGCGACTTCACCCAGGTCTTCCTCGATCCTGAGGAGCTGGTTGTATTTTGCGGTCCTTTCGCCGCGGGCCGGGGCTCCGGTCTTGATCATCTCGGCTCCGATACCAACAGCAAGGTCCGCGATGGTGGTGTCTTCGGTTTCCGCAGAGCGGTGGCTTACAACCACGGTGTAGCCGTTCCTGGCTGCCATGCTTGCGGCGTCAAAGGCTTCGGAGATGCTTCCGATCTGGTTGACTTTCAGGAGGAGAGCGTTTGCCGCTCCCATGTCTACGCCTCTGGAGAGCCTTTCGATGTTTGTGACGAAGAGGTCGTCGCCCACGATGATCGTGTCCCAGAGTTCGCTGGTCAGGGCCTCGAAGTCCTCGAAAGATTCTTCGTAGAAGGGGTCTTCGATGGAGAGGATCGGGTAGGAATTTACAAGTTCGATGTAGTAGTCCATGAGTTCCGGGGCTGCAAGCTTCTTCCCGTCAATCGTGTAGAACTCGTCCGCATAGAACTCGGAAGCAGCGCAATCAAGCCCTATGGTTACTTCGGTTTCAGTGTAACCTGCTTCCTCGATTGCCTGTACCAGGGCATCAAGGGCTTCCGTGCTCTCGCTCATCATGGGAGCGTATCCGCCTTCATACCCTACGTTTGTTGAGGAGCCGCCGTATTTCTTTTCCAGGATTTTCCCGAGGGTATGATAGATCTCGGCGCCTACCTGCATGGCCTCGAAGAACGTTTCGGCGCCCTTGGGCTGGATCATGAATTCCTGAATTGCAAGGTCGTTACCTGCATGCTTCCCTCCGTTAAGGACATTCATGGTAGGGACAGGCAGGGTAAAAGCGTTAGAACCGCCAAAATAGCGGTAGAGAGGCATGTTAAGGGAATCGGCAGCGGCTTTTGCAACGGCCATCGAGACCCCCAGGATCGCATTTGCTCCGAGGTTAGCTTTGTTTTCCGTTTCGTCGAGCTCGATCATCAGCTCATCGATTTCCCGCTGGTTCCGTACATCGAGCCCCAACAGTTCCTTCTGGATAATGGTGTTCACGTTTTTGACAGCGTTAAGCACGCCTTTTCCACCGTACCTGTTCGGGTCTCCGTCCCGCATCTCAAGAGCTTCGTAGGTCCCCGTGGAAGCACCTGAAGGAACAGCTGCCCTTCCGAACCCCTTATCTGTAAACACATCAACTTCGACGGTGGGGTTTCCTCTGGAATCCAGAATCTCCCTAGCGTGTATCTTTTGGATTTTGTACTCTCCAGAACCCTGCTGTAAACCGATATACGACATCATTTCACCCTTTCTAATAACTGATCTAGGTATAGATATATCCTGTTATTTGAAGCTTGACCTTCAACTTAACCGTTGATTTTTAATTTAACCGTAAGAATGCCAAAATGTTATTTAATTTTTTATCCAATTAGCGTTGAATATACCATTGGACTTATCAAGAATATCAAGATTTATCGAGGTTTTTTAGTTTATTCCCGGATAATTTCTATCAACGTTTCTGTCAAATAATTTCAGATATATTTCAGATATATTTCAGATATATTATAGCAATATTATACAAATACTTCCTAAAAAGGAGCTTCTAAGTTAGCTGCCGATACAAAGCATTAAAGGTTTTGGTTCGGAAAAACTCAACATATTTTATTCCAAAGAAGGATTATCTCAGTTTTTTAGACCGTAACTTTTCATAACCGGATTCAGCAGAAGAGAATTAAATTTTTTTCAGGGGCATATTCAATTGAGTTAAAAAAATAATTTTATCTACATAAATTATATAAACCTGAAAGTATTATTCATTTGTGATGACTGACGATTCTCCTGTTGTTTTAACCGAAAAAGAGTATACAGTTATTGATATGCTCCAGACCCTAGGCCTCCCGAGAACGGAAGCCACGGCAATCGTATGTCTCAAAGACTGCAACGAACTAAGGTCGCTTCACATAGAGATTGTTTCCGGGCTCAGGCAGCCGGAAGTAAGCGTAGCCATGCGCCCCCTTAAGGAAAGAGGATGGGTGGATGAAAGATCAGAAAAGAAGAGCAAGGGAAAAGGCAGACCTGTCAAATACTACCAGCTGATTTTACCCTTCCCCAAAATAATAGGGATGTTAGAGGATGAATTCCTGAAAGACAATAAGGAAAAAATGACTGCCCTCAGTAGACTTAGGGAACTGGAAGTTGTGCTGCAAAATTAAATTGATTAAAATATCAATTGAAAAAATTGATTAAAACGGGTCCTTTTCCGGACAGTGCTTCAAATCTTTTTTATTCCCGGTCATGACTCCTTCCGAAGCTGACCGGTGCAAAGCCCTGCTCCATATCCATGACCCTTTCGGCAGCAATCCCTTCAATTTCGAAGATAAACACTTCAACAACCATAAAAACTTCACTTTCGCCCCGGAGACAGCCGAGTTTTACAGAACCCTCCCGACCTGTCCCGGCATGCAGGTGGATCTTTGGCTTTCCCTCTTCAAGGAAGATATCTCCAATCCCGATAATCTCATGAACGTCATCAAAAGCGGACCACATCGGGGTCGGAGGGCGCCTGTTTTCTTCCGGACCTGTCACGAGCTTTCCTTCTTTTAGCGCGCCGAGCAGCACGAAAACAGCCGACTCGATCTTTTCGAGTTCCGCGAGTTTAATCAGTTCCAGAACCAGGTCATCCCCATGGTCTATCCTGACGGTAAAGACCCGGCCTATTCTTCCTTTTGCATATTCCATTAATAACCCTCGACATCTATCCTTCTTAGCCGATTATCTTCAGTTACTGGCTCTACTTTCAAACACTGCCAGTCTGTACTTTCAAATACTACTCAGGATGTAATTTCAGGCACTGCTTATGATCTTCCCGTCTACAAGCCTGATTATCCTGTCGGCTTTTCCGGCCAGGTCCTCGTTGTGCGTTACCACTATGAAGGTCTGGTCATGTTCCCGGTTCAGCTTCCTGAGCAATTCATAGATCATGTCCCCGGTTTTTGTATCCAGGTTCCCGGTGGGCTCGTCCCCGAGCACGATAGCCGGAGAACCGCTAAGAGCCCTGGCAACTGCCACCCTCTGGTTCTGGCCTCCCGAGAGTTCCCCTGGCTTGTGGTCCATCCGGTCTTTCAGGCCAACTTCTGTCAGGAGTTTTTCTGCTACCTCTTTTGCTTCTTTCTTTCCCGTTCCGGCGATCAAAAGCGGCATCATCACATTTTCAAGGGCTGTGAAATCAGGGAGCAGGTGATGGTACTGGAAGATAAAACCGAGCATTCGGTTCCGCATTTCGGAACGTTCCTTATCCGACATCTCGGTCACGTCCTGTCCGTCAATCAGAAGGATCCCTGAACTGGGGGTATCCAGAAGACCTATCAGGTGCATCAGGGTACTTTTCCCGGAACCCGAAGGCCCGACGATTGCCACAAATTCCCCTTTTTCGATCCTTAAGCAGGCATCGTCAAGGGCCCGGAACTCCACCCCGTTCTGGTAGATTTTGGTAAGGTTCCTAAGTTCGATGATGGGGGTTTTTTCTGTCATACCGGTCGCTTTTTCTGAAACTTTTATATTGAAACTAGTGGGCTTCTTATGTAAAGAGTTTTTGTATAGGGTTTTGCAGGGCATGGGAAGAGAAAAGTGAGAGGAAGAAAAGAGAAGAGAAGAGGCAACAGGAACCAAGATACTGCAGAGCTCTCCA